>JBPOIC010000017.1:0-9325 GCA_052034865.1 Myxococcota bacterium | reverse complement strand
ACTCAATGTTTCCCTTCATCATAAAACCCGTTACCTTTATGACCGCCCCGTGCGTCTCTCCACACAGACCGTTCGGCTAAAACCCACGGTCCACAATAAAACTCCCATCTTAAGCTACAGCCTGAAGATTTTACCGGAGAATCATTTCATTAACTGGATCCAAGATCCTTACGGCAATCACATCGCCCAACTCAATCTGCCGGATTCAACCCGCGAGCTTTGTATCGAAGTCGATCTGATTGCTGACATGACGCCCACCAATCCCTTCGATTTTTTCCTCGAAGAAAAAGCCGCGTATTTTCCCATCACCTATTCTTCGGCCCTAACAAGGCAGCTCGCTCTTTACTTTGAAAAAACAGCGCTCAAGGGCCCTTTTGAGCAATGGATACAAAACGTCCGTCGAAATCTTTTATCGGCACAGACTTTTTCTACCAATCCTGTTCGACTGATCGATGAATTGGTCCACCTCAACCAGATCGTCCATCAATCTTTGGAATACAAAATCCGTCTCGAGCCGGGAGTTCAAAACTGCAACGAAACCCTTACCTTAAAATCCGGCTCTTGCCGAGACATGACCTGGCTTCTCCTTCAGACCTTGCGACACCTGGGCTTCGCCACCCGTTTTGTCTCGGGCTATCTCATCCAGCTCAAACCCGATCAAAAACCTGTTCAAGGTGCTGAAGGCCCAACGAGCGATTTTCTGGATTTGCACGCATGGGCCGAGGTGTATCTGCCCGGGGCGGGCTGGATTGGGCTAGATCCAACTTCGGGCCTTTTAACTGGAGAAGGTCATATTCCGCTCGCCTGCGTGGCTTCACCTCCCGAGGCCGCACCGCTGGAAGGTTTAGTGGATGAGTGCGAGGTGGAGTTTGAGTTTGAGATGAAACTCAGGCGCATTGAGGAAAGCCCGCGCGCTACGCGACCTTATACAGAAACCCAGTGGAAAGGAATTTTGAAGCTGGGAGATCAGGTAGATGACGATCTGAATCAGATGCAGGTCCCGCTCACGATGGGTGGTGAGCCGACGTTTGTGTCGGAGGAAGACCGGCAAGGAGAGGAGTGGCACACGACGGCCTCCGGTCCTTTGAAAAAAACTCTGTCTGATAAATTGATACGACGTTTGCGCACGCGCTTTGCTCCAGGCGGAGTCCTACATTACGGCCAAGGCAAATGGTACGGGGGTGAGCCTCTCCCCCGCTGGGCTTTGGGCTGTTATTGGCGGGCTGATGGAAAACCGGTTTGGGAAGACGTTTCCCTTCTGGATCGTGAAACTCCGGCAGAACACTACACCTCTGAACAAGCCAGTCTTTTTATACGCGAGCTTTCCAGTGTCTTACGTGTGAGTCCGCAGTTTATCACTCCAGCCTACGAAGATATCTGGCAGGCCTTGATCAGCGAGCGCAATCTGCCTGTAAATCTGGATCCGCTCCGTTTTGATCTGGATTCTCCTGACGAAAGAAAACTCCTTCAAAAGATTTTTACTCAAGGCTTAAAGAGTGTGGTGGGTTATGTCCTTCCCTTGCGAAGCCTGTGGAATCCCTCCTCTTTACCTGAAGAAAACACCTGGCAATCCGGACCTTGGTTTTTTAGGGATCAAACTCTCTTTTTGATTCCTGGCAACTCTCCCATGGGATTTCGTCTCCCCCTCGATTCACTGTTCTGGGAACATCCTCAAAAACAATCTCAGGAATTTCCGCGCGATCCTTTTTCCTCACGCGCGAATCTTCCCGATTATCAACAGATCACAAGACAGCGCCGACCCCTAGGACTTTCGGATTCATTTCCCTCTTTCATCTCGCCAGAAATTTTCCACAGCCAAAATGCAGTGATTCGCACGGCTCTTTGTGTGGAGCCTCGCAATGGGCATCTTCATATTTTTCTGCCGCCCATTCAAAGCCTGGAGGCATGGCTGGATCTTATTGCCTCGATCGAGCAAACCGCGATGGTACTCAAGATTCCTGTCATCCTGGAAGGCTATCCTCCTCCATGCGATTCGAGGCTGAAATCCTTTAAGATCACTCCCGACCCTGGAGTCATTGAGGTCAATATTCACCCTTCGTCTTCGTGGCGAGAGATTGTTGAGAAAACCGAAATTCTTTATGAAGAAGCCCGCCAGGTCGGGCTGACGGCCGAAAAGTTTTTGATCGATGGACGTGAATCCGGCACGGGCGGAGGAAATCACATCACCCTCGGTGGCCCAACCCCGCAGCAAAGCCCGCTTCTTACCCGCCCTGATCTTTTGGGAAGTCTGCTACGCTTCTGGCAGAATCATCCGAGTCTTTCCTATCTTTTCTCATCGCTTTTCATTGGGCCCACCAGCCAGGCGCCCCGTATCGATGAGGCCCGTGATGACACCCTCTATGAAGCGGCAATTGCCCTAGAACAGCTCGATCAGATTCAGCATCCTTTTCCCTGGACCGTCGACCGACTCTTCCGGAATGTGCTGATCGATTCGACCGGCAATACCCATCGCACTGAGTTTTGCATCGACAAGCTCTATTCGCCCGATGGACCCGATGGACGTTTGGGGCTTTTAGAGCTGCGCTGTTTTGAAATGCCTCCTCATCCTCAAATGTATCTGGCGCAAACGCTTCTTGTGCGTACTTTGGTAGCTGCCTTTTTAAAGAAACCCTACACGCGCCCACTCATCCACTGGGGAAATCATTTGCATGACCGGTTCATGCTTCCGCATTTCATCAGCCGGGATTTTGCAGACGTCCTGCAGGATCTGAAAGACGCTGGTTATCCTTTCGAAATGGAATGGTTTGCTCCTTTTTTCGAGCTGCGCTTTCCTTTGATTGGAGAAGTCAATGTCCGTGAAATGACCCTCGAATTACGCCAGGCCTTAGAGCCCTGGCATGTGCTGGGAGAAGAAATGACCAGTCTTGGGACCTCGCGATATGTGGACTCTTCGGTCGAAAGACTGGAAGTTCGGCTGAAAGGAGTTTCCCATCCGCGCTACTGGGTTACCTGCAATGGACGCCCCCTTCCTTTAAAATCGACGGGTGTGCTCGATGAAAAAGTCGCGGGCGTGCGTTTTCGCGCGTGGGGACTGGCCTCCGCCTTACACCCAACCCTTCCCGTCGATTCTCCGCTGGTGTTCGATATCGTGGATTCCTGGACAGGAATTTCACTCGGCGGATGCCGCTATCACGTTTCTCACCCAGGCGGTCGCAGCTACGATCTTTTTCCGGTGAATAACCGTGAAGCGGCCTCAAGGCGCGAAGAGCGCTTTATCCCCTGGGGCCACACCCCTGGAGAAATCATCGTAAACCCTGAAGGGGATAACGCTCTTTTTCCCTGCACCCTCGATTTGCGCAGGCAACCTGCAAGCTCGGAAGGTTTTGGGAAACGCTACGATCCCAAACCCGGCTCTCCTCTGGTCAATCTTAAAGCCACCACGCGTTTTAGCTCCACTCTTCAACCCCAGGAAATCGATTTTCAAAAATTACAAGATCAGTCGCCTCTTCCGGTCCCTGCCCTCCAGGCAGAAGGTTTTTTAAAGGAAGAGAAGGAGCCTATCTTTCTGGAAGAAAGCGTGGAGATTCCACCTCCTTCGACCTCGTTTCTTGCCATCGAAATGGAAGTATTGCCTGTCACACCGGTCCAGGCGGTTCAGGATTTGATCACTCCTGTCGTCTCAGAGCAAACGCCTCTGCCATCTGCAGATGAAATCAAACCCGTCGAGATTGAAAAAATACCTGCCCCCAAAAAATCCGGAAAACGTCTTCCAGGAACCGATAAAAAATTTTCCACTCCAAAAACCAAAAAATCAAAAACCTCAGAGACAAAAAATCCTCCTCCCAAGTCCCAGACAGACACAAAACCTCCTTCCTTACCCAAAAAGAAAATCGTAAAAACAATGCCTCCCTCTCAGACAAAAAAGCCCCCCAAAAAAGTAGCGGTTGAATAGTGAAAGACGGGTGGGTAAAAGTGAGGGAATAGGATAGAGAAGACAGAAAGAACCAGGATTCAAACTCTCGCAGGACCATCCCGCCCTGACGGGCACCCCTCCAAAGGAGGGAAGTAAAAACAATCAGAAGGCAGAACGAGAAAGCGCATGACGTGTTATTGATGAGGAGAGGAGAATTCAGAAGAAAAACGCTGAATCCAATTTCCCCTCCTTTGTAAGGAGGAGCTCGGGGAGGTAGAAATCCAACAATCAAACTTCAATATATCGCTCTACCCTATAAAAAACACCCAACAGGAGACCCAGGGATGACTGAAAACAATGAGTCGCAAACTATTTCTTCCATCCAGCTCTGGGACTATCCCTCCCAACATACGGGACCTGCCTTTGATGAAGTTTTGGGACGCCAAGGAAAAGCGCCTCTGGGCTGGCAACAGATTCTCAGCCACTTCGAATCGATCCCTCTTCAAGAAATTCATCGTCTTCAGAATCAGATTCTCCGACTGTTTCACCGCAATGGTATCCTCTTTAATGCCTTTGAAGAGAAAAATTCCCATCTTCGTCCCTGGAACCTGGATCTGATTCCCCACTGTCTGCACGAAACCGAATGGAAAACCATTGAGGAAGGTCTTCGCCAGCGGGCGACTCTTTTAAATCTGATTCTTCAGGATCTATACGGTCCCATGAAGATGGTCGAAGAAGGACTCATCCCTGCTGAAATCATTGCCACTGCCTCGGGTTTTCTCAGAGCCTGTCACGGCGTACTTTCTTTGCAGGAGCGCTACCTGCATCTGTATGCCGCGGATATTGGCCGTTTAAGCGATGGATCATTCTGTGTCCTGGGAGATCGCCTTCAATCGTTGTTAGGTGTGGGCTACGCTCTTGAAAATCGCATTATTCTCTCCCGCATCCTTTCAACACCGTTTCAAAAAAGTCATGTCTACCGGCTGGCATCGACTTTTCAGGGTTTTCGCGATCATCTGGCATCAATGGCCCCAGCGCATAAAGACAATCCGAACATCGTGGTTTTAAGCCCAGGACCTCAATCGGCAGATTATTTCGAACATTCCTATCTGGCACGCTATCTGGGCTATCCTCTCGTTCTGGGAGAAGATCTGTCTTACCGGGAAGATCACATTTACTTAAAAACCCTGCTCGGGCTTCAACCGGTCGATGTGGTACTGAGATTTGTCGATGATGTTCTCACCGATCCTTTGGAACTGGAAGGATCTGTTTTTCAGGGCGTCACCGGTTTGCTGCAGGCATGGAGGCTACATCACGTGGCGATCGTCAACGTGCCTGGCGCGGGCCTAATGGAAAACCCGGCTTTCATGAGCTTTCTTTCTCCGCTTTGCGAACGGCTTTTGGGAGAGCCACTGAAAATCCCTTCGGTACCCACTTTCTGGTTAGGACAGGAAAAAAATCTTCAGAATGTTTTAAATCGCCTGGATGATTATGTCATCAAACCGGTTGAGAAATGGAAAGGGCACACCTCGCTTTATCCGGATTCGATTTCTTCAGGCGACCTTGAGCGTTTGCTAGAGCGCATTCAGGCAGAACCTCATTCCTACATTGCTCAACAAAAAGTGGCACTTTCGCGAGGGCCTGTTTTTTCTACCAAATATCTGGAGGCCAGGTCTTTATCTCTCAGGGCTTTTGTATTTGCGACGGGAGATTCCTATCAGGTCATGCCAGGAGGATTAGCGCGTTTTTCTTCTTCAATCACAGAGTCGATTGTTTCTGATCGGCGGGGAGGAGGCTGCAAAGACACCTGGGTTTTGTCTGACAACCCGGTACCCGCTTTTTCATTATTGCCCCAACCTTCGACCAATTCAGAAATCCTAAGAACCGGCGGGGATGTCGTCAGCCGTGTGGCCGATAATCTTTTCTGGCTGGGACGCTATGTCGAGCGGACTCATTTTCAATCCAGACTCCTGCGTTCTTTTTTGCTTTTGCAGGTCGACGAATCCATCTTTGCGCAGGCCTCACTGGAAGTTGTTTTGCGGGATGCCGTGTCTTGCATGATCCACCCTCTTCCCAGCCTCAACTCCCTTACTTCATCGAACGACGATCTGCAGACCCTGGAAATTTCTTCGCAGGATCTTCTCACCCTTCTGAAAAACTCCGCTGATAAAACAACTTTTGCCGGCATGCTTTCCTCGCTCTACGTCGCTGCACAGGCCGTGCGCGATCGTCTGTCCAACGATGCCTGGCGAATATTCATTCAGATTCATGAGAGCCTCGATCAGGTTAAAACCTTGCAGAATCCAAGTTGTGATGAAGTCCTGGAGTTTTTGGACAGGCTGATTCTGATGCTCGCCTCCTTTGATGGGCTGGCCTCCGAAAGCATGTCGCGAGGACAGGGTTGGCGATTTCTGGAGATGGGAAAAAGACTGGAGCGAGTGTTGGGAATTCTTGGGCTCATCCGTCACATGATTTTAAGGCCCCTCACCGATGAAGCAACCGTCTTGCAATCGTTTCTGGAAATCATGGAAGGCATTATTACGTATCGCAGGCGCTATCCTGCCCAGATTGAGTTTACCTCGGTATTTGACCTGATCTTGTGTGATGAGAGCAATCCTCAATCGCTGGCCTATCAGCTACGCGTCATTTCGGACCACATCCACAGCTTAAACAAGCGAAACAAGAATGGTTTGAATCTCGAACAACGACTCATTCTGGAAAGCTTAACCAAAGTTCGTCTGACTGACGTACAATCTTTGGAAAAAAAAGATGAGAGCGGATTGCGAACCCATCTTGCTGAATACATTTCCGATCTGGAATCCAACGCTCGCAAGCTCTATGAGGCCTTGAACGATCGCTACCTGGTCCATTCGCAGATTCGTCAAAAACCGCAACGCTCTAAACTCATATGACTGCCTATCTCTATCAAGTTGAACATCGGACGAGTTATCGCTACGACGCGCCCATCCATCTCAGCCTCAATGAGGCCCATCTCAGACCGCGTGCGACGGACTATCAACATCTGCTCGATCATAGTCTGATGATAGATCCTCCTCCCTTGCGCGCCCATGAACGGCCAGACTTTTTTTTAAACTCCTGTCTCTTTTTCTCCATTGAGAAGTCGCATCTGGCTCTCGACATTCTCTCGACCAGCACCCTGGAAATCATCCCCCGTTCATTTTCTTCTCTTCCCGCAAGCCTTCCCTGGGAGCAGGTCCTGGAAATTCTTCCCCGGGAATCCTTTCGTGAAGTCCGGCAATACCATTCGGATTCTCCTTTCATTTATAAAAGTGCCAATCTCGCCGATTACGCGCGGCTTTCGTTTTCTCCTGGGCGTCCGTTTTTAGAAGCCGTGCAGGATCTGAATACACGAATTTATCAGGAATTTCGCTACATCCCCAACAGCACCACCCTCACAACTTCGCCAGAAGACGTTCTGAAAATGCGTAAGGGAGTTTGTCAGGACTTTGCTCATTTGATGATCGGGGGACTGCGCTCGCTCGGCTTTTCGGCGCGCTATGTCAGTGGCTATATCGAAACGATATCTACCCCTGAAAAACCCAAGCTGGTTGGAGCTGATGCCTCCCATGCCTGGGTTTCGGTTTTTTTGCCAGGGATGGGTTGGGTCGATTTTGATCCAACGAACAATCAATTGCCTACCTCTCAACATCTGACAGTTGCGTGGGGGCGTGATTATGGCGATGTCATTCCGATTCGTGGGGTTTATTTGGGAAGTGCGGCGCAAACGATTGGAGTGGGAGTGACAGTCACACGGCTGAAAGAAACAGGGGGAGAAAATTCTGTTTCTTACTAGAGGATCTGGAAGCCCTGGCTGCCAGAGGAGAATTGAAGATATTTTCGGGGCAGATTCCATTCCCTATCTTTGAACCGGGAAGAGAGGAAAGGTCGGGAAGGTAGAAAATCAAGTTTCACTCAATGTCTCTGTTTTGCAAAAGAGAAGGAGTTCATCTCCACACTCGACGGAAGAAATTCCCCCCCCTGTACAGAAAAAACCTTCATAAATTCTGATAACGGAAAATCAGTAAATTACTTTATTGAGCGGATATTCGACCACCCCTGAAGCACCAGCGCGTTTTAAATCGGGAATGATGTCGCGGACTTTTTTCTCATCCACAATGACTTCGATGGAAACCCAGTCCTGATCGGATTGTTGGGAGATCGTAGGGGTATGAAGGGCGGGAAGTTTTTCAATCACGGCCTGAAGCTGATTTTTCGGCACATTCATTTTAAGACCAACTTTTTCTTCGGCCAGCAAGGCCCCATGGAGCATGAGAGCGATGTTTTCAATTTTCTGCCGCTTCCAGGGATTTTGCCAGGCGGCCTTGTTGGTGATCATGACAGTAACCGATTCCAGAATCGATTCAACAATTCTTAAATTGTTGGCGCGCAGGGAAGAACCGGTTTCGGTAAGCTCAACAATCGCATCCGCCAGCAAGGGAGGTTTTACTTCGGTTGCTCCCCAGGAGAATTCGACTTCGGCCTGAACGCCTTTCGATTTCAGGTAGCGCTTGGTGTAATCGACCAGCTCCGTGGAGATGCGTTTACCGTTCAGATCGGCGGAGGATTGAATGTCTGAATCTTTCGGGACGGCAATAACCCAGCGAATGGGATTTAAACTCACCTTTGAATAGCGCAACTCGCAAACTTCATGCACGTCGGAGGCATTCTCCATCACCCAGTCCCTCCCGCAAAGACCTACATCCAAAACTCCCTTTTCGACATAGCGGCTCATTTCCTGGGAACGGATAAGAAGTCCTTGCAACTCCGGATCATCGATCGAGGGGACATAAGCGCGTGATCCAATATTGATCGACCAGCCCGCTTTTTTAAACAGACGAAAGGTGGAATCCTGGAGAGAGCCTTTGGGAAGCCCAAGTCGGAGGGTATTGCTCATAAATAATCCTTCTTTTAAGTTTGATCCTTTGAGGAATAGATTGGATAACAGAACCATCACGGATGCCTGCAGGGCGATCCGGTAAAACGCATTGAAACCACATCCTCGAAATGGGTGTAAAGAATTTTATGTTTCCACTCTCAAGACCTGTTCCTTTAAGCCCCCCCGCTACTTTCGGGTTTTTTCTGGCCGTTTATCTTCCATATTTCCTGGCCGGACTCTACCTTTCAGAAGCTTTTGGAATTCTGGGCCTCTTTTTGAATCAAGTGGTTTTTCTTTTTTTTCCCTGCGTTTTCATCTCACGAGTCTATGAGCAGAATCTGGATGAATGGGAAATTTGGAAGCCTCCTTTACTTCGGGATTTTGCGATTGCCATCGTCTGGATCCTCTTTATCCTTTTAGGGGTAGATCTATTGATGGAATTGCAAAACCGATATTGGCCTCCTCCGGTTGAGCTGGAGAAATTCTTTGAGCAGATCACTCAAATCCGCTCTGTTTCTGAAGGGATTTTAAAAAGCATTATTATGGTCGTCGCT
>JBPOIC010000006.1:0-37427 GCA_052034865.1 Myxococcota bacterium | reverse complement strand
GGAGGTTTTACGAATCGAGAGCAAAACGACGACAAACGCTGTACCGATATCCGCTCCTAGCAAAACACCCATCGCCTGCGGCAGGTTCATGAGTCCCGCACCAGCAAAAGAGACGAGCATGTTGGCGGTGGCTGAAGAAGATTGAAGGATCAAGGTCACAAAGGCGCCCACGCCGACGGCCATCCAGCGATTTTCGGTGAGCGAGGCGATGATCTTTCGCAACCGATCCCCTCCCCACAACTGCAACCCAATCCGGCTAATGCGAATGCCAAACAGAAAGATCGCAACGGCTCCTAAAAACCACGCCAGTGAAAACGGTTCGGTTTCCATCGGGGCACCTCAAATGAAAGATATGAATTCGAATGAAATGAATCGGAAAGAAAAATTGCTTTTGGAGCTTTCAACAAGATCCATCCAGGATCTCAACGAATACAGAAAATTATAAGGATTTCGAGATACAATAGGAAGTTAGAATTGTAGAGATTTGAGCAGGGAAATTAAATGGATTCGAGCAGGGCCATCCTCTTAGGAGAGATGCACTGAATGGAGAATGTGGAAATTGAAGGGAAAATCAGCAGCTTTACAAACATACTCTAAGAACTTAACAGCGCCTCAACAAATTCTTTAGGATCAAACTCACGCAGATCATCAATTCGCTCTCCCACACCAATATAACGGATAGGAATTTTCAATTCATCGCGAATGGCAACGACCATCCCGCCTTTCGCCGTCCCATCCAGTTTGGTGAGGATCAGACCTGTTACCCCCAGAGCCTGATGAAACTCGCGCGCCTGAATGAAAGCGTTTTGCCCCGTGGTTGCATCAATGACCAAATAGATCTCGTGCGGAGTCCCTTCCCGCGCCTTGCCGATCACCCGTTTGACCTTCTTGAGCTCTTCCATCAGGTTGACCTTGCTATGCAAACGTCCAGCGGTATCAATCATAACAACATCGATGCCGCGGGCTGCCCCTGCCTTAACCGCATCGTAGGACACTGCAGCCGGATCAGCTCCATCTCCCTGCGAGAGGGTATGGGCATCCACCCGTTCCGCCCAAATCTTGAGCTGCTGAATGGCTCCCGCACGAAAGGTATCGGCGCAAACCAGCAAAACCTTCTGTCCTTTGGACCTGAATTTTTTGGCCAGTTTTCCGGTGGTCGTTGTTTTTCCAACCCCATTCACTCCTACCATCATCACAACGAGGGGAACTTCGGAAGAAGTCACCGGCTCAGGATTTCCTTCGGTAAGAATTTTGAGCAGATGTTGTTTGATGGAATGTTTCAGGAGACGAATGTCGTGTTTACCAGCGTGGGTAAGGTCTTCGTAGAGGTATTTCAGAAGCTTCTGGGTAGTTTTTACGCCGACATCAGCGCTTAAGAGAATTTCTTCGAGTTGGGAAAAAACTTCATCATCGATTTTGGAACGCCTTCCCAAAATCGCATCGATTCGGGAACCAAAGTTGTCGTGACTTTTTTTCAGGCCTTCCAGGAGAGGCGTAAGCTCCACCTGTTTTTTTCGGCGTCTGAGCAGAAAGAAAACAAGAATCACAACAAACAGCAGGCATAAAATCGGGACAGCAATAGGGTAGTATTCTGAAAAATCCATATCTTCTTAAACTGCAAAAACAGACAAGCTGCTTTTGAAACAAATAAAATGCTTGATTTTGAGGCATGAATTGGGTGCCAAGATACTTGGCTGCTGCCCTCTTAGAGATTGACTGATAAGAAATCAACCCCCTCTTTTATTTCGATGTACTTTCTTCCAGTTCAACCGCTCTTCACGCCTAAGTCTTCCTTCTTCAAATCTTCTTTTTTCATCAGATGTCACAGGGGCTACGCCAGGAACCTCAACAGGTTTTCCCTGATCATCGAGCGCGACAAAGGTCAGATACGCACTGGCTGTGTGACTTCGGACGCCCGTTTTAGGAACTTCGGATTCCACCCGCACTCCGATTTCCATCGAAGTGTTGTGCACGTAATTTACTGCCGCTTTTAAAATGACGATATCTCCCAGACGGATAGGCGAGATGAAACTCAAGGCATCCATACTGGCCGTCACCGCCACCCGCCTGCAATGCCGGGTCGCCACAATTGCAGCGGCAACGTCAATCCACTCCATAACCCGTCCTCCGAAAATAGTGCCCAGGGCATTGGTATCGGGGGGAAGAACGAGATGATTGAATTCGGCTGCGGTTTCAGAAACAGGTTTGGCTTTCAAGTTGGTTGTTGGACTTTCCATAAATAGGATCGGACAGGAGACAACATAGGTCTGAAATCTAAAGATCTTTTGTCAGGACTTTTTCTACTTCACTCCCAACAACTCTACATCGAAGATAAGATTTGCATTCGGAGGAATCGCCCGTCCGGCACCACGAGCTCCATATCCAAGCGAGGCAGGAATCATCAAGGTCCGGCTTCCGCCGACTTTCATTCCAGCCACACCTTCATCCCAACCCGCAATCACCTGACCTGCTCCCAATAAAAATTCGAAAGGCTGACCGCGATCTTTTGAGCTATCGAATTTGGCGCCCTTGCTTCCATGATCATCCAGCCAACCGGTGTAGTGGACCGAAACGCTTTTCCCTTTCTCGGCCACAGCCCCCGATCCAACCCTGTTATCCTGGTATTTTAACCCGCTCGGTGTATTGACCGTGTTGGCGTAACCCGTCCCTATGGAGAGAAAGAGTATGAAAAATAGGGCGAACAGTTTTTTTTGAGTTTGCATAAAAGCCTCCTGAATGGGTGGTTTCGATTGATTTCGAATCTCTTCAGTTCTAGAGAAGAGCCGTTCTGTTAGAGCTTATTTAGAAATCGTCGCGAGCACAAGGCGCGCGGGGCATAAAAAAATCAAGCGTATCTTATGAATACGTGAGGATTTTTTTTAGGTGCGCAACGTAAGCCAGCACATCATCAACAAGCAGTAAAGACGGCACAATTGCTTCTAACCACGATGAACTTTAGATTTTTTACTCTTTAAGGAAACATCGTGAAGAAGGACTAGCGGGTCGCGCAGCAGCTTTCCAAAACTTGCTCTTAAAGAAAAAACAGCCCTCTTACAAAGAAAAAACTTATGAAAAAGGATAAATTATTTTCAAGCTTTCTTCTCTTATTCTTTCTGATGATCCCCAACCTTTCGAATGCAAAACTGGATCTCCATTCTTTCAAAATTACTCCATCCGCCATTTTTACAGATCAGGATGAAGGCATTCGTTTTAGCGTTCAATTGAACTCGGATGGAGAAAAGCCAAAATCGTTACTGCTGATTGAAACCGATCCAATAAAAGAAAAGATCCGGTTTCGCTGGCCGTTAAACGACGAAGGAAGCCTGGGCGACAGGGTTCCTCAGGATGGAATCTACAGCCGCACCATTCAGTTTAAGGAACGCACACCAAAACTCCTTCACTTCCTCATCGTGCCTGTTACTGCCGACCTTCTGAATCCTGAAAACAAGGCCCTGCCTTCTGTAGAGCAAGAGCTGAAAGCAACCCTGGAGATCAAGGCGCATCCGACATTTCAGGAAATCCTGGGAAATGTCCTTCAGAAAATCAGAGGAAAGTAACCTGCATGGAAACCACCTTTCTCGTTTTAGGAAGCGGAATTGCCGGCTTAAGCTATGCCTTGCAGGTTGCTTCGTTTGGCAAAGTCCTGATCATCACAAAAAAAAGCTCGGCAGAATCAAACACCAATTACGCCCAAGGTGGCATTGCCAGCGTGTGGGCTCCTGGTGACAGCTTTGAATCTCACATAGAAGACACGCTCAATGCCGGGGCCGGACTTTGCCATCCGGATATCGTCAGGATTGTTGTAAAAGAAGGACCCGAGCGGGTTCGCGAGCTCATCGATCTGGGCGTTCAGTTCTCCAAAAAAAACCCGGATCAGTTTGATTTGGGTCGCGAGGGAGGCCATTCAGCCCGTCGTGTACTACATGCTGGCGATCTCACCGGGCGCGAGATCGAACAGGCGCTCTTGCATCAGGTCAAAACTCATCCCAACATCACGATTCTCGAGCACCATATCGCGATCGATCTCATCACTTTAGAAAAAATACATCTTCGAAAAAAGAATGACCCAAACCGCGTGGTAGGAGCTTATGTTCTGGATCGCTTAAGCGGCGAGATCAAAACCATTCGCTGTGAAATAGCCCTCCTGGCAACCGGTGGAGCAGGAAAAGTATATCTTTATACCAGCAATCCCGACATCGCGACGGGGGATGGAATCGCCCTGGCCTGGCGGGCGGGTGTACCTGTCGCAAACCTCGAATTCGTCCAATTTCATCCCACCTGTCTTTTTCATCCCCAGGCAAAATCGTTTTTGATCTCAGAGGCCCTTCGAGGTGAGGGAGCCATTCTTCGGCTTCAGACCGGCGAAAGTTTCATGGAAAAATATCATCCTCTCAAATCTTTAGCTCCTCGAGACATCGTCGCCCGGGCGATTGATACCGAGCTCAAAACTCGAGGGGATGAGTATGTTCACTTGGATATCACTCATAAACCTGCTGGCTTTCTCAAAAAGCGCTTTCCCAATATCTATGAGCAATGTCTGAAATACGGCTTTGATCTCACGCGAGAACCTCTGCCGGTAGTCCCTGCCGCTCACTATTTTTGTGGGGGCGTGGTAACAGATGAATTTGGCTCGACCCCTCTTTCCCATCTTTATGCCTGTGGCGAGGTCGCCTGGACAGGCCTTCATGGTGCGAACCGACTTGCTTCAAACTCATTGCTCGAAGCCATCGTCTTTGCCAAACGAGCAGCCCTGCATGGAATTGAACTTTTAAAAAATCGACCTTCGTCTTCGATGACACTTCCAGACTGGAATCCAGGCAATGCAGCCGATTCGGACGAGGCCGTCGTGATTACTCAAAACTGGGATGAGATCCGGCGCACGATGTGGAATTACGTTGGGATTGTGCGAACCACCAAAAGACTTATGCGCGCGAAGAAAAGGATTTTAATGCTTCAAGAGGAAATTCGGGAATATTACTGGAATTTCAAACTGACTGCAGATCTTGTCGAATTGAGAAACCTCGCCCTGGTGGCCGAGCTCGTGATCAACTGCGCCCTCACCCGTCATGAAAGTCGTGGACTACACGATATTCTCGACTTTCCAAAAACTGAATCGGTGGGAAAAGATTCCGTGATGCAGCCAGGGTGATTCATCTTTCAAGACCATCAATCACCGCCACTGCAGCACGCTTTTTCCTTTGATCCCTTCCAACTCCAGTTGAATTTTTTCAGAAAATTCGGCCAGCGGTGCATCAAAGCTGACTTCATAAATCTCAGCCCAAGGACTCACGAAGGGATAAAAGGCCAGCTGTTTAGGACTGAGTTTTTTCGTGGTGATTTGTTCAGGAGAAAAGATTCTATCCCCCACCTTTAAGGTAAGCCTCCACAAACTGTCCTTAGAATCCAGATCATTCCATTTCTTTCGATACGTAAAAAAAGAGACTAAAAAACGAGGACCTACACCACCTTCCTTCAAGATTTGCTCACTAGGATAAAAGCGATCATATTCACGTTGGAGAACCTCTTGAAACTCCTCATTTTGATAAACAACATCCCAGACAAAATGGGCATGAAAGGTATCCAGGCTATATGATTCACCGTGGCGGTGATATTTTTTTAAGATTTCTTTGTAGGATGGAACTTGGGTAGCAAAGGAAGAAAAAGGAATCAGAAAAATAAGGAAAAAGGGAAGGATCAAGTTTATAAATTTAATAGAGGTTTTCAGATCTATCTTCATAAAAAATAATCTTTTTTTTACTTTAAACACTCATCCGTCAATCACACCAACAACTCTTCTTTCGTAAACAAACTGGAAAACCGGTAACCCGCCTGCTCAATCTTTTCTCTCCCCCCTTCCTGGCGATCAACGATTCCGGCGATGAGACTAATAAAATAACCCGCCTTCTCAACCTGTTCGGCCGCTTTTAATATTGATCCTCCGGAAGTGATCACATCTTCAACCAAGGCCACCTGCATCCCTTCTTTTAAATTTTTAATTCCTTCAATCCAGCGTCCTGTTCCATGGGATTTAGGAGTTTTTCGGACGATAAAAGCAGGAATAGGCGTCCCTTTTAGACAACTGATCAGGCTGATGGAAGTGACCAGGGGATCAGCCCCGAGGGTCGGCCCACCGATCGCCTCGACTTTTCGTCCGCTGGTCTGAATGAGCTCCCAGAAGGCCTGACCCAAAAGGTAAGCGCCCTCGGAATGAAGACTGGTTTGTTTTCCATCAAAATAAAAATCCGAGATTCGCCCCGAGGCCAGAGTAACCGTCCGCTTCTCATAGGAATTTTGAAGCAAGAGAGCCTTCAAACGTTGGTATTTTTGATTATCCATAAAAATCCTTTTTATTAGGACATTACAAACAACTCTTTCTAGCAATTTTTTTGAAAAAACCTGACTTGAGCGAAGGTTTCACTCCGATCATTGAGAAATCAAGAGGTTTACGGTGGGAGTTAAAACAGGATTCAAAATCATCTTTTCAGACCCGGGAGCAACGCGTTGAAGGGGAAAAACCTGCTCGAGGGTAATCAGAAAATGTCCCGCCGGAATTCGCGCCGGATGAAGCTGAAACCCAATCACTGTTTTACCTGCCTCTGCCTCGGTCGTACCCGGATGCAATTCACCATCCTGATAATAGAGGTCTCCTAAAACGCCCGCCTGGGTTAAGGCCGGATCCCATCGAACCTTTATTGCCATAACCCCCTTCTCTCCCTGAACAACCCACCAATTAACATCGTGCGTAACGAGGTTTTTCTCCTCTGCTGAGTAGGTTCCATCCAGGACGACAGGATGAGGATTCTTTTCGGAGTAAAAGCGTGCTCCATAAAAAGCCTTCGAAAAATCAAACCCTGCAAAGCCATTCGATTTTTCTTCAAAATATTTTTTTCCATCTACCGGATTATCGACACGGGAAGGAATCTGAACATGGTAGGGATAAAACAGATAATCGCTTTCGGTTTTTGGAGTCACTCGAATCGGACCCAAGCTCTTATAGGCAGAAATCCGACGGATCATCCGTATGGGGCCCAGACGATAGCCGACCTTTCTAGAGGTGATTTCATTCTCGCGCACCCGCACATCAAAAAAATTTTTGACCGCCAGCAATACACGGACCTTAAAACCCTCCAGGATATTTAAAGGAGGACCAGATCCTGGATTTTTGGGAATGAGCTCTTCCAGTAAGGCAGGAGTCTGAAGATTGAATCGATTGCGATAACCTGGGGCTTCCACCAGATCGAGGTCGGGATTGTATTGAAGGTAGGACTGATGGGAGGTCTGAGACTCTTTTGAATCCATCAAAATGTAAACAAATCGCCCCCCAACACTCCATTCTAAATAGGGCTTTTCAGCTGAAACAGGACCTGGGATTTTGTCCCCCATATCCTTATACATCCACAAGATCGCCTCATCACCCTCAATTTTACCATCTCCTGGCAAGAGATCCGCACGGCGCGAGAAGAGATGATCCAGAGCCCAGCGTCTGGATTTTGAAAGGGGATCATAAACCTTTTCATCGATTTGATAAGGAATCGGGAACCATTGGCTATTCTTGTATATACCAAGGTGTAAGGAAGAAACCGATTGTCCGATCAAAGGTTTTAAAGAAGCCCCCGTTGCCTCAACCACCTGAATCGGATCCGAAGCGGGAGCACTCCCTGGTATCAGGAGTATGAAAAGCACGGTGATCAATCGCAAGAATGGAACCAACAAGGAGTGCTTCATAAGAGAATTCAGCCAATAGCAGGATTGTTTTTTTTATCAATTTTTTTCTCAAAACCCCATTTAAGTTGAAGATTTTCTGTATAAAACCCATTGCAAAAATTTTGAGGGGTATGCTAAGCCGCAGACCAATTTCCAAATTCGAGGGAACTTTACATGAAAAGCCGTTTGTTATTCCAAAAGCTTCTGCTGGCTTTATTGCTGGGAGCATTGCTTTTTCCTGCCTGTGGATTCAAAAAAACCGCCTCCAGTATAACCGCACAGATCATGCGTGATGGTCTTCCTTCTGTTGAAGAAGAGGAAGATCTCGACTATGCCCGCCAAACCTCTTTGAGCTCACTCAAAATGCTCGAAGGCATGCAGCGGAACAATCCCAAAGATAAAAACATTCTCTTCATGCTCACACGTTCTTTCGCTTCTTATACTTTTGGGTTTGTTGAGAACGATATCCTGGAAGCAAAGGGAACCAGCGAAATCCAGGAAAAACTAGCCACCGAGCGCGCTAAGCGCTTTTACGGACGCGGTAAAAAGTTCGGCCTGATGCTTTTGTCACAAAACAAGTCCTTCGAAAAAGGACTCACCTCTTCTCCAGCTGAGTTCGAAAAAGCACTCCAAAGCTTTGGCAAGAAAGATGTACCGGCTCTTTTCTGGACCGCTTTCAACTGGGGTTCCTGGATCAATTATTCGAAAGATTCTCCCGAAGCGATTATCGAGGTTTCCAAAGTTCAGGCTCTGATGAAGCGCGTCATGGAACTCGACGAAAATTACAACTACGCAGGCCCGCATCTTTTTCTGGGCGTTTTTTACGCTTCGCTCCCACCGATGCTGGGAGGAAAACCTGAAGAGGCCAAAAAAGAATTTGAAACGGTCCTTGATAAAACGAAATCAAATTATTTGATCGCCAAAGTGCTATATGCACAGTTTTATGCAGTGCAAATTCAAGACAGAGGCGAATTTATCCGATTATTGAAAGAAGTCGTAGATGCCGATGCAGCTGCCTTGCCCGAACAGCGACTCGTGAATGAAATCGCAAAGGCGCGTGCAGAAATTTTGCTTAAAAAAGAAAAATTATATTTTTAATTTTCTGACTCGAAAAAATTTTAGACCCATTCATTTTCACCTGAGAAGCTTCTCCCAAAGAAAGAATCCAGCGAGTCTAAAATACTCCATCTTCTTTATTAAAGAGAGCTTCTGAATAAAATCGTTTCTTAAAACCCCTATGGGAGGCATTTTTTTATGAGAAATCCTGCAAAGCATCTCCTGATAACCTTTATCGCGCTTCTTACCTTTTTTACTATGACCCATCAGGCGCGCTCAGCAGAATTTGAAATCAAATTCTCCGTGCTCGCTCCAGAAGGATCCACCTGGGTCAATACCCTAAAAGAAATGGATAAAGAGCTGCAGGCAGGATCCAATGGCCGACTCGCCTTGAAGATTTATGCTGGTGGAGTTTCGGGAGATGAAAAAGATGTCTTGAGAAAAATGAAGATTAATCAGATCCATGCCGCTGGTTTTACCGGCGTGGGACTGGGTCAAATTGTTCCCTCCATCCGCGTGCTGGAACTTCCTCTTCTATTCAAAAGCTACGCTGAAGTCGATTACGTCAAATCCAAAATTCAAAAAGACCTGGAATCCCAATTCGATCAGAAAGGGTATGTGCTCTTGGGCTGGGCCGAGGCAGGATTTGTAAACATCTTCTCTAACAAACCCATCAAAACCAAAGCCGATATGAATGGGACCAAGTGGTGGGCCTGGAGTGGAGATCCTTTGGTGGAAGCCATGTACGCGGCCTTAGGAATCGTCCCCAATACCGCCGCCCTTCCGGATGTCATGAGCCAGTTAGGAACCAACGGCCTGGATGCCGTGTATGCCCCACCCGCTGCGGCCATTGCGTTGCAGTGGACCAGCAAAACGAAATTCATGACCGACATCAATCTGGCGAACGCTACGGGAGCCATCGTCATGAATAAGCCAGAATTCACAAAACTTCCGGCTGATCTTCAAGCCCTCCTGAAAAACACATCCGAAAAATATTCAAACAAACTCGTCGGCGTTGTTCGTCAGGAAAACAGCCGCTCAGTGAATGCCCTCAAGTCCAATGGGATTCAGGTTCTGAGTGTCGCACCCGCAGATCTGGACGAGCTCCAAAAATCAGCATCCAGCATTCGTCCCAAACTCGTGGGTAGGCTCTATTCTCAGGATCTGCTCTCCCGCGTCGAGGGTTTAGTTCAGGAATATCGCAAATCCCATCCTTAATTTCTGTTTAACCGGATTTAGCTTTCTAACCCAAGGGGCGCATGTTTACGGCATCGCCCCTTTTTATCGAGCCCCTCATGATTCCCCAACCTATTGATGAAAAAACCGATTTGGCCTTAGGCCATAACCCTCAGATCTCCCATGTACCTCTCGGTCCAGTCGATCGTGTCTTGGAGAAAATCGAAAGTTATCTTTTGACTTTATTGTTGATGGTAATGATCGGGCTCTCATTTTATCAGATTTTTTTTAAAAACCTCGGATCAATTCCCACTCTGCTTGAAGACGCTAAACAAAGTCCAATTTGGTTGGGAATTTTTTCACTCCTTTTGTTTGTATTTTTATTGTTCCAGCTCACAAGAATCTCATCCCGACCTCTTCTTTATCTCACTTCTATTCTCTCCCTCCCAGCTTTCTACTTTTTGATTACGCCCGCATTCTTATCTTTATCAAAACTCGTTTTTGAGGCTCTCAAAAACCTTTTGATTACAAAATATCAATTTCTTCCATTAGTCTGGGGAGATGAGTTTGTGCGCCAGATGGTTTTGTGGGTCGGATTTTTAGGAGCTGCCGTGGCAACCCGGGAAGATGGCCATCTTGCGATGGATCTCACCTCCCGATTTCTTCCAGCCAGGCTTAAAAAATTAACTGGATGGCTAATCTATGGGGTTTCTGCCTTCGTCTGTATTTGCCTTACTTTTGCTTCCTACAAATTTTTGGGCGGAGAAATCGAGGCAGGAGAGTTTTTGGTTCCAGATAAAATTCCTTCCTGGTGGGCAGCGGCGATCATTCCAATTGGATTTTATCTCATCAGTGTGCGTTTTTCACGC
This sequence comes from Myxococcota bacterium, assembly GCA_052034865.1. Classification (GTDB taxonomy): domain Bacteria; phylum UBA10199; class UBA10199; order JADFYH01; family JADFYH01; genus JBPOIC01. The sequence continues at coordinate 26,622 of JBPOIC010000006.1, read as the reverse complement.
AAGGTTCATTTGGTGTTGGGTATTCTGGTGAGCCTTTTTCTTCCTTTGCTCATCTTTGCTCCTCAGATTCTTGCGACTCCGGAATGGGCAGAAAAAATTCCACCTTTTTTGACGTCGATTTTAAATAGCTTATCCACCCTGCCCGATCACCTGCCGATCCCTACCCAAGGAAAAGCCTTTACCGCTTTATGCATCGGCATTGGGATTGTCGGCCTTTTAGGCGCTCCGCTTTTTATTCTTTTTGGATCACTGGCCTTGCTGTGTTTTTATCTGGATGGCACCGATTCATCCGCCACTATCATCGAGATGTATCGACTCGCCTCAGCTCCACCCCTCATCGCCATTCCCCTTTTCACCTTTGCGGGCTATCTCATGGCCGAAAGTAAAAGTGCAGAACGAATTGTGGCTCTCTCCAAACCGCTTTTTGGCTGGATGCCTGGTGGACTGGCGCTCATGGGAATCGTCGCCTGTGCGATCTTTACAGCCTTCACCGGCGCTTCCGGTGTCACAATCATTGCCTTGGGCGGCCTTCTCTATCCCATCATGATCAAGGAAAAATATCCGGATAATTTTTCGATGGGTCTGGTGACCACCTGCGGAAGTGTGGGTTTGATGTTTCCTCCTTCTCTTCCTCTCATCCTGTTTGGACTGATCAGCCAAACGAGTATCGACAAGCTCTTTATCGCCGGAATCTTACCGGGATTTCTCATTATTTTTCTTCTGGGAATTTACAGCATCGTGCGCAATTCGGGCATAGGGGTTCAGAGAGAGCCTTTTAAAATGGAAGAGCTGATCGTTGCGATCAAAAATGCAAAGTGGGAAATTCCCCTCCCCTTTATTATTTTGGCGGGAATTTATGGAGGTTTTGTGACGCCTCCGGAAGCAGCGGCGGTCACAGCGCTTTATCTATTCATTGTTGAGGTCTTTATCTATCGGGATCTCAGTCTCGCTCACGATATCCCCCGCATTTCAAAACAATCAATGGTGCTAGTCGGGAGCATCATCATGATTTTCGCAGTGGCCATGGGATTTACCAGCTATCTCATCGACGAGCAGGTCCCCATGCATTTGTTTGAATGGATTCGAATCTACATCACCAGCAAGTGGGCTTTTTTAATTGCCCTCAATATTTTCCTGCTGATTGTTGGTTCTCTCATGGATATTTTTTCAGCCATTATCGTCGTCGTTCCGCTGATACTTCCAATTGCCAAAGAGTTTGCCGTCGATCCGATCCACTTGGGAATTATTTTTCTCACCAACCTGGAGATCGGCTATCTTCATCCTCCTGTAGGCTTGAATCTTTTCCTTTCAAGCATTCGCTTCAAGCGCAGTATCGTAAACCTTTATTGGGTGACCTTGCCCTTCTTATTCATTCTGGTTCTGGCCCTGATCCTGATCACTTATATCCCAGGGTTAAGCCTGTGGTTACTTCACTGGTGGGGAGGCGGAGCTCCGGTGGGAGTGCCATAGAGTTCGACCTTTACTGATCATTTCTTCAACTCAACCGCATCGTTTTTTTTTGTCCTCCCACATCCAGATTACGCCGATGGTGGGGCGCATGGACCATCTCCTGTACGTGCGTGAGTCGATCAATATAGAACCTAAGCTTTTTCGAAGTGAGTCTGGCTGCCGCAGCGTAGAATTCAACAGCCATCGAAGGGTTATCTTTCAGCAATTCACGCAGGGCATTGTAAGGAATTTCTATGAGATGTGTTTTCTCGAGAGTGACCGCCGTTCCCTGACGGACTCCTCCATCCAAAAAAGCAACTTCACCAAAGGTTTCTCCCCTTCCAAAAACAACCATATCCTCAGCATTTCGAATAATTCGAACCGATCCCAGTTCGACAACGAACATACTGTCGGCCTGCTCGCATTCACGAAAAACGGTCTGGGAAGCTTCAAAGCATTTTCTTTCACTGATGCTTTTCAGCTTTTCCAGATCTTCGGGGTTAAAGTTTTTAAACAGATAGAGGTTTTTTAGGAGTTCTGTTTTGATCATATGAAACACAGAACGGAATCCCATCTACAAACTTAAATCCAAAAATATTTTTTATTAAGAAGTCTAAAATGATGATGATAGGAAAGATATTATCGAAGATGACAAATCCTGAGTTGTATTGACCGGAAAAATCAGGCACTGAGGTCTTTTCGCAAATCCATGGGATTGGCTTTTTCGAACTCTTCGATAAGCTTGCGGGATTTTTCATCAAGGTTTTTGGGAAGGATGACTTGAGGAATCACGTACATGTCACCTACAACCTGAGTTTCAAGATTGGGAATTCCTTTACCTTTCAGTCGAAATTTCTGCCCTGAAGGAGTTTCGGGAGGAATTTTAAGATCGGCAAAGCCTGTTAAGGTTGGAATGCGCAAGGTCGCTCCGAGAGAAGCTTCTCCGACACTGACAGGAACTTCCAGGATCAAATCATCGCCCTCACGCTTAAAAGAGCGATGAGGCTTTACCTTGATTTCAATATAAAGATCGCCTGGACTTCCACCCTGGCTTCCTACTTCCCCTTTTCCAGTCAGGCGGATTTTGGATCCGTTTTGAACCCCTGCAGGAATTCGAACATCCATTTTTTCTGTTTTATTTCCGCGATGAACCGATACCCGTGACTGGGCACCACGAGCGGCCTCCATAAAATCAATTTCCATGGAATATTGAATATCGCGGCCCCGTTGTGGTTCATAGGCTTCGGCCCGAGCTCGGCGAGCCCTTCCTCCACCTGGAAAACCGAAGATATCTCCAAAAATATCACCCAGATCTTCTGTGCCTGCAGATCCACGTCCACGGGAAGCCCCTGACCTTCTTAGCATATCCGAAAGATCTTCAAAATGAACTCCGCCCGTTGGGCCGCCCGAGCTCGACCAACGGTGGCCCTGTGAACCTGTCGCCCATTGTGAAGGATCGAATCCAGGACCTTGTGCTCCTGCCGAGCCAAACAGATCGTACTGCTTTCTTTTTTCGGGATTCGAAAGAATCTCATAGGCCTCATTGACTTCTTTAAACTTCTCTTCGGCCTTTTTATCGTTTTTGTTCACGTCTGGATGATACATCTTGGCCAGCTTGCGATAGGCTTTTTTCAAATCACCTTCGCTGACGTTTTTGGCGACCCCCAGAATTTTATAATAATCCTTGGACATGAGATTGAGTCTGGCTTGAAAAGTTATTTATTCACTCTTTCGAGATAATCATGAGAAGCAGTATCGATACGGATGATGTCGCCCTCGTTGACAAACTGTGGAACCTTGATGGTAAGGCCGGTTTCGATTTTGGCGGGCTTATAGCTGGATGCGGCGGTTTGTCCTTTCAGGGCGGGTTCTGTTTCGATGACCTTGAAATCCATGTTCTTGGGAAGATCGAGCCCAATGGGTTTTCCTTCGTAGAATTGAACAGCGATGACCGTATCCGGAAGCAGAAAGTGGATGGCATCTCCCAAATCATTTTCATTTAGTTGTACCTGATCGTAATTCTCTGTATTCATAAAAAAATACTGATCGCCATCTTTATAAAGATACTGCATTCGCTGATTTTCCAGGGTGACCTTCTCGACCTTGTCAAATGAGGAAAATCGCTGCTCGAGTTGGGTGTTGGTCCGAATGTTCCTCATCTTCACCTGCATGAAGGCTCTTAAATTTCCAGGCGTCCGGTGAATGGATTCCATTACATGGTAAACCTGCCCGTCGAACTCGATGATCATTCCGGGACGAATCTGATTTGCACTAATCATAAATAAAATCTCCTTTTAAATGGGATCTTCTTATAGGAATCAAAGCTGACAAGCATCCCACTCCCAGGCAAAGCTCAACAAAAATACTGTAAGAGGATGTCTAACAGGTGTTTGATCTGGCCGACCCGAGTAGCATAGAGTCCCTTTCGAATGCAACTTCCTATCCTTCAAAATCCAGCCAGAATGCGTGTTCGAAAGTCTTCTGGATCCTTTCTTTCAAGACTTTGGCACGCGCTGCTTTGCTTTGCGGGCATTCTCCTGCTTGGGCTCTCTCTCCAGATTTTAACTCATGGCATTCGAACTCTCACCCTCCCCTATTTCAGGCCCTTTTCAACGGCATTCATTCAACACTATCTCTCCAAATGTCTATGGAATGGTTTTCAATGTTCCTTTCAGCAAAACTGGGTTCCTCTCAATCAGATTTCTGGCTCACTGAAGGAAGCCATTCTAATTGGAGAAGATGATGGTTTTTTTGAGCATGAAGGCATCGAGCCCGAAGCCATCCGACAGGCGATCGAGTACAATCTTAAAAAGGGACGTGTCGCGCGGGGTGGGTCTACCATCACTCAACAACTCGTAAAAAATCTTTATCTCTCACCTTCCAAAAATCCTCTGCGCAAAGCACAGGAGATATTACTCTCCCTTTGGATGGAGAAAGTCCTTTCCAAACAACGTATTCTGGAAATCTATCTGAATGTCATCGAGTGGGGAGATGGAGTTTACGGAGCCGAAGCTGCCAGTCAGTTTTATTTTCACAAACCCGCCCAAAAGCTCAGTGAGGAGGAAGCTGCCTATCTTTCGGCCATTGTTCCCAATCCTCACTTTTATACAAATCCTGAAAACTCAAAGCGAGCCAAGAGGCGCAAAGAGATCATTCTGCGCCGAATGCACCGGAAATTTTTTGAAGAACTTTCACCTAACAGTTCCTGAACGAGTTGAGCCCAACAAGACTTAAAGGAGATCGTTTGTGAAATGATTGGAATTTTATGATGGAAGCGCAGGAGCCCTTCCGAACTTCAGGCATTCGCCTGGCAGGGATGGAAAATTTTTTGATGATCGGTTTTTTCTTGCGACAACAAATGTTTTTTTGAATGTGGCCTTCTAATTATCTATTTTGAGAGGTTTCCCTGTTTAAGAGTATTTTTTATTTCATCCAGGCTCTTTTAACCAAAGCGACTCATTATGAAACACCTCTTTTTCTTCAAGTACTTTCAGGCGTACAGCCACCAAACCTGACCTGAGAAATCCCAACTGTTTTGCGGCCGCATAAGACACATCGAGAATACGGGAAGAAATTGCAGGTCCACGATCATTCACCAACAATTCTACACTCTGGCCATTTTTCAGATTGGTTACTTCGATCCGCGTTCCCAAAGGAAGCGTTCGATGCGCACAAGTCAGCTTGTGTTTGGTAAAGCGCGCGCCCGAGGCTGTCCGACGTCCATAAAATCCGGGTCCGTACCAGGAGGCCATTCCTTCTTCGATATGGGCGGATGAGTCTGCATCTGAGAATGGAATTTCATCGGCAAAAGTAGTGGAAAGACCACTCAATGCGGGTCGCGAGGTCTTAATGGATTTGGGAGGTGAATGAAGCTGGTATTGTGCACAAGAAGACAACAAAAGAAAAAAACCACCAATAAAACAGCGGAAGATGAAGAGTTTCATAAGCAATTGGAGTTAGCGCATTGGTTTATTAATGATCAGGGTTCTGATTCGGGACGAAACTCTTTGCAACTGAATTCTGATGGCACTCTCAGGCCAAGTATTTATCCTTTCTGACCATTCAACTACAACAATTACATTTTTTTCAAGATACTCCTCCAGTCCCAATTCGGATAATTCTGAGGCGGCTTCAACCCGATAAAGATCGATATGAATCAGTGAAATTTTACCAGGATATTCATTGATCAGGGTAAATGTTGGTGAATGAACCAACACCTCCTGAGGAACTCCCAATCCCTTCGCCAAACCACGCACAAAGGTTGTTTTTCCTGCGCCCAAATTGCCTTCGAGCAACACCAGATCTCCGGGTTTGAGGCTTTTGGCAAAGCGAGCCGCAAAAGCTTCGGTCTGAGATGTGGAATGCGTTGTTTTAATTTCGTTCATGGAGACACTCAAAAATTGCGCTGGGTATTTTTTCTCCCACATCCCACGCCACCATACCTGCTTCTCCTCTCTCTTGAGCAACCAGATCTCCTGCACGACCGTGAATCCAGCTTCCGGCGAGAGCTGCGATAAAAGGGGGAAAACCTTGAGCAAGAAATCCGGCGATCACCCCAGTGAGGACATCGCCCATGCCCGCCGTTGCCATTCCCGGATTTCCGGTGGAATTGACATAAAGCGATCCATCCGGACAGGCGATAAGGGAGCGATAGCCTTTGAGAAGAAGAAAAACCTGGTGTTTTTTGGCAAAGGCTGTTGCGTTTTCGATACGATCGGCCATCAGCTCTGAGATCGTTATCTGGAGCAGTCTGGCCATTTCTCCAGGATGGGGTGTGAGAATCCATCGGGAATCAAAAGAAATTTTCCTTAGATTTTTATGATCCAGATTATTGATCGCATCCGCATCTAGCACACCTCGTAGTTTTATTTTTTCAATGAGTGATTTGATCAGAAATTTTAAACCCTCACTCACACCCAGGCCCGGACCCAAAGCAATGGAGGATTTTTTTGAAACAAGTTTTAAGACAGAAAAAAGCGCTTCCGATGAAAAAAAATCTCCATCACTTATTTGAGGCTCAAACATGATTTCAGAAAAGCGGGGATCAATTTTTTGATAGGCACAATCCGGCAGGGCAAGTGTCGATAGCCCTGCTCCCGCACGCAGTGCCGCTCTCGCGCAAAGAAGGGCTGCTCCGATTTTGGTTCGAGATCCTGCAAGGGTTAGCACGTGGCCATAGTTTCCTTTATGACTGAAGCGTTTGCGTGGTTTAAAAAAACCTTGAAAAAGCTTGGGTGTGATTAAATACATTTTTCTCTGAATCCGCTCATCAAGGTTTTCTGGAATTCCAATGGGAAGGACAAAAATGTTTCCGGCGATTGCCGCATCCTCTCCAAACGCAAGCCCTAATTTAGGACGATGGAGCGTGAGAGTCTGGGTCGCCATTAAAGCCTCCCCCAACACCTTTCCTGTATTGGCACAAAGACCTGAGGGAATATCGACCGCGATCACCGGAAGACGAAGCAAATTGAGAAAGCGAATTACATCCGCTGTAAAGCCATTCACAGGACGATCGAGTCCGACTCCAAAAATTGCATCTATGATCAGGGAAGAGTTTTTAATTTCATCGCTAAAGGCACGTAAGGCGTGAGGATGGGTCAGTTCTGTCGCGGGAAAAGGCAGGCGGTTCAGATTTATTTTGGCATCGCCCTGATATTCGTTTTCGCGAGCTAGAATAAAGACACGAACCGAACAACCTGCCTCATGCAAAAGGCGGGCGATGACGAATCCATCTCCTCCATTATTGCCTTTGCCGCAAAACACAGCGATCTTAGGAAAAGTGGCGAGAGGATAATTAAGCTGGATGAACTTCGCGATCCCCTGCCCTGCATTTTCCATCAGTGCAAGCGAAGGCACACCATACTTTTCGATCGCTGTATGCTCTATCCACTGCATTTCTTCGCGGGTTAAGAGTTTCATGGATAATCACAACGATGTGGAAGTTAAAAGCAAAGCATTCTTCATCTCTCGAACCGCTGATCCAATACCAATAAAAACAGAGCGTGCAATAATTGAATGACCAATATTGTACTCTTCTATTTCTTTAATCTTTGTGAGATCAAAAACATTTCCCGTGTGTAAACCATGCCCTGCAAAGACTTTCAGACTGAGCTCTTTTCCTAGGTGAGTGGCCTGAACGATTTGCTCGTAAATTCTCTTTTGAGTCTTTGGCTCTTTAGCATCGGCATAATGACCGGTATGGATCTCAACACCCATCACCCCAAAATCTTTTGCGCGCTGCATGTCTTCCAGAGAAGGATGAATAAAAAGACTCACCGGAATCCTGGCCAAGGAAAGCAGAGAAATGATCTTTTGAAGATGAGAAGCATGAGTGATCAGATCGAGTCCTCCTTCGGTCGTGAGCTCCTGGCGTCGCTCAGGCACCAGCGTCACCAGGTCTGGTTTGAGGTCGGAGGCGATTTGCACCATCTCTTCGGTTGGCGCCATCTCGAGATTAAGACGGGTCTTTAACGATTTTCGAAGTCTGATCAGGTCGTGATCCTGAATATGCCGACGATCTTCTCTTAAGTGACAGACAATCTGATCGGCTCCAGCCTCTTCTGCGATGAGCGCTGCTTCGACAGGATCAGGATAAGATGTCCCCCGTGCCTGGCGTAGAGTTGCAACGTGATCAATATTCACTCCCAATCGTGGATAGGAAGCTTTCATGCCGCCCCTCCCAAAAACTGGTGCAGTTCTTCCCGAAGATCTCCCAGAATTTCCTCAATGAGTCTTTCATCTTCAGATTCAATCATGACTCGAATGAGCGGCTCTGTTCCCGAATAACGCAGAAGGAGTCGTCCTTTTCCCGCCAACTTTTTCTCGGCCGAGATAATTTTTTTCTGAAGCGCAGGATGCGTGTCGAAATTCTGTTTTTTCTCCACACGGATATTTTCGAGGACTTGTGGAATGGGTTGAATCAGTTCACGGAGCTGGGAGAGCGGTTTTTGGGTAAGAATCATGATTTTGATAATCTGGAGAGCAGCGAGAGTCCCGTCGCCTGTTGTTGCATGATCGAGAAATAACAGATGACCTGAGGATTCTCCGCCCAGGTTGAACCCTTCATTGCGCATCGCCTCGACGACGTAACGATCACCGACCTGCACTCTTTTTAAACTGATTCCCATTTCTTTCAGGAAACGCTCCAGACCAAAATTACTCATCTGGGTGGCGACCACCGTATTGTTTTTAAGGGAACCTGTACACTTCAGGTGATGGGCTGCAATGGCAAGCAGATGATCTCCATCGAGAACGATCCCTTTCTCATCGCACATCACGACGCGATCAGCATCTCCGTCGAGGGCGACACCCAAATGCGCCTGGGTTTCGCGCACCTTTTCACACATCTCTTGAGGATGTAATGCCCCGCTTTGATCGTTAATATTTATACCATTTGGTTGGATTCCAAGAGGAATGACCTGAGCTCCCAGCTCTTCGAAGATAATGGGAGCCACCTTGTAGGCGGCTCCATTCGCACAGTCGACGACGATTTTAAGCCCTTCTAAATTCAAATCTTTTGGGAAGGTGTTTTTTAAAAATTCAATGTAGCGCCCAGGAGCATCATCTACACGATAAGCTCGACCGATTTGATCATCAACAGGAAGCCCTCGGCTGAAATCTTCATGCACAATCATTTGCTCCAGTTCCAGTTCGAGTTCATCCGGAAGTTTAAAACCGGTGTGATCAAAAAATTTGATCCCATTATCGTAATAAGGATTGTGCGAAGCTGAGATCACGATTCCAGCATCTGCCCGCATGGCGGTGGTGATAAAGGCAATTGCGGGAGTGGGAAGAGGTCCGAGGAGGATGGCGTCGGCGCCTGCCGAGCAAACGCCGCTAGAAAGGGCGTTTTCGAACATGTATCCCGAACGGCGGGTATCTTTTCCGATGACAACACGGCTATGAATCGATCTTTTTCTTTGAAAGAGCCGCGCAATTCCTCGACCTAAGGCCAGAGCGACTTCACTATTCATGGGATAAAGGTTGGCTTTTCCACGAACGCCATCGGTTCCAAAAATTTTTCGGGACATACCCTCTCCTTTTTAAATCAAAAAGTGGATCAGAATTGAGCTGCTGGAACTACTCTTTCAAATTAAATACCTTGAGAAGTCGAGGGACGCTGAAATTTCCCCACGATTTTTTCAAAATGGATTGTCTTTTTTGCATTTAAGACATCATGCACCCTTAGCAAAGAAGCGCCTTTTTGTAACGCAATCAGGTGAGCAATTTCTGTCCCGAGCGAACGATCTCTCGGCTGAAGGGTTGGACCAAAATAATCCTCCAGGAAAGATTTTCGCGAAAGCCCTATTAAAATGGGTCTCTGGTGGTTTTGAAGCCGATTTAGGTTGGATAGAATTTCAAGATTCTGATCTTTCTTTTTGGCAAATCCGATGCCTGGGTCAATCACAATCCGATCTCGTGAAATTCCCAAGGATTCAAAGAAGGCCATCCTTTTTTCAAAAAATGAATCAAGCTCCTCAAGAAGATCTTCATATTGAGCATACTGATTCATGTTTTCTGGAGATCCTCGCGAGTGCATCAACACGAGAGGAATCGGATACTTTTGCAACACCCCAACCATCGCTGAATCAAATTGAAAACCACTCACATCATTTAAAAGAGAGACTCCATTGTCGATTGCAAATTCGGCGACCTTTGCATGACGGGTATCAATTGAAACAGGGATTTTTAATTGTGGAATGAGTTTTTGAAGAAGGGGTTTTAGAATTTTGATTTGATCGTAAGCTTCAACCTCATGAGCACCAGGCCGAGTGGACTCAGCTCCGACATCGATGAGATCTGCACCTTCCTGCTGTATCTGAAGGGCACGCTCCAAAGCGATTGCCGAATCCAGATACAAACCTCCATCTGAAAATGAATCGGAAGTAAGATTCAGAATTCCCATCACATACGCTTCATGAGAAAAATTAAAATCGGTCGATCCAATTTTCATGGGAAACTCGTTTATAAGGAGGGATTGGAAGGGTTTTATTATGATGAAGGAGTCAGAGCGTGTTTGGAAAGTGTCGCGAGCAAATGACACGCGGGGCCTAAAGAAAACAGCGCGTATCGGGAATACGTGAGGATTTTTGGGTACGCAACCCCGCAAGTACTTGGCACAGCAGACTTTCCAAGAGCCACTAAGTGGGATTGGGAGCGACGACCCCTTGGGAAAGTCCCATCCCATGCTCTTCTTCGGTCCCAGGTGCTGTCGCCGTAAAATCGGGTGGGGATTTTTTAATCGGAGGAAGTTTTTCACCTCTCATGACCAAATCGATTTCATCTCCAGCCAGGGTTTCGTGCTCCAGCAGGGCTTCGGCCAGATCATTGAGTTTTTGGCGATTGGAAAGAAGAAGGTTTTTGGCCCGATCATAATTTTTCATAACCACACGTTTCACCTCGGCATCGATTTCAACAGCTGTATGTTCGCTGTAATCCTGATGCTGCCCGATCTCTCGTCCCAAAAACACCTGTTCTTCTCGTTTTCCAAATGCAAGCGGACCCAGCTTTTCGCTCATACCCCACTCGCAAATCATCTTGCGGGCGAGATCTGTTGATTTTTCGATATCGTTGCCGGCTCCCGTGGTTTGGTGATTGAAAACAATTTCTTCGGCACAACGCCCGCCCATCAGAATCGCAATGCTGTCTTCGGCCTGCTCACGGGATTGTGTGAATTTCTCCCCTTCTGGAAGCTGTTGGGTAAGTCCCAGCGCCATCCCGCGAGGAATAATGGTTACTTTATGAATAGGATCGGTACCTGGAATCAGGCGTGCTACAAGGGTATGTCCTGCTTCATGGTAGGCCGTGTTTTTCTTTTCTTCTTCGCTGATCATCAATCCGCGACGTTCATTACCCATCAGAACTTTGTCTTTCGCATTTTCAAAATCACTCATCTCTACAAACTTCTTGTTTTTACGGGCGGCATAAAGGGCTGCTTCATTGACGAGATTTTCCAGATCGGCTCCGCAAAATCCGGGTGTGCCGCGAGCCAAAACCAACAGATCCACATTCTTTGCCAAAGGAACTTTGCGCGTATGGATTTTAAGTATGGATTCACGGCCTTTAAGATCGGGACGGGCGACAATAACCCGTCTATCAAAGCGTCCGGGGCGCATGAGGGCAGGATCCAAAACGTCCGGACGATTGGTCGCTGCAATCAGGATGACGCCTTCGTTGGATTCAAATCCATCCATCTCGACCAGAAGCTGGTTGAGGGTTTGCTCCCGCTCATCGTGTCCTCCCCCCAGGCCGGCTCCCCGATGACGACCGACGGCATCGATCTCATCGATAAAAACGATACAGGGCGCATGTTTTTTGCCCTGCTCAAACAGATCTCGAACACGGCTCGCGCCGACCCCAACAAACATTTCGACGAAATCGGATCCTGAAATGGAAAAGAAAGGGACACCCGCTTCTCCTGCGATAGCACGGGCAAGAAGGGTTTTACCGGTTCCAGGAGGGCCCATAAGCAAGACCCCTTTTGGAATACGGCCCCCAAGTTTGGTAAATTTTTTGGGATTTTTTAAAAAGTCGATGATTTCTTCGAGTTCTTCCTTGGCTTCGTTAATGCCAGCCACATCGGTAAAGGTAACTCTTTTTTGATTTTCAGTCAGCAATCGGGCCTTGCTTTTGCCAAAACTCAAGGCCTTTCCTCCACCCATTTGGAGCTGTCTCATGAAGAAGAAAAGAACGACTGCAACAAGGATAATGGGAAGCCAGGTCAAAAGAGATTGCCAGAACGGAATCTCTTTAGGTTTTTCATATTTATACTTGACCAGATCAGAACTTAATTTATCGATAATTTTTTCTTCGGGTGTCATGGGACCGACAACTTCAAAGTAAGTCCCATCCTTCATTTTTCCAGTGTATTCTTCCTGCTGGAAGCTGACACGATCAATCATGCTTTTGTTTACGGCTTCCTTGAACTCGCTGTATTCAATAAGTTTTCGGACAGGAGGTCGATTATTTACCAGATTAAATGCAGTAATGGAGAGAAGGATCAGGGTAATCCAAAGGGCAATCGTTTTATGATTGGTTTTCACAGTTCATACCTTTCATGAAAAAGAGGGCTAAGTCTTTAAAAATTAACATAGCTCATTTTCCTCGATCAACTAAAAAACCCTCGTTTTTTCATCGTTTGCGGGCGGAGAAGTTTTTGAAAAAGAAGAGATTTTGAGGTGAGAGAAACCCCATAATCCCGAGGTAGAGTAACCTTGGCTTTAAGGTTTTGGGTGGTCAGCATCTGATCGATCGCTTCCAGATGTTTTTTTTGAATCGAGAGCAATCCAGCTCCGGATCGACCAATAAGCTCGCGATACACCCGGTAGCGAAGAGGCAAAGGCATTGATTCTACCAAAGCACGGGGAACCGAAATCCTATCCCTGCGAACGCGGGTTTTTCCTTTTAAACGTTCCCTTACCTGCTCAGCAATCCAGGCATCTTCCAGATACAAAATCTGAAGGGACTCACTCATTTTTTGCACTACTTGAGGGTGGATTTTTTTAAGCTCTTCAATCAAACGGTGACGGATTCGATTACGCAGATAGGCGGTCTTATTGTTGGATACATCTTCTCGCCAATGCAAAGTGCGACCTTGGGCATATTTCAAAACCTCACTTCTTGAAAAAGCAAGTAAGGGTCTCATGATAAAAATATTTTTTGAATATAAATCTGGTCGAGCCGGAGCCATTCCTTTCAGTCCCTCCACCCCAGAACCTCGCAGCAATCTTTGAAAAAAAGTCTCCATCTGATCATCGGCCTGGTGAGCGATGGCAATCTTTTGCGCCTTACATTTTTGAGCCACTTCTGAAAAAAAGCGATAGCGAACATCCCTTGCTTCCTGCTGAAGATTTGAAGTTTTATTAAAAAATTGTGCTGGCAATGAATGAATGTAAAAAGGAATTTTTCGGGCTCTGGCTTCTTTTTCAACGTGGATGGCATCCAGGCGGGAATCGTTTCCTCTGAGGTTATAATTGAGGTGGGCGACAAAGATCTTGAGATCCCACTGAGATCGGAGGCGGTCCAGAAGATCCAGCAAAACCATGGAATCCACACCTCCTGAAATCCCTACGACAATTCGATCTTTGTTCTCAATCAAATGACTAAACTGAAGCTGTCTTTTAAAATAAAAAAAAAGATCCATTCAAGAATCTCAGGAACACTGAGAGCAATATCCATAAATTTCATGAAGATGGCTCACCATTTTAAAGTGATGTGCTTCAATAATTTTTTCCTGAAGCGACTCAATCTCTTCGTCTTCAAACTCAATAATTTTTCCGCATTTCATGCAAATGAGATGATCGTGATGATCTGCCGCCTGCTCAAAGCGCGAAAAACCATCCCCAAACTGCCATTGATGGGCCAAACCACACTCTTTCAAAAGACGCAAGGTACGATAGACCGTGACATAACCAATATTGGAATCTTTCTTTTTTACTTCATTCCAAAGCTCATCAATCGTGCGATGGCCACCCATTTCCAAAAAAGTTTCCAGAATCAAATCGCGTTTTTTGGTTTGTCGGACTCCCTTTTCAGAAAGGGTTTGTTTGAGTGTTTGGATCGAAATGGCAGTACTCAAAAGGCCTCCTTGCTACTTATTGCACTTGGAAAGTGAAGAGTGTTTTCATTCTGCTATAAAGTAATAAACGGATTTGATTCCATAATTAAATATTTTTGACAAAGAAAGACAGAGAGTTGAAACTATTAGCCTAATAAATAATGTCTTTTAAAGAACCTCACCTCGAGCTTTTACACCTTTTGGCCCCCTCAGACTATGCAAGGATCAATTAAAATCCTCTTAATCGAAGACAATCCGGACCATATCATTTTAATTACCCGCTCACTCAAAAAAGATTTTCCCGTCATCAAAATCATTGCCTGTCAGACTGCAGCGGAAGCGCTCGGCTCGCTTAAAAAGAAAAAATACGATCTCATCCTAATGGATTACAAACTAAATGATAGCTCCGAGATGAACCTACTTAATAAGCTTACTGAACATCATCGGGATATTCCCGTGATTGTGATTACAGGCGAGGGAGATGAACACACGGCGGCAAAAGCAATAAAGGCAGGGGCTGAAGACTACATTGTAAAGACCCGAGAGTCTTTGGAAACTCTACCCAAAACAATCCTGCAAGCCATCCATCGACATCGCAAGACCTCACCCTCTCAGCTTAAACCCTCAAAAAAAAGAAAACCAGAAAACCTATTCTCTTCGATCTATCGAGACCTGGAGTCGATGACAAGCTCCCTAAAAAATTTTTATCGGGATATGAAAAACCCGAAACTCAAAGATAAACGATCGAGCCAGGAGCTTAAAAAAATTTCCCATTTGGGTAAGCAATTGGGTGGGGTTCAAGAGGTTATCCGCACTTTGCTTAGGAAGAAGTAAGAAGACTCAGGGCAGAAACCCGATTTCTCCCATTCTGTTTGGAAAAATAGAGATATTGATCTGCTGCTTTCACCATTTCTTCGAGCGTATTAAAATTTCCCTTATCCAGAGACGCCACCCCCGCACTGAGAGTTACTTTCAGGTGATGACCATCAAAATCAATTTGAGTGGCTGCCACCAGTTTACGGAGCCTTTCAGCAAGTCGAATGGCATCAATTTCACGCGTGTCACGCATGAGGATAACAAATTCTTCTCCTCCATAGCGTGCAAAGAGATCTTCTGTTCGAATCACCTGATGAGTAATATCGGAAATTCGCTTCAGTGTATAATCTCCGGCTGGATGCCCATAGGTATCATTAATTTTTTTAAAAAAATCGATATCGAGAAAAATCAAACACAGGCCAGTTCCACGGCGTCTGGCATGAGCAAATTCCTGTTTGAACTGATCGAGAAAATACTGTCGGGTACGTGCCTGTGTGATGGGATCAAAATTAGCCATTTGATAGACCTGATTCTGGCGCTGGGCTTCAAGATCAGACACATATGAAAAGGTGATGATGGTTTTGGAGCTGATCTGGACAGTATCTTTGTCTTTAAGGACGTAACTTGTCACTCGCACCCCATTCACAAAAGTTCCATTGGTGGAACCCAAATCTTTTAAAAGTACCTGATTGGGAGTTACGGTGAGACTGAAATGCTGGCGGGAGATTGCGTCGTCGGAAACAACTATGGAGGCCTCTTTGTTACGACCCACCCGATGTTCGCCTTCTTTGAGAAGGTAAATTCTTCCCATGGATGGGCCTCCCATAAAAGAAAGACTGGGATAGCGATGGTGTTCGGCTTCCAGATCCCCTATCGTCGCAACAATCGTCCTTTCTGTTTCTTCTTTGATCATGATGACAGTCCTAACTCCGGGACTTAAAGGAATAAAAGGGGATGCTGATCCAAATCTCCTTATATCTGCAGGAATATCTTTTGTTACGCCTTCTTCTTAGAGATGGATTATATCGATCCATTAAAAGAAGGGTCAATTTCCATCTTTTTTATGTTTCAGTATTTATATGATTGTAATGGTTTTTTATGACGGGATGGATAGGGCTTTTAGTGGAGAAGTTTAAAAATGAAAAGAATTATTAACAAAAGGATAAGTCCCCCCAAAATAATCTGAATTCCCCTCTTACGCGAAAGGGAGGATTCCAGAGGACCCTCTTCCGGAAGTGGTAAAAGAGACGTCATCGAGAGCTCTTCATCGGGTTTTCGATCTGGTAGCTCAGAAACAGGCTCCACTGTTGGACGATCTTCGTTTTCTTCTTTCTTTTCGATTTCACTTTCTTCATCCCAACTGATTTCATCAAAGATGGATCTGAAATCGATTTCTTCGGGAGCCACCACCTGGGTTACATCGGGAGACAGGGCTTCATCTGCTTCAGTCAACTCGCGAGTGTGCTGGGAAATACTCGTATTATCAATAGAAGAACGATCTCCTCTCTGGGTTTTTTCAAGATATAAACTTCCTGTAACATCTTCATCATGATCAAAAATCTGTTGCAGAAAATCACCCAGGGCCGAAGGTTTAAAATCAGAATAATTTCTCAAAAGATGTTTTGTCAGATCTAGGCTTAAGTCATGAGCCGAAGCATATCGCTGGGCAGAATCTTTTGAGAGGCTTTTGAGGACAATCTGATCGAGCTCAGGAGAGATATCCGGACGAAACTGGGAAGGAGGCAATACCACCATTTTCTTAACCGCCTCGACCGTCTCAGAGTTAGATTTCTTTTTAAACAAACGCTGGGCGGTGAGAAGCTCCCACAGAACAATGCCCGCCGAAAAAAGATCAGAACGAAAGTCGATCTCTTTTCCTTCGGCCTGCTCAGGAGACATATAGGCAAACTTTCCTTTTAAGACGCCCCCATCCCCTTCTGTTTCACCTAATTTGATCGCCGCCTTTGCAACTCCGAAATCGACGATTTTGACATTGCCTGAATAGCTGACGATGACATTTTGAGGTGAGATGTCCCGATGAACTATTTTAAGATCCTTGCCTCGCTCATCTTTTTTTCGATGCATGTGATCCAGACCATTACACAGCTCGGCAATGAAATAGAGACAGTATTCAACAGGTAATAAAATACCCTTCGCCTGACATTTTTTGAGGATCTGGCTTAAACTCTTCCCATCGACATATTCCATGACGATGAAATAATCGTTTCCAACTTTCCCAAGATCGTAAATCTGAGCAATGTTTCCATGCGAGAGGCTCACCGCAATCTTAGCCTCAGAAATAAGCATGTTGATGAAGTCATGATTGGCGGCAATGTGTGGTAGGATCCTCTTGATAACAATAAACTTTTTGATTCCGGAAAAATCGTAGGTCAGCCCTTTAAAGATCTCTGCCATTCCTCCCTGAGCGATCTTTTCCAGGATAAAATAATGTCCAAAGGGTCTGGGTTTCGTCATGGGTCGTCATCCTGGAAGAAAAAGATTAAGAGATCGACGATTTCAGGGAAAAAACTGCTCCTCTCAATTTCTCCCCTCTAAAAACCGCCCATTTTTTTCTTCACCCTGTTAATTCTGATAAGGCCTTATAAGTCATGTCTAAACAAGTAAGGCCTTATCTTTCTGGCATATATTCTGCAAGATTAAATCTCATCTACTCCTCATCGTCCCCCCAGAAAGCAGTTCCTTCAAAAGAAGATCCTGATATCCCCCCAACCTGCCTGACTCGAAAGACTCAGGCAGGTCTCACCCACCTATTAAATTCCGGAAATCTGTCGAGCAAAACACCTGTTCTTGATTCGATTTAGGACACTGATTGACACTAAAAAAAACCAGATGTTAGATGAAACAGAATTTCACGCAATCTTATGGAACGCAATGATGATTTCCATTGAACTGAATGGAAAAACTTTAGAACTTAAAGAAGGAGGGTCACTGGATGACCTTCTTCGTTCATTAAACCTTTCAGCTTATCATTTTGCGGTAGCCATCAACCGATCGATCATCCCAAAATCCGAGTATTCCACGACTCCTCTTCATCAAGGAGATCGCATTGAAATTGTTCATGCGGTTGGAGGCGGCTAACCAAGACAAGGATTCCCATGTCATCTTATGAAATCGCAGGAAAAAAATTTAACAACCGTTTGATTTTAGGAACGGGAAAATATCCCAGTCTGGAAATCATGAAACAGGCGCATGAAATTGCTGGGACCGAAATGGTAACCGTTGCGATCCGTCGAATTGATCTGAAAGATAAAAGCGAGAAATCGCTTCTGAGCTATATCGACACTCAAAAAATCGCCTTACTCCCAAACACAGCTGCCTGTTACACGGCTCAAGATGCAATCGACACTGCCTTTCTTGCAAGAGAAGCACTCGGGACTCCATGGATCAAGCTCGAAGTGATCGGCAATGAGAAGACCCTTTTTCCTGACAATGAAGCCCTTTTGGAGGCCACAAAAGCCCTCGTAAAGGAAGGTTTTATCGTCCTTCCCTACACCAACGATGATCCGATCATGTGCAAAAAGTTGGAAGATTTGGGATGTGCTGCCGTGATGCCACTCGCTGCGCCCATTGGATCGGGGCTGGGAATCAGAAACCCCTACAATCTTCAAATCATTTTGGAGCAGATTAAAATTCCAGTCATTGTGGATGCGGGCGTAGGCCAGGCATCAGATGCCGCGCAGGCCCTGGAGTTAGGATGCACGGCTGTGCTAATGAACACGGCTATTGCCTGTGCGAAAGATCCCGTAAAGATGGCTTTGGCAATGAAATTGGGAGTTGAGGCGGGCAGGCTTTCCTGCGAAGCAGGACGCATTCCCAAAAAACTCTACGCCTCGGCTTCGAGTCCTCTGGAAGGAATCATTGGAAAATAATTTATGAAGCCTTCTATCCAAAAAATCAAAGAAGAGATTCATCAGTTGGAGGCAAGGAACCCTTTTCCGAACTCCGAAAAAATTTACATCGAAGGATCACACCCCAGCATTCAGGTGCCAATGCGCAAAGTGAGTCTTGCTGATACACAGTCAGAATCGGGCTCTCAACCCAATTCACCCGTTTATCTCTACGATACCTCAGGCTCTTACACCGATCCAAAAATTGAAATCGATTTGTTAAAAGGGCTTAGAAAAATTCGTACTCCCTGGATTTTATCGCGTGGAGATACCGAAGAGCTCTCATCACTTACTTCACAATTCGGAAACTCAAGGGCTCAAGATCCTACCTTAAATCCTCTTCGATTTGATCATCTGATCACCCAACCTCGACGTGCCAAATCAGGATTGAATGTCACCCAGATGCATTATGCCAAAAAGGGAATCATCACTCCGGAGATGGAATTTATTGCCATCCGCGAAAATCTGAAACGACAAGCTCTTCACTCTCATCCTGCAACCTCCTCCACCTCCCTTTATTTACAGCATGCTGGTGAGGCTTTTGGAGCTTCGATCCCCTCCGAGATCACGCCAGAATTTGTGCGCGATGAAGTCGCTCGTGGTCGTGCGATCATTCCGGCCAACATCAATCATCCTGAGCTGGAGCCCATGATCATTGGTCGGAATTTTTTGGTGAAGATTAATGCGAACATTGGGAACTAAGCACTCTCTTCTTCCATTCAGGAAGAAGTCGAAAAGCTGCTTTGGTCGATTCGTTGGGGGGGCGATACGATCATGGATTTATCGACGGGGAAAAACATCCATGAAACCCGTGAATGGTTGTTGCGCAACAGCCCGGTCCCGCTAGGCACGGTTCCCATTTATCAGGCTTTAGAAAAAGTCGGAGGAAAACCCGAAGAACTTACGTGGGAGATTTACCGCGACACTCTCATCGAACAGGCAGAACAGGGAGTGGATTATTTTACGATCCATGCTGGTGTGCGTCTGGCGTATGTTCCTCTCACCGCCGAACGCGTGACTGGAATCGTTTCACGCGGTGGATCGATCATGGCCAAGTGGTGTCTGGCTCATCATCAGGAAAATTTTCTCTATACGTATTTCGAAGAGATTTGCGAAATCATGAAGGCTTACGATGTTTCCTTTTCTTTGGGAGATGGACTACGTCCTGGCTCGATTGCCGACGCCAATGACGCCGCGCAGTTTGCAGAATTGGAAACGCTAGGTGAGTTGACTCAAATCGCCTGGAAGCACGATGTGCAGACGATGATTGAAGGTCCAGGTCATGTGCCCATGCATTTGATCAAAATCAATATGGATAAGCAGTTGGCCGAATGTGGGGAAGCGCCTTTTTATACGTTAGGTCCTTTAACGACTGACATCGCTCCGGGCTACGATCACATCACCTCGGGCATTGGAGCCGCGATGATCGGATGGTATGGATGCGCCATGCTTTGCTACGTCACCCCCAAAGAACATCTGGGTTTACCCAATAAAAAAGATGTACGTGATGGAATCATCGCCTACAAAATTGCAGCGCATGCGGCCGATCTTGCGAAAGGTCATCCAGGTGCGCAAATCCGCGATAACGCCTTATCGAAAGCGCGTTTTGAATTTCGCTGGAAGGATCAATTTAATTTATCCCTCGATCCAGAAACCGCCCTCGCCTATCACGATGCCACCCTCTCCCACGAATCCGCCAAGCTCGCTCATTTCTGCTCGATGTGCGGTCCACATTTTTGCTCGATGAAGCTTACTCAGGAAGTTCGAGAATATGCCGCCGATAAAAAAATAAAGGCTGAAAAAGCGTTAGAGTCTGGCTTGGAAGAAATGGCTGGAGAGTTTAAGAAAAGAGGCGGAAGGTTATATTGAGGTAGGAGATAAAGTTGAAATAACTTCCTGTTTACAAAATATAAAACCCCCAATGTATGGGGGTTTTATTGTGTTCGATAAATTTTTCAGAAACTAAGAGATCAATCTCTTAGTCCGTCAAAAGATCATCAACGCCGCACCAGTCTTCACTGCCTTTAAGAGTAAAAAACTTATCACCAGTGTATTCATTGTCTACATTACTACCGATTTTAACTTCCTTAAAGTCTGGGACTCCTTGCCACGTCCAAGCATAATTTTTGCCATCAATGGTTAGAAGGTTCTTATTTGATGAAGAAACACCCGCATTAACGCCTAACCCCTTGAGGACATCAGCCAAGTGCTTGGTGGCATTTCGATAAACCGCATAAATCTCCGCATCGGTAAGATCTGAATTACCTTGTCTATAATTTCTGATCTTATCCATCGCGCCTTTAAGCGTAGGATCGAGCTTTAAGAGCATTCTGATAAAGCCTTCATCGACTTTAATTGGATCTCTCAGAGATTTTGCCTGAGGGCTGGTTTTAAGCCATTCCAGGCAATCTTCTTTATCGATGGGAGCTCCATATTGATCGTGAAGAGCTTTAAAAATCTCTGACTCACTCGCTCCGGTGTAACTTTTTAAATTATCAATCAGTTCGGGAGATTTCTCAGGGGCAGGCTCCTTACCAATCGTCACACTATCAATTGCATTCGTTGGATTTTGATTAAAGACGTTGGATGGGCTGTTTGTATTGATGACGACTTTTGTATCCGGGCCACCATGAACAACAAAAACAATGGGATGCTTATGATCTTTATCATCTGGAGCGTACTTATATATTGTCCACAAATTTTTGGATTCAATATAGGTTATGGACCATTGATCTGAGGGCCCGTCCAAAGTGACCACACCATCCGAGTAAATTTGATACTCATTGACATTGCTATCGTAATCGCCGGTCAGTGTAATATCCTTTACCTCACCTCCGTAAGACCCATCAAACACAGCGGCGACCTTGCCACTTTTTCGCTCAATAAATGAGTCAGCTCCCCGACTATCTCCATTGGCGATTGGAAAGCCTTTATGAGGCCCTTCACTTTCAAAATAGTCATCTCCATCTGAAACAGAAGGGTAACCATTTGAAAGAATATTGCCCCACGACTGGTTTCCATAAGGTCTATCGTAGTACATCTTCTCACCTGCCAGACGATAGAAACCATCCTCGGTATCTGGTTCAATATCTGATTTCGGAACGGTCGCATCTTTATAGTAAAGGTTTCCACGTGTGGAGTCTGCGAAGTTGACTACTTTTCCGTGAAAATCAATCTTTCGCTGGAGCTTTCCATCCTTATCATAGGCCTCGATAATATAATGATCGCTACCTGTTTTGGTGATCTTATAAGTCGTATCCAAACTTCCGGTCAGAGTGAAATTGTTGGCATAAACCTCCCAGACCTCTTTTCCACTCTTTTCCCCCAGGGTAAGTCCTAGAGATTCATAATCACTCCAGACGTTATTGGTTCCATCATCCGGCATCGGGTTATCAAGACCCGCAGAAGAGCCTCCCCCTCCCATTTCCACAGAATCATCGATGTTGATTGCATCGTCAGGAAGTCCGGCAGAATCAAGGGAAGCGTCTTTCGTCACTTCACCGGTAGAATGAATGTTCAGCTTTGCCTTGGGATCACAATAGATTTTGGTTGTTTTTCCATCATGGGAAAAGGTGACCACGATCTTGTTTTTTCCGGTGTAGGGATCTGCCTCATAACTGATCACCATTTCACCACTGGAATAAGGATTATTGATATCGATGGTTCCCTTTTGATGGAGATAGACATTCCCTTCAACATTAGGATCGATATTATAGGTAAAATCTGTCCCCTGCTCATAAGCAATCCCGTAATCTCCCTGCATATCGGGGGAAGGATTCGCCGTTTGAGAACTACCAATATTATTTCCCCAATCTGAGCTGATTGAAGTTAATCCCGCGTCTGCGAGCATGGATTCGACTTCGTAGAGTCCGACCTGTTGAGCGTATTGTCTTGCGAGCTGAATGTCCTGTTCGAAGGCCATTCGGCGGGGATCCCCACTGGCAAGCTGCATGTATTGGCTGCTCACCGACAACAAATTCTGAAGATAATTCATCAGCTGCTGCTTGTAAGCCTCCATTGGATCTTGGGTGCCGGAGGTTCCGGCGGGAGGGTTATAATTATATTCTTCTTGAGGGATTTCATTACCGGTTCCACCGCGGACTGTAGAAACGCTCATATTCTTCTCCTTAAAATCGGATTGGATTAATACCTAAACCCTATCTTGCACTGTCTGAATTTCGGACTACTGGTTCGATTATCGGACGCTCTGTTTCAAGAGTTTTGTCTTAAGTGTAAAAATTGTTGAAATTGTAAACTTTTTTAAAAACTTAAAAGGAAAATGATCTCTTGGTTAGAAATCCCAGTCTAAGAGAGATATTTGAGGAAGGTCAATGGTAAGTGTTTATTATTTATGGTTTTTTGGGCGGAGTTGATCAAATAAAGGCAGGTTTTTCAAATCAGTAAATTGATCGATGACAAAATCGGCCTGGGCAGAAATTAATTCATCGCGTGTCCGAAATCCGTACGTCACCCCACAAGTCAAAGTCCCAGCAGCCTTTCCACAATCGATATCGATTCGGGAATCTCCCACCATCAAAACGGTAGAGAGAGGTCTTTGCCAATCCTGCAAGATCGGTTTGAACACATCGGGCGAAGGTTTTTGGACAGGCAGACTATCCCCCCCGATCAGCCATTGGAAATGAGAAGCAATTCCCAATCCTTCCAGAATTTTCTTGGAAAACAGATAGGGTTTGTTGGTGACGACTGCTTTGGGTAACGTGGAAAACTCTTCTAAGAAATCAAGGACTCCTGGGTAGAGAGTGGTGTGATCGAGAAGATGATCGAGATAGTGATTCCAAAACTGCTGAGTGACCTTTTGAATTTCATCCTGAGTCGGATTCCCCAGAACATCCCGGATGAGATGACTTAAGCCCCTTCCAACAAAATCCTGGATGATTTGGGGAGGACGGGGTTCATATCCCTCTGACTGAAGGGCATCATTCACCGAGTTTGCAATATCTTGTTTCGAATCGATGAGAGTGCCATCGAGATCAAAAAGAATGAGTGAAAGAGACATTACCCTTCAGCCCCCGCCGATGAAGATTTTTCATAGCCACAATCTTTGTTAGGGCATTTGATCTTCTCACCGTCTTTTTTAGAATATTTCGACAACAGATAAGAGGATTGGCATTGAGGACAGGTTTCGTTCACTGGCTTGTCCCACAAGGCGAAATTGCATTTAGGATATCCCGTGCATCCATAAAACACTTTACCACGCTTGGATTTTCTTTCAGCGAGAGGAGACTGACACTGGGGACAGTTCACGCCGATGGAGATTGCTTTGGTGGTTTTACAGGCAGGATAGTTCGAGCAGGCCAGAAAACTTCCGAAACGCCCACGTTTGATGACCATCGGTGCCGAGCATTTCGCACATTTTTCATCGACTGTCTGTTTTTCGAGGATTTGATAGCCGCCAGTTGAGGTGGAAGATTTCGCAATTTCCTTGGTGTTTTTACACTCCGGATAATTCGCGCACGCCAAAAACTCGCCGTGCCTTCCCCACTTCACGACCATGGGCCCTCCGCATTTTTCACAAACAAAATCTGTTGTGATTTCCTGACGCTTGATGTTCTTCATATTGGCTTTCGCCTTCTGAAGCGTTTCTTTGAAAGGAGCATAAAATTGCGAGAGAGTTTCCGTCCATTGACGTCCTCCCTCCTCGACCTCGTCGAGCTCGCCTTCCATCCGGGCTGTAAACTGAGCGTTCAGAACCTCGGGAAAATTTTCGACCAGGAGATTATTCACAATCCTTCCCAATTGAGTGGGAAGAAATTTGCCACGATCTTTGTCCGCATATTTTTTCTCCTGAATGGTCGAAAGAATCGTAGCGTAAGTGGAGGGACGACCAATGCCTTTTTCTTCAAGCTCTTTCACCAGCGAGGCCTCGGTGTAGCGTGGAGGGGGTTGAGTAAAATGCTGCTGAGGCAAAATCTCATGGAGTTTGAGTTTTTCTCCCTTTTGAAGCTCGGGCAGAAGGGCCTCTTCGTCTTCTTCAGCCGAAGTTTCATCCTGCCCTTCGATATACACAGCCATAAAACCTGCAAATTTAAGAACCGATCCCGTGGCACGTAACTGATAACGACCGGCTGAAATTTCAAAAACGGTTTGATCATAAACTGCGGGTTGCATCTGACAGGCGACAAAACGCTTCCAGATAAGCTCATATAGTTTCAACTCATCATCAGAAAGAAATTTTACCACTCGTTCGGGCTCATATTCGGATGAGGTTGGACGAATGGCCTCATGCGCATCCTGGGCTGCTTTTTTGGTTTTATAAATGTTGGGTTGTGCCGGGAGATGAGCGGCAGAATATCGGCTGGAAATATAATTTCGAATTTGACTGACAGCATCGGGAGAAAGACGAGTCGAATCGGTTCGCATATAGGTAATCAAACCTACCAGATCTCCGCCTTCGAGCTCGATTCCTTCGTAGAGCTTTTGAGCAAGCATCATGGTTTTTTTGGCGGTAAAACCAAGTTTGCGCGCGGCCTCCTGCTGGAGGGTACTCGTAATGAAAGGAGGAGCCGGCTGGCGTCGTCTTTCCTTTCGGGTGATTTCCTGCAAAACAAACTGGGATTTTTCAAGATCGTCTTCGATCTGTTTTGCCTGATCGCCATTTCCAATTTCGATTTTTTTGGAATCTTGTGTGTGCAGTTTTGCTAGAAAAAGAGGAAGTTTTGATCCTTCCAGTTTTGCGTGAACGCTCCAGTACTCCGTCGATTTAAATTTTTCGATCTCCGCTTCACGCTCACAAATTAACCTCACCGCGACTGACTGGACACGTCCTGCCGAAAGCCCACGCTGAACTTTGTCCCAAAGCAAAGGACTGATCTGATAACCGACGAGTCGGTCAAGAACTCGACGGGCCTGTTGGGCATCAAAAAGGTTTTTATTAAGTTCAAGAGGATGGGCAATCGCTTCCTGAATCGATTTTTTGGTGATCTCATTAAACAGAACTCGATAGATTGGTTGCGCAGGAGCTTCAGTATCGCCTGTTTCTTTTGATTTCTTTGTTTTTTTCACAGAGGTTTTTTTATTACCCCGAATCTCTTCGGCAATATGCCAGGCGATGGCTTCGCCTTCACGATCCGGGTCGGTGGCCAGATAGACCGTCTCTGCAATGGCGGCAGCCTTGCGGATTTCTTCGATGACTTTGGCCTTTCCCTTGATCACCTCGTAGGTGGGCTGGAACTGATTTTCGATGTCGACGCCGATGTTTTTTACAGGAAGATCCTTGATATGCCCCACAGAAGCCTTCACTGAAAAATCTTTTCCGAGATATTTTCCAATCGTCTTTGCCTTTGCAGGGGACTCTACGATCACAAGTTTTTTTGCCATAGGTAGTTTGTGGATGGAGTTCGATGCATAACAGATATTCTGTCATCGAAGATCCATCGAAGGATTTAAGGTGGATTGGTTGTTCGCCTGCTTTTTCTATCGATCCCGCGCAAACATCTTGCCAGGAAATTCTTCTGCGTAGCCTTTCAGAACAAGATTCATCAGTGTCGATGCCACGACGGAAGGCGCGAGATTACTGATCTGGGTAATTTTGTCAATGTAGACGGCCTCACGACTCAGCAAGGCAAACAATAAGTTTTCATTGGGATCCAGGTCAATGAGTGAATCGGCATTCTGACTCACCGCGTGATGGGAGGTAGGTTCAAAAACTGGTAAAGAATGATCAAAGGAAAGTTTTTTTCTTAACTTTGCCGATGGATTATTTTTGGTATTGCCAAGTCCCTGCTCATTGAATGCTCTCATTTTTCTCTGCGTTTTTGCATTGGATTGTGGAGCAAGATGAGAAACCAGCCCAAACTCTTCAAGCAAATCTTCTACCGATCCAATAAGTTTTGCCCCTTGCTGGATCAGACGATGGCACCCTTGAGTGGAGGA
>JBPOIC010000027.1:0-75197 GCA_052034865.1 Myxococcota bacterium | reverse complement strand
AATCGGAGGGGTGTATTGCAATACACCCCTCCGATTCCATTACCTGGGAATTTTTAGAGCCCCTCAAACGACTCCTTCATAGAGAACACTGGAGAGATACCGCTCACCCGAGTCGGGCAGGATGGTGACGATCGTTTTTCCAGGATTTTCATCAGCCAGTCTTAAGGCCGCGACCATGGCAGCACCGCACGAAATCCCGGACAGAAGACCTTCCTCCTGGGCCAGGCGCTTGGCCATGGCAATGGCATCGAGGCTGCTCACGCGCTCCACCCGATCGACCAGAGTTAAATCCAGATTTTTGGGCACAAAGCCGGCCCCAATTCCCTGAATTTTATGCGGTCCTGGCCGTGCGGGCTCGCCATTTAAGGTTTGGGTAATCACCGGACTTTCTTCGGGCTCCACCGCCACAGTGAGGATGGGTTTACTTTTCACTCGCTTGATGTAGCGACTGACCCCAGTGATCGTGCCCCCAGTGCCAACCCCCGACACGAGGATATCGATTTTGCCTTCGGTATCCTCCCAGATTTCGGGCCCGGTGGTACATTCGTGAATGGCTGGGTTCGCCGGATTTTCAAATTGTTGCATAAGCAAATAATGCTCCGGATCGCTTTCATAAATTTCTTTCGCCTTGGCAATGGCCCCAGGCATGCCTTTGGCCCCTTCCGTTAAAATCAGCTCGGCGCCAAAAATTTTTAGAAGCTTGCGACGCTCCAGACTCATGGTTTCGGGCATCGTCAGGGTGATGGGATAACCGCGCGAGGCCGCGACAAAGGCTAAAGCGATTCCGGTGTTTCCGCTAGTGGGCTCAATGATGCGCACCCCAGGTTTAATCAGTCCTTTCTTTTCAGCATCCCAGATCATAGCGGCGCCAATGCGGCATTTCACCGAGTATGCTGGATTGCGTCCTTCGATTTTTGCAAGCAGGGTCGCCGGTCCTTTGTGGAGTCGATTGATTTTAACCAGTGGTGTATTTCCAATGGAGAGCGAGTTATCGATATAGGTTTTCATGGGTTCTCCTTTTAGATATCCCAGTTGGGAATAAATTCCGGGGAAGTTTGTTTTTGAGTAATCAGGGAGCGGGGATTGGCCAAAATGACTTTGCAGTGCGGTGGAACCGAAAACGTGATCCAGCATGAGCCCCCGATTACCGATTTTTTCCCAATGACGGTATCGCCCCCTAAAATCGTGGCGTTCGAGTATAAAACGACGTCATCTTCAATCGTCGGATGACGCTGACCCGTCGAGGTTTTCCCCTGCATGGCGATTGAGCCCAAGGTCACCCCCTGAAAGATCGTCACACGATCTCCGACCACGGAAGTTTGGCCAATGACCACACCCGTCGCATGGTCGATAAATAATCCTTCTCCAATTTTTGCTTCGGGATGAATATCGCAACCTGTTTTTGCATGGGCAATCTCACTCATCATCCTTGGTAGAAAAGGTACATTTTGTTTCGCCAGGGCATGCGCAATCCGATAAGTCATCAGGGCCTGAAATCCCGGATAGCAAAGAATTACTTCATCCAGACTCTCTACCGCTGGGTCGCGATCGCACGCGGCCTTGGCATCAATGAATAATTTTTCACGGATTTCCGAAAGCTCGTCTAAAAACTGATCTACCAGAGTTTCCAGGGATGGACGATTCGCCTGGACGGGCAGTGTCTGTGGGCAACGCAAGGCCAAGGAAATCTGCGCCAGAAGTTCCTGGCGGACGGTACTCCAGACCTTTTCAAGCATTTCTTCTTTGGTTTTTTCCTGCACAAAGGATTGGGCCGGACAATGCTCTGGAAAAAGCAAAAAGCACAGTCCTTCCAAGCAGAGGGCAATTTTATCTTTTTGGGGCAGGGTGAGATTTGATTCTTTAAGTGATTTTAAGAGGAATTCTTTGCTCATAATGGATGATTTTTTCCTCAGGTTAGGAAATGGGTTTTAAATTTTTTTACAAAGAGGCTTTTCCTGGATTTTGAGGATCAGGTTTTATCCGTAAAAGCACTTCGCTTGGGAATCAAGAAACTTTTGAATGATCAGCCCCATTATTTCACTCCATTGAATTCAAAATCCGCCCTTTCTATTTATAAATAGCTCTTAAAATTTTTAAGACCCTTACTTTGCTTGAGGGTCTAAGGTTTATTGATTTCGTTTTCTGTTTAATGTTTATAAATCCTCTCTTTGATAAAGGACACCACTCATGAAGAAATTATTTCCATCGGTTTTTTTAAGGCTTGCGGTTTTCACTTTGATTTTTCATCTTTCTTTAACCCCTGCCCGGTCAGCGACTTCTGTTCAGGAAAAAAACCTGACGGATACTCGCCCTTCCTCCTCTTCTTCATTTTCTGAATCTCATCCGGATGAGGATGGACTTCATAAAGCAGGTCGAGCGGTTAAAAAAGGAGCTCAAGCGACGGGACGGGCAATCAAAAAGGGCGCTCTTGCCACAGGTCGTGCATTCAAAAAGGCAGGACGGGCCGTCAAGGACGCGTTCACAGAAGAAAATTCTGGCTCCAACAAATCGGTCAAAGATCAGAAACAGGAGGCAGAAGTGTCCTCAAAATAGAAGGCGGACACATAATTTTATTAACTTAAATTTTATTATATATAATTTTATAAAATTATATATAATATTAGTTTCACGTGAAACTTGTCAAAAGATGAATTGAACTGCCACTTGTCTCAATTTAATGGATTAGATTGCTAAAGTGATCTGAGTTGAGGTCTACCGATGCACTCTTTCTCCATACTTGGATTCATTACGAAATAGTATGATTAGAATTGAAAAAATTTATGATGTGATTGTTGTGGGTGGAGGGCATGCGGGGTGCGAAGCGTCCCTTGCAACTGCGAGATGCGGTTTTGAAACCCTGCTTTTGAGCTCGAATGTCGATAATATTGCTCAAATGAGCTGTAATCCTGCCATTGGTGGTTTAGGGAAAGGGCATTTAGTCAAAGAAATCGATGCCCTCGGTGGCGAAATGGGAAAAGTGACAGATGCGACAGGGATTCAATTCCGCCGGCTTAATACCAAGAAGGGTCCAGCGGTTCAGGCAACACGCGTCCAATGTGATAAGCTCCAATATAAAAACAAAATGCGTCGAGTGCTGGAGAATACCCCCCATTTATGGATCAAGCAGGCCTTTGCTGAAGAGTTGGTGGTTGAAGGAGATCAAGTTTCAGGGGTCGTGACAAATTTAGGGGTTTTTTACCCCGCCAAGGTCATCATCATAACCGCCGGAACCTTCATGAATGGGTTGATGCATTATGGCGATCGCAAAATCACAGGGGGTCGAGCGGGTGATATGGCCTCCATGGGCTTGTCGGGGAGTCTAAATAGATTGGGTTTTGAGGTGTCTCGAATGAAAACGGGAACTCCCCCCAGGCTCGATGCCCGCACGATTGAGTATTCCGCTCTAGAACCTCAGCCAGGAGACAGCCCTCCGCGTCTATTCTCATTTTCGAATACCCAAATCGAGCTTCAACAAGTTCCGTGCTATATCACTTATACTAATGATGCAACTCACAGCTTTATCCGCTCGGGGATCGATCGATCCCCTCTGTACAACGGGACGATTAAAAGTATTGGACCTCGTTACTGTCCTTCTATTGAAGATAAAGTTATGCGCTTCCCTGAGAAGAGTCGCCATCAAATCTTTTTAGAACCGGAAGGGCATCAAACTTTTGAAGTCTATGTCAATGGTTTATCCACCAGTCTCCCGATCGATATCCAATTAGGAATGCTCAAAACGGTTCCTGGTTTAGAGAAGGCCGAAATGGTGCGGCCGGGATACGCGGTGGAATATGATTGTCTTCCACCCACACAACTCTTCCCTTCACTTGAAACAAAAAGAATCAAGAATTTATTTTTGGCGGGTCAAATCAACGGAACCTCTGGCTATGAAGAGGCCGCCGCTCAAGGGTTGATGGCGGGGATTAATGCAATTCAACGGTTGAGAGGGTTAGACCCTATTATTATCGATCGGTCACAGGGCTATATCGGTGTCATGATTGATGATTTGGTGACTAAAGGCGTGCAGGAGCCCTACCGAATGTTTACCTCTCGGGCAGAATATAGACTTTTGCTGCGAGAAGATAATGCAGATTTGCGCTTGCGCGAAGTCGGCCGTAAAGTGGGGTTGGTGAAAGATGGGGATTGGGAAAGGTTTCAACAAAAACTGCAGGGGATTGAATCCCTAAAAAATTACTTAAAAACAAACAAAATCACACCCACTCAAGAGGTAAATGCCCTTCTCAAGTTCCACGGGCTTGCCGAAACAAACAAGCCGCTTACTTTTGAGGAGCTTTTGAAGAGGCCTGAGTTGGATATGATGGGGATGGCTAAGCTTTTTCCAAGTTTTAAGTCTAAATTGGATTTATACAACCATGAAGTGTGCGAGCAAGTTGAGATTGGAATCAAATACGAGGGCTATATCGCCAAGCAAGAAGAGTTTTTGGATAAATTTTCCTCTTTGGATCGACAATTCATCCCTGAAGATATGGATTATCGCTCGATGTCGGGCTTATCCAGAGAGGTAGTCGAAAAGCTAGAAAAAATCCGACCGATTTCTTTGGGACAAGCTTCTCGAATCTCTGGGATAACACCCGCTGCAATCTCCATTCTTATGATCAATTTGAGGAAGAGAAAGAGTGATCTCAGCAATTCCTTAAAATAATAGCCAGAAACTAAAAAAATGCAGGAAAAGCTTCAGGTAAGATTTTTTAAGAAAGATAAAATTCTGGGAAGTGTTCATGGTAAAGAATGAATTTCAGTCGCTTCTTTTAGAAGGTATGACTCGGATGGAACTTCACAAGATTTCCGAGGAAGTTGTCGTGCGTTTGGAAAGTTATGCTGAGCTCTTGATGAAATGGAATGATAAGATTAATCTCACTGCTCATAAGTCCCAAGAAGAGTCTCTAGAAAAGAATTTTTTAGATTGTTTGCCGCTCATTTCATTTCTTTCAAGCTCAAATAAGGTCTTGGATATTGGTTCAGGGGCTGGCTTTCCTGGTTTGATGATCAAGTCCGTTCTTACTTCCCTTCAATTGGTATTGCTTGAAGCAGATCGAAGAAAGGCCTCATTTTTGGCAACCGTTATTCGAGAGCTAAAGCTGAAAGAGGTAGAAATAGTTTGTGAATATTTGGATCATCAAAGTTTAAGTTCTTTAGGATTCGAAAATCAATTCGATACAATTGTTTCACGTGCAACAATTCCTCTTCCTAAAATTCTTCCTCTCGCAGAAAAATGCCTTATCAAGGGAGGATTTTTTTTGGGAATGATTTCCAATCACGATGAACTTTCTCCTTCTCCCAACTTATCTTTAGTAAACGAAATTTCTTATATACTCCCCTTTTCAAAAATTCAGAGAAAAATTTTGGTTTATTTGAAGAACAAGCAAAATTGAATCGGTCTTTAGGTAAGCTCCTGACTAAAATTTTCATCACTTAATAAATATTGCCTTCTCAAACCAATTTTAAATTGTTTTTCCCAATTTCTTCCTGTAAGAAAATTTCTATTTTCAAATTTCATAAGCTCAATCTTTGTATGGCCCCCTAAGGCCCGCAAAATGAGGGGTTTGTGGCGCATATCTTTTCTATTTCCAATCAAAAAGGTGGTGTGGGTAAAACTACAACCGCTGTAAACCTCGCTGCAGCGTTTGCTGCAGCCGAGCGTCCTACTTTGCTGGTTGATCTGGACCCTCAGGGAAATTCTGGTAGTGGCCTCGGTTTTTCAAAGCACCAATTTAAAAAAAATGCCTATCATGCCCTTTTGGGTGAAGTGACGATTCAAGACGTCACTTATTCTACCTCTTTAGAATATTTAAAGATTGTTCCCTCCAATTCCGATCTCGTTGCGGCCGATCTGGAGTTAGTCAGTCAGTTTGCTCGAGAATATCGATTGAAAAATATCTTAAAATCCTGCGCTGATTTGTTCGATTTTGTTGTAGTCGACTGCCCACCTTCTCTTAGCCTTCTAACGGTAAATGCCCTCACGGCTGCGAACAGTGTGATCGTTCCAGTTCAGTGCGAATACTATGCGTTGGAAGGGTTGAGTGATCTTTTGAAAACAATCGAGCTCATCCGTAGCAATCTTAATCCAACTTTAGAAGTTGAGGGAATTCTGCTCACCATGTTTGACTCGCGAAATAATCTTTCGCGTCAGGTGGTGGAAGAGATCAAAAATTATTTTCCAGGCAAGTTGTTCTCCTCTCTGATTCCTCGCAACGTGAAGTTGAGCGAAAGCCCTTCGCACGGAAAACCCATTCTGCTTTATGATGCGACATCAAAAGGCTCGGCTGCGTATCTTGATTTTGCAGCAGAGGTCTTAAAAAGGCATCCTTCTAAAATCCTTAGAAATCAAACTATTGTACAAAATAATAATTCTTCTTCCATTTATGCGGAGGTAGCTCATGCAAAACAAGGCGTTGGGTAGAGGACTGGCTTCTTTAATTCCGACATCCGAAATAAAAAATGAACCAAGCCCTTATTTTTTATGCCCATTGGATGAAATCGTTCCCAATCGTGATCAGCCCCGTAAACTTTTCGATAAAAGTGCACTGGACGAGCTCGCTGCATCTATTCGTGAACAAGGGCTCATTCAACCCTTGATTGTTCGAAAGCTTGAAGGGGGTCAGTATGAATTGATCGCAGGTGAACGCCGATTTCGAGCTTCTCGCCTGGCAGGTCTCGAAAAAGTTCCGGTTGTGGTTCTCGAAAGTTCCGTCGATAAAAACTTAGAACTCGCTCTCATCGAAAACATCCAACGCCAGGATTTAAATCCCATAGAAGAAGCCTTGGCTTACAAACAGCTCATGGAAAAATATCCTTACACCCAAGAAGATGTTGCCCAACGGGTAGGGAAAGATCGTTCGTCGGTTGCCAATACCCTGCGGCTTCTTAATCTTCCTGAGGAAATTCGAGGGGATATCATCGAAGGAAATCTCTCGATGGGTCATGCGCGGTCCTTGCTGGGAATTGAAGATATTGAGCTTCAAAAATCTATGGCCAAGAGGGTTGTTCAGGAGGGGCTATCGGTACGGGAAATTGAAGATTGGGTGAAAAAATTAAAAGAAGGAATTCAGGTAGAAAGAGTCATCAAAACAAAAGTGGCAGATCCTCAGCTTTCCTTCATTGAAAATGAGATGACAAAAATTCTGGGAACCCGAGTCAAAATCAAACCCGACGGTAAAAAAGGAAAAGTCGTCATCGATTATTATTCTCAGGAAGATTTGGATCGAATTTTTAATGCAATCATTGGTTAGATGTTCAGATTGTATTAGAGTTTGTACAAAATAAGGTGTTTTTCTCAACCAAGGAGGATGTATGTTCGGAGAGAAAGAGAGAAGTTTAAGAGTGGTAGAGCAAACAGCAAAGTCGATCCTCGATAGAAATTGTGAATTTCATGGAAAGCTGACGTTTGAAGGAAGCGTCCAGATTAATGGACGATTTCGGGGAGAGATTTTTTCAGATGGAACTCTCATCGTTGGTGAAGACGCCGATATCGAAGGGACCATCGAAATCGCCACCGTCGTCATTTGTGGACGTGTCCAGGGAACCATTCACGCCACAAGAAAAATAGAAATGCGTCCTCCTGCCTACGTACAGGCAACCATCAGAACTCCAGCTTTGGCGGTTGAAGAAGGCGCGGTTTATGAAGGAAACTGCACGATGGGAAAAATTGCTGTAGAGTCTGTCGCCCCAGATCCAGACGCATTGATAGAAGAGGAAGATCGTTCTGTTTCGCGTTTTCCATCCTTTACCTAAGCTCATCGCAAATCAACTGAAGCACACTCTGAATTACCGGAAACAACAACAAAAATTTTACAGTCGTTTCTTTCCAACGCAAGAAGCAAGTTGTCTAAGGCTTCGAGTTGATTTGAAAATTTACTTTGACAATGCAAATTTCAGAAGATAACGCAGCGCCAATGTCGGCTTCTTCCTTTGAATCTATTTGCTACCCCATTCGCACAGAACTTGAGGAAATAGAAAAGACCCTACACACGCTGGTCTACTCCCCTGTCGAGATGGTGACTCAAGTTGCCTCCCACATCGTTCATTCGGGTGGAAAAAGGCTTCGTCCGATTCTTTGCATTCTGACTTCCCGCCTGTTTGATTGCCAGCTTCAAAAAGCCATTCAATTAGCCTGCGTTTTCGAGTTCATCCACACAGCTACTTTACTTCACGATGACGTCATTGATCATGCGTCTTTAAGGCGAGGGCGGGTTTCTTCCAATTCTTTGTGGGGAGATAAAGCGAGTGTGCTCGTAGGAGATTACCTTTACTGCAAGGCCTCTTCCATCATCGCAACCGTAGGGGATCTCGAGGTTTTAGGAATTGTCGCTCAGGTAACTGCCGAAACCACTGAGGGTGAGGTGTTGGAAATTGTAAAATCCAACAACACAGCCCTTTCGGAAGAATCCTATTTGGAAATCATCAAATATAAAACGGCCTGCCTCATCGCTGCGGCAGCTCAGGTGGGTGCGTTGTCGGGACGGGCGAGCAAAGAGGATCAGGAAAGAGTTCGTCAGTTTGGATATTGTTTGGGGATGGCGTTTCAGCTGGCAGATGATGCTCTCGATTATATTTCGTCGGATGAAGAAATCGGCAAAGAAGTTGGAACTGATCTGAAAGAAGGAAAACTTACCCTTCCTCTTATCTATACGCTCCGCTCGTGTAACTCAGCCCAGCGATCCCGCATTCAACATGTGCTTGAAAATCCCAAAGCACTCCAAGATGAGCTGAAAGAAATTTTAGCCATCATCAACGAATATCGCGGCATTCAATATACCCTCGATAAAGCCAGGGAATTCATCCAGCAGGCCAAAGATCTTTTGTCTGTCTACCCCGACTCTCCCTTTAAGCAATCCCTTCTCTTGCTGGCCGATTACATGATTCAAAGAAAAAAGTAGACGCTTCTTATCTAACCATTCCTCAATTTTTTCCACCCAACTGGCATTACTTATCCACAGATGATTAAGCGTTAATCATAAATGACATTATTTATCAGGCTGTTACTCGCGTGCCTGGCACTGAGGGAGGGTATAAGAATGGAGGGTGGGGAAACAGAAGATTGTTTTACGAGTGAAATAAAGTCGGTGGATAGAAATATATTGAAAGAGACCTTACTCTCTCAACTACGCTCACACCTTCCGCGCAATGGGATATCGTCTTCCCATCCCAAACGCCTTCGGGGAAATCTTGATACCCGGCGCCATCTGATACCGCTTATACTCACTCAAATCGACTAGACGTAACACACGGGCGACGGTCTTAAGATCAAATCCTTTTTCGACAATCTGTTTAAGCGAAAGGTGATCCTCGACATACGCTTTTAAAATAGGATCGAGAACGGCGTAAGGCGGCAGACTGTCTTCGTCCTTTTGGTTGGGGCGAAGCTCGGCGCTCGGCGGTTTGGTCAAGACGTTCGGTGGAAAGACTTGACGTATTTTTTGGAGAAAATAACACAGCTCGAAGACTTGCGTTTTTGGTACATCGGAGATGACAGCCAAGCCCCCACACATATCTCCATACAAAGTGCAGTAGCCCACCGCGATTTCAGATTTATTGCCCGTCGTTAAAACCATTTTCCCGTAACGATTAGAAAGAGACATTAAGATATTTCCGCGAATGCGCGCTTGCAGGTTTTCTTCAGCGAGATCGGGTCCTACCTGTTTATTTTCTAAGGGGAGTAATTGGCGATAGGTCTCAAACACTGTGTGGATGGGGTATTGGAGGAACTCAATCTTTAACGATTCAGCGAGCGCTTTGGCATCGTCGACACTCCCCGCGCTGGAGTAAGGAGACGGCATGGCAACGCCCGTTACGTTTTCTGCACCCAAAGCATCGACAGCAATAAGCGCGACGAGGGAAGAATCAATCCCACCCGAAAGACCGATCAATACTTTTTTAAATCCACACTTTCGAACATAATCACGAGTACCCAACACCAGGGTGTCATAGAGTGACTGAAGATCCTGCTCTTTTGAATCTGAAAATTCTAAGACAGGTTGAGATTCAATTTCGCTTAAATCGACCACGAGTAAATCTTCCTCAAATGCACGTGCAACAGCGATAATCTCTCCCTTTGAATTTATGGAAAAGCTTTGTCCATCAAAGATCAGCTGGTCATTTCCTCCGACGAGGTTGGTGAAGAGAAATGGTTTTTGATATCGGCGGGACATGGCCTGCAACATTTTTGCGCGCAGGCGCTCTTTGCCGACAAAGTAAGGCGAAGCTGAAAGATTGATGAAAAGATCCACTCCCCTTTTTGCCTGAGCTATGATGGGATCGTTTGCATAGCGGCGATTCTGCCAAAAATCTTTGTCGTTCCACGCATCTTCGCAAATGGAAATTCCTGCCTTTAAACCATTTTTAAATTTTAAAATTTCGATTTCCGATCCCGGCTCAAAAAAACGCTCTTCATCGAACACATCATAGTTGGGAAGAAGGTGTTTAAAAAAGGTTGCCTCAACTTTTCCATCGCGACAAAAGGCAACCGCATTGCGCAAAGGACACCCATGTTTTTCGGTGTTTCGATCGACATAGCCTAGCAGCATATCAATGCCCTCTGCCGCCCTGGCAGCTTCGTTCAATGTCTTCAGATTTCGATCGATAAAATCCGGGTGTTCCAGAAGATCTTGAGGGGGATACCCGGTGAGCGTGAGTTCTGGAAAAACGACAAGGTTTGCTTTTGCTTTTTTGGCCTGGGTGATAAAATCGATCACCTTTTTCAAATTCAGATCGAAATCACCGACAGTGGTGTTGATTTGGGCGAGGGCAATTTTCATAAAGAGGATGGAGCTTGTTTGCCAAAACTTTGGAAACCTTACGCCTCCACAAAAATACAAAGATATTCGGCAATTCCTTCGGATACGCTAATCTCGAAAGAAGATTGGCCAGGAACCTGAAATTCTTCGCCAGCCTTTATCTTCGTTTTCTCACACCCAGCAATTTGAACCTCACACGCGCCTGAAGTGATCTGCATGATCTCCGGTTTTTGAGTGTTGAAAGTGTAGGATCCTGGATAAATCAGACCGAGGGTTTTTTTATGACCTTGTTTGTCGGTCACCGAATGACTGACGACCTTTCCCTCGAAATAAACATTCGCTTTCACGTCGACTTTAACATCATCTAAAAACTGGGGCTGAGTCATGGGAGTCCTTTCGTTTAATGAAGATGAGGAAACACAAAATGCCTGAAATTTTCTATACAGCGATTTCTCCTCCGATTAATATCGAAAAATGAAACGATGGTTATCACTCGATGTCGGGCAAAAACGCGTTGGGCTTGCCTTTAACGAGGCAAGCGTGGTGTGCCCGCGCGAAACCCTTTACCGCAAAGAATTGCAGGCCGATCTTCAATTTATCCTAGAAGCGATCCGCGATTTGAATGTGCACGGAATCGTCGTGGGACTTCCCTTAAATATGGATGGATCCGAAAGTACCCAGGTCAAAAAAGTGCGACAATTCATCGATCAGCTCGAAAAAAAACTTCGCCAGGAAAATCTGAATCTTTGCATTGAATGGTGCGATGAAAGGCTGACCAGCTGGGAGGCTGAAGATCGTCTGACCGAGTACGGGCTGAAAGGAAAAAAACGAAAACAGAATGTCGATGCGCTGGCGGCGTGTTTGATTCTCGAGGATTTTCTGGAAAGGATGAGAACGGAGAAGGACGAGGGAAGAAGACAGAATCCAGACTTCAGAAGTTAGAAGGAAATCTTGAGTGCAGATATTTTCTCCCAATCCATCGAACACAAAAGGAATTCCATGAAATTAAAATATCTCTTCCTGATTTTCATTTTTGCCCTCGTCGGATTCATCGCCTACGAAGCCCTCACCTTTCCCAATCATCCTGTCGGCAAAGAGTCGATTTTAGAGGTTCAGCGCGGCATGGGCGTTCAGGGAGTAATTGCTGAACTGGAAAAAAATGGTCTCACTGATTCACCGCGTTTGCTTCAGATCTATTTTCGATATCGGCAGGTAGGAAAGGGCTTGAAGGCAGGAGAATATCAAATCCAGCCGCAATCGACTCCTGAGAGTATCGCAACCCAGTTGATTCGCGGCGATCGAATTCGGCGAACTTTTACCATTCCGGAAGGATACAACCTTTCAGAGATTGCGCGTCTTTTAGAATCCAAAGGATTGGGAAGCGCAGCTGAGTTTTTGGCGAAGTGTCGTCGCGCCGATCTGATGGTTAAAGAAAAACTCGAGGGAAAAATACTGGAGGGCTATTTGTTTCCGGATACCTACGAGTACACCCGCGACATGAGTGCGGATGAAATCATTCATCTCATGGTGAAAAATTTTAAAAGCCATTTTACCGATTCACTTCGCTCACGCGCTCAAGAGCAGGGAATGACCCCTTATCAAATTCTCATCCTTGCCTCTTTAATTGAAAAAGAAACCTCGAAAGATGAGGAACGCCCGCTGGTGGCGAGTGTTTTTTACAATCGTTTAAAACAGGGCATTCCGTTGGCGACCGATCCGAGTGTGATTTACGGAGTTGAAAATTTCGATGGGAATTTGCGCCGCGTCGATCTGGATCGCGATGGTCCCTACAACACCTATCGCCGCGCGGGTCTTCCTCCCACGCCCATCGCCAATCCTGGGCTAAAAAGCATTCTTGCCGCACTCAATCCCGCCACTACCGATTATCTTTATTTTGTCAGCCGTGGAAACGGCACCCACCAGTTCTCGCGCACCTACGAAGAACATCGGGCGGCGGTGAATCAGTTCCAGTTGGGAAAAACCAGCGAAACCCAACCGGTGATGTAGATGTTTCCTGTGCCCCATTCTGGAATATGAAAAATATTCCTATCCCTTTACCTTCTTTTTCTTTTCTTTCATCTGTCGGAATCTGAACCGACAAATCTTAGTAATTAGTTTTTCAGGTAACGGAGCGGTTAAAGGAAACTGAATCGATCCTTTTCCAATTTTGTATTTCTCAAGCTGAGGACGAAAGGCCTCCACTCCGCTGGAGGTTGGATAAAACCCCAGATGATTCGCATATGAGCTAAAATATACTAGAATGCCATTATAACGATACGCCGGCATGTTGTAGCTGATGACTTCTTCTGCTTCTGGCATCGCGCTCTGAAGAATCGTTCTGAGCTCGATAGCCTTCTTGAGTTGGTCTTTCGGTAGATGACTCAGATATTCATCTATATTTTTAAATTTTTTTGGTTTCATCAGTTATGAGCTTTGCGCCGAGGCCTTTCGCAACGATCCCCTCGTAGATTTGCTGTTTAGGCGGGCAGGAATCTTTGGATCTGCCTTCTCAATTGGTTGAGGTCGACATTCAGAACTGAGAGCTGAAGGCAGTCTAGCTCTTGAGTCAGGCGAACCGACCGCAGGAAGATCAAACACTATCGATTGGCCCATTCTCTCGTAGATTTATTTAAGAGAATGAAGCCCGAACATGTTTCCCTCGGTGTCATAAACCAGAGAGATGAATCCGTACTGACCGATGGAGAACTTGCCTTTTTCCACACGTCCACCAAACTCAGTGACGCGCTTTTCTTCATCTGCGCAGTTCTCGCAAGAAAAGTAGACAAGCACGCTGTTTTTGCCCGCAGGAAATCCTGGCATTTTAACGAGCGCTCCTGGAGCACCGTATTGATTCATGTTTCCTGGAAAAGACCACATCTCGGTCTCTTGATTTTCCAATTTATCGAGCCTGGTGCTAAAAACGGATTCATAAAATTTTTTCGCACGGCCCATATCGTTTACGTAAATTTCAAACCATCCTACCATGTTATTCTTTTCGCGTTTTTCCATAGATTTTCCTTTCTTTAAATCCAATTTTTTTACTTTAATGATGGGTCAAATTTAATATGAGGTATTCCTTCTGCCCGTTATCTCTGGAGTAAGACTTCCACCATCCCTTTTTCAAAAATATTTTTATTAAACTCACTTCCCACAGTAGGAAATGTCAAGAATGCTGGATGGATGGTTGAGCGGTAGAAGTTGCTGACTATCGATTAGTGTAGGGGATGGAAGGGTGGAGTTTTGGGTTTTAGGGAAGTGGAATACAGTATTAAATGTATTTAATTGAACCTTAGCCTTTAGTTGTAAGTATGGTTTTCATTTTTTAACCATCCCCCAACCAGATTTAAAACCCACCCTCTTCGCCATGAGAAGCAGGAAATATTCTGGCTTATCCTTCCCTTTCTCTCGTTTGCGAAATATTCACTTCTCCGTCATTAATGCGGAATTGTCTCTTTTCTCCCAATCTTTCCAATACGCTTCGCTAAGCCGTGTA
The DNA here is from genome assembly GCA_052034865.1 of Myxococcota bacterium. Taxonomy (GTDB): domain Bacteria; phylum UBA10199; class UBA10199; order JADFYH01; family JADFYH01; genus JBPOIC01. Next base: position 60,950 of record JBPOIC010000027.1, on the reverse strand, counting down.
AGCTCCTCTAAAGAATATCTCTTTCCTGCTTCATCCTGAACATCTACCCCTTCTGTTTTGAAAGAAAGAACGCCACCGCAATAGTCGTAGCCCGCTGAAAGTTGGTTGCACACGACCTGAACCAGGTCATCTTGCAACTGACCCTCCAGAATATCCAGATCAGGCTCGAAGATTTTTTTGAGCTCGAGAATAGGCACAGGTTTTTGTGCAAGATCAATGCGCCATGGGATGAACTGGATCTTTTGGGGCTGCTTTAAGGTTAAGTAAAATTTTTTAAAGGAAGGATGTATTCTTTGGGCGAGGTATAAAATTTCTACAGTCAGGATGAGATCTTTTTCTTTGGTTAGATGATCGGCAATGCCTCCATCATGAAAAACAGAAAATAATTTTGCGATGTTTTCATGACCTGAAATCATGATCGTCTATCCTGTTTGGATTTTTATCACGATGAAAGTCGCTTTTGAGGTGAGTGAGAAAAAGAAAAATCAGGACATTCTGAGATGAAACCGAATGCCCTCTTGTGAAGCCTCCTCCAGTGCCTTTTTGAGATCTTGAAGTTCATTGATAACACCGCTCATAAAATTATCCTCGGTTGAAGATTCTTGAGACAACTGGGTGAGAAGCAAGGCGAGAGTTTGCACTCCCTGCTCGGCTGAAAACCATTCTCCTTGAGGAATATTTGAAACTTCGTCAGGATCCAAATCACCACTTTCCAGCAAGGCCGCCACCTCTTCATCAGAAAAGCTGCTGAATTCACTCAACGACTTTGTTTGAAGACGCTCAGCCAACTCCTCGAGCTCTTCAATATATGCGGCAATGAACTCTCCCGTTGTTTTAAGGGAGTAGTCGATAACTTTTTCGAAAACTGGATAGAGAATCTGGCTCATAGTGAAATCATATAGGATTCAATTTGGAACCCACAGAACGCCTTTTCTGTTGATTACATACACGCGGGATTTAAACGACCTCTAAAAACACTTAAACTTCTTTTTCATCCAACCAGACTGCTTTGATCAACGGGAAAATGTCCTCTAGGCTTAAGCTCCTCGCTTCACTCACTTCCTACGTTGCACTCTTCACCCCATGTTAGGTTACACGTCCGTATTTCGACTTGCTATTAATCTTATCTCTCATTAAATCATTTCCATTCATACGATCATTCCAATAGCCTTATGATCCATCAGGCTAAAATGAGGGTCTGACAGGATCAGGGCATAAATTCCCGTGATTTCAAATTCTTATCTACCCAAAAATATCGTTTCGGAGCTGAGCAAGATTTGTGGCGAGCGCTGGGTTTCTGTGCGTGAAGTTGACCGCATCGCCTATGGTCGCGACAGCTCAACCCCTGCCCTGATCGAAATTCGAGCCGGTCATTTGCGTCACGCACCCGATGTCATCGTGTGGCCTGAAAATTCTGAGGAAGTTTGTGAGGTTTTAAAATACGCCAATGAAAAGAAAATTCCGGTCATACCTTATGGCGCAGGATCCGGAGTGTGCGGAGGGACGATCCCCGTCAAAGGCGGAATCATTCTCGATTTGAAACGCATGGATCAGATTCTATCCATCGATCCCGAAGCCCTGACAGTCACGGCCCAGGCGGGGATCATGGGAGAAATTTTAGAGCGTAAACTCAATGTGGCCGGCTACACTCTCGGCCATTTTCCTTCCTCCATCTATACCGCCACCCTCGGAGGATATCTTGCCTGTCGCTCGGCCGGTCAGCTTTCCACCAAGTATGGCAAGATTGAGGATATGGTCCGAAGCTTTAAAGTCTGCCTGGCAGATGGCAGACTTCTCAATGTGGGTGCCTCTGAAAAATTCGATTTGAAAGAGCTTTTTGTTGGCTCCGAAGGAACATTGGGTGCGATGACCGAAGCGACCCTCGCGATTCATCCCCAGCCAGAAAGCCAGCGGTTTATTGCTTACCAATTTTCAAGTGTTGCCCAGGGAACCCAGGCTATTCGCCGGTTTATGCAGATGGGCCTGCGCCCAGCCGTAGTCCGCCTTTACGATCCGCTCGACTCATTTCTCTTCTCCACTCACGGCGATCCCGACGAAGGCTCCATCACCCAACGTTTTTTCGATCTCATCCCTTCATCCATAAAATCGAGTGTAAAATTTTTAAAAATCAATTCGATCAAAGCCGCTTTTTCGCAGGTTCAGCGGCTCAACCGTCTGATTGACCTTTCTTTTTCTCAATCTCTTCTGATCTTGGGTTTTGAAGGAACTGAATGGAAAGTGCACTACGAAGTCCCTCAGGTCATGAAAGTCTGCGAAGAACAGGGGGGCGAATTTTTAGGAAAAAAACCCGGGCTGGATTGGCTCAGGCGCCGCTATAGCGTTTCTTATAAGATGTCTCCGGTGCTTGATTGGGGACTATTTGCCGATACGATGGAAGTCGCTGCCTCCTGGAAACTGCTTCCAAATCTTTATGATGGAATTCGCAGGGCCCTGCAGGGTGATGTCCTGGTCATGGCCCATTTCTCCCACGCCTACAACGATGGCTGCTCGATTTATTTTACATTCGTCGGCTATGCCCCGACCGAAGAGGAAAGTCTCAAGCTGCACCGCCGTGTCTGGGACAAGGCCTTGAGTGCCTGCCTGGAAAGTGGAGGAACCGTCAGTCATCACCATGGGATTGGCTCCCTTAAGGCAGAGGCCTTTGTGCATGAGTTAGGGCCTTTGCATGAATGGCTTAAAAAAGCTAAACAGACCCTTGATCCGAACGGAATTTTAAATCCAGGAAAACTGGGGCTTTGAGTATGTAAGATGGAGGGTGGGCGAGGTTTTGCGATGAGCCTGCAATCAACTGATCCGTTTTGAAAGGACCTGATTTTCTTGAAAGAACGTAGATTCCGAGGGCTAAATCGCACAGTTATACGGATGTTTTTTTACAAGGATTGCATGAAAATCTTCGTGAGTTCCTTAAGATTCCTTCTGAATCTGACGTTTTAATGCAAGGTATTTTCATACAGGCGAGGGAAAAACTCGCTCTGTTTTTAAAAAATTATGTTTGAAATTGATTCCATTTCTCATCTGGTTACCGTCGATGCCGAGATGCCTTGGCAGCAGTTTGAAAAAAAGCTCAATCATCAGGGGTATACCCTGGGATTTTATTCGCCTTCTTCAATTCCCAAGAAAAAAAATCAGGAAGAGAAGGTAAAAGATGTTCTGGGACAAAACCTTAAAAATCTCTACAGCGGTTTTTATGGCGAGCTTTCCGAGCTGTGCGTGTCGCTCATTCTTGAAGGAAAAAAAGGGATTGAGTTTCATCCTTTCCTTGCTCCTCGAAAAGCCACAGGCCCGAACTGGAAAAACTTGATCCTTGGAACCAAAAGCCGTTTGGGAAAAATGACCCAGGCGACTTTTAAAATCTTTAAAATCCCTGCTCAAACTCTCTACATCACTGTTTTTTTCGATACTCTTCAGGCGAGCAATTCTTTTGAGCGCTTCTTGACCCGTCGCGAATTAATTCCCCGTGCTTTTGGCCGATTTGCCAAACAGGATCTTAAAAATTATCCGGCAGATCTTCCTTCGAATTGGATGCTGGCCCTTGAATGGGCGGGATCCCGCCGCGAGCTGGGAGCTTGTGAGCAGGAGCTGGATGATGTCCTGCAGGGAAATTCTTTTCAAAAGATAGACAGCCCTCGGGCGCAAAATTATCTGTTTAAATTGCTTCGTAAAAATCTTCCGGATCCTGCCTGGGGAGGGCTACAACTTTTGCTTTCCGATGACGCTACCAGGATTGTGGAAGAGGAGATTCTCAACTGTTTATGCTAAACCCCGAACATAAAAAATCGACTGATTTTTGCACCTACTGTCCTAAAATGTGCCATTTTTCATGCCCTGTGGCCGAGGCTGAAAAAAATGAGGCCTACACCCCGTGGGGAAAACAGCAGACAGCAAAACTTATAGATGCGGGCGAGCTGGCTTTAAATGAAGAAAATGCCGAGATCGCCTATCGCTGTGTTACCTGTCGTGCCTCTCAAAGTTTTTGCAAACACGAAATTTCACCCTCGGACGCCCTTCACGACTTGCGTGAGAAGGCCGTGGCAAAAGAAGTCGCTCCCGTTGAAGTGCTGGCTTTCAAGGAAATCTTCAGAACTCACAACAATCCTTACGGACGGGACCTTCAAAAAAAACTCCTGCAGGTGATAAACGATCGTGACGGTTCCATCCAGCCCTCTCGCTGGCTCGACCCTCACAAAAAACGGGTTTATTTTGCAGGCTGTCATACATTGGGACTCAATCCGGCAGGCGTCGGAGATACCCTCGAGCTTCTGACCAAACTCAAGGTAGAAGAGTTGGGCGTTTTCGCAGAACCTTTGCAAAGCTGTGGCTGCTCACTCTGGAACCTGGGGTTTCGGACAGAGTTTGAAGAACTGGCCCAGATTCAATATCAATCCTTAAAAAAATACAGCCTCATTGTAGTGGGAACCCCCGAGTGCGCCTGGACGCTGAAAGAGGTCTATCCACAAATCAAACTCAAACTCAAAGCCCGGATTTCCACCATTTCGGAATATGTCGCCCAACATCTGCGACGAAAAAACTTTCAATCCTTGCCCAAATCACGGCCCCATTATTTCTATCATGACTCCTGTTATATGGGCCGCTACCTAAAGCAGTACGATGAGCCCCGCGAAATGTTAAAGATCGTGACGGGTACAGAGCCGATGGAGTTTTCCTGTCATCACCACGAAGCCCGATGCTCTGGAGCCGGAGGAGGCTATCCCATGATTGCTCCGGATCACTCGCTGACCATTGCCAACTGGACCGCTCAGGAAATGCTGGATCAGGAGGTCAAAACCCTGGTGACTGCCTGTCCCAAAGCAGCCCAGCAATTTAAAAACCTCAACAAGAAATTGGTGGTTAAAGAACTCATCAGTTTCTTAAATGAGAACATCCTATGAAACCTCCTTCTTTAGCCAACATCCCATTTTTCATCATCAATCCCGTTTCTGGTGGAGGTCGTGGAAAAGCGAGGTGGGAAAAGCTTCTTCCGGAGATTCGAAAAACCTGGCCTCATTTTGAATGCGTCTACACTCAATCTTCTGATGACACCGTAAGACAAGCGGCCCTGGCGGTTCAAAATGGGTTTCGCTGGATCATTGCAGGGGGAGGAGATGGGACTCTGAATGGTGTCGTCAATGGAGCACTTCAGGAGATCAAATTAAAATCAGCGGCAAAAAAAGAGAAGTCTGCACTTTCGCTGGTTGAATCGGAGTTGGTGCTGGGCGTTTTTCCGCTAGGCAGTGGGGATGATTTCAAAAGAACCTTGGGCTGGAGCTCCGATTCACGTGAGGCGATCAAGCATTTAAAATCCCGGAAGGTTCAAAAAATCGACATTGGGCGGGTTGAATTTTTGAATCATCATCAAAAGACCGAGACGCGTTACTTTATCAATGTCGCGGATTTTGGATTGGGAGGGCAGGTGATGTATGACGTCAACCGCTCCACTAAAACCTTTGGCGCCTGGATCACCTATCTTTATCAGGAAATCCTAAGTTTCTATCGCTTCAAACCCCATGCGATCATTGTGGAAACCCCCGAAACCAATTATCACATCCATGAGACGACAATAGGAGTTGTTGCCAATGGACGTTATTTTGGATGCAAATTATGCATAGCCCCTCATGCAAAGATTGATGATGGGCTTTTTGATGTGCTCATCGTGAAGCGTTTGGGGGTGCTCGGTTTTCTGCAGGTTTTGCCCAAACTTTATAGGGGCGTAAACATTGAAGGGGAAAACACTCTTCGTCTAAAAGCCACGCGCATTCAGGTTCAACCGGTCTCTACCGATCCGGTTTGGCTGAATCTGGACGGAGAACAACTCGGCTCTATCCCCGCTACTTTTGAAATCCTTCCCAAATTTTTGAATTTTTGTGTGTAAGATTGTGTTTGGAAAGTTGCTGCGCGACGTTTTCCAGAAGCACTCTTGGAGATCTTTTCATCCCGCCTGAATGATTAATCAAAAACCTATTCAAAATCCCAAAACCCCTTGAACCAGGGTATCTGCATTTACTAATTTAACAGGATTTATTGAGTGAGATGTTTCGGATCCTGCAATGTTAGAGCTTTAATGCCTTGGCTACCTGTCCATGCACAATTTTTCCCTTGTGAATCTGTAGCCCGTGAAGAAATCCGGAATCCTCCTTGAAAGCATCCAGCCCTGCCTGGGCAAGCTTAAGAACATAAGGAAGGGTTTGATAACTTAGGGCTTCGGTGGCTGAATGACTGACGAGCGAGGGCATGTTGGGAACGCCGTAATGCAGGATTTTTTTGTAAGTGTAGATTGGCTGGGCATGTGTGGTTGGATGAATGGATTCCACACAGGCTCCCTGATCGACGGATACATCAATTATAACCGATCCAGGTTCCATAGTGCTCACCATTTTTTTCGTTACTAGACGCGGAGTTCGAGCCCCAGGCATGGAAACCGCGCCAATCAACAAATCGGTAGTTTGAAGAATTTCGGTGAGTTTTTTAGGATGATAAATCAGAGGCTGACAGCGTGGATTTTTTTGAAATTCCTCCAGTCGTTCAGGGATCTGATCAATGAGGGTAACTTCGGCCCCAATTCCAAGAGCCACCTCGAGAGCTGCTCGTCCAACGTTTCCCGCCCCTAAAATCGTTACTCTACCCGGACGCGTCCCTTCCAAATCCGAAAGCAAAATCCCCTTTACTCCACGATCGGTTCGTAAAAAATCCGCTCCCAAAAGCGTCGCCAGCTTTCCAGCAATCCGACTCATGGGTTTTAGAAGAGGAAGCTGAAAAGACGCATCCAGGACGGTTTCGTAACCAATGGCTGTCATCTGTTTTTGAACCAGGGCTCTGGCAAGAGCAGGAGCACTTGCCAGATGAAGATAGGTAAAAAGGATTAATCCGGGTCTGAAATAGGAAAATTCGGATTCAAGAGGTTCTTTGACCTTCACCACGAGATTGGCCTGACTCCAGATTTTGGAGACGGTGGTCACAATCTGCGCCCCCTCTTTTTGAAACTCGGTGTCCAGAAATCCACAACCTCTTCCAGCCCCTTTTTCCATTAAAACGCTATGCCCCGCCCGAACCAAACTTCCAACTGCCTTGGGGGTGAGAGCGACACGGTATTCCTGAGCTTTAATCTCTTTGGGAAGGCCGATGATCATAAAGGATCCTTGAATAGGAAGATGAGTGTTTGAGGTGAAAGCAAGAGTTCCACTCCAATGCTGATCCTTATTTTACTCAATTTTTTAAACCAAAAGCTACCAAGCGCTCCCGAATAGAACACGAACCGAGCGTGTGAAAACAGACTCATCCTTCAAATCGACCACTAGCAGACGTCCAACTGAGGCCTCCAATCACCCATTTCACGTCAAAAGGTTGACCTGACAGAGTGATTTTGAGGTTTCCGGACCACACCTCATCACTTCTTACTCTTTCATAAAAAATAAACAAATTTTTGAAATTATTAATAAAAATTTCAAAAACTCCCAAAAAGAATTTGTGGAATAAAAGTTGCAATTTAAGAATTCAGAAATGAGGGAGAAATGAATAACCAAAAAGAAAAAAACTGTGGAACCATTGGCTCGCACAAGATCCTAGATATTCATGAGGTGATGGAAGAAGCTGCGCAGGCCGGTCATCTTCTAAGTTGCGGTGGAATCTATCTTTCAAAAAACACCAAATCCAAAACACTGGTTTCCCGCTACGATTTTTTACACCTTCCTTCCAAACATGAACCTTTAATGGTTTTGAAAAATTTCAAGCCCTACACCTCATCCCCTGAGCTTCCACAGGAAGCGCCTGAAAAGCTCAGTCAAAATAAAAATGACCCATTAAAAAAACTTCTCCGAGAGCAGTTAAATTAACTGGGCTGTTTTCGCACTCCTTCCAGTAGGAATTTCTGAATTCTTTTTCCAGATCATCCCATATCTTCCAGCAATCTCAAAATCACCCCCGCATTTATGTTCACAATGCTTTGATATAATTTCATGCACCTCTATTTATTCAATTTTTCTAGAGGTTCTCTTTCCTAATAGACTTCACCGTGAATGGTTTTACCGCTTATTAAAAGAGCGAAGTACTTGGTGGCTTTTTTCTTCTACCTATTTTAATTTTGACATTATGCTTAAAAACCCTGCGCGTGCCCTAATTGTGGCATTTTTAGGATGGACTCTTACCCTGTCAGGCTGCGGTTTTTTGAAAGATGATTCCAAAAATCCGCCCAAACAGGAAACCAAAAGCTCTACAAACTCCTCTTCAACAACTCCTTCCTCACCTGTTTCGGCGCCTACTCCTCCCCCTCCATTACAACCCCCACCCCCTCCGCCACTGGCTTCTGACACATCAACACTTCCGAATTTACCAGCTCCGGCAGATGCAAATGTTCCTTTTTCTGATCCTGGATTTAACCTTCCTGAAGCAGGATCCAACCTCTCGATTTCGGCCGGTGCTGAGAAAAAAGTTGCTGAAGGGGCTTATTTTGCCATTGAAGATGCCCAAGCCATTTCACCACTTGGAAAATCCCTGATCTATCAATGGAATGTCACGGAAGGTCCCCTGGAAAAAATTCAGATTGTTCAGGGAAATATCCTGCAAGGCACATTTAAAATTCTCGATCTGACTGAATCTACCCATTTTACATTAAAACTTTCGGTTTCAGATGGAAGCTATCAGGCCTCATCGAGTCTTAAAGTGACTGCCTTTCCTGCACGCCTCGAGCTTAAAAATCATTTGGGCGGAATCACGCGGCAGGTCGAAAAAGCAGGCAATGCCATTTACGTCTCTCGAGGAAGAACCATTGAAGTTTACGATCCAGGCTGGAATCTGATCGCCAAGATGGATCTCGACCACCCCATCCTCGAACTTGTCGGACTTGCGACACCCGAGAAAAATTACCTCTACGTGATCTCCGAAATGGGTGAGTGGATAGCCCTGGATGCGACTGACCCCAAAAACCTTACCCAACAAAATCTTTCCCTTTCTGAGATTCCCGGAAAAAATTTACGCTTGGGAGGGACTGGAAATGAGCGGTGGGCCACCACGCTCACTCGAGATTCGGTACAACTCTGGTCTCTTTCCAATCCCCTTCAATTTCAGTTGAGAGGAAATTTTAAAGGACCCCAATCCCCTCTCCAATCCATTCTCATCGGGAAATATCTTTTCCGGGCCGATGCCAATACTCTTGATACCTTTGATATTTCCACGAACGTCCTTTTGGCATCAATTCCTGCCGGGGGCTGGATTACAGGCCTGGAGGCAATTGAAAGGGATGGAAAAACCGCTCTCATTATTTCGCTGGGAGAAAGTCCGGAGGAAATTAAGAAAGGAGATTCTGGCCTTAGGGTTTTTGAGCTGAGCACGGGGGGGCGCTTAATCAACGAGCGTCGTTTTCATCTAAAATCAGATCCATCCATTCAAAAGCTGTTTGCGCAATCTCAGGATTTCCGAATTCTACTCGGAACCAAAGCGGGAAAAAATCTCTCCTTGCGCCTGTTTGATCTCCAAACCGAAACCGAAATCCCGCTCGATCTTCCTGCAGATCTTAACCTGATTGCTTTGACCGATTTTTTAAGTCTGCCTCCAGAAAGAGAAGTTCTTCCCGAATCTGGAAAAGCCAAAAAGATGATCTCTCCTGCAGAGCCAGGGTTGACTATTGGCCTGGCAGACACCTCTACCCTGCGCGTTTTAAAACTCGGTCCTGTGGGGGGAGGACGGCATTTTCGAGCTGAATCTTTCAAGACGAGTTATTCCACGCTGGCACCTGCCGCGGTCAAAATGGCTCCGTCTGGAAACTCTCTTTTTCTTCTCGATTTAGGAAGTAAGCAAAATCCATTAGTCCCCGCTTTGCTTGAAATCGGGGCATTTGATCTTGAACCCAAGGGCAGCCTTGTTTTGGGAAACACCTCTTACCTTTCGGATTTTGCCCTAACCACGAATCCCCGCTTTCACTTCGCTACGCTTTTAAATGAAAAGGGGCCCCCCTCCGATCCAGAGCCTCATCCTGAAACTCAAAATTCTTCAAAAGTCTCCGAGCCCTTTTCAGTTCTTTCAGCTGAATCAGAAAGTGCTTCATCTTCATATTTTCCCCGCGAAGGTGGTCTGTTCCATTTTTCAACAGAGGCAAAGCCTTACAAGGGCAATCTTTCATCCTCGGTGTTTGGAGGATTTAAAGATCCAAACGAATCGAGAGCTCTCGGTCTTGATGCCTATGTGGATACGACAACCCTTCTCATTGCTGTCGCTGTCGGAAAAACAAAGGGAGTAGGTGTTGGATCGGGAGTTGTCCTTTTGAAGACCGCACCCGAAATTGATATGGCGAGTTTGCTGAAATCAGACCTTCCTCAAAAACTAACCCTCATTCCGCTTACCGATGCTCGTGATGTAAAAATCACCTCCAATGGAAAACGAGCTCTTGTTGCAGCGGGAGCCGAAGGTGTTGTCCTGCTGGATCTTGAAAAAAATCATGTCCTGTCGCGAATTCCTGCCAACCCCAATTGGATTGCGGATAGAATCCTCCTTTCAAATGATCAGAAAAAAGTAATTGTTTCCTATCTTTCGTCGACTCCTTTGCTGAGCCCCACTGCAACCTCTGTCGATTCTTATACTCCAGCCTCAATAAATATTTATGCCTTACAGGATCGCCAACTGGGATTCTGGGGAGAAATCAGCGGGCTCTCGTCGGTGCAGCTTCCTTATGGACCGCGCACGGGATCCGGTGCCCTTTCATCGGATGATCTTTATCTTTTTATCCCAAGCGGAAAATTGGGTGTGTTGGTCTATAACATTAGCGATCCCACAGCTCCCATCCTGATCACCCAACTCTCGACGCATGGGGATACCGTCGGCGTTGCTGTCGGACAAAAATACAGAAATATTTATATTGCGGACTTAATAAATGGATTGGAGATGGCAGAGTTTGGGTTTTAAGGTTTGAAAATCAGGAAGGTAAGAAAACCTCTTAAAATCCTGCATTGGCTTGAGCCGGGTACTCTTTCCGCCAAGCCTTAAGGAGAGCATGTTTGCGGGAGGTTTGGTATCAGCCTATAGAGCTAAGAAGAGCTTTTGGAATTTTTACCCCTAGAAAACACCGTGGAGAAACACGAACGCTTCTCCACGATGAAACTTAAGGGAAAAAAGTTAAAACCATTGTGACAGTGTGCCGGGCTGTGTCCTGCAGATTTCCTCAGGCAAAGGGTATTTACTTTAACTCTGAGCTGGAGAACGGCTCAGAAAGTACGCGCCCAGTCCGATAAGAGCACCTGCCGCAGCACCAACTAAAGCGCCACCGATCGTTCCTCCTCCTGGGTTTACAGCAGTTCCAACCTCAGCTCCGGTAATAGCGCCACTCTTGGCTGCCAGAAATACCATGGCTCCCAGCCCAACTCCCACGGCCACCGAGGCGACCTCAGCCATCGGCTCAAAGGCGGCTTGAGGAATTCCATCATTGGCTGCTGAGGGTTCTCCATCACATACCAGCTTGGGTTCTTTCCCTGCCGGACCCGAAGGAGGTTTGCAGCTATCAAAGTCTGCTGTGTTATGAGGGACTGCCTTTTCCCAGCCTCTATTAAAATAATTTTGGGCAGTTTCCTGTAAACCATAGGTGGAAGAAAAAGGCCTGAAACTCTCTGGTCCAAATCCACTAAAAGCATTGGTCACAAAAGAATCACAGGTATTCCTGCAATAATCCCCTGTCTGAGGACGGTTCGGTTCGAGCCCTTGTTTCTGACATTTATCAGCCAAGATGGATTCGCAGTCCGCTACGCAGATTTGATTTAAAGCGGACTTTATGACATCGGGCTGAAAGACAAGTGATGGGTTAACTGACATTTAAACCTCCATGTAATTCGTTGATGTTGAACGAATAAACAAGCAAAGTCTGTACCAGAGCGAATTCCCTGTAATTTTATGTGTTTTATGAGGTGAGAGAAAGAGAGGCTAAGTTAAAAGATATGCATGTGCAAATTTTTTCATCAAAATATTGGCTCGACGCGGCATCTGTCTGGCTTCTGTTTTTTTATGCTCGCGTTTTTAAGAAATGCCTAGAGTGTGATTGAAAACACTCAAACCTCCGTCTTCACAGATCCTTCAGTTTCTTTCTCTTTCCACCCTTTTTTTTTATCGGTTCCATTTTTGTCATCCTCCATCCTCTTAACCTATGCTGGATTTAATAGGAGTGAGTTATGCCAAAAGAAAAGAATTCGAAAACAAGCGCCGAGATTTTTCCCCAACATCAAAATCCCCCAGGCTTAGAAAATCAAATGCGCCCTCATCCCATCGATGAGGATGAACGCTACTTGGGAAGTCATAAGCTCGAGGGCCAGGTCGCCTTGATTACGGGGGGAGACAGCGGAATTGGCAGAGCCGTCGCGTATGTGTTCGCCAAGGAAGGAGCCGATGTGGCGATTGTGTATCTGAATGAAGGAGAGGATGCCGAAAAAACCTGTGAGCGCGTTCAGCAGCTAGGACGACGCTGTCTTAAAATCGCAGGAGATGTCGGGGATGAGAGTTTTGCCAAACGGGCGGTAGATGAAACGCTTCGTCAGTTTGGACGCCTGGACATTTTAGTCAATAATGCCGCTGAGCAACACATCGTGAAGGGAATCGAAGAGATCGACGATGAGCAACTGGAGCGCACGTTGCATACCAATCTGTTCGGTTATTTTCATATGGCCAAGGCGGCCCTTAACCATTTGAATGAAGGAGGGGCGATCATTAATACCACCTCGATTCAGGCTTATGATCCAGCTCCCAAACTCATCGACTACGCCACCACGAAGGCGGCGGTGGTCAACCTCACCCGCTCACTCGCCAAACAACTGGTTCCTCGTCACATTCGCGTGAATGGAGTCGCACCCGGTCCTGTCTGGACTCCTCTCATTACTTCAAGCTTTCCACCCGAGACCCTTCCTGAGTTTGGAAAACATACGCCGATGCAGCGCCCCGCTCAACCCGCCGAGATCGCACCGAGCTATGTTTTTTTGGCCTCAGAGATCGACTCGTCTTACATGACCGGTCAGATTCTGCATTTAAATGGGGGAGATGGGATGTATTCATGAGGGAAAGAGAGGTCCCCTGCTCGAAGAAAATTTTGTCTTACACTACCACTTTCTCGCGATAGACCCCAAACACCTCGCGGAGGGTGTCGCTGATCTCACCCAAGGTCGTATAGCAGCGTACGGCATTCAAAATGTGCGGCATGAGGTTATCGGTTCCTTTGGCTGCCTGAGCGAGGGACTCACGGGCCTGAGCTACCTTTGCATTGTCACGTCGCTCTCTTAATTTTTTAAGCTTTTCACATTGGCGGATTTCAATCTCGGGGTTGACCCGCAAGATATCTTTAACGGGTTCTTCTTTCATTTGGAATTTGTTGACGCCGACAATAAAGAGTTTTTCTTCTTCAATCGCCTTTTGATATTGATAGGCCGCTTCCTGAATTTCACGTTGCTGAAATCCCCCTTCGATTCCTTTCACCGCACCACCCATGGCATCGATCTTTTCGATGTAGTCTAAAGCCTTGCGCTCGATTTCATCCGTCAGGGCCTCAACCACATACGAGCCCGCAAACGGATCGACCGTATCGCCAATTCCTGTCTCGTAGGCGAGTACCTGTTGAGTGCGAAGTGCCAGCGTAGCAGAGGTCTCGGTAGGAAGGGCCAGGGCTTCATCCCGCGAATTGGTGTGCAGACTTTGCGTGCCGCCAAAAGCCGCCGACATCGCCTGATAGGCCACGCGCACCACATTATTGTCGATCTGTTGAGCCGTAAGGGTAGAACCGCCGGTTTGAGTGTGAAAGCGCAGCATGCAACTGCGATCGCTCGCCTTAAATCGATCTTTCATGAGACGCGCCCACAACCTTCGTGCAGCACGGAATTTGGCGACCTCTTCCAGAAAGTTATTGTGGGAATTGAAAAAGAAGGAAAGTCGCGAGGCAAACTCGTCCACCTTTAATCCTCGCTCGACCGCCGCTTTCACATACGCCAGTCCGTTCGCGAGGGTGAATGCGACTTCCTGCACGGCCGTCGAGCCTGCTTCGCGAATATGATAGCCGCTGATGGAAATCGTATTCCACTTAGGAACTTGATCCTTACAGAAAGCAAAGACGTCGGTGATGATGCGCATCGAGGCCTCGGGCGGATAAATGTAAGTGCCACGTGCGATGTATTCTTTGAGTAAATCGTTTTGGATGGTGCCGCTGATTTTGTCGAACGACACGCCCTGTTTTTCGGCGACAGCCATATAAAGGGCTAAAAGGATGGAGGCCGTCGAGTTGATCGTCATTGAGGTGCTAACTTTATCTAAAGGAATTCCCTGGAAGAGAATCTCCATATCCTCAAGCGAATCGATGGCCACGCCGGATTTTCCCACCTCACCGCGCGCGCGGGGAGAATCAGAATCATAACCCATTTGGGTGGGAAGATCGAAAGCGACCGATAAACCCGTACCGCCGTTCTCGATGAGATAGCGATAGCGCTGGTTGGATTCTTCGGCCGTCGCAAAACCAGCATACATACGCATTGTCCAGAATCGTCCTCGATACATCGTAGGCTGAACACCGCGAGTGAAAGGAAACTGTCCGGGGAAGCCCTGTTTTTCCAGGTAATCTTCTTCTGGATGGGAAGGGAGATAAATCCGATCGATTTCGATACCAGAAGAATTTTCAAATCGCCTCGCGCGCTCCGGATCTTTTGCCAGGTTTTTGGCGAGGGTGGTTTCTTCCCATTTTTTTTTGGCTTCGGTGAGTTTTGGAGGTGTCATAGTGGCCTTCGTGTACCAATCCTCATTAATTTTCGGCAATAAAAAAGCGGCCCCGGAAGGTAGCCGCTTTTTGTATGTTTGATAATGAAGAACTGTCTTAGATTACACGCCAGTCTTTTTGTGACGATGACCTGATGCTAAATCCCTCAAATGCTGCACAACAGCCACATAACCTGTTTGATTCCCAGGTTGTTCCACTCTTGCAGAATGGGGGTTATAGCTTGGTGTTACACCTCTTTTGGCAGCTGCCTCAGCTTTTATTTCAGCCTTCTCCCATTTCAGAAAGTGTAAGCCAGGACCGGATTTTACGAGGGGGTTATCGTAGTTCACACCTTTTTCTGAAAGTTTCGCTACAACTGGGGCCTTCGCTTGGTGTTCAGGTAGCTTACCTCTTCCTACCAAGGCTTGAAGACCCTGCGCATTTTTATGAGCAACTCCCGATTGCTTCTCAGGGCTTCTGGTGTTTGATTTTCCTTGAACACCCAATTTCTTTTCCATCTGAGCATCTAATTTTATTAACTCACTTGCAATAGTGGCCGCGGTAGCATTGTTCAGTTTGATAGTGGGCGATTTTACTGACATAACCTTCTCCTTTTGAGTGAATTTTCAACTAACCTTCGAGAATTAGTAAAGCAAACCCAATGCCATCCTCATTCCTCTGCCATCACGAAGATTAACAGACTGATATTATTAGTTTTTTATTAATAAATCCTGAAGGTTTCTAGTTTTGATCCTCATAAATTGAGGATTATCGTCATGAGGTCTTAGAAAAGATGAGGTCTTGAGTCCTCAGGGGAAAGATTGGAAAGCAGGTGCAGGGAAAGAAGGAATGCGACAGGCCTTATTCGGGGGCGATGAATTTTAAGCCGACGATGGAGATAATCAGGGTGGATAAAAAGAAGATTTTCCCCATCGAAACGACATCTTTAAAAAGAACAAAACCCACCAGGGCGGTGCCAAAGGCGCCAATACCCGTCCAGACCGCATAAGCCGTCCCCAGGGAAATCAGGGTGACGGATTTGTTTAACAGGCCAAAACTGATAATGGCGCAAAGGGCAAAGGCAATCGTGTAAGGAATTTTTGTAAAATTATCCGAGAGTTTTAAAAAGGTGGTAAAACCCACCTCAAAAAATCCCGCCAGGATTAAAAAAGTCCAACCGTTCATAAGAAACCTCTAAACCTAAAAAACAGCAAACAACCTCTGCTTTTAGCCTGATGGGTTTGATCTGTCTTCAAGGTTTATTTTATCCATTCCACCACTTCTTCGATTTTAAATCGCACTTTTTTCAAATGCTGAAAGGCATCATTTTCTGAGCGGTAACCCAAAGCCACCGCAGCGAAGGCCGCATAATCTGTCGATGTCAAATTCAGGATTTCATCGTACTGGGCCGGATCAAGCCCTTCCAGGGCACAGGTGTCGATTTCCATAAGGGCGGCGGCCTGCATGAGATTTCCCATGGCGATGTAAGATTGGCGCTGAGTCCAGGTGGGAACGATGTTGCTGCGCGGGCCTTTCACGACATCACCGATCATGGCCGCCTGATACGAGTCGAGAGATTCGGGATCGATTGACCGAACCTCGGCCATACGTGCGATAAAATGCCTGATATAATCCTCACTCACTTTTTTAAGTGTCGTGAAAACGATCAGGTGCGAGCATTCTTCCACCTGCGGCTGATTCCAGGAAACCGCACGGAGTTTTTTTCGAATTTCCGCATTTTGAACGAATATAAATTTCCAGGGCTGGAGACCGTAAGACGAAGGAGAAAGATGAAGGACCTCTTCGAGGGTTTTAATGTCTGCTTCAGAGATTTTATTTGAAGGATCAAATTTCTTGGTGGCGTAGCGCCAGTTCAGCTGTTTCAGGAGGATTTCGTTTGAGATCGCTTTCATGGAAGTCCTTTCGTCTTAATAGATTGATTGGAGTTTTGATATTTGCAGTCTTTTTTCTGAAGTCAATAGCCGATCTGCCCAGCTTCGTATTCTTCATTTAAAAGAGAGTGATCCGATTGACACTCAGACGACGTTTTGAAAGACAGCAATCATCCTCTAATTGTTGTCCTTACTTCTGGCTTTGAGAAATTTTTAGAAAAGTGGGTGAAGAAGGGAAAATCTTATTAAGACCTGGGGCTCCTTCGGTTTTTTAAGAATGAGAAGTCTAAAAAAAATTCGAAGGAATTCTCTCAAGCTCTCAACCTATGACTTCTTTTTCTCAAGAACTTCAAAACCTCGGGGCTCAGGCAAAAGTCCATGTCAGCACAGATCTTTCTCAGCTTTTAAAGAAAGCACCTTCATTTTGTACACCGCGCTGGAAAGAAGTCGCGCAGTTGCTTTTTCAGCTGACGGGCCAGCGTGGGCTTCCTATCTTGGGAGATTACGATTTCGGCGTTCTTCAAAATTTTGATATCTCCAGGATCTGCCGAAAAACCCAGCCGAAAGACCCCGATCTTTTAATTGCCCGCCACGTGTCCGGAAAACATTTTCTCCTCGCCCACAACGATGGTTCTGTTTTTATCGAAGATGAAGAGATTCCATTTGCGAGAAGTTTTTCCGTTTTTCTCGAACGCATTGCTGTCGAGGAACTGCCCCATCCTGCACCGTATCGATTTTGCATTCACACCGCCGATCAAAAAGAAGTCCGTAAGCTCGCTTCCAGGCTTAGAGTGCCGCTCAACGTGCTGGCCTCAACCGAGTACGATCCTTTTTGGTCCGATGAGGACTGGGTCATCGATCGCAGGCGAGTTTGGGTGCGTCGTTTTGAGAATGTGTCACATCTTTTGAAAATTGCCATGGAAGAAGATGTTGAGATCGGGCTGCATAAGGGCCGTGGGGAGGCGATGTTATCTGAATCGTTTCAGAAAATTCCGGAGAAACCAGATTATCATATTGCACGTGGCTGTGCGCAGATTTCCCTTCAATTGATGCCCGAAGGACAAATCGTTCAGGTGTTGCATCATGGGGATCAGGCTACAGAACGGGCGGAGTTTGAAGCAGGAGACCTGCTCATCGAGCGACGCATGCCGGACGCAAACCTCCTTTCCGAAAATCCTGACATCGTTTCCTATATGATGGCCCGCCGTGCCCATCGACTCCGCTGTTATCAGCGTAACGAAGCACAGCTCAAAAATCTTTTGGGTGAGAAGGCGTGGGAATCCGTGATCGATGTGGAGCGTCGTTTTGGCGGTTTGATTTCCGAAGAGGATTTCTGGTTTTGGAACTTATACAAGATGTTTCCTCTTGTTGCTCCTGGTTTTATCGCCGAGACGGCTCCTGCGCATGAGAGAATCGTAGAGCTTGAGGATGAGCCTGTCGTGGTGATCGGACGGGCATCGGTTCACGATTTTTTGTGCATGACAAAAATGGGACGAGTTTATGTGTCGGAGCTTTTTGGCCACAACCTTTCGGCTGGCGGAGATGATCTTGAGAGTGCGTTTTTAAAACTCGCATTGGATTGGAAGTTTAAAAAAAACCGGCCCAAGTCAGGCTTTGGAATTTATCTGGAAGAAGAGGATGCAAAACATTTTTTAAAAAATCGGATCGAGTCGATGCCTCCAGGTTCTGTTCAAAAAAACCTCGAAACCTTTGGGCACTGCTACTATCAGGGAAATCATTCGGGAATGATGTTTGATTTTCGTCATCAAAAACCCGTTTTCAAAAAAGAATCCGAATGGCATCTTTTTGCCCCTTCGCTTAAGGGGCTCTGTCAGCTTTTGTACGGGATCGCTTCCCCCGGTCATCCGATCGAAATTTATCTGGATGATGACACTATGGAGAGCGAAGAGGATATCGAAGCTCTTGATCGTGCAGGAATTAAAATCAAAGATTTTTGATAAATTTGTCTGGATCGCCCCCGCGACAGAGTCTCATCCTGTATTGTCTTAATTAAAGCTCGGACAGACTTTCCTCAATGGTCTTTAAGGTCAGGGCAATTTCGCGTGGAGTGTGGCTTAACGAAACAAACCAGGCTTCGAAAGGAGAGGGAGGAAGATAGATTCCCCGTTTGAGCATGGCGTGGAAAAAACGATTGAATCGCGCAGCATCCGATTTTAGGGCGGTATCTAGATCAATGATCGGGTTTTCTGAGAAAAAGACAGAAAGCATTCCACCGATCGCTGGAACCTGAACTGGAATGTTTTTCAAATCCGCAGCTCTTTGAATTCCATCCGCCAGGGTGCGGGTGGTCTGTGCGAGCTTTTTAAAAGCCCCGCGTGCTTCAATCAATTTCAGTGTTTCAATTCCTGCAACCATCGCCAGCGGATTTCCAGAAAGGGTCCCTGCCTGATAGACCGGACCAAGTGGTGCCAGCAGGTCCATAATTTCTTTGCGTCCGCCAAAAGCGCCGACGGGAAGTCCGCCGCCAATAACCTTTCCCAGGGTCGTGAGATCGGGACGAATTCCAAAGTGCTGCTGTGCTCCTCCCAATGCCACCCGAAAGCCGGTCATCACTTCATCAAAAATCAAAAGGGCCTGATATTTTTTGGTGAGCTTTCTTAAGCCTTCTAAAAAATTCTTTTGCGGCAGGATGCAGCCGGTATTTCCAACCACCGGCTCAAGAATAATTCCGGCGATCTGGTCGGGATAAGCAGCAAAGAGTTTTTCGACGGCTGAAAGATCGTTGTAAGGAGCGAGGAGGGTGTGGGTGACAAATTCTTCGGGAACGCCGGCGCTTCCGGGAATACCAAGCGTCAGCGCCCCGCTGCCAGCCTTCACCAATAAGGAATCGACGTGGCCGTGATAGCAGCCTTCAAATTTGATAATCTTTGAACGCTTGGTGAAAGCGCGTGCCAGGCGGAGAGCGCTCATGACAGCTTCCGTGCCAGAATTGACCAGGCGTAATTTTTCCATCGATGGAAAAAGCTTTTGAACCTTTTGGGCCAAAACCGCTTCATAGGGATTGGGAGCTCCAAAGCTTGTTCCGCATTCCACGGCTTTTTTAATGGCTCGCGTGACTTGAGGATGGGCATGACCCGCGATCATTGGTCCCCAGGAGCCGACATAATCGAGATATTTGTTTCCATCGACATCGTAGAGCCAGGGGCCCTTGGCCTTTTGGAAAAAGATGGGCGTACCACCGACAGATTTGAAGGCGCGAACGGGGCTATTCACACCGCCCGGAATGAGGGTTTGAGATTTTTTAAAAAGGGTTTGGGATTTTTTGTGAGACATAAGGGGCCTTCTTTTAAAAAACTTCAGGACATTTATTTAAGGATATGAAAAACTTTTCTGATATTTCTTTTTGCTTCCATACACATGTCTACATCTTTTTACACGGCTATCTTTTTTCCGACCCCTTCCGAATCCAGCGGATTTAAAAAAATCTGCGAGGGCACTTTTAGCAAACCCCCTTTGATGATTCACCGTTACCCTGCGCGCATTTTTTGTGGTGAATCCGAATCCAAAAAACTTTTACTCATAGAGACCGGTATAGGGCTTCAGGCGGCAGCGCAGGCAGCCGCTTATGTTTTTGAAAACTACTCTCTGGCCAGCGCCTGGTTAGTGGGGGTGGCTGGTGGAGCAAGTGCGGGAATGCAAACGGGCGAAGTGGTTTTGGGTAAAGAAATGAGCCGGTCTACTGATCCTGACCGAAGATATTTTTCAGATTTGGCCCTCCTTGAAAAATCCCAGGCCATTCTTGAGAAAACGCATCAAAAATCTTCAGCAGGTTTGCTGTTGAGTCTGGATAAAATCGCTTTTACCGAAAGTGAAAAAAGAAATTGGGCCCTTCAGACTCAGGCTCTGGGTTTTGAGATGGAAGGTGCGGCGATTGCCGCGAAGGCTGAAGAATGTCACGTTCCTTTCGTGCATTTGCGCTGGATTTTGGATCCGCTTGAGTACGCCTTGCCGGATGTGAGTTCTTTGGTAGATGAACGTGGCGAGGTGATGCTTTCAAAACTGATGCCTTCATTGATAAAAAATCCCGGACTTTTTTTCCAGTTTCCTGGATTAATTAAAAGAGTGCGTTTGGCGTTAAAACCCATGAATGAATTTTTAAAGTGCTGGTGGGAAGGGGAATAGGTCTTCTTCCTTCTTGTATTTCATCCTGTTGGGATAAGTCCCAAGAATGGAAGAATCTCCATTCAGAAAAGTGAGCGTTTATGAAAATCCGTCGTTTGCTACAAAAATCGTTTTTTGTATTTTTGTTTGTTTTTCTTTTCAGTCTCACCGGTCGTGCCGGGCAAAAGGTGGGTCCTGAATTTTTAGATTACGTCTCGCCCCATTATCAACTTCTGGCCGTCGCAGAAAATAAAAATTCAACCAAAAATCCTGTGATTGATGAACTGATTGATGTTCAGAGAAATTCCAGAGAGATTCCTCCGGAATTGATTGCCTTTTCTAAACAGCTTGATCGAGTGTATTTGGCTTTTAAAATCTCTGGTAAAGATCAGAAACCCTATCCCAATCCTCCATTTTCTATTCTGATTCTGGGAGAAGGAAAATTTGATACAGCCCAGCTGCCAGATCTAATCAGAAAACGCCATCCTTACGATAAAGAAATCTCCGAAAAAATTCTGGAAGGGTATAAAACCTACACCTTCTCTAATGAGGAAATTTCGCTCTCGGTTCTTTCTCAAAACCAGTTTTTGCTTGGGGATACCGACAGCGTGAAAGAGGCCCTCCATCTTAAGAAAAAAGGGGGCAAGACCATCCGCTCCAAAAAAGATCTGGTTGAAAATTTTATCAATGGAATCACCAGCCATTCGGTCGCCAGCACCACCTCCAGTTTTTGGATGGTAGGTGAAAAACTGGTGATAAATGAGAAGAAAGATCAGAAAAAATCAAAAAAATCGAAAGATAAAAAAGGGGATGAGATTGAATATATTTATCAGGCTCCTCCCACTCCGTTCGAAAAGATTCGTCAGTTTTCTTTGTGGATGGATTACGAAAGAGATTTGAATGTCGAACTGTCGGGATTTACAGCCAAGGCGGAAGAGGCGAAACTTTTGGAAGCCTACACCAGGACAACACTCGATTTAATGCGGCAGTTTTTGACAAAGCCCTATCCCGAATATTCTTCAGGAAAAAAGGGAAAGAAAAAAGAAACCAAAGCTCAGCAAGACAGGCAGAAATTCTTAAAAATCACCGATGAAATTTTTTCGGGGTTGGATTTTAGCCAGAAGGATAAACAGGTACAGCTAAAGATCAAGATCACCGAGCCTGTCATTAAAGAGATTACCCAACAGATCAAAGAGGAAGAGATTCGCAGAAAGAAGCAGGCAAATGACGTGGTAAAAACCGTTTCGAAGAAAAAGGCAGAAAAGAAGAAGCATTAATTTCTTAAGACTTGACCATTGAAAGCTCCCGCTTGTCAGTGTAGGGAATGACCCTCCTGATACCGGGAGTTTTTTTATGTCCCCTCACCTTAATCCTCTCCCACGAGGGGAGAGGAAAATCGTGCGGAATTTCGTCTCTACTTAAAACCCTTTAAACCTTGAGGTTCTATGAAACTCTTTCCCGCTGGTAAAAAATGGATTTTGATTTTTTTATCCCTCACCCTGCTCGTCTCCTGCGCGCGTAGCTGCTCAAACAAAGGCTCTCAAGACCAGACCTTGTCGCTGGTGCCTTCCCACTATGATTACCTGATTGGAATCGATTGGAAAAAACTGGCGCAAATCCCTACATATCAAGAACGGCTTTTGAAAAAAGCCCCAGCAGAAGTGACTGAGCTCTTAAAAGGTGTGCAATCCGCCCTGGTGGCATTGGATGCCCCCGAAGCCAATCAGCCTCCGGCAACTCTGGTTCTGCTGGAAGGTAGTTTTGATGAAAAGAAGATCGTCTCATCCATTGAAGAGATGGCGAGTCAAAAAAACAAAAGTCTTTCGAAAGAAAATTTTGAAGGTTCAACCTACTATCTTTCTCCCGAGGATCCAACTCTGGCGCTGTGTGTATATTCTCCCTCTCTTGTTTTATGGGGACAGATTGCCGACGTAAAAGAAGCGATTGCCCTTGCCAAAAAAGGAGGAAACTCGATTCGTTCTCACCAAGAGCTGATGACGCTTTTCAATAAAAAGAACGCCCAGGCTCTCGTGTGGGGTGCGGGACTCATCCCTCCTACCGATACAAAGCTTCCCGAGTCTGCACCGGGCGCGGGAATCAAAACCCTCAAAAGCTTTGCGTTCGAAGCAACATACGACAAGGATCTCCACTTTCAATTTACAGGAAATGCCGAAAATGGGACCGAGGCTCAGAAGTTTGCCGATGAGATCAATGCCTCCAAATCCTCAATGGCAATGATGATGGCCACTAATCCTCTGATCGGCGAGGTATTCCAAGGCGTAGAGATTCAGCAGAAAGATCGGGCAGTAACGATTCATGTTCAGCTTAAAGAAGCTCTGCTCAAACAGATTGGAGAGCAAATAGATAAAGCGCCTGCAATGGAGATGCAGCCTCCTCCGGAAGAGTCTCTGCCTGTTCTTCCAGAAACCGAGCCTAAATAGCAGCAGGAATTTTCAATTCAGATGAAAAAGCCTATGGCCATATTTATTACCTTTGAAGGAATCGAAGGCTGCGGAAAAACAACGCAGATTCGACGCCTGAAAGATCATCTGGATCAACGAGGCCGTGCTTGTCTTCTCACGCGCGAGCCTGGCGGTAGCAACATCGGACAAAAAATCCGTGCGATCCTTCTTGATCCAGCGCATGAAAATATGAGCCCCTTGTGCGAGCTTCTACTCTATGCGGCCGACCGTGCCCAGCACTGTGAAGAAGTTTTGAGACCCGCCCTTCAGGAAGGAAAAATCGTGTTGTGTGATCGGTATCTCGATGCGACGGCCGCATATCAGGAGGGCGGCCATGGCCTTTCACCTTCGCTCATTGCCGAGCTCAATACGTTGGCGATTCAAGGATTAAAACCCGACTTGACGATTCTGGTTGATTGTCCTGCCGAGGTCGGTTTGGGTCGCGCGCGTGAGCGCAATCGTGTCACCCACGACACGCAAGACCGATTTGAGCGCATTGAGCTGGATTTTCACCAGCGTGTGCGCGCGCGGTATTTAAAGATTGCGCAAGAGGAGCCTCAGCGCTTCATTGTCGTCGATGGCACGCAAAGCATTGAGGCGGTGGAGAAGGAGATTTGGGATTCCCTGGAGTCTCGTTGGGATAAAAAATAAACTTACTTTTTTCTGCAAACTATGAATTTTTCAGGACATAAAAAAAACTGGGAAGATCTTAAAGAACTTTCAGAAGCAAATCGTCTGCCCCATGCCCTTCTTTTTTGTGGTCTGTCAGGGATTGGGAAAAAAGCAGTTGCACTTCATCTGATTCAGTTTCTTTTTTGTTTATCGCGCACAAAAGATGGGCCTTGCGAAACCTGTCCTTCCTGCAAGCGCGTAGAGACGCGGGAACATCCGGATTTGAGATGGATTGAACCTGAAAAAGACGTGATCAAAATCGAAAAAATTCGCGAGCTTAAAAACGCGCTGGTCTTAAAACCTTTTGAAGCTCCCCTGAAAGTTGCGGTGATCGAAGAGGCGCATTTGATGAACGCCGCCGCTTCCAATGCCTTGCTGAAAACACTCGAAGAGCCTCCTGCCTCAACCTTGATTTTTCTCATTACCGATTCACCGAATCGCTTGCTCAAAACCACGCTTTCGCGCTGTCAGAAAATCCCCTTCTCTCCTTTAAGTGAAGTAGAGGTTCGTCAGGTATTTGAAGCCCAGGGCAAGGTTCTGGATGCTCGTCTGATTCAATGGGTTGGCGGATCGCCAGGACTTCTGGCCTCTTTTGCCGATGAGGCCTGGGAGCAGGTTGACCAAGCTATCCTTCCTGCCCTTGAAACAACTCCGAAAGATCTGACGCGTCTGCTTCAGGCAGCCGAGCAGATTGCGCAGGAGGAGACTCTCCATAAGCCCGTGCTCGACCTTCTTCAATTCCGCTGGAAAGAAAAAATCATTGAAGATGCCAGCGCCTCCAACTTAAAAAAATTTGATGCCATTCAAATGTCGCGCCGCGCGCTCGATCGTTACGCAAATCCTTTGTTGACCTTCGAAACCTTGTTTCTTAATTTGTGCCTTTAAAGGGCTCTAAAAATTTCTCATTTCCTCTCTTAAAAATATGATGCGTTTTTATCTCACGACCGCGATCGACTACGTGAATTCACTCCCTCACCTGGGCACGGCCTACGAAAAAATCGGGGCAGATGTGCTGGCCCGCTTTCATCGCATGAAAGGGGATGAAGTGCATTTTCAGATGGGGAATGATGAACATTCAACCAATGTCCAAAAGGCAGCAGTCGCTCAGGAAAAAGATCCAAAAATTTACTGTGATGAAATGCGCGGGAAATTTACCGAGATCTGGGAAAAGCTGGAGATCTCCTACGATAATTTCATTCAGACGAGTGAGCCACGCCACCACGTGGCTTCCCAAAAGCTATTTTCCGAGATTCAAAAAGCGGGGGATATTTTCGAGGGAAAATACGAAGGATGGTATTGCGAATCGTGCGAAGCGTTTTACACAGAAAAAGATCTCGTTGAGGGTGTTTGTCCCAGCCATAAACAAAAACCGAAATGGCTTCAGGAAAAAAACTATTTTTTCAAACTCTCCAAATACCGTGACGTACTGCTGGAGCACATCACGCAACATCCCGAATTCATCCTTCCGGAAATCCGTCGAAATGAAATCTTAAGCCTTTTAAACCAGGGGCTCGAAGATATCTCGGTTTCCCGCTCTGGCTTTGATTGGGGAATCCGCATTCCAGGAGATCCCGAACATGTCATTTATGTCTGGTTCGATGCCCTCATCAATTATCTGACCGCGATTGGTTATGGATCTAACGAGGCCGAATTTCAGAAATGGTGGCCGGCTTCCGTGCATGTCATTGGAAAAGACATCACGCGTTTTCATTGTGTGATCTGGCCAGCCATGCTTATGAGCGCAAAACTTCCCTTGCCGAAAACGATTTTTGGTCATGGGTTTGTGTATCTTAAAGGCGAGAAGATGAGTAAAACCCTCGGGAATGTCGTTACGCCTCTGGACGTGCTCGACCGGTTTGGTCCGGATGTGTTGCGTTATTATCTTCTGCGTGGCTCCAGCTTTGGAGCGGACGGAAATTTTACGTGGGAGGAATTTATCACCCGCTACAACAGCGATCTTGCGAACGATTTGGGAAATCTCCTCAGTCGAACACTGGGGATGGCGAAAAAATATTTTAATGGAAAAATTTCTCAAGGTCAGTCGGCGCCTGAAGATGATGACTTGATCCAGAAATACAATGCAGTTCAGCTTCGGATTTGTCAGGCAATGGATTTCACGCGAGGAGATCTGGAGTTTCATCAGGCATTGGGCGCTTTGTGGGAATGGATGGGGGTATGTGATAAATTCATTTCTACTTCGGCTCCCTGGACCCTGTTTAAAAACGGTGAAATAGCCAGGCTTCAACAGGTGTTATATCTTTTGATCAATTCTCTCCGATTGATTGGTTTGTGGCTGCAGCCCTTCATGCCTCAAACCAGTCAGAAGATTTACGAACAGCTTAATTTTAAGCTCCCCAAGACTTTTCAGGAGGCTTCTTCCTGGGAGCAGATGCCTATGGAGCATCAGTTGGGGGAGGCTTATCCGCTCTTTCCCCGGCTTGAAAAATAGGTTTGGGAGACAGGGCTTGCTTCAAGAACTTTTGAAGTCTCCTCCCGTAGATCCAAAAAGGAGGAGTTCTATGAAACATCTTAAAAAAGTAATTGTCTCAATCACCGCTTTCACCTTTCTTTTTATCAGTCCTTTCGCTGAAGCCAAAACCCGCAAGTCCACGATTTACCTGCGGCCACTTTCCTATCATTCCTATCGACAGCCCTTTTTAATTTTTAGCATGAATGCTCAACCTCTGGTTTATGGGGAGTCTTTCTCAGGATATTCTTCTTTTGATGAACCTTGGGAATCTCAAGGCTATTACACTGAAGAAGGTTGGTATTCCTCCTGTTCTTACTGTGATTTAGGCTATCGATCCTACGACTCGTATGTTCCGGTTTGGACACGTTCGGATCTGTCGGGTGAAGATCTTTTGGTTTCTGGCCTGCTAGGTTTTATTGGAGGAGTTTGGTCTTATACGTTTGGGCCCAGTTATTGGGGGGTGAATCGTCCGGTTGTCTACTATCAGCCCACTGTTCATTATTCTCCATATTCTTATAGCTATCCGCGCAAATACTATTTTCCTGATACTTATCCCCGACATTATCATCCCTACTCCCATCCATCTTGGGGAAACTCGAGCTCTTTCAATTCTACGACCTATAATACGTACAACACATACAACTATTACAATTCGACCCCTGCTCCGTCAGTATCTCCAATCATCCATCCCTATAAAAAACCTTTTCCAGCGCCCCCGCCCCATTCCGTTGATCGCTCTATTCCAAGTCCCAGCGTCATGAATCCTGTCCCTGGAATTCAGAAAAAAACCAATCCCTTTCCAGTCGCTCATGAACCTGCTCGCAACACAATGAAGCCGCCTTTCTCCAGATCTTCTTCTCCAGGATTCAGGCCTCCTTCGTCTAATCTATCTCAGGAAAAATTAACTGGCGGGGCCCACTCAGCTCCAGCCATTCACTCACGTTCTAAACCCTCGAGGGCTTCAGGATTCTCATCACCAGAAGGAAGGGCTCCAAGATCTACGGTAATGACTCCACTGGAAAAGACCACCCCTTCAGTGACACCCAAGCCAGGGGAAAGGAAATTTACGCCACCTCAGGCTCCTCGAGAAAAAACCGCTTCCACTCCCCCACCTTCTTCGGTTTCTAAAAAACCGGCTCAGTTTCATCCCTCGGGAAGGGTAAGAGGAGGTATTGTTCGGTAAAAGATGTCCTCCTTGGGCGGATATGTTCTCTTTCCGCAGTGGTCGGTCCTCCCTCGCTTGGTAAAGTCCCTTCCCGCAGACAAATTCTCCTTCGAAGGTAGAGTGCAAGAAGGGCGTCGGGAATATGACGATTTTTATTTTTTTATTGAGAGATACTTTCGACCAATTTCGATTTGCTGCCGAGGATTGATAAATTTTGCTCATCTGGAAAAATCCATTTTTTACTCTGTGTGTCGGGTTTTAATCACTTAAGAGTCTTAGTATTTTTTACACGATAGTCTTGCCAGAATCTTATAAAAAACAAACAATTTCAATAGGTTGAATTTATCAGTCCTTGTTCTGCAATCTAATAATTTCCTTCGTCTACAATCATGTTTTAACTCACCTTACGAAATCCCCACGCCTTTCAGTATAAAGACACCCGTTTGCGAGATCAAAAAACAAAATCAGACCGTCGAATAATCGTGTAAGTATTTAAAATTAAAATACAATATTTAAAATCCCTCCCTTATCCCACTACAGGCATATCAATTGCTCTTTCAGTTGGGTGTTCTAAACCAAAACATTTCGATCTGAACCTAAAGACACGTGACGTCTAAAGCAGGCCCATCCCTTTTCAGAAGAGTCGGAAAGCTTGGGTCTCTCAGATAGGCACCAGGGAGTCTTCTATGAGCCATTCATTTATCTCCAAGGTAGGAGTAAAATCATGTTTCTTAAGTGTGTTGGCGGGAATTTTGTCTGTAGGTGGTGGATGGGGTTGTGGAGGAGGAGGGGTGTCAGAGCAACCCACGATTGCTGCCCAAGGTATTCAGACGACTATTGGAGAATTGAATATAGGCTCTGCAGCAGAGGTCTCTTTTGGGTCGGATCATTCCGCTCAGGTTTCGTTTTCTGATCTCACGGGCAATGAGCGCTTCATCATTGCTTTTTATTCACTTTCTCGCACGAGCGGCTCGTTTAGTGCCAGTCTTCAAAATTCTTTTGTTCCTGAGCCTTCTGAAGAAGATGGAGGTGTTGATGAGGATAGGACAATTAAGGGATTACAAGATCGATCCTCCTCTCCCTATGAGAAAACTGAAGAGTTTCATGAGATGCTAAGAAGGGTCGAACGCAATCTGGAGCCCCCTTCTGAATTTGAAAGGTCACGTCACCTGGGAATTGGTTCAGAGTTGGAGTCCTCCCTTTCGGTAGGGGATACCAAGTCAGTGAAGGTGTTAAATTCATTGAGCTCTACTGAAAGTTATACCTCCGTGATGACTCAGGTGGTCTATATAACCGACCATTTCATTGTTTTAAGAGATAACAATGCCAGTAGTTTGATATCCAATCGGGAAATTGAAGATTTAATAGACCCTCTCGAATCGAATGTAGAAGCCGAGCATGCAGCCTTTGGAGATGTTTCAGATGTAGATGGAAACGGTAAAATGTACATTGTTTTTAGCCCAGTTCTGAATGGTCTGGGAGGTAGTGGTGGCATTGTGACGGGATATTTTTTCGGGGGAGATCTTACCTCTGCAGCTTCTTCAAATATGGGTGAATACATTTATTGCCATGTTCCTGATCCAAGTGGAATCTGGGGAGTTCCCATTCCTCGAAGTTTTTATATTTCCAACACCGGCCCCCACTGCATGCCACACGAGATTCAGCATGCAATCAATTACCATATGAAAAATGGTGCTACGGATCCAGGATGGGCTAATGAAGGTCAAAGCCACCTGGCGGAAGATCTCTATAACGACTTTGAATCCGTCAGCATGGAAAATCCCTCACGAGTCAATCTCTGCTTGGGTTCGCAGCTTGCATCTTTTACTGGGGGGACGAATCTGGCTCAGCGAGGATGTTCCTATCTTTGGTATCGCTACCTTTATGAGCAGGCTGATCATGGACGATTTGCTGGGATTGCGAGCGGAAAAGATTTGATTCGTAAACTTCATGAAAACAATCGAACGGGTTTGGATTCGATAGAAGAAGTGAGCGGAGAAACGATTGATTCAATTGCCAGTGACTTTTTTGTGGCCCTTTATCTTTCAAATACAGGGCTTTCGACAGATAGAAGATATAATTTTTCAGGTATTAATCTGAGATCTTCACAGGATGACAACCGTGGGACGACGCTTTCCGGGCCGGCGGTGTCTACCCTCTCTCAGGTTCCCTCCAGCCAGTCGATTGCTGCAATGAGTGCCAATTATAGCCTGATTACAGCGGATACACTTTTCGAAAATGAAGAGAGTATTACGTTGATGGGGACCGCCTCAATGGTTCCTGGGGCTCATTTGATTCGGGTGCAGGATTTATAAACCTACCTTTTTCTCTTCAAAAAGTCCTTTTCCTTGGTAACTCTTTCCAGGAAGTCTTTCTTGACAAAATTCTTTGTTATCTTCTATAGACTGGCACTTTCGTGGCACCCTGCTAAGTGATTTGTATAGGCAGGGTATGTATTCATTTTTTAATGTCAGTGATTCTCATGAAAACCTACAGTGCAAAAACAGGCGAAGTCGAACGCAAATGGCAACTGATTGACCTGAAAGGACAAGTTCTCGGTCGTGCAGCAACCCAGATTGCCAAAATCCTTCGTGGAAAAACAAAGCCCAGCTATACCCCTCATATCGATACCGGTGATTTTGTGATCGCTATTAATGCCGATCAGATCAAGCTCACGGGCAATAAGTTAATCGACAAAAAATACAATAAACACTCAGGTTATATTGGAGGTTTGAAAACCTTCTCTGCGGGAGAGCTTTTAAAAAGGCACCCCGAAGAGCTAATCACCCTGGCTGTCAAAGGAATGATTCCAAACACTCCTTTGGGCCGGAGCATGCTTAAAAAACTAAAAGTTTATGCTGGATCCTCTCATCCCCATGAGGCACAAAAGCCTACAGTATGCGAGTTGAAGGCGTAATTTGATCATCCTTAAAGAAAAAGAAAGTTCAGCAATGGCAGCCATCAAAAGATTTTTTGGAACAGGAAAAAGAAAAACATCCGCAGCTCGCGTCCAGGTGATACCAGGAAGTGGAAAGTTTGTCGTTAATGGTCGCGATGGGTTGGACAAGTACTTTGGTCGTCCGACTCTTCGTATGATTGTCAACCAGCCGTTGGAGGCTACCGGAAATGTCGGAAAATTTGATGTGACTGCCAACGTCGAAGGAGGCGGGCTTTCTGGTCAGGCAGGTGCAATTCGTCATGGAATTGCCAGAGCCTTGCTGGAATTAAATCAGGATTATCGTAAGCCCTTAAGAAAGAGCGGATATTTAACTCGAGATAGCCGTCGCAAAGAGCGTAAAAAATACGGTCATCGCGGTGCCCGTCGTTCCACTCAGTACAGCAAGCGCTAATTCCCTTTCGCTTTTCAAGTTCATCCAACTCCAGATTCCGATGGGATCTGGAGTTTTTTTTTAAAAAATCCAAATCCTTATTTTTCGGGTATTTTACCAAGACAGCATTGAGATTTCCTGTTTTTCAAGAAGGTCTCCGCAATCAATTCAAGTCATATTCTTGCCAGGACTTCAATTTGAACCTGTTCAATCAACTCCCATGCCTGGGCGTGTGATGCATTGCCAGCCAATGCAGTCTCTATCTGCTTTTCCAAGATCAACACTCTCTTGCCCGCTTCCGGAGACTCGTGATCCGCAAGCTTCTTGGCCGCCTGTGCCCAATCGATCTTTGTTATCTGGATGGTCACTTGAATCTTACGCCAATCCCACAAGGGTTTGAGGAAAAAATTAGAAACCCCGCTGCGCTCATATTCCGTATCGCAGTGTCGTTTGTAAACCTCCAACCCATTTTCCATTGCACACATAAGCCCCGCACTGTGTTTAGGTGGAATGCACCACTACTTATTTCAACCATCCCGTCAAGCCCCCTGCATTTCTCAGGTTGGAACTGGCGTTTTTAATTTGATCCAACATCGCAGCATTGGCAGTTTGTCCTTCAATGGTTTTATGAAAACGCGCCAGAATCATCGCCAGTCCCATGGGTTCCAGATAAGCGGTTCTTAAAAACCACGAGGCTAGGGCTCCGATCGGAAGACCGATAAAAAGAGAAGAAAAAATCGCGGCAAAAATCCCGATGGTTTTTGCACCTTCGGCAGGAAGCGTACTGCCCGCCATCATGTGACCAGAAGCACTGTAGGTAAGAGAAAAAACGGCCACACAGGCAATCGCCATAAAGATAAATCCAAAAATTCCTCCATAAATTCTTTCGGCTAAGTAAGAGCGAACGGCCGAACTTAAAATGGCTTTGGGATTTTGTGCAACCAGGGCGACTGCATCTTTCGAATCTTCGGCGAGGGTTTTTTCCCCGCGCACTAATGCATAAGAAAGGGCAATGTCGGCGATTCGCGGGGCAATGCGGTTGGCGATCCAGAGAAGGGCGGAGCGAAGATAACTGATGTCGATAGGAAGAACTTCGTCAAAGCGATCAAAAGTTCTGAAAAAATTCCAGAAGATACTCCGAGTTTGATTGTGCACTTCACAAACCGGACCGAGACTTCCAAGTTTTTCTTCAAGTTTCTGATTCGCAAAGGCCACTGTATCGTTTTGCGGTACCTCCTGCCCTTTGACTAAAATCTCTGTCGCCAGATAAGCAAAAGCGGCTCGCATCTCAAAAAGCTGCTGCTCGACATATGGCATCACCCCCAAAACCAGTCCGATACACACCGCCACAAAAATAACTCCCGCGACTGTTTTGCTTAGATACATTCCGATCAGGGCCGTGATTAAAATTCCCACCACGAGTAAACCTCCGATTACTCCTCCGAGCTTTAAGGCAATCATCACCCGCTCACGTGAATAAGTGCCCATTTTTCGAACGACCGAGGCGGAGCCTAAAAAACTTAAATCGGGGATGGATACAGAGGGTCTTTGGGAAAGGTCCGGTTGCGTGGCCATTGCATCTCCTTTTGGATGGGGTGAAAAAAATCAATCTGGGAAATCAGTCTTAACCCTAAATAGTCACACAAGACGGTGTCAAAAACAAAACTTGTTTGTTGGAAAGATGATTGTGAAATCAGGAATGACAGAATGCCTACCAAAGAATTTCTTTTCCCTGAAAATCGAGAAAACGTCCGGTGTCTGCAAGACTGACTTTTGAAAGGACTTGAATCATCCCCTTCACGCTTTGGGTAGGTTTTAATGGGGCTTGTGCTCCGCCCATG
Source organism: Myxococcota bacterium (assembly GCA_052034865.1). Lineage (GTDB taxonomy): Bacteria > UBA10199 > UBA10199 > JADFYH01 > JADFYH01 > JBPOIC01. The sequence continues at coordinate 28,281 of JBPOIC010000027.1, read as the reverse complement.
TCGGTTTGCACCCAGCCCGGATGAAGCACCAAGCAGGTAATACCATAGGGTTGCCAATCCACCGACAGACTTTTAATCACCATATTCAAAGCTGCCTTGCTGGAGCGGTACAGGTAATAACCACCGCTGGTGTTGTCGGCAATACTTCCCATCTTGCTTGTAATCGCCATGAAGCATTTTTTCTGCCCCAGCTGGATGGAATCTAGAAAGCTTTCCGCCAATTTCATACTCGCCAGGGTGTTGGTCTTAAAAATTTCCTGCCAGGCTAGATAATCGATTGATCCAAACTCCTGGCGATCTCCTCCATAAATACCGGCATTACTGATAAGCAAATCGATGGGAGTTTGTTTGAATTTTTGCCCAAGGGCTTCGATGGCCGAAAGATCCGTCACGTCAAGCGATGTAAGCTCAAGAAGAGAAGGATGGGCCTGCTTTAACTTCTGAAGCTCCTCAGATTTCTCCGGATGTCGTGCGCATGCGATAACCTTCCAACCATCAGCAAGGTATTGTTTTGTAAATTCAAGTCCCAGTCCTCGATTGGCACCTGTGATCAGTAAGGTTGGCATGGGGTTCTCCTTTATTTAGGTGAGTCGGAACACAAATCATTCAATCGTAGGAGGAGGGCTTTCTGCAAGATCTTCGAATTTCTTTTTAGATCTCCGAAAGCGTTCTACATACCTAGAAAACAGTCATGACTTTTTTTCAGGTAATGTGAAAACATACGTTCCCTCTTTCACAACACTTCTTCCAACGCATCCTCCACCTTTTTGGAAAAAATGAGCTCGAGTTTTTTGCTTTTGGCCTGGGTGCCACGATTCGGAAGGATCACACGCGAAAATCCCAGGCGTTCTATTTCCTTCAGTCTCAAATCCAGATGGGGCACGGCTCTCAGCTCTCCATTTAAGCCCGATTCACCGATGAGAACGGTCCCTTTTTTTAAAGCCTTCCCCCGATGACTGGAGGCCAGGGCGGCCAGAATTCCAAGATCACAACCGGTTTCGCTTAAGCGAAATCCTCCGACGACATTCACAAAGACGTCCTGTCCCGCAAACGAAAGCCCAACTATTTTTTCTAAAATGGCGATGAGTAAGGAGAGGCGATTTCCATCTACTCCTAACGAAATACGGCGGGGCATGGCCAAATTGGAGGAGGTGACCAAAACCTGGACCTCCACCAAAAAAGGGCGCGTACCTTCGAGACTAGAAACGACGGCCGATCCAGGCGATAGCTCGGTCGATTCGGAAAGAAACAGGGAGGAAGGATTCTGAACCGGCAAAAGTCCCTGTCCCACCATTTCAAAAACTCCGACTTCGTTCGTCGATCCAAACCGGTTTTTATTTGCACGCAGCAGGCGGTAGGGCTGACCTTTATCGCCCTCAAAATACAAAACCGTATCCACTAAATGTTCCAGCACCTTCGGCCCGGCGATCATCCCTTCTTTGGTCATGTGACCCACCACCCAGGTCGCCATGTTCTGACTTTTGGTCAGATAAAGAAGCTTGCCCGCGCACTCACGCACTTGAGTAAGTGAGCCTGGAGCGGATTCAAATTCGGGAAGAAAAACGGTTTGGATGGAATCAATGACCAGCAGCTTGGGCTTGATTTTTCCCACTGCTTCGATGGCCTTGCGCAGGTTGTTTTCGGAAAGCACATACAGCGCATCCGAACGCACGCCCAATCGGTCCGCTCGAAGCTTGATTTGATGGGCTGATTCTTCACCCGAGATATAAAGGACGGGATCATTTTTAGAAACCGCACCTAGCATCTGTAATACAAGAGTGGATTTCCCAATTCCGGGATCGCCACCGAGCAAAGTTAGAGAGCCAGGAACGATTCCTCCTCCCAAAAGCCTGTCCAGCTCTTCGTTGGCAGAAGTAAAGCGTGCAAAATCCTGAGGGCTGACTTGAGAAAGGGGGGTGGGTTCGGAGGTTAAAGTGAAAAAATCGTTTCCGGAAAATCGCGAGCTTGTGGGTACAGAGGTTTCTTTGGTTTCTTCAGCCAGGGTATTCCACTTGCCACAGTCGGGGCATTTGCCGAGCCATTTGGGAGATTGATAACCGCAGTTTTGACAGGAGTAAACAGTGGTTGTTTTGGACATGAAAAACAGAATTAAAGGATTGGAGGAAGTTCGTCAAAATCTTAAAGGAAGGATAAGGTGAGCGACGGGGCTCGAACCCGCGACCCTCAGAATCACAATCTGATGCTCTACCACTTGAGCTACGCCCACCATCAATTCGGATCCTCTTTTAGTGAATTCAATGATTGGATGCAAGATGAGATTTTCAGGGGAGAATCCTGGCCCGAAAACTCTTAAAGATCCACTTGGCGGATTCAGCTCGATCCTGGAGCCGAACTGAATCCTCTTTCTTGCCGGATGTTCTTGGTAAAGTCCGTCTATCCCTCAATTATAATCTTCGTTCAAAGATCTTAGGAATGCCGCGAGAGGGGCGATATCTTGGGGCTGAATAGCGATCGATTGAAATTCAAGGGGAGGATTTCTCATTTTTCCATTTTGAGAAAGAGTTGAGAAATCAAGATAGTGCTGAACGGTATCCTCCAGCGTATCCTTTGAGCCATTATGGAAATAAGGAGCCGAATCTCCCAGATCCCGTAGTCCTGGGGTTTTAAATAGACTAATCGTGAACGGCAAAAGATCTTCCGGTGTGCAAGAAGCCGCCTGATCTTTAAACATTTTGCACAACAGATAATTCAGCCCTGCCTGAGATTTGGGATTGGCCTCATTGGCATAGCGGTTCCAAAGCCCTAAATCTGTACGTCCGGGCTTGTTAAGCGCTGGAATATCGATAAATTTTCCCGCAGCATTGGGATAAAGGGAAGAGGGGGGCAGATAGTCCGAAGGGTTCAGGTTTCGAATCGCAAGGCTGGGAATCGAAAGGGAACTAAAAGACCCATCTCCATGAATGGAATCGTATTCCTCCTGAGCAATTCCTGTGTTGTGAAACCGGAAATCTGAAAACGCAGGCGCGGCATGACATGCCAGGCAGTTTCCTGTTTTTCCAAAGGTCTTTACACTCGAAGACAAGGGGAGGCTTGGGGGTTCACTTAAGAAAATGCGCAGTCCTTCCAGCTCTGTTGGGCCAAATAAAAACTCCTGATCGTGGAAGGCAAAGTTGCGATCCAGCGAGCTCACATACTGAGGTTTTGAAAGTTTTTTGATTAAATCGAGCAAACGTCGACTGTAGGCCAGATCAGATTCTCCCGGATTGGGTCGAGCGGGAAGATTATTTTTTTGAAGAAACACATCGTAAGGCGATCCTGCAAACTCCCCATTTTCATTTTGGGCAAAAACCAGGGAATTGACATAGGCCCCAATCAGCTTTGCAACTGCATTCAGAATCTGATCGCTGCTGGCGTTGCTGACATCCAAGCGGTATTCAACAGGCAGAAGGTATTCCTCTGGAATATTGGCACTTTCACCTAACAAAAGTTCTGAATACGAAAGACCGCTAAAATCCTGAGCCAAACTTCCCGATCCGCTATCGAATCGAATCACATCGGCTACGTGTAAAATCGCTTCATTCTCTTCATCAGCTAACCATCCATAGTTTCTTCCAAGAAGGGTGGCGCGTACGAGATCTTCGATTGTCGAAAATTCTCCATCGAAATGAAGGAAGGTATCTGCATTGTGTGGCAAGGTTGCATTCACCAGGGCGGGAGAATTTCGGGGAGCAAACTGTTGCCCATCCTCACGCGCTGGAATGGGACTGCGACGGGCAAAATCGCTGTATGTGCGCATCCCTCCTCCTAGAACACCCCATTGTTCATCCACCAAATGACAGGCCCGGCAATTCATACTCTGGCCTTTAAAAGGGCCAGGAAAATTGCCACTCAAAGCCTGGGTAAGGTTCATCACCGGGTCCCCTTGAATGAGGGCAACATTAAAATCACCATTAAAATTTTTTTGAAAAAACTGGGCGAAGCGGGTTTCCAGGAAAAGCCTCTCACCGATCACGACCTCTGCTGGATCTCCTTCTTCTTCCTCACTTAGCGAGGCACTCACTGGAGCATTGCTTTCAAGATCCTGCAAGCAGCCTGTGAACAACAAAAGGATAGATGAAAAAACAGCTAATCGCTTAAGAAGAAAAGACATGCGTCGCCTCACATTTAGAAGATGAAAGTTATTTTCGTGTTTTTCGCCCAGCTACACTCTCACTCATCCGTTGTCAATTTAAATGAAAGTAACTTTCAAGTGTTAATCGAGACAACAATGCCTTCTCTTTTTAATATTTACACCTCCAATCCCTGAACAAAATAAAAATATAAATATATGATATTATTATATAAAATATAATAATTAAAATCTTTCCGTTTCGATCTTGGAACCCTTTTTGGGAATTTTAGCTCCAAAGCGATCTTTCATAGAATCCTGTTTCATCAATGAGTGCCCGTATAGGGTCATCAACTCGGCAGGCTGATCGGAATCTGGAATTGTATAAGAATCCAAAATCGATTTTTTTCCTGTTTCTCTTCGATGGGTACCCTTCTGTTTTTTCGTTTTTTTTATCTCCTGAGCTGATTTCATAAGTCCTCCTTGTTTTCCAAACTTCATTCAATCCAATCCGTCTTTCACAAAACAAGCAGTCTTTCTCAATTCCATCCTGAATCAATAATAGTGCAGGCCGCCCACTTGAATAGGATCGAAAAATTACATTTATCTAAAAGTAATCTATGCCAATCACCTGCATCGTCATTGCCAATGATTCTTACGCTCGTATCTACAAAACCAAAAATATTGAGCGGGAGCTTCAGCTAATGGATGAGTTGAATCATCCTGCAGGACGTAAAAAGGATCAGGAATTCTCATCCGATCGTCCGGGGCGAACCTTCAGCAGTCAGGGTAGTGCAAGGCATGGCATGAGTCCGGAAATCTCTCCGCACGCACATGAACGAGAGATTTTCGCCAAAGAAATCCTTCATCTTTTGGAAAAGGAATTGGCTGCAAAGGGATTTGAGCGGTTGATCCTCATGGCACCCGCGCAATTCTTGGGAGAGTTAAAAGCTCATCTGTCGGAGAGATTGAAAACTGTGGTCCAAAAGACCCGGACAAAAAATTTTGCAGAATGGATGAGTGAGAAAGAAATTCATGAGCATTTGATCTCTCAAATGAAATCTCCCTAAACTGGCCTTAAGTGCCATGTAGAAAAATCCGGCTCTCTTTAAGAGATGATAAGATGAATGATGAATGTGAATGGAAAAAATCTCTCAGCGCACAAAGCGCTTCATCGCCCAATCAAAGATTTTGGGAAAATGCGTGTGCATGCCAGCGAAAAATCGGTTCGAAAAGGTGATCCATTCATCCCGTTTTTTCAAAGAGATCGCCCGCACAATTTTTCGAGCCACAACATCTGCAGGAAGACCACGACTTAAAGTAGAAAATGCCTCGGGTCTTGGGTCGATGGTTGGGGCGTGTTTGGAAAAGTCGGTTTGAGTAAGGCCAGGATAGACATTTAAAACATGAATTCCCTGAGATTTACATTCGACACGCAAAGATTCCACCATGGCATTTAAAGCCGATTTGGAAGCACAATATGCCGACATTTTTGGAACAGCGATGTGGCCTGCGATCGAGGAAATGAAAACAAGCCGTCCTCCAGGTTTTTGAAGCGCAGGCATGAGTTTTTGAAAAAGGACGAGCGGAGCGAAGAAATTTAGCTCAAAGAGTGAGCGGACTTCTGAAAGCGGAGCATGTGCGGCATAGGAGTACATGCCTTTGCCTGCATTGTGGATGATGATATCCAGGGGTTTAGTATCTGCCAGAATTGTTCGGATGAGATTTTCTTGTTGTTCATTCTGGGTGATGTCGCAAGCAAGCGCGGTTGCTTCTGCCCCAAAGGAGCGAACTTCTTTCGCGACCTGATGAAGTTTCTCTTCGCTACGAGCAATCAAGTAAAGAATTTCGGCTCCGCTTCGTGCACACTCGAGTGCCAGCTCACGCCCAATCCCCATCGAGGCTCCGGTAATTAAAATACGCTGTCCCTTCAAAGATTGAATTTTCATCCTCATCCTCCAAAATCATCGATGACCTTCAGGATCTGATTCACTTCTTCTTCAGTATTATAAAAATGAGGTGAAAATCTTAAGTTCCCCTGACGAATGGAGACAAAAATATTTTTTGAAAAAAGCCCACGCTCCATCGCGTGCAAACGTACTCCTTTCGGATCATCCGGAAGACGGCATGTCACAATTCCTGAGCGTGCTTCGGGTTTTAAGCAATGGGTAAGGATCATGCCCCGTCTTTGAAGCCCCTCGGCGAGCAAGTCTGTCAGATAAAGAATGCGCGCCGCAATGCGCTCTATACCGATTTTTGTAATGAGATCGATCGCTGCCCCCAAGGCATAAATTGAAAGGGCGCAGTGGCTTCCCTCTTCAAAGCGCTGAGCGCTGGATTTGAGTTGGAAATGGATATGATCGAAATCCAAAGCGTGCTCGACGCTATTCCATCCTATCAGGGTTGGATTCAATTCTCCGATCAACTCCTTGCGCGCGTAAAAAATCCCGATGCCTTCCGGTCCCAGTAACCACTTGTGGGCATCCGCCGATAGAAAATCCACTTTATCCAATCCGACCTCAATCGGAAAGGCGCCCAGACTTTGAATGGCATCCAGGTGAAAATAAATCCCGCGATTCCGACAGAGATGACCTATTTTTTCGATGGGCAGCCGGAATCCATTCCCGTACTGCACCGAGCTGAGCGAAACTACGCGCGTGCGATGAGTGATGAGTGAATCGAGTGTGGCGAGGACGAGTTCTCCATCCTGCACGGGGATTTTTTTAAGAACGACTCCCTTCGATTCAAGCGCCATCCAGGGATAAACATTGGCTGGAAATTCTCCCTCGGCGATCACGACTTCATCGCCCGCTTTCCAAGAAAGTCCTTGAGCCACCAAAGAAATACCGTGCGAGGTGTTTTTCACAAAAGCGATTTCACTCGCACCCGCTCCGATCAGATGGGCCGCACGAGTACGAATCTGCTCGATTTCCTGATGCCATTGCGGCCCCCAGACAAAACCGTGCTCTAAAGACTCTTGTGTAAATTGATGAATTGCTTCTGCAACCGGTCGACTGATCGGCGCAACGCCGGCATGGTTGAAATACACGTAGCGTTCGGTAACGGGAAAAAGAGAGCGGTAATGATGGATTTCTGATTCGCTAAAATGCTGAGGCATAAGGTTCCTTTAGATGTTGATGGTTGGAAATCGATAGAGATTTTTTTTACTTCTTCAAGGCAGTCCGCCAGAGGCGGAGTTGCAGTGAAATTGAATCCACTGGATTGCTTCGCTTCACTTCGTTTCGTTCGCAAAGACGAAATCCTTGTCTTTGCGATCTGCCTGTGGGGGGGCTACAAGAAGATTGATTTTGGAGGGTTTTCTTTTGTCTTCTGCCTTCTATCTCCCCGCCCCCTCTTGCTTCATTCGCAACGAGAAAAATTCACTCCCAACATTTCTCAAATGAACCCCTGGAAATACTTGAAGATAAAAACCCTCCTCGCTATAGAAGCACCATGTCCACCCCAAATCGATTACAAAATCACTGGAAACAAATAAAGCCTTTCATCCTTCAAAAATGGCCACATCTCACCGAGGCCGATTTGGAATCGGTAGATGGTGAGTTTGATCGTCTCGTAAAATTGGTGAAAGAGCGCTACGACGAGCACGTACAAACCGTCAAAGAGGCGCATATTCGTTTTGCTATTTTGGAAATGCTGAGCCAGCTCGAATCGGAAGCTGCTTAAAAACGCGCCCTACCTGGAATTTCTATAACTTCTCCTTGCAAATCCCCATTCTGCTTGTCTTTCTTGTTTTTCCCTTATAAGAAAAATCAATCATTCCCGATACTTCCATATCATAATAAAAAGCTGTTGATTTTTTGACACAACTCTACTGGTGTTGAAGCGATAACTTGCTTATACGCGCCAATTGGGTATTGGCGCGGTTTCCAACCGGACCATTGCGTCCGAAAACCGGAGATTTTTTAGATGAGCGAAATTCGGGCATTGGCCCGCCAATTCATTGCAGCCACAGTCGACAAGCTCGGGACTGATGAAGAAGTGGTGTACGAGATTGTGAGTATGGTTCACAAACCAGAGCTTTCTGAGCAATTTCAGCAGGCGGTGAAAGATCAGCTAGGGCCCGAAAAGACCCAATCTCTTTTAGACGAACAGAGAGAGTCATCCATTGTTCGGGCGATCTTTAAGGATGAAATGAGTGGAGTCGAGCTTGCGAAGGCTGAAGATCTCTATAAGTATGGAAAGGATCGATTTCGAGCAGGATATACCGATTATTATTTGAATGGACTGACTTCCAGCCTCGATCTCAGCACTATCGAGTCGAAGCTAACTCTCGGCGGTGGCTTTCTCTTTTTTGGAGTTGTGGGTTGTCTTTATCCTCCCGCTGGGGTTGTGCTAGGGGCTCTCGCGATTGGCGGAGGATATGCGTATGGGATTGGTAAAACTCTATGGAATGCAGCCGAAGCGATAGGCGCCAAAACTCCAGAACAACGCCGTGAAAATTTCTACAACATGGGCGCCGGGGTTTCATTGGCAGGGATGAGCTTGCTTCCTTTAGCTTTTAGTTATGCGGGCAAGAGCATTTCATTACATCTTCCTAATGGATGGACCCGCAAACTCTTTGGAACAACCTCTCCAAAACACGCTGCTGTTGAACCTTCTCCGAAACTTCCTGCTGTAGAGATTCCACCACCTCCTGAATCTCCTCCGCCAGTGGTTGCAGAGATTCCAAGTCCTACTCCTGCTCGAAGATCTTCACCCACGGTTGCGCAGGGAGGAAGGGCAGCTCCTGCAGCAGCAGCTGGAGATTTAGGATATGCTCAGACTGAACCTCCGCATTCACCTCCACAGAGAGGATCGACACCACCTGTAGGACACTTGAAAACAATCCGAGAAGGCGTCCCAGCAGTCGTGCAACGATCAGACGCCGCGACGGTTAAGCCTGGGACAAATAGAGGGGGGCCTTATCGAATGCCTCCACAGGGAGAACTTCCACGTGTTGATGCTCCTCCAACAAATGGTAGAAAAAACATCCCTATGCCAATTTTGGATTTTCTCAGAATTTGGACCGATGAATTCATACCAGCATATTTTGGAAAGGGTAAATTATCGCTTGAGGGAGTCATTATCAAACTGAACGGAATTGCTCGGTCTCTGGACGCAGAAGAATTAAGTTTTTTGATGGAATCTCTTTTTAGAGAAAATATTGGAATGCATAGAGATCTTTTAACTGCTCTATTTCCTGGGAGAGAATTTGTTCCTATCGAAACAGGACGTCTTCCAAAACTTTCTGTACCTCCTCCCCAATCAGGTCGACACGAAATGCCACCACCGCTCCCCGCTGACGACCCACCCGCAAGAATGAGACCTCTATAAAATTTTCGTTCCTATTTCTTCACTCCCCCCACGACCACCTCACGCACCGACTCGGCTGAAGAGCGCAAAACGAGATCTTCTTCGAGTGTAGAAAGCGAAGCGTTTTCTAAATGATTCACGACAATAAAATCTGCCAACTTGCCTTTCTCGAGTGTGCCGATCTGTTTTTCTAACCCCAGGTTGTAAGCCCCGCCCCAGGTGGCCATGCGCAAGATTTCCCGCGGCGTGAGCGGTTCCTCTTTTTGTTTGTGTGCCTCGTGGGCGGCGCGCATTTCTTCCCACAGAGTCGTGTTGGAAGGTCCCAGGGCATATTCACTTCCCAGTCCCACCGGAATTTTGTGTGAAAGAATGCGACGGATGGGCATGCGCCCCTGCTGGACGATTTCCTGAAAGCGCGGACAATACACGATGGAAGAGCCGGATTTTTCAATGAGGGCCAGATCGGTAGGTCCCAAATGCAAACATCCAACCAGGGCCGGGCGAGCCTGTAAAAATTCGATGGAAGAAAGATATTGAATCGGAGTTTTCTGATGCGGGGGCGGGAGCTGATCCTGCCAACCAACATGCGGGAAAAGAAGGTTTGCGATATCGCCTTTTGAATCGTAGAAAAATTCCATCTCGGCAAAACTAACGCTGGTGTGGATTTGAACCGGCAGAGGGCCCTGGCGTACGTGCTGAAAAAATATTTTTAAAAGATTTTTAGACAGGGTGTAGGGCGCATAAGGAGCCAGGCCAGAAAAAAGGGAAGGATTATCCTTCTCGGAAATTTCATCGATCATCCCTAAGGCCACTTCAAAACGCTCCTGGGAAAGTTTGCGATTGAGATTGAGAACTTCCGGAAACACTACGACTCGCATTCCACTTTTCTCATAACAGGCGAGAGCACCATCGTAGGTGGTCCAATCGCCAACCGTTGTGACTCCCGATGTGCGCAGCGTCTCCAATCGATTCTGGATGGAGCGCCGCTTGTCTTCGGCGGTGCGATGATCCTGAAAGCGTGAAAGCGAGATTAACCACTGGATAAAATTCGGCTGACCCGAAAAATCGCAATCACCCGAGGAGAAAAAAGAAGGAAGGTCTTCGAGTTCCAGATGGGCATGCGCATTCACAAGTCCAGGAAGCAAAGCTGCATTTCCCAGCTCGATTTTTTCAGCCTGTGGAAATTCTGACAAAAGATCGGCCGCTTTTCCGCTAGCGCGGATGCGGTCTCCTTCTATCACAAGGGCTGCATTTTCGATGGGATCACTGGCGATGGGGAGTAAAAATTTGGAAAGATAAATTTTCATGGTTGAACGGGTCCATTATCGATGAGACGGGTTTTTCCAACGCGCGCAGCAATGATCACACGCGCTGGCTGAATGATTTCAGCAAGAGGCTCTAAGGTCTTGGCATCCACGATTTCCAGATATTCGAGGAAAAGCTGCGGTTCATTTTCAAAAAGTTTTTTAGCTCGTGCGCTCAGTTCGGAGACGTTTTTAATCCCCTGACGGTATTCCTGCTGCACAAACCCAATCGATTGTGAAAGGACCAGGGCGATCTCTTTTTCGCGCTCGCTCAGGTACGCGTTACGCGAGGAAAGAGCGAGACCTTCCTGAGTGCGCAAGGTAGGAACGCCCAGGATTTCAAGATCGAGATTCAGATCTTTCACCATCTGCCGGATCATCGCGAGCTGCTGGTAATCTTTCTCTCCAAATACAGCGACATCCGGTTTGACAAGATGAAACAGCTTGAGCACAACGGTTGCCACTCCATCGAAGTGCCCGGGACGTGTCATAGAGCAAAGTCCGCAAGTGATTTTGGAAAGATGAACGGTCGTTTGAAAATCTGCAGGATAGATTTGATCGGGAGTGGGAAGAAAAACCGCATCGGTTTTTGCATCCTTCAGCTTCTGCAGATCTCCTGCCTCATCGCGCGGGTAGCGCTGAAAATCTTCATTCGGTCCAAACTGGGTAGGATTGACAAAGATACTCACAATCACGCGATCGGAATGTTCGCGCGCTTTTTTGACCAGGGCCAAATGCCCCTCGTGGAGATAACCCATCGTCGGCACCAAACCGATCAGCTGATCATCGTCTTTCCAGGTATGAATGAGGGCCTTCATTTCAGCCAGGGTGCGTAGGATTTGCATCGCTTAAAAGCTCTCTTTCTCGCCTGGAAAACTTCCTGCCTGAACATCGGCGACATACTGCCGGAGGGCATCGCCAATGGTTTGATGAAGCTCGGCGTAGCGACGAACAAACTTCGGGCGAATGTCTTGATACATCCCCAACAAATCATAGATGACCAGCACCTGCCCGTCGCAGTGCGGACCGGAGCCGATACCGATGGTGGGAATTTTTATAATTTTAGAAATTTTTTGAGCAAGGGTGGCGGGAATTCCTTCCAACACCAATGCATAAACACCGGCTTTTTCCAAAGCCCGGGCATCTTTTACAATCTGTTTTTCACTTTTTTCATCACGGCCCTGAATCTTATAGCCACCCATCTGGTGCACATGCATGGGTTTTAAACCGATGTGCCCCATCACCGGAATGCCTGCGTCGTTGAGGCGTTTGATCAGCGGCGCAAGCTCGGCGCCGCCTTCCAGCTTTACCGCCTCGGCGTGTCCCTCTTTAAGAACACGACCACAGTTTTTCACAGCTTCATCCATCGAGGCGTGATAGCTCAAAAAAGGCATATCGCACACCATGTGCGCGCGTGTGAGTGCTCGCGAAACACAGCGGCTGTGATAGATCATCTCTTCCAGCCGAACCCCCAACGTATTTTTCCTTCCCTGAATGACCATCCCTAAAGAATCGCCGACCAAAACGATATCGACGCCCGCCTGATCGACAATTTTTGCCATCGTGTAATCGTAGGCCGTCAGCATGGAGATCTTCTGTTTGTTTTTTTTAAGGGATTGGATCTGCGGAAGAGTAATTTTGGTCGTCATGAAAACTCCTGCTTTTTTCAATTTTTGGAACAAAGGGCATTCCTGTCAGATCTTTAAGGTGAAGTCGGATCAGGCCTACCTGCTGCTGATGGAGATGTAGTGTTTTTCCAGACCTTTTTTCTTCATCTGCAAAATCTCGTGTAGCAGGTTCTGATAGTCTTCGGGTTTTGTGACGTAATCGAGCTCGGAGCAATTCACGACCAAAAGCGGGGTTTGATGATACGTAAAGAAAAACTGATTATAGGCCTGGACCAGATCTTTTAAGTAATCCAGATCGATATTTTTTTCATAAGCAAAATTACGTTTTTTGATGCGCTCTTTCAAAACGTCGATGGAGGCCTGCAGAAAAATGACCAGATCGGGCTTTAGGATACGCGCATCCAGCAGGCTGTAAACCGACTCATAGAGCGAGAGCTCTTCTTCGGAAAGATTTAAGTGTGCAAAAATCCGGTCTTTGGGAAAGATGTAGTCGGAAACAAAGCCTTCGTGAAAAAGCTCTTGCTGGACCATGGTTTGCTGCTGACGATAGCGCGAGAGTAAAAAGTATATCTGGGTCTGGAAGGCAAATTTGGTTCGATCTTTATAGAAGGAGGACAAAAAGGGGTTTTCTTCGACCTCTTCGAGCACCAGCCGGAAATTGAATTCCTGAGACAAAAGCTGGCAAAGGGTAGTTTTGCCTACCCCAATGGGACCTTCGATGGCCACGTAGCGGAAGGGTGTTGTCATACGATATAAATCCGTAACATGAGGTTTTTCAGGCGTCTACAGCATTTAGGCTGCGAGAAGAGGGGAAAAGGCGCGATGAATGATGGGTTGAAATAATTCAGGGGTCAGAATCCAGAATTCAGAAGAAAACCTTGAACCCACTGGATTGCTTCGCTTTACTGCATTTCGCGCGCAAAGACGGTGCGGGCGAGTTTGCCTCAAAATCTCCGTCGAGCGACCCATGAGTTGCCCCTACAAGAAAATTGGATTCAGGGTTTTGTTTCTGACTCCTGACTTCTGACTTCTGTCTTCTGCATTCTCCCCCTCACCCCTTTGCCACTTCAGTCAGCCGGGCAAATTCTTTTAAAGAGAGAGTTTCACCGCGGCGCTTGGGGTCGATCCCGGCCTGATCCAGCAAATGATAGATTCGATGTTTATCCCATCTCCCTGAAAATCCTGTCTGCAAGGCATTGCTTAAGGTTTTACGGCGTTGACCAAACGCGGATTGCACAATTTTTTCAAACAGCGAAAGATCCACCTCGAAACGCGGTTTTTGAAGCGGGATAATTTCAACGACGGCCGAGTCGACTTTCGGACGTGGATCAAACGCAGAAGGGGGAATGGGCAGGATGATCCGCGCCTCGGTGAGCATCTGGCAGTAAAGACTGAGCGATCCGTAGGCATCGGTATCGGGCAAGGCAACCAAACGATCGGCCACCTCCCGCTGAAACATGAGATAAAAACGGGCAAAGAGATGACGCTGATCCAGCAGGTGTTTGAGGATGGCAACCGAGACGTTATAGGGCAAATTGCCAATCGCAAACACAGGTGCATCAGCGGCAGATAAAAGTGAGGGTAGATCGGTTTTTAGAAAATCCTGGAGGTGTATTTCAACAGAAGGGTTCTCTGCAAAGAGCTCCTGCAAAACGGGAACAAACTGCGAATCTTTTTCGACCAAAATCATGCGCGCGACGTGCGGGGCCACAAGTTGAGTGAGGGCCGCTGGACCCGGGCCGATTTCCAATAAAGTTTTGGGATGAAACTCGAGAATTTTTTTCGCCATCGTCTCAAGGATGGGGCGATGGATCAAAAAATGCTGGCCCAAAGATTTTTTGGCCAAGATTGGATAGCGTTTTTTAAGCTCGGTGGGATGCAGAAAGGTCATGTTGAGTTTCACTCGCAATGGCATTGAGATTGAAATCTGAGTGAATGCCACGCGAAAGATATTTTTCTCCCACATAGGCAATCATCGCTGCGTTATCGGTGCAAAATTTTGGAGCGGGCATGAAAAGCTCGATGTTTTTACGGGCGGCCGTTTTGCCCAAGGTTTCGCGTAAGGCCCGGTTGCAGGCGACTCCTCCGGCAACGACCCACTGGGACAAACCAAATTCTTCCGAAGCCTGCACGAGCAAGCGCTCCAGAATTCGAACAACAATGTATTGAAATGAGGCGATGAGGTTTAAGGCCTTTGGACATTTTTCGACTGGATGATCTTTTAAAAGCGCATCGATTTTTTCGCTCTCGATATAATCAAAAACAGCCGTTTTGAGGCCGGAAAAGCTCGTAAAATATTTTCCGCGTTTTACCCGTGGAAGAGTGAAAGGGTAAGTCTTTGGATTACCCAAAGCCGCCAGTCGATCCAGGATGGGTCCCCCAGGATAACCCAGCCCCAACATCTTCGCGACCTTATCGTAGGCCTCACCCGCGGCATCGTCGACCGTACTTCCAATCTGCTTTCTTTTTCCAATATCTTCCACCCTATAAAGACTGGTGTGTCCGCCTGAAACCACCAGGCCCAAAAAAGGAAAGGTCGGTTTTCTCTCTTCTAAAAATGCGCTCATCAGATGACCTTCGAGGTGATTGACGCCAATCAAAGGAAGCCCACGCGCGAGGGCAAAACCTTTTGCGAAATTGAGCCCTACCAACAAAGAGCCGACAAGTCCTGGAGCGTGTGTCACCGCAACTCCCTCAAGGGTTTGCTGATCGGCCGGAAGTTCCGCCAGGGTTTTTTCAACCAGAGAAGAAATCTGCAACAGATGCTCGCGCGATGCCACCTCAGGCACAATCCCGCCAAAGCGGGCGTGGAGCTTTTCCTGAGAGGCCGTTTTACTCGATAAAATTTTATCTGGTCCTTCCAAAACACAGGCGGCCAGATCATCGCAGGAGGATTCGATGGCAAGAATTCGCATGGCCGTTTTATAGCGGGCTTTTTTTAAAAATTTCCATGTTTATTTCGAGACCTTCATTCATAAGATCTCTCATCCATCTTAGGCCCAATTCGAGTCTGGAGAGGATTTGACTCCCTCTTTGATTTGCTCCAATTAATTTTTAAGCAGTCTGTTTTCCGTCCAACCTCAACCCCTACCGCCCCAGGTGGAGACAGGAGTGTTTATGAAGCCCGTCATTCAATATCTCGACAGTCATTTTTCTCATTTGACTCAAGATCTCATCGACTATGCCCGTATTCCGAGTGTCAGCTTTGAAGGATTTCCTGAAGAGCCCGTCATGAAGTCGGCCGAATGGACAGCCCAGCGGATGCGAAAGGCCGGGCTTGAAAACGTCGAGATTCTAAAAATTCCTGGAGCACACCCTTATGTCTATGGTGATTGGCTGCATGCTTCCCATCAACCGACGGCTCTTTTGTATGGTCATCACGATGTTCAGCCTGGAGGTCGGCCGGATCTCTGGAAAACTCCAGTCTTTGAGCCTGCCTTAAGATCAGATGGACGTTTGTATGGGCGGGGTGTGGCGGATGATAAGGCAGGAGTGATGATGCACATCGCTGCGGTTGAGGCATATCTGAAAACCCTGGGTCATCTTCCCATCAATGTCCGCTTCATTGTCGAAGGAGAAGAAGAAACGGGCAGTGAGCATCTGGGAGAATTTTTAAAACACTATCAGGAAAAGCTGACCTCGGATGTGATTGTGCTCACCGACACCTCCAATCTGGAAGAAGGATTGCCTTCCATCACCTATCGCCTGCGCGGTCTGGTGGATGCAATCGTCGAGGTACGCATGCTCGATCATCCCGTCCACAGTGGGCTTTGGGGAGGGCCGACGATCGATGCCTTGACGGCTTTAAATCAGATTCTCTCCCGCCTACTTACTCCCGAAGGTCTTATCGCCATTCCTGGTTTTTATGAGGAGGTGCCCGAGCCCAATCCTTGGGAAAAAGAGCAATTTGCGCGGCTGCCTTTCGAAGAGAAGCGTTTTAGAGCCGAGCTTGGAAGTGTTGATTCTCTTCAATTCGCGGGAGATCCCCATTTAAGTATTTATCAAAGACTTTGGTGTCAGCCTGCATTGGCGATTTTAGGAATCGATGCCCCTTCAGTTCAGGAAACCAGCAACAAGATCGTTGAATGGGCCCGTGCAAAAATCTCGCTTCGAATTGTCAGCGGCCAAAATCCCCAAAAATGTCTGAAGATGTTGTGTGCGTTTTTAGAACAAAACCCGCCATGGGGTGCAAAGGTGCACGTGGTTCCAGGGGCGGCGGGAAGCCCGTGGATTACGCAACCCAATTCTCCTGCTTTTCAGGCGGCCGTACGCGCTCTTGAAAAGGGTTTTGGGCGCCCGCCCGTGTTTATTGGCTGTGGAGCTTCCATCCCCTTCGTCAAACCGATTGCTGAGGTCTTTGGTAACATTCCCGCCCTCCTCATTGGAATTGAAGATCCTGCGACGAATGCGCACGGAGAAAATGAAAGTCTTTCGATGAGTGATTGGAAAAAGGGCATGCACTCGGCCGTGTATCTGTACGAGGAGTTGGGAAAGAAATAACCCATCAAGGATGAAGATTTTTTGTCCTTTTTGTACAAAGAAATTCACCCCTGCAAAAAAGATAGGTCTTTCTTCCTCATAAAATAAGAAAGGTGCTGTTTTAGCACACAACTGCTACTTTTAAATTTATCGAGTTGAAAAAGGAAATCCCATGGCCCTGCCAAAACCTGTCAAGCTGATCCTGGCAATTACCTGTCGTGACGATCTTCAGCGCGAAGAGATTAAAGAACTCGCGATTCGACGCTGGGGAAAAATCGATTTTGAAGGGGCCTTGAATCCATACGCACAAAAAACACCTTTTTTTGAAGAGGCAGGTCCACCGCTGCTTCGTGGCTGGATCTCTTTTTCTCACCTGGTTGATCCTGGCCAAATCGCTTCAATCAAAAATGCCGCGTCCGATCTGGAAGCACGGTTTTTATCCCAGGGAAAAAGAAGGGTGGATCTGAATGTGGGAATTTTAGATCTTTACAAACTTGTCTTCACCTCAACCCATCCGGCTCCCCAAAGACTTTATCATTCAGACGGGGTTTATCTGGAAATGCAGGTTTTGTTCATGAAGGGAAAATGCCAGACTCTTCCGTGGAGTTATGAGGAGTTTAAATCCCATCTGCTGGATGAGGAATTTTTCAAACTGCAAAATCTTTATCAGGAAGCACTTCAGAAAAAAGTACCGGAAACTTCCCAGCGGCCAACTCTTCCTCCAGTCCCCTTGTTTCGAAAGTAAAAAACCAAAAAATCAAATTTGCCCTTTCGACTTTTATTTTTCTGAAGTTTATTCTCAGGAATGTGAAGGGCGGAGTAGCTCTTGAAACAACAAATCAGGCAACACTAAAGAGCAAGGATTTTTACTTATGAAACCGATTGAACGCATCCTCTGTGCCGTTGATTTTTCTCCTCTTTCAATTGAAGCCCTGAAAGCGGCCTTTGCTTTGGCCGAAAAAGTGAGGGCGCGGGTATCGGCCCTGCACGTCGTTTCCCAAACTCCTTTCGAAGGGCATTTTTACGGACCTGCCGCTGTCGATTTCATCCAGCAAATCGAGAGAGAAACTTCTGAAGAACTTTTATCTCAGATTCACGCACTTAAAAGGGACGATCAGGAGGTTTCAGCTTTCATCAAGTCCGGTTCCCCCTTCCTGGAAGTCATCCGAACGGCACGCCAGCTCAAATCGAATTTCTTGTTTATGGGTGGCCATGAAAAAGGCGAGCTGTACCGTGTTTTGCTCGGATCGGTAGCCGAAAATATTTTACGTAAATCTGAATGGCCAGTTTGGGTCGTCAAAAAAGAATTCACACCCCTTAAAAAAATTTTCATCCTCACTGATTTATCAGAGCATTCGCGCCCAGGCTTTAACCTTGGACTTTTTTTGGCGCGCATTTTTTCCGCTTCCGTACACTTAGTCCACGTCTTCGACCCTCCCACCCTGCCTGCTTTTTTAAAGATTCGAAAAATCGAGCGGGAGCTTAAAATGAAGGAAATGATTCGCGAGGAATTTCAGAAGTGGGTCGAGGAAGCCCGTATTTCGAAGCTGGAGATGAACTCGACCCTTCTGGAAGGCAATGTTCGCCTGAAAGTGCTGGAGATTCTTGAACAGGAAGGAGCCGATCTGCTCGTCTTAAGCACGCACGGCCAGTCGGGATCTTTTCACAAATACATCGGATCGAATGCCGCGTACCTGTCCCGCCACGCCCCCTGCTCAATTGCCCTCACCCATCCGGAAAGCTTCCGCCTCAAGGAAATTGAACATGCTCCGGCTTAATGCGTTAAAATTGAAAATTTTAAGATTATTTTCTGAAAATAAAGCAGGGGTTTTCAACACACGCTGAACAACTTCTTCCGCTCTGCCAATCGAGCGCAAATCACCCGTGCGAAGTTTTTCAGACAAGCATTTTTTAGGCATTTTTTGGAGGATCAGATTGTAGCAGGGTCACTTTCCTCCGTCTCGTGTTACGCCAGCATGAATCGCTGCCTTGGCAACGGCCTTTGCCACGGCGACATGAACGAGAGGATCGAGTGGGTCGGGAATTATTTCTCCCTCGGGAGTTTGGCTCACAATCGCGGACGCGGCGGCAAGATACATGTCGGGAGTAATGCGGGTGGCGCGGCTTTCAACAGCGCCTCGTAAAATTCCTGGATAACCAAGAAGGTTGTTTACGCGCGAGCCGTCGCTGGCAAACGCAGCCCCTGCCTGAAGTGCGTCGGAAATTGAAATCTCGGGATAAGGATTACTCAAGGCCAAAATGACCTGGCCTTTACGAACCATCTCGGGCTTGATGATGTTGGGAACGCCGGTGGTTGCTACCACGACCTGACAGGTTCCCATCACTTCTTCAAGGGTAGAACAGATACCGTTCATTTTTGCAAAACGATCGGAACAGGAGGCGTTGGGGTCGAATCCCATCGCGGGATTTCCAGTGTAAGTCGAGACCAGACGCGCGATTGCTGAACCAGCGGCTCCCAGACCAATTTGTCCGACGCGGACAGATTTTAAATCGATTTTTGCCAATTGGCAGCAATTGATCAGGGCTGCCAGGGCAACCGTTGCGGTACCGTGCTGATCATCATGCATGACCGGAATTTTCAAACGGCGCATTAATTCTTCTTCGACCCGAAAACAGTCGGGTGCGCGGATGTCTTCGAGCTGAATGGCTGAAAAGGTAACAGACATCGTTTCAACGGCATCGATAATCCGTTCCGGATCGAGGGTGTTCATGAGGATGGGAATCATGTGCATGCCCGCAAACTGGGCGAAAAGGGCTGCCTTTCCTTCCATGACGGGCATGGAAGGCACAGGACCCAGATTCCCAAGGCCCAGAACACGACTCCCATTGGTTACCAGGGCAACCGTTTTGGGAATGGTCGTGTAAATGTCAGCCTGATGGGGATCTTCCTTGATGAGATGGCAAACGCTCGCCACCCCAGGGGTGTAGACCTTTCTTAAATCTTCAATGGTTTGGACCGGGTGTTTCGGCAGGATCGAAAGTTTTCCACCTTTATGAATTTCGAGTACTTCATCGATGACTCCTTCGAGCTCTACTTCTTTGAGTTTCCGAATTTCCTGAACGATGGTGTTGAGATGGTCCTCATCGTTGACGATGATTGTGATGTCACGAATGTTGAAAAAATCTCCCAGGCTTACTGTGGAGATATTTCCAATATCCCCGTTCATCGAGCTGATCGTATTGACCAGCTTGGCCAAGGTGCCGATGACTTTTTGATTTTTACAACGAAGGGTTCGAATGAGTTTTTGATAGGCCATAAAAGGTTTTGAAGCAAAGGGACAGTGAGTCTGGAATCGGTGTAACCCGGATTCCTTCTCAACCAGGGGAAATTGTAATTTTTAAGGAGCCTGAAGGTGTTACCAGAATCAATCTTAAAGGTACCTCGCGAGTTTTGAAATATGAGCTAATCTTGTCTGAAGAGGGCTCTGAGTCAAGAGTAATTCCAGAGAGTTTTTTGGATAAACCCTGCCAGAAATAGCCTTAGAACTCATGTCTCGTTTTCTCAAATGAGAGCGGATCTATCGTCTGAATCTCTCAAAGAATGAGAACCATGCTCAATCCCCTTCTGCAGAAGGATCCTCTTTCCAGCGATAGGTTTTTCCATCCCAGTAAATCACTCCATCCGTCATTTCGGTTGTTTGTACAATTACATCGCTTTTTCCTGGCGGAGTGTATTCCGGAAGAAGGGTTTTGTTCTTGCGGGCGATAATTTCGATTGGAAGCTCCGGAGACTCTTTCCATAGAGGCGTTCCCAGGATGGATGCTTCTGCATCTGCGGTATCGAGTAAAAGATATTTTGTAATAGCGGGTGCAGAAGGAGGAGTAGAAGAGAGGATTTGTACCGTTGATGTTTTAACCCCGTGAACAATGAAGAGCGCGGGAGTTTGATTCCAGACTTCGTTGGGTTTGTGGGTCAGGGGCTTGTACTCCCATGGCCTTAAAACCTTGATGTCTTTTAAAACCTGCGTTGCGTTGCCATTGAGGAAAACGAAATAAAGATCGTCACTAACTCCATCGGCATTCAAATCTCCTTTCCAATGAAAAGTCGATTTTGCCTGGGTTTTCACCGGCACCCCGAGCTGAGCTTCAATTTTTTTCAATATCTCCACCGGCTGGGATTCGGTCTGACTTTCAGATCTGGATTCAGGACGCGAGTCTGCGATCGATTCAGGAAGGGATTCCGGTTTTGATTCAGATTCTGGCCGACTTTCTGAAGGAAGGGTTTGAGGCAAACTTTCGGTTTTTTGGGATTCTGGTTGAGATTGAAGGATTGGTGAAGGTGAGACCGGAGGCAGCGACGTTTCTTCGGTTTTTTGCGATCGGGAGCAGGATGCTAACAAAGCAAGCAGGATAAGCAGGCTCAACTTTTTCATAGAAATTCCTTTCTCTTAATCAACTCAGGCTGGAATTTGTCGAAACCCTGTCATGACTCTTTTGGAGATCATCCTTCTAAAAAGCAACCCTTATACGTTTAAATCTTCTCCTACCCTTGCTCTCACGTTCATGTCAGCACTACTTTTTATGGAGGAGGATCTTTTTTTGCGAAGGTTTCCGTTTATCCACTTTTAACATTTTAAAAATATGAAAAGTAATTCCAAAATGCTGAAGAGATGGCTTTCGACCTTCCTTCTTCTTGTGATGTTGAGCTCAACGCAGACTCAGCGCCTGAATGCGAAAGACAGGGTGCTAAGCCCCATCCGGGACGGAGACTTTGCCACACAGGATGAAATCTACTCAACTGTCGCGCTGGTGAAAAGTGAAGATCTGACCCTTCGGTGCTCGGGCACTCTCATTTCTCCAACAGTGGTGATCACCGCTGCTCATTGTCTGGTCGACACGGTGTGGGTAGAAAATACTGAAAATGGAGAGATCAGTGAAGTTTCGTTTAAACATAAGCCAGATGATTTATACGTCATGGCCAATGAGCTCAACATCGATAACGCCTCCATGGATTCTTTCTACTCGATTCAATCCTTGAATTATCCTTCTGATTTTCCCACTTCCCCAGCGCCTGACCAATGTCTCCTCGGGCCTGAAAAAGATATTGGGATTCTGATTCTCAACCGTCCTGTCACCTCTTTAACCCCCGCTCGCATACCCACTCCAGAAGAGATTGAACCTTTGATGAAAGAAAAAAATCTGTTTGTCATCAATGGCTATGGCCGACGCACCGATTTTGAGAAGCCCAGGAGTGGAATTCTTGCGATCGGAAAATCTCCTTTGATCCATCGTGGGGCTTTGGGTTTTGTCGTGGGTACTGTCGAAACACCGGGAGCTTATCCTGGAGATTCAGGAGGACCCGCTTATCTTGAAAAAGATGGGACTCTGTTACTCGTGGGGGCTGCGTCGAGCATTTTAAACCCACGACTGGAAGATTGTCCTGCTGGAAGCATTTACACCTTTCTCCCGGCCTATATCGATTGGATCGAGAAAAATTCGCAAGAGTGAGCAGATCAAGCGAGAAGTCAGATTGCCTGTAGGGGCGGAGGCATGCCTCGCCCTTCAAAACCCAGAATGAGCTTTATTCTCTCCACTTCCCAAAAATCTCTTCAACCGCCTGCTGTCTAAAATCAAAAATGGTTTGCAACTGACGTCGGACAATGAGCGCATTCACCACATCTCCTAAAAATCCAAATGGCAATTGATAGTGGACGACATCCGTCATCTCCACTCCCTCTGGAATTGAGGTAAATTGATGCTGATGATGCCAAAGCCTGTACGGACCCACCCGTTGTTCATCGACAAACCTTTTCTGAAATTCCACATGGGTGATTTCAGTCATCCAGTAAATCGGAATGCCCAAGAGCGGCTTAACGGTGTATTCAATGATTTGACCCGGATACATCAGAAGCGGATGTTCATTCTGAATCTGAAAGTTGAGAGCGGTAGGTGTAATCCTTTTTAGATTTCCAGGCTGGCTAAAAAAATCCCATGCCTTCTCCAGGCTCGTCGGAATTTTTTGATGGGTATGTAGTCGATAGACTCGAGACATTCAGATCCTTAATATTAAAAAATTAAAATTTCAGTTTTAAAGGAAGGAAATCCTGATTTAGTTCAGTTGCCTATCCTATGTGGAAGAGTAAAGAATAAATAAACCAAAAGGAGGAAGTTATGGCAAAAACCATGAAAGCTTTTGTGATGAAGCGCATCGGTGAGGTGGGAGTGATGGAAAAACCGATTCCAGAACCTGGCCCGAATGATGCGGTCATTAAAACCACAGCCGCCCTGGTGTGCACTTCCGACACGCACACGGTGGGAGGCGCCATCGGTGAGCGCGAAAACATCACCCTTGGACACGAGGCTGTAGGAGTGGTCGCAAAGCTGGGGTCTGCCGTGAAAGGTTTTAAGGAGGGAGATCGCGTCCTCGTGAATGCCATTACTCCCTGTTATGTGTGCGAAAATTGTCTGCGCGGGTTTACCTCACAATGCACGCAAATGCTCGGCGGCTGGAAATTCGCCAATGTGAAAGATGGCAATATGGCCGAGTATTTTCATGTCAATCAGGCCATGGCCAACCTCGCGCCGATTCCAGATTCGATTCCGGATGAAAAAGCGGTTTATTGCTGTGACATGATGAGCACTGGCTTTATAGCTGCCGAACACGCACAAATTCCCATCGGTGGAAGCGTGGCGATTTTTGCAGAAGGTCCTGTGGGACTCATGGCCACCGTTGGCGCGAGGCTTTTGGGAGCAGGGTTGGTGATTGGTGTTGAAACGATGCCTGATCGGCAAAAACTCGCCAGACATTTTGGTGCTGATGTGGTGATCGATTTTAAAGAGAAAGATCCTGTTCAGGCGATATTAGATTTAACCCATGGACAAGGAGTCGATAGCGCGATTGAAGCCTTGGGTTCTCAAAACGCCTTTGAGTCTTGCATCAAGGTCACAAGGCCTGGCGGAACAATTTCGAACGTCGGCTATCATGGTCATGGTGATTTTGTTTCGATCCCCCGCTTGAGCTGGGGCGTCGGAATGAGTGATCAAACGATTCGCACCGGCCTGTGCCCTGGTGGTGCCGAGCGCATGAAACGCCTGCTCAGACTTTTAGAAAATAATCGCGTCGATCCTACGCCCCTCACGACCCATCGTTTCAAATTTGATGAGATCGAACGCGCGTTTCAAATGATGAAAACCAAAGAGGATGGAATCATCAAACCGCTGATTGTGTTTGGGTAAGCAAGAAACATGGGTATGTTGATGGGTGGCGCGAACATTTTAGGGGACGAAAATGGACATCCTCGTATGGAAATTTCTCTTGCTTATCCACAGCCAAATCTAAAATTTTCTCTTTTACTCTCCTTATTTTTCAATTACTTCCACGCGTGCTTGGCACGGGGGTGTTCAGGCTTTAAACACGGCTTCTTCTAATTCGTTTATTGGACCTCATATCTTATGGCTATCGATTCTCACTTAGGAATTTCCTATCTTCCTTTTACTCCCAATACCTCGGACCGAAACAGTCCTGAGGCACAAACCGAGATCTGCCGGCTGACGGGCGTTTGTGAATCACGATATTTTTTTGAAGCCCTCGCTGAAGCTCAGCTCCCTCATTACGAAATGGATGATGCCCTGATGGGTACGATTGCGCGCTTTGGGGGACATTTCTTTCTTCAGATGGGAGGAGGGATTGCCGGCGGATCTTTGGGTTCCGGGATTGGTGGTGTGATCGGATTTATGGTTGCAGGGCCTGCCGGCGCTGCACTTGGAATCTGGATAGGAGGAGCCACTGGAAATTGGGTGGGCACTTTTACAGGTGAGATGGGTGCTCAAGTGCTCATGGGAGAAAAGTTGCAATGGGGAACTGCCGCGGGGGTGGCTACAGTAAGTGCTTTTTCAGCCGGAGCGGCCGGCGCCGTGCGCTTAAGCGAGTATGGCTACCTTGCCCTCACAAATCCTGCAGTTCGCGCGGGTAAATTCATTTCGGCGTCGGGGCAAGATAATTTTGGAAGAGCCTTATTGCAGCGTGGGCTGTATCACACCGCGACAGGTGCTGTCGTGAGAGCGAGCGAGAGCATTGCGGGAGAAAGAAATATCTCTGATATTTTTGATCCGAAGGCAATGGCCTTCGATCTGATCGTCGGGGAGGCCATGCACCATGGAGTCCGTTTTGTGACGGGATCTTCTTCTACACGCAAGCTGCTGGGAGCTCCAACCCACGTTCCTGAGCTAAATATTAAAAAATGGATTTTTGTCGTGAATGGATCCGCGGGTGGATTTAAGGCAAAAGTCCTCGCTGAAGAGGTTCGGGCCTTAATGAAAGCGGGAGGAAAAAATTCCGATGTCGAAATCACGATTTATCAGACCCATCGTGATCCTCGAACAAGACTTGAGGGAATCGCACAAGACATCAGAACGAAATATCCTTCGCCTCAGAATCCCATAGGCATTTTAGCCTTTGGCGGCGATGGCACGATCAACAACACCCTCGAAGGAGTTTTTAAATATCTTTCTCCCCAGGAAAAACTTTTAAGCCAAAGTGCAGAGGCCATTGCGGAGAGAATGAAAAATTCGGGTGTGTTAGTAGGAACGGTAGGAATGGGTTCTGCGAATGATCTCGCTTATCTTTATGGCGCTCCTGGGTATCATCCCGCCGAGGTACTGAATTACATGGCTCATGCCACACCTGGCAGTTTGAATCTGGCGAGCTTAACGCTCAATGGAGAACACGAATTTCTGGTTTCTCACAACGCCTGCGCCGGCACGGGCATTACTCCCAGTTTTTATGAAACGAAAGATCTTCGAGGATATGGTGCAAAAAGCTTACGTTTTTTTAAAATCATGAAAGATTCTTTTGTTTTCCTTTCTTCCGTGAAAATGAGGATGGCAGACGGCAGTGAAATCGATATCACCGAGGTGTTTTTTAATGCCTCTATCATGGCGAATCGCATGACCGGCGGACCCACTCCTCAACCTGGAGTTGGAACCCTCATTCTTCCCAAGATGTCTCGAATCGAAGCGTTTCGTTTTTTAATGTCGGTGATGAAATTAGGATTGAATATCAAAATGGGTCAGCTTGAAAATTTAATGCCCGATAAAAAAATTCAAGGACTGAATTCTAACCTTCAAATCCCCCTCGCACCGGGCAAAACCTTCACCTTCACTTTTATCGACTCTCTTGGGAATAAGCTGGAAATCCCCTTCCAGGCCAATGGCGATTATCTCATGCACGCCAGCACAGCTAAGGTGACAGCGCTCCCGGCCTATCCAACATTTCTGCAAATGCCCAACTCCCCCATGGCAAAACTTGCAGGCTTGATTGAAAAATCCCAACAACCGCAACCTGCCGCTTCAGCAGTTGGCGAGTAAAATCTCAAACCTTCAGAAAGCTTCTTTCCACTTATCCTAAGGCAAAGAATACCGTGCGACCCTGCGGAGAACCTTTTTCCAGGTTCCGACCCAGCTCGCTCGACGGTAATCCACGCCATGTTTTTTGCAGACTTCCTCGATACGAGGTGCGATTTCGCGAAGACGATTGGGGGGGAGTTTTGGAAACAGATGGTGCTCGATTTGAAAATTGAGGGCTCCGCAAAGAACGCTCAATAGTTTTGGAACATCATAGTTATTGGTCGATTCTACCTGGCTTTTATACCATTCCCCGCGCCCACGAGTTTTGTAGTTGATGGGGAATGCAGCAGAATCGTCTGTCAAGTGTCCTGGAAAGATAGAGGCGCAGGTATAAATATCGCGAAGCATATCGGCCAACAGGTTTCCGACAAGAACTTTTGGAAAGAAAAAACCTGCCAGGGCAGGCCAGAAAATAAAATTTTTAAATAAGTATGGAGTGGCTTTTTTGAAAGAGAGTCGAAAAGCCTTAAGAAGGGTTTTGAGATTTCTATCGGGAAGGGCGGGTGCGTATTCAGGATGCTTGGGTCCTCCTGGATGAAAGAGATCAGAAATTCCCGTAAAATGAGGATTCATGAACCAGGTAAAGAATGGGGCGATTGCAAAAGTGACTGGGAGTTGAAAAAGATCTCTAAAAAACCAGGGAACTTCAGGGGCCATCCTTAAATAGCTGTAATGAAAGTCAGGGTCTTTACCCATGATATTGGTAAATTGGTGATGAAGAATATTGTGCCCATGTTTCCAGGATTCTTCTTCAATCGGAGTGTCCCACTTGAAAGTTTTTGAGTGCAGCTTCTCGGCGCCCGCTACCTGATCCCAGGCCCCATGAAGTGCGTAATGGCCAATTTCGGTCGTTTCGAGCTGTTTATGAAGGGCCAATGAAATAACCCCGATCATCCAGGTCAGAGGATCGATGCTGGCGAAAATCAACGCTCGACCCGCGATTTCAAATTTTTTGGAATAATCCCGAAGGCGATTGGCGTACTCGGCATCTTCAGAGCCAAGCTTCTGAAAAACATCCTGGCGTATCTCATCAATTTCCTGTGCAAAATTCTGAAGTCTTTCGGGTGTCCAGGAGAGATCCTTTTTGGATACTTTTCTTTTTTTCATTTTTGATTCCCCTTTCTAGAACATCTTTAAAGATTAGACAAAATTCATCCGACAAGATTTTGCTCATTATGGGGGACTTCATAAAATTTGTTGAAAAAACAGGTGTGGGTTTTTTTCGCCAAGACCGGGGGAAGTGTAAATTTTTTATAGGCGTAAGGCAATCAGACTTGATGGAAAGTGTAAAAATCCGGACAGAATTTTTGATCTTTACCGATCTCCGAAGTTCAAAAACTGGAAAATCTGTTTCAGCATCGCTTGCATTTGATGAAGTGGACATGGGGTCACAATCGAACATCCCTTGTTGTCGTCCTCCCTTTTGCTCTGAATCGTGGTTTGAATTCGGAATCCAGAAACAATTTGAATCCATTTTAAAACATGGAGCCTTAAATTTTTCTCACCCAACCTGTTTCCGATCGGGAGTCCTCCGTCTAAAAAAAATTACTCACTCATCCACAACCCTCTCCAAATTTTTTCTTTCACTCTCCTTATTTTTCAACCCCTTCCACGCGTGCCTGGCACTGAGGATACATCTGAAAATTTTTAGCAACTCCTCGCGGGGAATGACGATAAATTGTTGAAATCACCATAAAATATTCAATCCATTTTAATAAAAAAACTTTCACTTCAGTTTGCTTAAGAATGCCTTTCAAAATGAAGGGTTTTGGCAAGCTCAGAAGGTATGGACTTTTATGTCTCGAATTTTAACCTCCACTCAAACTCCCTCTTCTTCGGGACATTTTAATCCGACGCCCGAATCGACTTTATCCTCAGCAAATTCTTTGGATTTAAAAACGGATTCCTTTGAGGCCATCAAACCCTCTTCGCCAACTTCTCAAAGCCCCCAGTCGTTATCGGACAAATTGAGTCGTCCCATTTCAGTCGATGAGATTTCCTCCCCCCAAAAGTTGCGTTGTCAGATTGATGTGGATTTAAGTCGGGTGGAGGTGGCGATTCAGTCTAAAGACGAGGCGGGGATTAAAAGTGAGCTGCGGGTGCTGGCGGGTCTTTTTAGTAA
>JBPOIC010000003.1:0-73874 GCA_052034865.1 Myxococcota bacterium | reverse complement strand
AATCGGAGGGGTGTATTGCAATACACCCCTCCGATTCTTCAATCTTTCGTTACACTTGTGGAACATCCTTCGACAGGCCAAGTCCGCCGTAGGAGGATACAGGATGTTCCATCTGTATCTCTGTTTTCTGGATTCTGTCTTCTCCCCCTCTTCTGACTTCTGAATTCATTCGTTCGCTTCTTTCGTCCGCCATAGGAAGATCGCCTTTCTTATTTCCATCATTCAAATCTTAAGGCCTCGATGGGAGGCAGGCGCGAGGCCTTGCGTGCCGGATAGATTCCAAACACAATTCCCATCAGAGCCGAAAAAGAAAAGGCGAGCAAAACCGAGGGTAAGGAAATCGCGGTTGCCCAACCCGAAAAATAGGAAAGGGCCTGGGTAATGCCCCAACCTGTTGCAATTCCGGCCACCCCTCCCACCAGGCTTACCACCAGAGCCTCGACTAAAAACTGATTGAGAATGTCGTTACGCTTGGCTCCCACCGCTTTTCTTAAGCCGATCTCACGTGTGCGCTCAGTGACAGAGACCAGCATGATGTTCATGATTCCAATGCCTCCGACCAAAAGTGAAATGGCGGCAATACACGAAAGAAGAAGCGACATCGTACGGCTGCTTTCCGAAAGGGCACTTTGAATATCGGCCATGTTTCGAATCTGAAATGCCTCCTGCTGTTGAGAAAGGGGAACTTTATGTCGACTTAAGATCAGATCGAGGATTTCCGTCTGTGTCTTTTCCATATCCTGGGCCTGCTTGACCTGAATATCCATCGAATCGACATAATCTTTTCCGAGCAAGCGGTGCATGGCCGTAAAAAGAGGCATCAGAATGACATCGTCCTGATCACGAAAACCCGTCGCTCCTTTTTCGGGGAGGACGCCGATCACCTGAAAGCCGATCTTATTGATTTTGATCGTCTCTCCCAACGGATCCTGTGTCCCAAATAACTCGCGCACGATCGTTGTTCCGATGACGGCAACCCGTTTGCGCTGCAGGTTTTCATCCTCATTGAAAAACCGCCCGGAGACGGGGGTTGAGGCGCGCATCCGCTCATAAGAAACGCCCGTGCCCATCACTTGAGTGCTCCAGTTTTTGTTTCCAAATGTGACCTGACCTCGCCCGGAAACCTGTGGTGAGACCTCCTGCACCGAATCGATCTGATCCAAAATTACGGTTGCATCTTCAACATTCAGCCGCGTGACAGAGCCCGTATCGAGTGCCACCGGCCCCATACGAAACGCGCCCTGACGCAAAACCAAAAGGTTGGACCCAAGAGAAGAAAGCTGGGCCTCGATCGCCTTTTGGGCCCCTGTTCCCAAAGCCAACATCGCCACGACGGCCGCTACCCCAATGAGAATACCCAGCATTGAGAGGGCTGTGCGTACCTTGTTGGCGCCTAGAGTCTTCAATCCCTGGCGCATGTGCTCAAACAGATTGGAAAGAAACGAGCCGGGTTTTTTGGAAGGAGTGAAAGAAGGGGTAGCGTATTTGGAGCTTAAGATTTGAAAGGACTTTGAATCGGTCGGAGAATTTTCCGACAACTCCAAAGAATTCTCCAATTTCTGCTCGACTGCAATTTCATGAATCGGACGCAGCCTTGTGTCAGACTGGATTTGCCCATCACGCATGCGGATGAGTCTTTTGGCCTGCTGACCAATCTCTTCTTCATGAGTGACGAGGATGAGGGTAATGCCGGCCGCATTCAGTTTTTTCAAAAGAGCCATGATTTCGTGCTGACTTTTTGAATCGAGGTTTCCCGTCGGCTCGTCGGCAAAAAGCAAGGTGGGATGGTGGATCAGGGCACGGGCAATCGCCACCCTTTGCTGTTGACCTCCTGAAAGCTCATTGGATTTGTGGAAAAGTCTTTCTCCCAGACCGACCTGCTCGAGCAAAATCTGAGCACGATTTAAATCGAGATGATTTTCGGAATAGAGCAAAGGAAGAGAAACATTTTCCAGCGCGCTCATCCGCGGGAGCAGATTGAATTGCTGAAAGATAAACCCGATTTTTTCGCGCCTTAATTGGGCAAGCCGATCTTCGGATAGATGTGAAACCTCAAAACCATCCAGCAAATAAGATCCTTCCTCTGGCACATCCAAAAGTCCCAAAAGATGCATGAGGGTGGATTTTCCTGAACCCGATGGCCCCATGATCGCCACAAAATCTCCGGCATCAATTGTAAGTGAAACTTCCTGCAGGGCATGAATGGTTGTTTCACCCATGGAATAGCGTTTGTGGATGTTTTTAATTCGGATCATGATTAAAAATGCTTTTTGGATAAAAACCAGATGAGCTGTCTTTACCTTTCAATCTCAATGCCTACGTCCTCTTCCAAAACTGGAGAAGGGATTGGTACCCGTGGGGGCAGCGGTTTTGGATTTGTCTTCGGACACCCACACCTCTTCACCCTCTGAAAGTCCTGAGAGGACCTCGATTTTTTTTCCATCCATTAAGCCGGTGCGAATTTGTTTCTCGACTGGATTTTGCGTTCCAGGCGGAGGAGGAACGAAGACGAAGGAGGTCCCCTTCCTGAACTGCACGGCTTCGGCGGGAAGCGTCAGGGCATTGGGGCGCGACTCCATTAAAAAACGGATATTGGCCGTCATGCCGCTTTTCATAAAGGGGGGAACGGTATCGGGGAGGACATCGACGCGGTATGTGGTGACGTTGCTCACGGTTTTAGCTTCAAAGGCGACCTTGTGGACCACGGCGGAAATTTTTTGCCCTGGATAGGCATCGAGCTCGACTTCGGCTTTTTGCCCTGAGCGAATCTGGGCGATGTCCGTCTCATCAACCTGGGCTTGAATGGAGAGCCGATCGGACATCACCAGAATAGCATCCTGGGTGGTAAAAGTCTGACCTGGTTCTATATTTCTGGAGATCACCGTTCCATTGATTGATGCAAACACCGGTGTGGGTTTGTAAAAGACTTCCCAGCGCTTAAGCTCAGCTGCTCCTCGAGCTCGTGCGGCATCGAGCAGGGCCGCGCGCTCTGTCGAGCTCATCCAGACCAGAAGTTGACCCTTGTGGACTGCTTGCCCTTCTTCAACCAACACTTCCTCCGCACGGCCCGCGATCGGTGCCTTGATTTCCAGGCGCGTTTCTGGCTGGACCGATCCAGTGCTTTGAAGAGAAGATTCAAGATCTGCTCGGGTGACATTCACCTTGCGATAGATCGGTTTGGAAGAGGATCCCTCCCAGAACCAGAAATATCCACCCCCACTCAAAGCGGCCAATACCAAAATTCCCAATCCCATTTTTTTCATCTTCGACATAACTTTCCTCACAATCCAAAAATCAAAACCACACGCAGATCATGGAAGGCTTAAAAAACAGAAATCCTTCTCAAAACACCGATCCTCCCTGTACCTGCTCCCACGCTGCTTCACTGATGATCCGCTCGCGCTCACTTTGGAGTACCTGCTTTTGTCGATTGATCAGATCATTTTCGATGGAATCCCAATCCTGAAAAGACAAAAGTCCATTTTCATACTGCGTGCGTGCAATTTCACCGCGTACCTGAAGGGCCTTTAAAAAACTCCTGTCGACTTTGAGTTTTTGATGGGCCTCTGCAAAACTCCAATAAGCCTGACGCAGCTGGACTAAAAATTTACGCCGTGTCGCTACTTCGTTTTCTTTTGCGATCTTCAGATTCGAGACGGCCTCCTGGGTGGCGTAATAATCTTTTCCTCCATTAAACAGAGGCCATGAAAGACCGGCACTGACGGTGAAGCGATTGTTAGCATTCGTCTGAGTATTGTCCTGGCGGGAGAGCGTCGTGGAGACATCAAGATTAGGATAAAATGGAGAACGGGCCGAAGTGATGGCAGCAGTTGCAGATTTTTCTTCGGAGAGAGTTTGGCGATATTCAGGAACGCTCTGCACGAGGGTCTTCCAGTCGGGTTGGGAAGGAGGAGGACGAAGAGGAATTTCTCCCGCGATTTTCAAAGAGGATGCCTCTTCGCGACCCAATGCTCGGGACAGTTCCTGGCGGGCAAGCTCTAAAACATCCCTGGCAAGCAGGCCATCATAGCGGGCCTGCTCCAGATAGGCTTCAGAAAGCAGCAGCGCCCCCTGGTTTTCCTTCCCATTTTCGTAACGCAGCTTCAAAAGATTTAAATTATCCTGACGTCGGTGGATGATCTCCTGACTGAGCTTGAGCGCGCTTTGGGCATATCGCAGCCTGGCAAAGGCCGATTTCAGATCGTAACTGACCTTCGCTTTTACGATCTGAAGGTTGGCATCGGAAATTTCTTCATTTGCCTGGGCCTGCTTGACCTTGGCGACGTCACTAAATCCTGAAAACAGATCCTGCGTCGCCGTCACATTCGCAGAATAGGAAGAGTTTGAGCTGGAGGTATTTCCGGATCCATTGCCATAATCATAGCGAAGCCCCGTCGAGACTTGAGGAAAAAAACCGCTTTGCATCGCACGGGTTTTGAATTTTGAGGACTGAATTTGAAGAGTTGCAGCCCTGATCTCCGGGTTGGCTTTCGTGGCTTCGCGGACACAGTCATCAAACGTCAGGGCCTGCTCGGCAAAAAGAGGGGATGAAGACAGAAAAAGAAAGAGGAGAAAAAAGAAGGAATGAAAAGCCCGGCTGGAAGAAGGTTTGAGTTGTTCTGAGATCATGAAGTCGTTACACTTACCTGAACAAAAAGCCCTCATAAAGAAAATTGCTAGAAGAAATTAAGACTCTTGTTTCATTTATTCAGAGTCTCTCACCCCAGGAGCCCTATGCCGCTTTCAACGGATGAGATTTTCAACCTGTTAACGCCCAACTTGATTCTGGAGATCGCCGAAGATCAAATGAGCGCACAGCTGAGAATGAAGGCATTCACCCTTCCTCCCGATCCAATTTCAGAGGCTCCGGCCGATAAAATAGAAGGTGCGTCGGCACAGACATTGGATAAAAAAGCCAAGGATATCTCGCCCCAAACAGAAGCCGTAAAAAGTCCTCTTCCAAAACACCCGACAGCCGCTGCTCCAAATAACTCCCGGCCCTCTCCCCATGTTCTCACAGCTGAAGAGATCGAATCGCTGGTAGAAAAATGCTGGGAACGTGCGGAAACTTTGATTCGGGAAAAACAGATTAACACCGGCATCATTGTTTCAGATGGAAAGCAGATGCTCAGGATCTGGCTGGAGAAACAAAAAGAAAAACAGGTCGAGATCGCCAAGGGCATTCATCCCCAGAATGGAAAAGATGCGCGGGTGGAAATTCTCTTTGAGAAAAAAGTCCCCGTGGACCCTTTGGGAAAACAAACCATAAATTTGAGAGAGCGTGATTACGTCACGAATCTTAAAGCCAAAACGCCTTTGATCCGCTGGATTGCCCCTACCTCGGGAGTGAATGGAAAAAACATCAAAGGAAAAACACTTCCTGCCAAGGCCGGTCAGGAAAAGAAAGTCAGACTCCATCCCTTTGTTGAAGAGCTGAAGGTTTCTCCCGAAGAAATCGTTTATGTCACTTCAATCGACTGTATGCTTGAAAAGCTGGATGCCACTCAAATTGTCCTCTCCAATCTTTTAAAAATGAATCATGACATCAATTATGAAACCGGAAACATCCATGTCTTTGGCTCTCTCCAGCTTCATGGAACGATCAATCCCCATTTCATGGCCCAGGCAACGCACGATGTGCAGGTCACTGGCAACGTTGAATCGGCTCACGTCGAATCAGATCAAAATATTAAGGTGGAAGGCGGAATTTTTGGAAGCGTCGGTCCCACGCAGGCGAAGTCTGGGGGAAACCTGGAGGCACGGTTTGTTCAAAATGCAAAAATTCATGCCGAAAAAGATATCAGGATCAAAGACTCCGTCGTCAATTCAGAACTCATCTGCAAGGGAAACATCGAGGTCACCGAGCGTCGGGGCGCTGTGCTGACAAGCTGTCTGGTAGCGGGAGGTACGATTCAGGCCAATGTAGTGGGATCGTTAGGTGAAGGCCGCGTGGTGATTACCGCCGGATATGATCCCAAGCGCTGGCAAAGTGTGCTGCGTATGGAACGGGAGTTTCGATTTTTAAAACGGACTTCAATGAAAGGGTTCATGCAATTTTCTGCAAACAGAAAAAGCAATCGAATCCAGAACAAAATTCATGGCCGGATTGTCGATCGCCAACGTTCTGGGATTATTCTGGAACAGGTGATGAAACGCCGAAAGAGAAACATCCTTTTGGAGCTGACGGCCCAAAATATTCTTCCCACCTTCACTGTACATAAAAAGATCTTTCCGAACGCCAAGATTTCGCTCGGTCTCTACCAATACCGGGTGACAGAAGAATTGCCTTCGGGTATTTTCAGCCCCGATGCCAACGCAGGAGTCGTGCGCTGGAATAGAAAATAACCCTTCTTTTGTAACTAAATTACCTACAGTTTTGATTCTGCAAGAAAGGATCCCTATGAAAGCCTTATCCGATTACACCGTCAGTGAGCTCATGCAGCGTAAAGTCTGCCTGGTCAAAGAATCTGTGTCATTGGCTCAGGCAATCCACCAGATGGGAGATCTGAAGGTATCTTCTCTGATCGTCGAAAAGGAACATGCCAAAGATGCGTATGGAATCATCACACGCAAAGATGTCGTGGTGGAATTATCCGAAAACTGGGAATCCATCTCATTACTGAAAGTTTCTGATCTTGCCACAAAACCCGTGATTGCGATTCAATCAGGGGTAGGTATCAAACACGCCGCACGTCTGATGCGACTTTCCGGAGTCAGACGCCTGGTCGTTTTCGATGGAGATCAAATCGTCGGCATTCTCAGTAATGCCGATATTTTCAACACCATCTTAAAGATTAATGGATAACCAGTCTGAACATACGACTCACCCACACCCCCCAACCCCCATGCCAACAGCCCAAACTGAAACAATCGCCGCCTTGGCCACTGCGCCTGGAGAAGGCGGAATCGCCGTCCTGCGTATCAGCGGACCTAAAGCCCCTCAGATTTTAACGACCCTTTTTCGTCCCGCCTTCCTGCGGAATGGCTCCAAAACTTCTCCTGAAGATTATGAAAGCCATCGGCTCTATTACGGAAAAATCTTCGGTCCTCAAAACACCCTCCTCGATGAAGGCATGGCCGTTTGGATGAAAGCCCCCCGCTCCTTTACCGGCGAAGAAACCGTTGAACTTCATATCCACGGGGGACGGCTGATCTCCCAAAAAATTCTCGAAGTCATCTATCATCTCGGTGTGCGACCTGCCGAACCCGGTGAGTTCTCACAGCGGGCATTTCTCAATGGAAAAATCGATCTCTCTCAGGCCGAAGCCGTGGCGGATATGATTGCGGCAAGATCCGATCAGGCCTTAAAGCTCGCCCAAGCGCAATGGAAAGGCATGCTCTCCAAACCTATTTCTATTTTACGGGCTTCTCTTTTGGATCTTTTGGTCCTGCTGGAAGCGGCCATCGATTTTCCTGAAGAAGACATCGACATCCTCGATCGTAAATCAACTTTAAAGAAAATGGATGGAGCTTTGGATCAGATGCAAGAATGGTTGGATGGATATGAGCGCGGTCGCATTCTGCGTGAAGGACTGATCGTGGCCCTGATTGGAAAACCCAACGTGGGCAAAAGCAGTCTTCTCAACGCCCTGACTCGTGAAGAGGCAGCGATTGTCCACGCCGAGCCAGGAACCACACGGGATGTGATCGAAAAACAGATCCAGCTCAAAGGGATTTCGCTGCGTCTGATCGATACCGCCGGTATTCGCGATGCAACTGGTGAGGTGGAGCGCGAAGGAATCGAGCGCTCACGCCGCTGGCTTGCACGCGCCGATCTCGTGCTCGCTCTTCTCGATCCTTCCCGCGCACTTGAGCCGGAAGACTTTGCAATTTTCTCCCATCTGGAAAATAAAAAAATCCTTCTGATTCTCAATAAACAGGATTTGCCCTCCGTCTGGACTCTTAACGATTTAACGACTCGATTTCCTTTCCTAAGCCAAGCTCCCAGCTGCCAGATCTCCGCCAAGACAGGCTGGGGAATGAAAGCTCTCGAAGATAAAATTCCGGCACTGTTTGAACTGGAAGAGTTTCAGAAAATGGAGAGTTTGATTCTTAATCACGAGCGCCACCGGGTGGCGATTGAGAAAAGCGTTGCAGCCCTTCGCACGGCCCGAGAAGGACTGATGGCAGGTATTTCATTTGAGCTGATTTCAGCCGATGTGTTGCAGGCTGCAAACGCGATGGGTGAGATTATCGGCGAGGTCACCACCGAGCACATTCTTGAAGATATTTTTGGACGATTTTGTATTGGAAAATAGGGGAGGAGATAGAAGTCAGGAAGCAGAATTCAGAAGTTAGAAGAATATCTCTGATCTCAATCTTAGGTAGGGGCGGGGTTCCTCCCGCCCTACTCATTTTGAGAGCAGAACATATTTTTGGGACATCCTGATCCTTCTGCGGCGGACTTGGCCTGTCGAAGGATGCTCAATTAGAAGAGGTTGAACATCCATTTTTCACCTTCAGAAACACCACGCCCGGACGGGCACTCCTCCAAAGGAGGGGAATAAAAACAATCGGAATCCAAAAGAAAAAATAGAGAAGTTAAGATGCCAAGCGAAAGGTTTTTAAAACAAGCTCGTGAATCATCGGACGAAAAAGTTTGATCTGCTCATTTTTCGGATCGAGATGGACGCGATTTGTCAGCAAGATGACATAAGATTTTTTCAAAAGATCGATCCAGATTGAGCAGCCGGTAAAACCCAAATGACCGATCGTATTTTTTGAAAACAAGCCCCCTGCCTGTGACCCTTCGGGTGAGGGCGTATCCCATCCTAATGGAATTTTTTCATCTACAAACCTTCGAAAGGTTTCTTTTTTAATGAGCTTACTTTTGTCGGCATCCATGAGCAAAATCTCTTCAGCCAAAGAAATCAGATCGGATAAACTCGAAAAAAGCCCCGCATGACCCGCCACTCCTCCGAGCAGCCACGCATGGGGATCATCGACTTCTCCCGCTAAGATTTTCCGACGAATCAAACACTTGCTGGTTGTCGCAAACTCAACCCGTTTGTGCTTGGGTTTTTGATTCCAACGGACAAAAAAGGAATGTTGAAGTTTAAGAGGCTTTGCAATCCATTCTTCAAAAAGTTTATCGAGGGGTTTCTCTGCGATTTTTTCGAGGATGAGCCCCAGTAAAATAAATCCCAAATCACTATACACCCTGGATTTGCCCGTTCCAAATTCCAAGGACTCTTTCAGGATCTTACCTGTCAGCTCTTTGCGAATCTCGTCAAAATTTCCACTTTCGATCAAAGCGGGCATTAAATTTTCAAAATAAGGTTTCCAGGCCGGTAGGCCCGAGGTGTGTTGCAGCAGATGTTTGATTTGAATTTGTCCGTAGGGTTCTTTTTTCCAGCTCGAGAAGTATTTAGAAACCGATGCATCGAGAGCGAGGAGATTTTTTTCAACAAACATCATCGTCAACAGAGTGGTGACGAGAGGTTTTGTGAGGGAAGCAATATCAAAATAGGTTTTTAGACTTAGTTTGCGCTCAACCGGAAAGCGCTCGGCCCAACCGTAATGTTTTTTGAAAAGACTTTTTTTAGGAGTTCCAACTGCGAGACAGGCCCCAGGAAAAACTCCTTGTTTAATTGCCTCTTCAAACGCCTTGTCGATCTTGATGAGGGATGGCATTCAGCAGCGCTCCTTCTACAAAATTGATTGCACCTGTTTTTGAGTCGAGCTCCACTTCAACCCCAAAGGGAATGGTCATGAGAGATTCGAGATGACCTGAAGGAAATCCAAAAACAACCGGAAAATCAACGAAACCCAAAACTTCGATTAAAAACTCCTGAAGTTCTCGGGTTGAGAGTCCACTGTTTTTAAAGGGTCCAAAAACAATCCCTCTTAAATTCCTAAATTTTCCTGAAAGTTTGAGCTGCGTGAGCATCCGGTCGATCGCATAGGGTTTTTCATTTACTTCTTCGAGAAACAAAATCTTGTTTTCAGGTTCAATCTCGTAGGGAGTGCCTAGACTTGAGCACATGATCGAAAGGCACCCACCAGTCAAAACCCCTTTTGCGCAACCTTCATTTAGATAGACAAGTTCGGATCGCCGCACTTCACCCAAAGGGGCCGAATTCGTCAAGCAATGAAAAAAGGAGGCCTGATCCTCGAATTTCCAATCCTCTCCCATCGTTTTGGCAACAACTGGACCATGAAAAACCACCCAGGATAGAGATTGCTGAAGCGCTAAAAGAAGCAGGGATATGTCTGAATAACCTATTAATACTTTTGGAAATTTTTTGATTTGATCAAAATCGAGCAAGGGAAGAAGTCGAGAGGTCCCGTATCCTCCACGAGCGCACAAAATAGCTTTGATGGAAGGGTCCGTAAAAAAATCCATCAGTTCCGCTGCCCGTCGCTCATCGGTACCCGCTAGATATTTATATTTTGAAAAAATATCTTCCCGATACCGCACCCGAAATCCGAGGTTTTCAAGACAACGAATCCCTTTATGAAACTCATCCACATCAAATGAAGAAGCAGGGGCGACAATTCCAATTGTTTCACCGGGCTGAACGGAGGAAGGTTTAATCATGAAAAAGGAAAATAATCAGATTTCCATGCAAAATCAACGAGTTCATCAAATTATTTAGGAAAAATACTAGTAGGAGATAGGGGCAGGAGAGGATTTTGGATCTAAGCCAAACCCAACCATACGAAGTTTTTCTAACACCATTGCCTTGGTAAAAGGCTTAACGAGATACTCATTAACACCTGCATCAAATGCCTGGATTACATGATCGAGATCAGAAAGACCGGTCACCATGACCAAAATAAGATATTGGAGGTTTGGATCTGCTCGAACCGCTTGGACAAATTCATAACCATTCATACAGGGCGTACGCCAATCGATCATCACTAAATCAAATTTTTCGCTGGTTTTAAGACGGTTTAAGGCTTCAAGACAGTTTGATTCTTCTTCTACCTCACAATTCAGAGGCTCGAGAATGTCTCGCAAAAGCATGCGCGCATCGGGCTTGTCGTCAATGATCAGAATTTTCATAAAGAATTCTCATGGAAGAAAGGCAGAATCAGCAAGCTTCATGCCTATTCATTTTCTTCTCAGGATTTTTCTTGTATTTTCAGGCCATAATAGGGCCTAAGAATTTGTAATTTAAAGACTTTTATATTATTTTTATTTTTAATCCTGAATTAAAAAGCTCCATTTTAGAATATAATTAGGATAATTATTTATCCATATAAAAATAAATAATTACTCTTTTTTATCCATTTATATTCTGTTTTTTAGAACTTTAAACGAGGAGCTGGACAGAAAATGTAGGTGGATGGATTGAAAGGAGGTTGGAAAACTTCAGGGTTAGTAGAGGAAAGAATAAATTGGAAAAGTTGGATAAAACCTGAAGAAGCAAAAGATCCCAAATGAATCGAATAAATTAATGTGGGAACTCGGAAATAAAGCTGAATCGTAATTTTCTTACGGGACTATCCAAACCGATAGCCCCGGTGAGAAATGAAATCCTTCAGAGAATATGGCTCATCTCATTGTATAAATCTTTGCGGACACAAAGACTTTCCAACCAAACGAAAAATTGTAGAATGGAGTAAATTCAAAACAGAAACTCGCCGATTAAGGTATCTAATTTGATTATTGGATCAAGCAAAAGAGGGCCTAATAGCGATAATACTCCGGCTTATAAGGTCCTTCGATCGCAACACCCAGGTACTTTGCCTGATCCTCACTCAACCGATCCAGATGAACCCCTAATTTTTCGAGGTGAAGACGCGCCACTTCCTCATCGAGAACCTTGGGAAGAACTGTAACCCCCACTTCATGTTTTTTGGTGAAAAGCTCAATTTGTGCCAACACCTGGTTTGTAAATGAAGTCGACATGACGAAAGAAGGATGACCGGTCGCACAGCCCAAATTCACCAAGCGCCCTTCAGCTAACAGGATGATGGAGTGCCCATCGGGAAAGGTATATTGATCAACTTGGGGTTTGACTTCCAGTTTTTTGATATTGGGATATTGATTGAGTTGAGCCACCTGAATTTCGACATCGAAGTGTCCGATATTGCAGACAACGGCATTGTTCTTCATCTTTTCCAGATGATCGATTCGGATGATGTCTTTACATCCGGTCGTGGTGACAAAAATATCTCCCACCTTGCAGGCATCGTCCATCTTCATCACCTGAAACCCTTCCATCGCCGCCTGCAGGGCACAGATCGGATCGATTTCGGTAACAATCACGCGGGCTCCGAAACCCTTCATCGATTTGGCCGATCCTTTACCCACATCCCCATAACCAGCGACCACAACGACTTTTCCCGCAACCATCACATCCGTGGCGCGCTTGATTCCATCGGCCAGAGATTCGCGACAGCCATAGAGATTATCAAATTTGGATTTGGTGACCGAATCATTGACATTGATGGCGGGAATTTTAAGCTCACCTTTTTCAAGCATGCGATACAAGGCATGAACACCGGTGGTGGTTTCTTCGCTCACACCGTGAATCTCTTTGAGCATTTGAGGATATTTTTGATGGATGAGGGCCGTTAAATCACCTCCATCATCCAAAAGCATGTTGGGTCCACCCTGAGAAAATTTCAGGCTTTCCTCCACACACCACCAGTATTCTTCTTCGGTTTCTCCCTTCCAGGCAAACACAGGAATTCCCGCTTGGGCAATGGCTGCCGCTGCATGATCCTGAGTTGAAAAAATATTACAGGATGACCAGCGAACTTCTGCACCCAAATCAATGAGGGTTTCGATCAGAACAGCAGTTTGAATCGTCATATGTAAACAACCCGCAATTCGCGCTCCTTTTAAGGGTTGAGTCTTTTTGTATTTTTCACGCACGACCATTAAGCCCGGCATTTCAATCTCGGCTAGGCGGATTTCTTTGCGCCCCCAATCGGCTAGCGAAATATCGGCGACTTTATAATCGGTGAAGGTTTCCTTTTTCATGGTTTGTGCCTGCATGAATCTTCCTTTCAAAAAGAAGATGATCTGAAAGAGACAGATCGTCTAAAGAATAAATAAATGAGTAAATTAAAGTCCCAGCGCCTTTTTCAGGATTTCGGCCTTATCCGTTTTCTCCCACGTAAATTCCGGAATCGATCGACCAAAGTGCCCATAAGCGGCTGTCTTTTTGTAGATCGGACGTAAAAGGTCGAGAGACTGGATAATGCCGGCGGGCTTGAGTGAAAATATTTCGCGAACGGCCTTGGCAATTTTTTCGGGAGCGACTTTCTCGGTTCCAAAGGTATTGACCAACACACTCACGGGTTCGGGATAGCCAATGGCATAAGCGACCTGCAGTTCACAGCGTGCAGCTGCTCCGCTGGCCACCACGTTTTTGGCCACATAGCGTGCCATATAACAGGCAGAACGATCGACCTTCGAAGGATCTTTTCCAGAGAAGGCTCCTCCTCCGTGACGGCCCATGCCGCCGTACGTATCGACGATGATCTTGCGACCCGTCAGCCCACAATCGCCTTGAGGACCCCCGACGACAAACCGACCGGTAGGATTGATGAGATAGGTTGTTTTGGAATCTAGGAGTTCAATCGGAAGGGTTTTCTTGATCACTTCTTCAATGATCGCATTTTTAAGCTCGGCGTGAGAAACCTCGGGAGAATGTTGGGAAGAAACCACCACGGTATCGATCCGGACAGGACGATATCCTTCATACTGGATCGTGACCTGTGTTTTCCCATCGGGTCTTAAGAAAGGAAGCGTTCCATTTTTTCTCAGCTCGGTGAGCTTGGAAGCCAAACGGTGTGAGTAATCAATGGGAGCGGGCATGAGCTCGGGGGTTTCATCACAGGCAAAACCAAACATCAGACCCTGATCTCCTGCGCCCTGTTCTTTAAACAGGCCTTCACCTTCGGTGACTCCCATGGAAATATCGGGGGATTGCTGACCGATGGATACCACCACTCCGCAGGTTTGATAATCAAAGCCCTTGCGGCTGTCGTCGTAACCGATTTCACGAATCGTGTTGCGTGCGATTTCGGTGTAATCGACTTTGGCTTTGGTCGTGATTTCTCCGGCAATAAGTAAAAAACCAGTGGTGATCAGGGATTCACAGGCAACCCGTGCCTTGGGATCTTGAGTTAAAATCGCATCCAGAACTCCATCGGAGATCTGATCGGCGATTTTATCCGGATGACCTTCGGTGACGGATTCACTGGTAAAAAGAGTAGGGCTCACAGACATAATCAAGGCTTCCTTTTTTGTTTGAAGTGATGGGATGTGTATGAAATGGGTCGCAAGGTAGCGAAACGATGTAGAGAAGGTCAAGTCTCAAAATCAGCAAATCAGGGCTTCTGCGAAGGGATGAGACGACGCATCTCTTTTTTGACGTAAGCCTCAATCTCATTTTCGTTTTTCATCCCAAGAACCTTTTGGACGAGGGCCTGGGCATCTTTGAAGTAAAGAGATCGAATGATGCGTTTGACCCGAGGGATCGACACGGCATTCATCGAAAGCTCGGAAAGACCCAATCCTAAAAGAATCAGGATGAATAGCGGCTCGCTGGCAACCTCTCCACAGACTTCAACCGGAATTTCGTGTTTTTTTCCCACCTCGGTCACATGTCGAATCATTCTTAAAATGGCAGGATGAAAAGGGCGGTAAAGATGGGCCACATTTTCATTCGCACGATCGACAGCCAGACTGTACTGGATCAGATCGTTGGTCCCAATGCTAAAAAAATCAATCTCTTGAGCAAGCTCCTCTGCAATCAGAACAGCCGCGGGCGCCTCGATCATCACTCCCAGTTTGATATCAGGATCATACGCCAGTTTTTGCTCTTCCAATTCGCGTTTAAGATCTGCGATGAGTTTTTTTACCTGCAGGACCTCATTAAGGCTTGTAATCATGGGCAGCAAAATCTTCATCTTTCCCAGTGGGCTTGCCCGCAACAAGGCTTTGAGTTGAGTCTTAAAAATTTCTTTTTCCCGAAAACAAAGTCGAATCGCGCGAAGCCCCAACGCAGGGTTTTCTTCTCGGGGATAAGGATGAGTCGTCGGCAGTTTGTCACCTCCCATATCGAGGGTTCTAAAAATCGCCGTCTTGGGATGCATGGACTTTAGAATTTGCTGGTAATGGCAAAAATGCTCCTCTTCATTCGGAAAATCCTTTCGGTTCAAATAAAGAAATTCTGTTCGATAAAGACCGATGCCTTCGGCTCCGTAAAGCTTGATGGAGTCCATCTCCTCTAACAATTCCATATTTGCCAACAGACGGATGCGAAAACCATCGCGGGTTTCTGCCGGCAAGTGCGCATCCTTCAGAAGATTTTTTTCAAGGTTCACCCCCTGCCGGTAGGCGATATTGAACTTGCGGATGGTTTCTGAATCGGGTCTTAAAATCGCAAGTCCCTGATCTCCCTGGAGGATGATTTTTTCGCCCCTCCGAACCCGTCGTGTGATTTTCGAGCAACCCACCAAGGCTGGAATATGAAGCGCACGGGCAATGATAGCCGTGTGCGAGGTGCTTCCACCCACTTCGGTGATAAAACCTCCAATGTGAAATTTGGTAAGCTGAGCGGTGTCGGCAGGAGAAAGATCGTGGGCAATGATGATAGAGTGGGGAGGAATTTTGAAAGTGGGATCTTCCGGTTTTCCGGCAAGGTTTTTTAAAATCCGCTCACTCACATAAAGAATATCACTGGTGCGCTCACGGAAATATTCTTCATCAAAATTGATAAAAACCTTTTTGAGTTGCTCAAAGGTTTTTTCAAGGGCCCACTCGGCATTGATCCTTTCGCGTTGAATGGATTTGAGGGTGTTTTCGATGAGAAGCTCATCCTGCAAAATCATCTGATAGCTCTCAAGAATGCCGATCTGAGTCCCGCCTTCATAACGGCACAGTCGATCGCGAATTTTTGAGAGTTCGGCCTTTGTTTTTTCAATCGCGATTTTAAAGCGTTGGATTTCTCCGGATACCTCTTTATCGGAGATCCAGTACTGCACAATGGAGATGCGGGATTTTTCAAGAAGATAGACCGGACCCATCGCCATGCCTGGAGCCGCAGGAATCCCACGGATGTGAAGAGGTTTCGATGGCAATGCAGAGGTCCGCCTTAAGCTCATGATTCTTCGCCAAATCGGTTATTGATCAACTCTTCAAAGGCACGGAGGACATCTTCTGCATCGTTTCCTTTGACGGTGACCGAGATTTTGGTTCCCTGGGAGGCTGCCAGCATGAGCACTCCCATAATCGATTTTCCATTAATGGTTTGTTTCCGGGAGGTAATGCTGACCTCGGACTGAAATCGTCCCATGGTTTTGACAAGCTGTGCAGCCGCACGTGCATGAAGACCCAGCTTGTTGGAGACGGTGAAAACTTTGGTGAGAGTGTGCATGGGTGTTAATGATCCTCACCCACCTGGAGAATATTGCGCTGACCATAAGGCGCAATAAAATCGACTAGCTCGCGGAGGGTAGGGTTTCCTGGATAGGTAGAGAGTTTGATAAGCATGGGAAGGTTGATACCTCCGATCAGCTCGATTTTGTCTTTTTTCAAAAAGGGCAGACAGAGATTGGAAGGTGTTGCGCCAAACAGATCGGTCAGAAGTAAAACCCCTGCTCCCTGCTCACGCTCGTCAATC
The DNA here is from genome assembly GCA_052034865.1 of Myxococcota bacterium. Taxonomy (GTDB): domain Bacteria; phylum UBA10199; class UBA10199; order JADFYH01; family JADFYH01; genus JBPOIC01. The sequence goes on along the minus strand of JBPOIC010000003.1, from coordinate 57,285 downwards.
GTTTCGGAGAGAAGTTGACGATAATGCTCGGGAGTGTCGGAGTGAAGAACGGAAATCGTTTGGATGGGAGTTTTTTCTTTCAAAACCTCCTCCGTAGCATGAATGAGCTCCATGCCGATATTTCCGTGAGTGATGAGAATAATGCCGACTTTCATAAAATCATATAAAGATTCAGAAGAAAACCTTGAATCCAATTTATAAGCAGTACCACCACGCCCTGATGGGCACCCCTCCAAAGAAGGGGAGGAACACAGAATCCGAAAGAATTCAGGTAACAGAAAAAAACTGGATTACTTCGTCTCTACCACAGGCGGGCCGCCCCCTCATCCTGATCCGCCTTTGGACAACATGTCCCAGTTTAAGGAATCCCCCTATTCTAACGAACTCCACACCGTCTTATTCAACTTCTCCTGGGCTAGAATTTCTCGGTTGAGCCGATCCTGAAATTCCTGGGCAGAGAAGTGTCCTTTGAGTTTTAACAAATGGTTTCGGGCGGCCACCTCAATTAAGGTCGTGAGATTTCTTCCAGGCCGAACAGGAAGTTTCAGATAAGGAACCTTGATGTCGAGAATGGAAAACTTCTGTTCTTCAATTCCCAACCGATCATATTCTTCGTTCGGATTCCACTCGACCAACTCGACCACGATCTCGATGACTTTATGATCACGCGTGGCGGCAATTCCGAAGAGATCTTTGATGTTGATGATTCCCAAACCCCGGATTTCCATGTGGTGTTTGATAATGCCGGTCCCCATCCCTTTGAGGGTAAAGGGCGGCTTTTTCTTGATCTCGACGACGTCATCGGCGACTAGACGATGACCGCGCAAAATGAGATCGAGAGCACATTCGCTTTTTCCCATCCCGCTTTTTCCAGTGATGAGAATTCCAACCCCAAACACATCAATGAGAACCCCGTGCAGCGTTGTGGATGCAGTCAATTTGTCCTCTAGAAATCGACCCACCCGATTCACGAAAGTGCTAGTTAAAAGATTGCTTGAGAAAAGAGGAATCTGGTTTGCTTCGGCTTCCTGAATGAGAACCTCCGGGATTGGGTTTCCCCGTGAGACAACCATGCAGGCCAAATCGACCTGACAGATTTTCTGAACGATTTCTTGCAGTTTTTTCTTGGGAAGTGATTGAAGGTAGGAGATTTCGGATTTGCCTAGGATCTGTATACGACCGGAGTGAAGATTGGAAACATCCCCTGTTAAGGCAAGCCCCGGTTTTTGAATACGCGGAATCGTAATCTTTTTCCCAAGCCCTTTTCTTCCCGCAATGAGCTCAAGATTAAGATTGTATTCGCTGTCTCTAAGAAGATCGGCTACCTGAATACTAATCATAGAAAGGTATCCATTCTTTAGTGTAACCCATTTTAGGAAAACCAGGGAGCGAGCGGTAGAGACGTGCGTCTGGAAAACAGGCGCTGTTTAAAAAACTTAATGGATCCTTGTTGGATCCTTCGCTACCCTGAACCCGAAGGACAGAAAATAGCAAAATTATCTTAACTAAGGAAAGAACGGGTGGAGTCCTGCTTTTCAAAATAGCATTATGAGGGGCTAATCCCTATCATCTTCCCGAGAGAGAATCCGAAAGATTTCATCCACACTGGATGAACAAAGCAATTGTTCACGAAAGGCCCTGTCTTTCAAAAGGCGAGAAAGCTTGGCCAAAACTTTTAAATGAAGACCCGCTGAATTTTCAGGGGCAATGAGGGCAAAGAACAGATGGGTCGGTTCACCATCCTGGGATTTAAAGTCGATTCCTTCCTGACTTTTTCCAAAACAGGCAATAATTTTTTTTGCCGAAGCAAGCTTGCCGTGGGGAATAGCAACTCCACTCCCTATTCCTGTGCTCCCCAACCGCTCACGCTCAAGCAGAATATTGTATACTTCCTGATAACCCAAAGAAGGATCTGATTTTACCAGAGACTTCGCAAGTTCCCTCAGCACATCCTGTGCTTCCGAGGATGCAAGCTGGGGGGTAATGGCTTCTTTGGCCAGGATTGAAGTTAATTTCATGGACTGACTCTTCTCTAAATCGATCGAACGATAACTCTATCCAATGATGCATGTTTTCATTTTCGAGTTACAGCAACCGATCTCTTTTCAGCAAGAAGGAAAGGAAGTCCTTTTACTCTTACAGTACATTGAAAGAATAAAAATCGGACATGGATAAGCTCATCCCTGCTTAAATCTTGCGATGGGAAACTAAACCGTCTCTTCCTCATTCAGAAGAGTCGCCACCTCTCGCGTTCCCAAAGTCGACTTATGCTCCTTGATCTTCTCTTTATGCTTCTTGAGCTGGCGCTCGATCTTGGAGGCAACCAGATCAATGGAAGCATACAGGTTTTCGGATTCTTCTACGCCATGAAACCTGAAGTTCTTGGCACTTACGGTCACTTCTGCAGATTGACTGAGTTTTTGAACCTGAAACACCACATGGACTTCAATTGGCTCATGCAAGTATTTCGAAAATTTCTGTAATTTCGACTCGGTATACTCTTTTACGGCATCGGACGGTTCCATATGACGGAACGTGGTGTGGATGTGCATAGCGATCAGTGAGGGTTTTTCCAAAGAGACCTTGTGTCGAAGACAACCTCACCACCTCCAACCTTAAAGAAGAGGGAGGTCCGCTTCGGTAGGCCATCACTGCCTTTAGGGTACCTCTATTTATTCTAGGACTTTTTCAATAGGATGAGATGCGAGGCGAAATTTCTGAAGAAAACCTTAAGCGTGCTAAAATGCACGTGAGGATTTGCTTCAGGAATTTCAACGGCGCATATCGCCCAATGGGAAAGTTTATATTCATTTAAAAGAGCTGCTTGCGTTTTGAAGAGGATAAAATCCCAGCCATTTCTCTATATTTTGCGACAGTACGTCTGGCAATTTCAATCTTGCTCGATTTGAGCATTTCCGCGATCTCCTGATCGGAAAGAGGCGATTTGGGGTTTTCCTGACTGATAATCTGTCGAATTCTGTCTTTAATGGTCTCGTTGGCGACCGACTCACCCTCACTGGTCTGAAGTCCACTATTGAAAAAGTATTTCAGCTCATAAATGCCCCGCGGAGTGTGCACATACTTATGGGTCGTCACGCGGGAAACCGTGGATTCGTGCATGCTGATTTCTTCGGCAACATCGCGTAATATCATCGGTTTGAGATGTTCGATTCCTTTCTCAAAAAAATCCTTCTGAAACTTAACAATCGCCTTGAGAACCTTGTAGAGCGTGCGCTGGCGCTGATGAATGCTTTTGATAAACCAAAGGGCCGAGCGCAGCTTGGTTTGCAGATAATCCTTGGTTTCATCCTGCGATTTCATCGTGGGAATCATGTTGCGGTAGAAATTGGAAATCTGGAGTTTTGGTAGCCCATCCTCATTGAGAACCACCACCCATTCTTCTCCCACTTTGTAAACATATGCATCTGGAGTGATGTATTGGGCAGAAGACTGGGAGTAGGGCCGACCCGGACGGGGCTCGCATTCGTGGATAAGCTTGGCCAGATGTAACACCTGGTCCATAGGGATTTTCATCTCTCTGGCAATGCGGCGATAGTCCTTGATTTCTAATAGTCCAAAATGATTGGAAACCAGCTTTTCCAGTAAAGCACGATCTTGGGTTAGGAAGCGGATTTGGAGCAAAAGACACTCTTTCAAATCACGCGCGCCCACCCCGGGTGGATCAAATTTTTGAATCCTTTGGAGAAGATACTCGACTTTTTCCAGCGGCACCCCAGCCTTTTCGGCAATTTCCTCGAGGGGATCCTGTAAATATCCATCATCGTTGATGCTGCTGATTACATAAGCCCCTAACTCCTCTTCTTCTTTCGTAAAATTGGAAAGATGGAGCTGCCACAGAAGATGGTCGGTCAGATTCGTTTTTTGACTTAAAGTGTTTTCGTAGGAAGGAAGTTCTTCGAGACCTCCCGAGATATGCTCAGGAGCATTGTAGGTATTCAGATAGTTTTCCCAATCAAATTCCTGGGGTTCTTTGACCTCACCATTTTTCTCCGTCATGACCTCCTGACTTTCAACGACCTTCTTTTCAAGTTCAGACGGATCCTGCGTTTCGGATTCTTCGGATTTTACTTCCGGTTTGGCGAGTTTTTCTTCGGTTTCGGGATCTTCTTCGAGGACGGGATTTTCAAGAAGTTCATTATGAACGGTTTCCAACAGTTCCATTCGGGAAAGCTGAAGCAGTTTAATGGATTGCTGAAGTTGGGGAGTAATAACAAGCTGCTGAGACAGCTTTAGATTTTGGCGGATCTCAAGAGCCATAACTTTGACACAGGACTTTCTGACTGTCTGAAATTCTATGAAGGGAAAAGTCGAAAAAATGATAGTCTGCGCATACTTACCTGTCAAGAAGAGGCATTCTGGCTAGGATTTTTTTCGCTTGCTCTTTGTAAGGGACGTCGCAGCAACTGTGAGTTTTTTCACGGATTTTTCGACGGGAATGGAAGTAGCGAGGAGTTTTTCCTTTTTAAGATCCTGCCATTTTTCTTTTTTGGAATAGGCGATTGTTTGGGAAATAAAGGCCTCAAAGATCGGATGAGGCGCCATTGGTTTGGATTTGAATTCGGGATGGAACTGGCAGCCAATAAAGAAAGGATGATCGGGATATTCCACGATTTCAACCAAAGCCCCATCGGGTGAAACACCTGAGAAAACAAGTCCCTGGGATTTGAGTCGATCCCGATAGATATTGTTGAACTCAAAACGGTGGCGATGTCTTTCGGAGATTTCGCGCTCCCCATAAATCTGGGCGGCCAATGATCCTTTCTCCAGAGAGCAGGGATAGGCTCCCACACGCATCGTCGCTCCTTTATGCAAGACCGCCTTCTGGGCCGACATCAGGTCGATGATAGGATCAGGCGTGTGTGAATCGAATTCACGGCTATTGGCTTTCTTAAGCCCCACGACATTGCGGGCAAACTCGATACAGGCAATCTGCATTCCCAAACAGATTCCGAAAAAGGGAATTTTCTTTTCGCGCGCATATTGCACGGCATTGATTTTTCCCTCGATCCCCCGATCTCCAAATCCACCAGGGACCAAAATCCCATCGATCTGATCCAGCACTTCTTCGAGCGGCCGGCTCTCAAGATCTTCGGAGTCGATAAATTTCAAATGGACCTTCGTGTTGTGTTTAAATCCGCCATGGCGCAAGGCCTCATTTAAGCTTTTATAACTATCCGTTAGATTCACGTACTTTCCAACAATTGCGATGGTCACTTCCTGAAGGGGATTTTTGATGCGCTGCACGAGCCCCTTCCATTCTTTCAGATCCGGTTTTCTCGTCCAGATATTGAGCAACTCGATGATTTTTTCATCTACCCCTTCCTCGTGGAACACCAAGGGAACTTCGTAGATGGAATCGACATCAGTGGCGGTGAAAACGGAGTCGAGGGCGACATTACAAGACAGGGCAATTTTCGATTTGATCTCGCGCGAGAGGGTGCGATCGGTTCGACACAGCAGCAAGTCTGGCTGAATACCAATCTCACGGAGTTTTTGCACGCTGTGCTGGGTCGGTTTGGTTTTTAATTCACCCGAAGCGGAGATATAGGGCACCAGGGTTAAATGGATATAGAGGACATTCTCTTCTCCGACATCGTAGCGGAACTGGCGAATCGCCTCGACGAAGGGAAGAGATTCGATATCGCCAACGGTTCCACCGATCTCGGCAATCACCAGATCGACATCGTTAGCCACTTTGACCAGGCACGATTTGATCTCATCGGTAATGTGCGGCACAACCTGCACTGTTTTTCCCAGGTATTCGCCCTTCCGTTCCTTTTCGATGACGGAATGATAAATCTTGCCAGTCGTGATGTTATTAAGACGGGTTAAGGGAGGATGGGCAAAGCGCTCGTAATGTCCTAAATCCAGATCGGTTTCAGCCCCATCATCCAAAACAAATACCTCTCCATGCTGAAAGGGATTCATCGTTCCCGCATCGACATTGATATACGGATCGAGTTTTTGAAGGGTGACCTTTAAACCACGACTCTCCAGCAAAGCCGCAATCGAAGCCGAAGCAATCCCCTTACCTAAAGAGGAAACCACACCACCGGTTACAAAGATAAATTTTGTTTTCATGATCCTGTCTCCTGAAAAAAATTCGATGGAATCGGGGAACACAACCAATGGGAAATTTTCAGAGGTTCCCTACATTCTATTATGGTACCTGAGGTAAAAGCCTAAGCCCCAATGTCTCTTCCAGTCCCATCCTCACATTAAAATTCTGCAAAGCCTGTCCAGAAGCGCCTTTGGTTAAATTATCAATAACAGAAAGAAGGATGATCCTTCCCGTGCGCTCATCGAGCACACAAGCGATGTTGCAGTAATTCGTACCACGTACCTCGCGGGTGTTCGGATAAGACCCGGTAGGTTTGATCCGCACGAAAAATTCGTTTTTGTAAAAATCTTCGTAGAGCGATTGAAGTTCGGTTTTCGAAATTTTTTGAGAGGGATTTAAATAAATCGTACTGAGAATTCCGCGATCCATCGGTACCAGGTGCGGCGTAAAAGTAACGCTGATTTTTTGCTGCGCAAGGATGGAAAGCGTTTGTTCGATCTCGGGTGTGTGTCGGTGTGCACCGACTTTGTAGGCCTTAAACCCTTCGTTCACTTCGCTAAAAAGATTGGAGATCTCTGCACTTCGCCCAGCGCCAGAAACACCGGATTTACTATCGATGATGATCGAGTCGATTTGAACCTTTGCGTACTTCAAAAGCGGAGCGAGAGCGAGTGCTACGGAAGTGGGATAGCAGCCCGGATTGGCAATGAGATCGGCGTTTTGAATCTCCGATCGAAACAGCTCGGGAAGACCGTAAACAGCCTGTGTTAAAAGTTCAGGATAGTCGTGTTTTCCGTACCAGGCTTCGTATTCCTGGGCGGATTTGAGTCGAAAATCAGCCGAAAGATCGATGACCTTGATATTTTTCTTTAGAAGCGCTGCCGCGGCATGCATGGCAGAGTGATGAGGAAGGCACAAGAAAGCGACATCGATTTCGTTCGTAATGGAGGCCGGATCGAAGGGCTGAAGTATAAGATCGCACAGCCCCTGAAAAGCGGGAAAGACCTGAGAAAAAGAGATGCCGGCACTTTTCTCAGAGGTGAGAATTTTAATCTGAACCTGCGGATGACCGAGTAGCACCCGCACCATCTCCACACCGGTATACCCGGTCGCCCCTATGACACCAACTTTAATCATGGCCGGCTTATACAAATTGTTTTTGAGATTTGTGAAGGGGGAAAAGGGAATGAGGATCTGTTAAATGAAAGATTTTTTATTACGGGCAAAGCTACTCCCATTTTTTATAAAAAGTCCGGCAGAGAATAGAGAAACAAATTCTCACTTATCTTATGAGAAAATTTTATTTTTTCTCAAGCGGGTCCGAAGGGAGATAGGGTGTCATGATGGGTCGTGAAAGAATTGGATAAGCGTTGACGGCTTCTCGTACTACCTTTAAGGGAAAATTGAGGGCATGATCTGCAAGAAAATATTCCTCTACCGAAGCATTTTCTGGCAAATGATTCGTCACATTTTTCGAATAATCCAGCACAAAATCCTTCACCAGACCCGCCTCAAGAATACGGGCCGACAAGCGATTCGCCTGAGCATGATTAATCCGCGCATTCATCATTGCCTGATTGCGTTTTTCCTGTGGTTGGGTTGGATCTTTCGAAAATGCCTCATCTTTGATGGCATTGCTCTTGGCCAAATCTCTCCACTGAATTACCCTCTCGAGCAAGACTTTGAACCTTTCCTGACCTGCGGGACCGACATCTTCCAAAATCGCCTGAAGCGGGGCTTGTGCAATTTCAGCTTCTTTCAATTCTATTTGATTAATATAATCATATCGCTGTTGCTTAAAACTTGCCTCCCTCAAGGCCTTTGATTTGCCAAGTATTTCTTCTGAGGTTTTGGCTGAGAGCTCATGTGCACTCTTGATTTCCATAGCCAACGACTCAGCTTCTTCGCGAAGCTCACTCAGGGTTTTGGGGGGTAGCCTCAGGAGACGGTCCAACACTTCGAGTTGAGGGTCTTCCAACATCTTCAAATCATTTTGAAGGCGAACAATAATTTCGGGGCTTGTTTTTCTGTTAACAGCCGCCTTGAGCTCCTCTTTTTTCATTTCAATTGCCTGAAAAAGATCCGGTGTCAGGGTGACATGGGCCGTTAACAGGGCATCTCTCATCTGCATTTTTGCAATCGTGAATGCATACACACGACTTTTTCGAATCTTTAAGTCAGGCTTTACCCCGATCGCCTGATTCAAAAACTCGTTCCCTTCTTTAATGAGCACCAACCCCTGCTCATATCCAGTTTTTACTATTCTCAAAACCTCTTTATCGACGGCATTTCTGAACTCTGGGCTTTTGGGATCTAAAAGGCGCATTCTCATCCACTCATCCATAAAAAGCTCAGCAGCCCGATTAATTAATGCCACTGCTACATCAAGCTTGGCTTTTAACTCTTCGCCTTCTGCCACCAATCTCTTTTCCTTTTGTTTAGGAGTCTCTCGCACAGCTTTATAAACTACTTCAACGACCGGCTTTGGCGCTGCAGGTGGTGGCGCTGGAGGTGTTGCGGCTGGGGGGGGTGTCACTAAACGAGGTTGATCTGCGGGCTTAGCTAGCAGCAATTCAGGAGCCTTAGCTGCCGGAGGTGGTGGCGCTGGAGGTGTTGCGGCTGGGGGGGGTGGAGTCGCAGGTTTATTTGGAGTTAAGGGCCGACTAAGGACATTAGTAAAATAACCCGCAGGAACAGATGGATTTCCAACATTCTCTCGATTCAGGAAATACCGCTTTAAAGCAATAAGTTTTTCGGCCGTGTAAAAATGATTATATGTACCGTCCTTCCCTGTGTATTGAACCCTCCAAACAGGAACGCCCTTTCCGCTATCAATAAGTGTTTTTAAGCGATTTAGCTCTGCTTTTTGCTCATCTTTTGAAAGACCCGGAGGAATAAACTTTTCAAGCAAGCTTCTTTGATTTTCAAATCTGGAATATGCCTCTGTGATTTCAGCTCTTGAGTCCGCTACCCCAGGATGAGAGCTGGAATCTTCTTTAATTTCCAGAGAACCTCCGCTTTTGAGAACATTTTGCGGATTTGCAGAATCGACGATTAACAACTCACCTGAAATCTTATTGCCTGCCATAACTCTCTCCTTAAAAAATTTTCTTGGAATTTAAGCGCTTGGCCCTTTTTTACCCTTTTGGTTTATCGGCATCACCAAAAATAAGTTGCGATACTAAAGACCTTAAGTGTGACCCTCGGTGCCAGGCACACATGTAAGTATATGAAATTATAAATTTTACTCTATCATTTTTTTTAAAAAACTGTGGATAAGTTTCGCAAGAGAACACATTTTTTCTAGGGATCAGAAGAAGACCCGATCAGAAATGAAAAACCTAGAAACTTAAGAACCTGCTAAAAATTAAAAATAGACAGTCGAATGAATTTGAGCCTTTTCTCGATCTCTCATTAAAAGGCACTCGCTTATCTCAAAAGGATGATGAAAGGAATTTATGATCAACGCTACCCAAATTCGCGTCGGCCATTTTTTAAAACTCGATGGCCAGCTCTACAGTGTTTTGAAAGTCCACCACGTCACGCCTGGAAAGGGAAACGCCGTCGTTCAAACCGATCTGCGCAATCTGCGCACGGGCATCAAAATCAATAACCGTTTTCGCTCCACCGAAACCGTTGAAGACATCGAGCTGAGCGGTAGCAAAATGAATTTTTTGTATCAGGAAGGAAGTAACTACCACTTGATGGATCCAGAAACCTACGAACAGCTGGAGCTAAGCGCCGATATCCTGGGTGACCTTGCCAAACATTTAAAACCCGAGCTTCCCGTCACCTTGTTTCGCTACGAGGGAAGAATCGTCAGCGTGAATCTTCCTCCTCGCATTGTCTACACCGTCACTACCTGCGATCCACCCAGCAAAGGCTTTGCCGGCGCGACCAAGAGCGCAACGCTAGAAAACGGCAATGTGGTAAAGGTCCCGCTTTTCATCAAAGAAGGCGACACCGTCCTCATCAATATTGAAGACAACGAGTATTTGGAGAAGGGATGATCGGACAGACGACTATTCAAAACCCTCCTGCAAAATCCCGATCTGTTCTTTGATGGATTGTAAAAACTCCTCCCAATATTTTCTTTCCCGAAAATAAGGAAACGCCCACTGGAAAATCGGCTCAGTGTGACGCTGCGCAATCCAGGCCGTGTGCCGAATCATCCGCAACGTGCGCAACGGCTCGGCCAAAATCAGTGTGTCATATTCAAACTCGCGAAACATTTCATACCCTTCAAAAAACGCATCTTGTTGGACGGCCTTCTCGTGCGCATCCCCATTGAAAAGCATCCACACATCCTGCACTGAGGGCGCGAGCACCATGTCGTCAAAATCGACGAGATGAGGACCTTCGCGATTCCACAAAATATTTCCAGGATGACAGTCGCCGTGGAGGGCAATGATTTTTAAGGAAGAATGAAAGTATGGTTCGGTGAGAAGCACGGCCTGAGAAAGATAGGCCTGCAAGCCAGGGCGCGTGTCATCGGGAATAAAATCGAGATTTAAAATCGTCTCGATACTTTGCTCTCCGTAAGTTTGAGGATTGAGCGCCATACGGTGCGGGGCCTTAAAAACCTCACCCAGATTATGAAGCCGTGCGAGGGTGCGCCCCAGCCACTGACGATCATCATCGGTGATGTCAGGATGCTCACGCCCGCGAAACTTCGGAAAAAGGGCGTAATAAATGCCGTCGCTATCTCCCAAAGTGGAAATGGAACCCAAGTGATTTTGCAGTGCGAGTGGAGCCACGACAGGAATTTCAAGATCGAGGGCCGCCATCAAAAAGCGGTGTTCATCCGCAATGGTCTCCGAACTCCACCGCCCGGGCCTATAAAATTTGGCAATGAGCGGCTCATGATCTTCGATTCCGATTTCATACACGCGGTTTTCATAGCTGTTTAAAGGATACAACACGCCGGTCGGCTCGTAACCTTGCACGCTGACCGCTTCAAGGATTCTTTCGGGCAAAAGATTGGAAAAATGAAGAAGAGGATTGGACGACATTTTTTTGGCGTAGCACACACGCGAAAGATCCACATCTTTAAAATCTTGAAAATCCCGCCGGAATTCCCCCGGTGCCTGGCACGCGCACAACAGGTTGAAATATAAAGGAAGTGGAAGAGTGAAAGTGAAGTTTTCCTGTGGATAAGTGGAAATTTGGCAAAATTTGGAAGACGGAGGGGTTCTCTCGCGGAAATGGTGGAACTTACCCACCCATACCTAAAGCTAAAAATGGCGATTGTTTGCCGTTTTTAGGTTCAAGCTCTTGGATTGCTAAATTCGGCAGTAGCCAAATTTAGGTTAAAAAATTGGGAACGCTGCACCTACACCCACTCCCCTTGCCAAAGGCGCTGCACAAAATTATCTCAGTAAAGACACTCGATATTTTCCGCTAAAATTTTGGATTCTTTTTCTAATGAAACCATCAGATATTTTTTAACGATATAAGGCCACTCATTAAAAATTTTCTGCATGCCAAGCTTCGATTAATTGAAAAGGGTTGAGAGAATCGAGTCAACAAAGAAGCTGCAGCTACTTTGTCAAAATTTGTTTTGAAGGTGCTTGAATGCCCACGGATGTCTTTTGAGAATTCATCCAAATGGTAGGATCAAAAAGTGGTGTCTTATAAAGGGGATCTTCCCTTCTAATAGTTTCAGGCCAATACCCCATATATTCGAAAGCACCGATATCACATCGAGGAGTACCCTTACCAGTTATAGCAGTGGCTCGCGGCATTCCCCTTTGATCGGTTTTAAGCATCATTGAAAATGGATATCCGGTAGCTTCAAAACATCCGTCAGGATTACCAGCATCAACGGCTGGACTCAAAACAAGGAGGGCATGGGTGAGTGTTGTTCCTTGATTATAGGCCAATTGGTGATCGAGTTTCGGATTTGTGTTGATCAGGTCGCCTTCATGATCGAACTTGCATGAATCTTCATTTTCCAAATTAAAACCACTGGACTTAATGAGTCCTCCACCACAATTTTCTCCAGTATTATGGGAAATGATTGTATTTTGAGCCTGTAGAACTCCTCCGAAGTAACTCTGGTCTGTACTGCCCGCGTACACCCCTCCCCCGGACTGACCCGCTTCATTTGAAAAAATCGTCACATTACTCAAAAACACAGTTCGGGCGTTGTTATACAATCCCCCACCGCTCAACTCTGCATGATTGTCACTCAGCGTACTATTGGTGAACACTGATTTTGACTTTACTCCTGGAGGCAAGAAGGAGGGATGAAAATAACTAAACACTCCACCACCATAAGTATGGCTCTGATTTCCATGGATTGTGGAACCTACTATTTCAAATTTTTTACTGCGCGTAGCCACTCCTCCTCCCTCGTAATCGGAGGTATTATTTTCGATGACGCAATTTTCAATGCGCAGGCGGGCCGTTCCCTGATCTCGAATTCCCCCTCCCCCATTGAGTTGATCGTAAGAAGGGACCGCAGATGTTTCGCTCTTTCCATTACGAATCGTAAGATTTTTGAAAAAAGCTTTGATGGAAGGAAAGGAAACGGGAATATCAAAAACGCGATCCAAGCCTTTAGCATCAATAATGGTCTTGTCGGCTCCCGCTCCCTCAATCGTGATATCCTGATAAAGGTCCAAATCTCCCGTCAGGGCCTCATCCTCATTAGCTCCACCCAAGTTCGGTGAAAAAGAAAATGTTCCTTCCGTAAGATAAATAATACTTGGCTCGCTGAGTTCATTGGCAGCCATCACAGCCTCTCTTAGAGAACAATCTGTAGCCCCCAGAGCACAAGGGCCCACAGCGCTGTCATCCTGCTTGCTGACGTTAAAAATCACCGTTGCCTGGGCGGATAGTCCAAGGAGTAAGGTGCTCACAAAGGTAGCAAAGATCAATGAACGAAAGATCCGTTTTGTTTTAGGTAATAAATACATGCTTTTGATCTCCTTAAAGGTTCTAAAATTAGATTTTTGCTCTGCTTATCGTATATTTAGAAGAAATTGTTGCGCTGTAATTGAGCTTTTTTATTTTTTTATTCTATATAGTTGTAAACAGACTGTTTTTGCCTTCTTAAACATTTCATTTCTTCTTGATAAAAAGCCCGCTTCAGGGCATTTAAACGTCGCATATTGAGCAAACCACCCATAATCTAGAGATATCCCTCCATGAAAAAAAAATACCTGATCATTACTTTTTTTGGAATCGCATCATCCTTCTTCTTATTTCTTTTCTCTACAAAAGCATACTCGAACCTTTTTCAAAACTCGGATCAATCCTGCGAAGTAAAACCTATTTTATGTTCCTCCTCGACCTGTGACGGATTCGGCGACCATGATGCAGACACCATTGCCTGCAAAAACTTCAACGCCTCCAGTCTGGACTTCAACCAGGATGGCGCTCGTGATTGCGTCATTGGAAGGGGAAGCGGAATCGATACAAAATCGTTCTCTTATCTTCTGGGCAACACGGGATCTAGTTGTGGAAACCAATTCTCTTCGGTCGAAGATCACTCTCTAAACATTTTGGGACCAGGGTTTCACCTTGGTAGCATTGTAGCCGGCTCTCTGGGAGGCTCCGATGCCGTTTTTATTCCCTCCCTCGATAGCCCTGCGAAGTTCGTTGCCGTGGTTAAAGGCGGGGTCGGAACAGATGAATCATCACTTGTCATTGATTCTTCCGATTCCCCATCATGGGATGCAGGGTTATTCGGCACTAACCAAAATGGATTTGCCCCCTACCAGGGAGAAAAAAACACGGCTATTTTTGATTGTAACCAGGATGGGGCCAGCGATTTTGCGATGGTTATCCAAAATGACATCGACCACGGAATGATAACCACCTCCAATATCCAGCTAAACATCTTAACCAGCGACGGTACGGTTTTAAATCCTATCAATTCGGCTACCCAGAGTTTTGTCGTTTCCTCTAATTCAGCATCCTCAAAAACGGCTTCCCTTACGGTTGGCGATTTCAACAATGACCAAACTCAGGATGTCGCTGTTTCCGTAAACGATGCTACGGAAAGCAGTATTGTGATCTGCACGAATGACGGGGTCTGTGGTTTTTCGTGTAATCAATCCATCACACTCGATCAGGATGTAGGCCAAAACCCAGCACCCTTTTCTATCGCTGCGGGCGACTTTGACGGAGATGAGATGGTGGACATTGTCATTACGGAACCTGGACTTACCCTTCCAGGCGTTCGTTATTTTTTTAATGATGGTTCAGGAATTTTCTCAGGAAACAATACGAATTTTGTTCAATATACCAATGCGGCCAATCACACCGCTCAAACTCTTGCTGTAGGTTGTTTTAACAACGATAACTCGGAAGACATCGCTGTAAGTTACAGCACGGCCTCCGATGCTGGACTTGAAGCAATCACCTTAACGCCAGGAAGCACTACGGCGCATAAATCCCCCTTAATTTATTCAACCAGCGGATCTCACACTCAACCCTTGGGAATTGATTCCGCTGATTTCGACGGCCAAGGAGGAGATGACTTTATCGTGTTAGCCACCTTTGAAGGCACCACCCGCAACGCCTATGTGTTTATGAACACGGTAGAAACCATGTCGGTAAGTGCCGGATCTGACCAGACAGTCAATACCGGAGACGTAGTGAGCTTAACTGCTAACTGCACCTATTCCCCCTCCGATCCTAGCGATGAGTTCGAGTACACCTGGAGCTTAACCCGCCCTTCAGGCTCTGTGGCCACCTTGACCAGCACCAACATCGCCAATCCCCAGTTCACCGCCGATGTGGACGGTACCTACACCCTACAGCTGCAGTGTCGCTCACGCTGCACCGATATTCACACCGCGACGATGACTGTGACTTCCGATACTACCACGGTACCAGGGACTACTGGCCTGCCTCCTGGTTTGACCACCCAAGGGGGCTGTGTCAGCTCTTTAACCCCCTTCAACGGACCGGGCGGTTTCTCCTACACCTTCGTAATGCTCGCCCCCGCCTTTCTTTTTGGCCTCCGCAAAACCTTTCGAAGAAAGGGCTAAAAACCTTTTGAGGGTCAAGATGTTGAGTTTCCTCTTCATCCCCTCAAACGCCCATGCCCTCAAATCTTCTTTATCCACCGAATTCTTTAAACCCACTGTCGATAACGCCAACTTCTTCAGCTTCTACAACTCGACTATCCTGAAGAAGGGATCCTGCCACTTAGGAGGATGGAGTATCTTTGCCCATCATCCCTTGCAGAAACTTCAAACGGAGAAAAATTCAGACGGAGAATTCCCGATCGGGATCAGACAGAGGAAAGTTCCGAAAGAAGCGAAAATGGAGCACTTTACTGTGTGCCTGCATGGAGGAATCCTAAAGATTAATCTTCCAGCTCAAAACTTACCGGAATCCGAACTTCCCCTTCTATATAAGGATAAGGCGCTGCCCGCTGAAGGGCCGCAAGGGCCTCCTGGTCGAGAATATCAAAGCTGCTGGAATCTATCAGATGAATCTGAATGGGCTGACCTTCTAAAGTAAGATGAAAGCCCAGCTTAACAATCCCATTCTGGCGCTGGGCCCTCGCGGGTGTGGGATAGCGCAAAGAGCGGCGCACGCGCGCGGCGATTTCATCCAGAATTTTTTGAGGAGACCTGCCCTCATTCCCAGCGGAAGAGGTGCTGGATCCAAAAGAAAAGCTGGAGGATGAATCTTTTTCGGCCGATCCTGTTTGAGTCGAATTGTGCGGGCTGGGGATAGCGGAGGAAGGAATATAGTCCTTTTTCGTATCCACTTTAAAATCAGAAGGAGGAGATTTGAGTGGCGGGGTTTTGGAATCCGAATGAGCCTTTGAAATGGAAGACGGAGGCAAAGGCCCATCTCCTTTCAGAAAAGAGAGAAAAAGCGAAGGATTCTGATTACCTAAGGTCGGATCGGCTGAAAATGGGTGCCCAAGAGAATGGGTATGAACCCAAAAAAGAACAAGCAGCAGGGCACCATGGATGAGAAGGGAAAAAAGAAAAGAATAAATCCAGAATGTGCGCATGCCTTCTATTTTCCTCTTCCCTCAGGTGTGCTCGTCCAATGGAGGAGTAGAGTCATCCAGTTTCGGAATAAAAAACGGCTGACCCGTGTGAGACTGCTTTTCTACCCACACAGGCGCTCCGAACACCTGCTGAAGGGTTTCGGGCCGAATCACCTCTTCGGGGCGCCCACATGCCGCGATCTTTCCTTCGTGCAACAGAAGGATTTTCTTGCAGGTCATCGCGGCGAAATTCAAATCGTGTGAAACCAGAACAATTGTATATCCCATCTCCTGATTTAATTTTTTAAGCAGGGCATAAATCTGAATTTGATGTTTCAAATCCAGATGAGTCGTAGGCTCATCGAGCAGAAGGATTTTGGATCCTTGCGCAAGGGCACGGGCAATCATTACCCGCTCTTTCTCACCACCCGAAAGCTCCGTCGTCGAGCGCTCGGCTAAATGCAAACAATCGGTCGCTTCCATTGCCTCCTGAGCCTCTTTCAAATCTTTGGCAGACTCAAACGAAAACGGTTTCAGGTACGGCCAACGTCCCATCAACACAATTTCCAGGGCGCGGTAAGGAAAAAGGATCTCCAGATCCTGAGGAACCATTGCAATCTGCCGGGCCCGCGCGCGGGAGGGAAAACTATCGATCGGCCGATCCAGGAGCTGGATACACCCCACCTGCGGTTTGAGCACTCCTGCCATCAAGCGCAACAAAGTAGTTTTTCCGCATCCATTCGCACCTAAAACTCCCAAAAATTCGCCCGGATGAATCTGAAGCGAAATTTCGTGAAGTAATGGATCGCGTTGATAGCCAAATGAAACCTGATCAAATGTGAGAAGGGGATGCATATAAATTTTTAGAATCCAGAAAAGACCTTAATCCAATTTCCCGGGACGACTCACTTTTTCTTAAGCAAAACAAAAAACAGCGGTGCCCCAATCAGGGCCGTCACTACTCCCACCGGAATCTGAGTTTGAAATCCGCCGCGTGCAAAGGCCGTCCGTGCAATCAAATCGGCCAAAACCAAAAAAACGGATCCGCCTAAAAGAGAAAAAGGAAGTACACGCCGATGGTCGGATCCTGTCAGCAACCGAATCATGTGCGGCGTGGCAAGACCGACAAATCCAATCAAACCTGAAACCGAGACTGTGGCGCCCACGATCAGGGAGGCCGAAAAAAACACACGCCTGCGCACCGCTTCGACAGGAACTCCCATCAGTTCGGCACTTTCTTCACCCAGGGGGATGAGATTAAGCGCCGCTGCATCGTAGAGCAAAAGACCAAATCCTATGGCAATGAGAAGGGCGACAAAGCCCAAGCGCGGCCACTCCAGCGGCTCGATCGATCCAACCATCAAGAACCAAATGCGATTCAGATCCTGCATTGAAATGAGTGAATTGATCAGAAGGATCAGGGCAAACGTCATCATGTTAAATAAAACGCCTACCAATAAAAGGGTGTGGGGATGCAAACGCCCCTGGGTTTGAGCGATTTGGTAGATGAAAAACATCGAAGCAAGGGCGGCTAAAAAACCCACAACGGAGACCAGGCTGTAAGGCAAATGAAAACCCACCGCCAAAGCACTTCCAAGGGCCGCTCCTCCGGAAACACCTAAAATGAAAGGATCTGCCAGCGGATTTCTCAGCAGGGCCTGAAAGGCAACCCCCGAAACCGAAAGTCCGGCTCCCACCAGGGCGGCCAGCAAAATCCGGGGAAGACGAATATCCAGAAGGATCGCGTGCGAAAGTGAGTCCGGGTTTTGCAAGGCCTCCCAAAGGGAAACGGATTCCGCTCCCCAATGAAGGGCGAGGGCATAGATGAGAAGAGTCAAAAGGATGAAGAGAAAGATTTTCATGGTCACACAGATCACTAATTTTACGCAAATGAGATGGGGTCTAAAGGCTCACTCTTCGACGAGGACAAGTGTGCGGCAGGAGAACAAGTCCGCCCGGAGGAGGATCGTAAAGACGACATCTTCGTCATTGCGAGGAGCACAGTCACGCGGCAATCCATCTTGTGATTCTTGTGGGCGTCCGCCTGAGGCGGACGCCCCTACAGGAAAATTGGATTCCTGAATTGCTTCGCTTCATTTCCTTACTGGCGCCTAGATTTATTTTCCCTCCACTTTTTCCCGAATCTTTTTCAACTCGGTCACAAGCCGTGGCCCTGCGCGCAGGCTTTCGACATCCATCAGAAACACCTTCTGGTTTTTGACTGCGGGAAGTGAAGAAAACTGAGACCACCAGCGCAAGGCTTCCTCCGATCTAAAATTGGATTCGGAGCCCATCGAAAAATCGAAGAGGATCTCCGGGGCCTGAGCCAGCAAGGTTTCGAGTG
Source organism: Myxococcota bacterium (assembly GCA_052034865.1). Taxonomy (GTDB): domain Bacteria; phylum UBA10199; class UBA10199; order JADFYH01; family JADFYH01; genus JBPOIC01. The sequence continues at coordinate 38,895 of JBPOIC010000003.1, read as the reverse complement.
AATAGTTCGGATAGCGCACGCGGCTTTCATGCACGACATTGCGCACACCCAGGTAAGGCGCGATCTCATCGAAAAGATTCTGGCTACCCGCAACAATAAGGGGTTGGCGTCCTACCACGAAAAGAGCTTTCGGAAGAGTTGATGAATTTTGGACAGATTTTTTTTGAAGGGACTGAAGAATCTGATCCATCTCGGCGACTTTTTCCTGGGCAATCGCCTCGCGACCGAGCTCGGCCCCAAGTTTCAAAAAACTTTCGCGAAGCTGAGCGAGGGTTGAGGTTTCGACAAGAAAAACTCGGTAGCCTTGATGGATTAGAAATTCAATCTCACGTCGGGAGCTGTTTTCCTGAGATCCCACGATGAGATCCGGTTTTTTGGACGCAATTTTTTCAAGATCCGGATGGAGATAATCAGCGACCCTATCAATTTTTTTGGCCTCAGGGGGCTGATCACAATAAGTCGTCACTCCCACGAGTTTATCGCCCACCCCCAAAGAAAAAAGAATTTCGGTGAGATTGGGTTTTAAAGAGATGATGCGTTCGTAGGCGTGAGACGGAATGGAAGGGATAAGCAGGATAAAAACAAGAAATAGATTAAGCAGAGAGACGAACCTTATCGGTCGCTTTAGGTGGGATATAGAGATGAATCTGCTCCACCCAGTTTTTGAAAAGCTTCTCCAGGCCATCGAGCAAAGGCTCCATCTCACGAATCTCGCGATGGAGGCTTTTTCGTACTTCAGTCCTTTTCGTCTGGACCTGTTGGTTGAGAGATTCAATGGCATGCAAATAATCCTGCCCGGAAAGATTCCGGCTATAAAGACTGTCCCGCTCCAGAAAAAGCAGATTGAGCTTCAGGTAACGCAAAAGAACTTCGTTCTCCAGAGATCCTTCCTTTGTACTTTTAAGTCCTGCTTCAAAAAGTAACTGGGCCCCCTGGTAATCATGGCGTGAAAGCAGAATTCTTCCTCGAATCCAAAAAACCATTCCGGTCTGCTGTTTCCATTTTGAAAACCGCTGAATCTCGCGCTCAGCCAAATCAAGCTGACCTAAAGTGATTAGAACTTTCGCACGCGCAAGACTCGCCAACGGGGTTTTTCGTACCTTGAGGGATAAATCAAAGCAGGAAAGTGCGGCATAAAAAACATCCTTCTCCAGTAACTTCTCCCCCAGATTAAAAAGACATTTGGCAACCACCTTCGAGCGCTTCTCGATCTGAAACCGTGCTCCCTCCTGATCTGCCAGGGGTGGCCTGGAAAAGCCGACTCCCCGCAAATGCTCAGGCAACAGGTTGCGCAAGGTCTCCAGATCGGAGGAAGTCATCCGTGAGCCTTGAAGCTCGACGCAGATTTTATCGCGACCGGAAAATAAAAAGAGAGAAGCCACACAGTCCTCAAAGAATGAAAAAGAGTGGCTTCATCAGTGCCACAGGCCGAAACCTGGGGTCAAGGACTGGAGGACCTAATAAGTCTTGATCGCCGCCACCGTCCCTGGGTTTGCCGTCAGCACAAAAAGATCGGGTCCTTCAAAATCAACTCCGGGAGAGCCAGGTCTGAAAACCATCGGTCCTGCACCGGTAATGCCAGGATTGTTCGAAAATGAAAGATCGATGATTTGCGGCAGGAGCAAAGGCTCGGCTCCTGTGAGATCAAATCCATAAACCGAGCTGTGGTTGGAGCTGGAAGTGAAAAGTCCGGATTCGGAAGCGTTTAGCAAAACCTCATTGAGATAATCGGTTCCGTCCTCGGCACTTGTGACCACAAGAGGATCAGCATCTCCCCGAAGAACCTGAAAAGGATGAAGCCCAACCGCCAGGACATAGCCGCCCGAAGAGCTCCCGATATAGGCACGGCTTTGGTCTTTCTTAACCGCCCATGATCTGAATGCAGGTGCGCTCAAACCCAGATCCAGTGCGGATTCGATAGGAAGATGGGATTCAAAGGAAAGATGATCGAGCCTGGCGGATGTCACGGGGATAGATTGAAAACTGGCATTGAGCACGGTGGCTCCGGAGGAGGTGGCCAGAAAACTTCCGTCCGAAAGACGTGTAAGACCGGTTGCATTGAAACCTGTCAAAACCGCATAGGAAGGAGTTGCGGAAGTCAGATAGGGCGCGCTGGAATTCAGATCAAAGTAGCGCACGATCCCCTGGGTGATGTGATCGATCGACGAGAAATCGGGAGCATAAGTGATATTCGAAAAACTCACCGCCACCTTTTTTCCTTCGATCTGAAGGACGGAGGCTGGAAACGATGGAATGAGAGTATCGGTTAAGTCGGCAATCGGAGTGCCGTCTCCCTGAATCTGTTTTAAAGGTTCACTTAAAGCGATGGGATCCAGAATTGTCACGCTCTCAAAGACTGTCCCATCCAGAGGACAGAAATAGATAAGGGAGTCAGAGGTCAGCAAAAGGGCATGGGTTGAGTCGATCACTTCGAGATTATTGGGAAAGCCGGAGGAGGCCTCGGCAGGAAGAGCAGGAAGGCCCACGATCGTCGTCGAGGGCTGCATCGTGTCGAGATCAAAGGCGAGAACAGCCGTATTCGTGGTGACAAAAAGAGTATTTTTAAGATCGGGCTGATCGACGATATCGATATCTACAGGATAAGGTGAGCCAAGCACTAACGCCGAGGGCGTAAAATCGGAAAGCACGGGCGCGGGAGGGGCCGTGACAATGCTTTGGCTGCCACAACCTGAGACAAAAGCACTCAAAAGGAGGGCTGGAATAAGAATGAGAAAACGGAGGTGTTTCATTGGGTTTCCTTTCTTTAAAATAAGATTCAAAAAATTTTTCAAATAGGGTTGTGATCGAAGGGAGGGTGAAAAGACCTTGATTCTAGTTTTCTTATGACCTTTGGATCCTCTCTTCTTATTTCTGATTTTTGGATTCCTTCGCTTCACTGACGTTTCGTTCGCAAAGACGACACCTTCGTCATTGCGAAGAGCGCAGCGGCGTGGCAACCCATGGCATAAAGGCATTGCGGGCGTGGCATACCTCGCCCCTACATCTGAATTCTGACTTCTGCATTCTTCCCCTTTTCCCTCCCCAACCTACAGACGTACCCCGACACTTCCGAATGCCGAAATCCTGGGTAAAGGAAAACCACGGGCATCGAGCATTTGGGCATTGGTTAGGTTTTTAATCTGCGCGCTTACAAAATAATGTTTTAAAAATTGCACCGAGCCCGTCAGATCCAGTTGAAGGCGGGAAGTGATAAAGGCCGTGTTCTGAAAATCGAGGGGTAAACGATCGGTATATTGTCCACTGAGCTCGAGGCTTCCCCAGGAGTTTTTAAGCGTCGCTTTGAGATTGATCTTGTGTTTGGGCCTGCCAGGAAGTTGATGCCCAGAGCCATCCAGATGAGCGGAAATCCAGGTGTAGTTGAAATCCAGATCCAGGTGAGGTCCTAAAAAAAGTGTATTCGCAAATTCCAGACCCTGGAGTTTAGCCTTTTGACTGTTGATCGGAGCGATTGTGTAAGTACTGATCGGAACAAAAAGGATGGAGTTTTCGACCCAGTTTTTAAAATAGCTGACTTCATGCCGGCCGTAACGGTGCAAAAACGAAACCCCACTATCGAAGTTGAGGGAAGACTCCGGTTTCAAATCGGGATTTCCGCGCACAATGCCCTGATTGGGAAAATACAACTCATTGAAATTGGGATAACGAAAGGCATTTCCCAGGTTGGCTTTCAGAAAAATCCAGGGCTGAATTTCTGCGCGTGCACCGAGGTTCAAACCCAGACGGGATCCAAAATCATTTGTGTGCTCCAGACGCAACGCGGGTTGAACAAAGAGGCGCTCATTCAGAAAGGACATTTCATCCGACACAAAGCCGGCGTGTGTGAGCCGGTGATGGGCTCCGGCAAGGGGCTGTTGGGTGAGAAGGTTTTCATCGTTAAAAAGATCGGTTTTTAAATCGTAGGCTCCGCGCAGCTCATGTTGGATAAAACCGGTTTTGACATATCCCACGGCCTCGATTTTTCCACCGATCGCATGGTTGTGCGTGAGAACATCGATGGCTCCGCCCAAAGCGGGGCTTGGATCCCTGAAATGATCTCTCTCAAAATGATAGTAGGGCTGAAAATTCAAATGGAGAGGAAGCCCTTCCACGGATTTCCACTCCGCGCGCAAAGTCGTGATGTTATTAAGCAGGGCCTCTTTGGCCTCGAGTGGATTGGCGGGCGTGAGTAAAACCGCTTCTTCTTCAGTCGGTGCCACCTCGCGCTGCGACCCAAACCAGTTGCTGGTGAGACTGAGGTGGAGAGAAGTGGAAGGATTGACTTCCAGACGGATCAATCCATTTTCGCTAAAAAACGCATTGTTTTCGCGCTTTAAGGTTCTTAAGCTGCCATAAGGAGTGGAACCGATCTGAATCGGAGTCGGACGAAATGCATAATCGCCTTTGCTTTGCAGATGGGTGTGATCGAGAAGAATCGAAAATTTTTCAAACTGGCGTGCATAACCTCCACGTGCCTTGAATGTCCCAAAGGAGCCACCGCCCACCACCCATTCTCCACTCTGTTTTTTACGCGCCTTTTTTGTGCGGATCTGAACCACTCCCCCAATGGCATCCGAACCAAACTGTGCCGAGCCTGCTCCGCGAATGACCTCGATGCGATCGATCATCTCAAGCGGCAAAGTAGAAAAATCTACAGCCCCTCCCTGGGCCGAGTTGAGCTTTACGCCATCCAGAAATACGGTCACCTGTTCTGCTGAGCTTCCACGCAAGGTCATCGTGGAAAATTGCCCCAACCCTCCATACTGCTGAACCTGCACACCTGGCTGAGTGGAAAGAATTTCAGGAAGTGTTTTGATCTGATACTGATAGGGTTTTGGATCAATCACACTCACAAAAGCGGAAGGCTTTTCTGTGGAGGCGGGAAATGGAGCGGTCACTTTGACTTCTTCCAGCTCATGGATTTCTTCTGAAAAAGCAAAGGAGGGAAAAAGTGAGAGAAGCAGGAAAATCTGCCCTGCATTTTTAAGGCTTAAGAAGGAAAAAACGAAAATCTGTTGGCCAAAAAAACGATGGCGCAACACACGCGTCCCCCTTAAAAATAAAAAGGCCGCACGGAGGGCGGCCTGAATAAACAACTTCATACGCTCCGCTCTTTCCTCGAAGAGGAGTTTTAATGAGTAGACTGAGCGGAGAGGTCTCCTGACTTAAGGGTCAGTAGAATCAATTATTCTACAGATTCTCCTCCTTGCCTTCCCATCCGCTCGAGGCGGACAGTGACTTTAAAAACGGAGGAGATTGAAACCCTATCACAGTGGCGGGACCGTTGCGGATTCTCACCGCATTCCCTGAAATTCCACTCAGCAAAAATCGAATGTCTGGTCGGGCTATCAGGCAGGTGGGTGGGTGTCAAGGAAGGAGTCCGGACGGAATCCGGAAAAAGGAAAGCAAAAATCCTGGGTTTGCGCATGTCCAGCTGAACCGCTTTTCTAATGTTCTGTGAGTCAAGAGGAGGTTGAGATTTCTCTGAAAAAGAAATTGGGAAGGAAACAACAGCAAAGAACATCTGTTTTCATCAATACGAAATCATTTCAAATGCCCCAAAATCCCCCTGATACTCCAGAAAATCGACCTTCACCTGATCCACCCGCGCACGCGGCGGTCCCTGATGACACCATTGAAGAAGCTCATTTAAGAAAACCGCTTCTCCTTCGGCCAAAACCTCCACAGAACCGTCCGGACAATTTCTCACCCAGCCGCGAAGATTGAGCTTTTGTGCCTGAAGAACAGTGGAGGCTCGGTAGGAAACACCCTGAACCCGTCCATAGATGAATAAATGCATTCGCTGCAGTTGAAGAGTGTGGGTCATGGAGGCCTCTTTACATACAACAATAGAGACGATCAAAAAATGGATTTTCTGAAAATGGATTTTTCTACGACGAGGTGATTTTGTTCATCCACTTAATGAATTTTTAACCGAGAACAAATTCCCTTGGAGAAGTAACCGATGAGTAAGCGTCAGAAATCACAACAGACCCATCCATGGTTGTCAAATTACCGACTGCTCGTAGAACATGAGGGTGAATTGGTTAAAATTGCTCAATTATTTCAATATATTAAATCTTAAACGCAGGGACCATTTCATCCTTAACAGAGTCAAAATATGGTTAATATATTATCCAGCCGTCAAAATCCATGGACAATTAATTATCCAACCTATTGACTTTTAAAGGATTTTTTCTTGACTCAATCGGTCGATATGCTTATCTCTTGGATCACACCGTCAAATTTTGGACTGTGATGTGGGCAAGCAGTGAGGTGTTCTTTGAGCCCCTTCAACCAAAGGAGAAAGCGCGCATGAACCCTGTCCATCCACTTCCCCATCTCAAACCTGCCGTTTTGGTTGTCGATGATGACGAAAGCATGTGTCAGTTGCTGACAGCCCTCCTTAAAGGAACCTACCAGGTCCATACAGCCTTTAATCTGAGTGAGGCCCGATCCATCCTTAAAAAAGCAGACATCCAGGTCATCCTGCTCGATCTTAAAATCGGGGATGAGAATGGATTTGATCTTTTAAAAGAACTCAAAGAGGCCCAGGAACCCGTCGAAGTGATTGTGGTGACTGCGCTTAAAGAGGTGAAGCTAGCGGTGCAAGCCATCCAGGAGGGCGCATTCAATTACATTACCAAGGATTTTGACGATGAAGAACTCATCGCCCTCATTCAAAGCGCCCTGTGCAAGATTCAAAAAAACCGCGAGATTCTTTACCTGCGCGAAGAGATGGCCCAGATCTGCAATACAAACATGATTTTTGGGAACAGTGGGCTGATGACTCAGATTCGGGAGATTGTGGATCGGGTCGCTCCGCTTCCCACCACGGTGCTGATCCTGGGCGAGACCGGCACGGGAAAAGAACTCATGGCGAGATATCTCCACACTAAAAGTGGTTGCTCAGAAAAACCTTTTGTATCGGTCAATGTCTCGGCGATTCCTCCCGAGCTCGTAGAATCCATCCTTTTTGGTCATGAGAAAGGCGCCTTCACCAATGCCCTTCGACTTCATCTGGGAAAATTTGAGCTCGCCAATGGAGGAACCCTGTTTCTGGATGAAATTGGTGAGCTTCGTCTGGATCTTCAATCCAAACTTCTGCGCGTCATCCAGGAGCAGGAAATTGAAAGAGTGGGTGGAAGCAAAACCATTCCCTTAAACGTGCGCCTGATAGCTGCCACCAATGCCGATTTGAAAGAGAAGGTGAAGAAAAAAGAGTTTCGTGATGATCTTTACTATCGCCTGAATGTCATTCCCATTCAGCTTCCTCCCCTGCGCGAGAGGATTGAGGATCTTCCGATCCTCCTGAAATTTTTCATGGATCGCTACAATCTAAAGTTCGGTGCACATGTGAGTGGCATTCAGCCGGAAGTCGTCAGCATGCTGAGTCAGTACAACTGGCCAGGAAATATTCGGGAGCTGGAGCATCTGGTGGAAAGAATGGTCGCCCTGTCGGCAAAAGACGTTTTGGGACAAACCGACCTTCCGATCGAATACCAGCTTTATCCCGTCAATCATAACGAATTGCGCGAAGGAGAAGATCGTCTGGAGCGCTCTGTCAGTACGTTTGAAAGAAATTTCCTCCTGCGCATGCTCGAAGAAACTTCCTGGAATCAGACTTTAACTTCCAAACGCTTAGGCATTCATCGCAAGACCCTCGAATATAAAATCAAAAAATTCAATCTCGGTGAGATCATCGAATCCGAGCGATGCAATAAATCCGCCTGAATTTAAAACAAGAGGATCTCATGAGAAATGTTTGGTTAAGACTCCGCCAGAGGTGTGGAAGCTGGAGATCTCACTTTTTTTACGCTCAAAAAGCTCTCCTAACAAGTCTCTTGCTGATCTTTCTTTTTCCCCAAAATATATTTTGCGAAGAATCTGGGGCTGGCCTTTTTGTGATTTCGGCCAACCTTAAAAAAATTCTCGCCGAAAACACCAGTGCCTCAGTGCAAATCATCTCGCGCGAGCAAATCGAAAAGACCCAAGCAAACTCGCTTCCAGAACTTCTAAAATCCGCTCAGGGACTTGATTTAACAAATCTGCATTCCCCGGGCGATGATTTCGATTTAAGAATGCGCGGCTCCGACCGGGACGGGGTTTTGGTAATGATGGATGGGGTTCGATTAAACAGTGTGTCTGAAGACCGGGCTTCCCTTTTGGGAAGCTTTTCGCTGGAAGACATCGAGCGGGTTGAAATTGTGCGCGGCCCACAAAGCATTTTTTATGGATCGCGCGCCGTGGGAGGTGTCATCAACCTCATCACAAGACGCGAACACCATCCACTCGAGACCACGCTGAAAATCGAAGGAGGAAGATTTCAGAAATTTCGGGAAAGCCTTTCTCTGAGCGGTGGGAATTTTCAAACGCAGACCCAGATGAACTTTTCCCGTCACGATGAAAAAGGTCAGGGAGGTCATGACCGGTTTGGTCAAACCAGCGGAAGCTTTGGGCTACACCAGACCTTGCCTGCTGGAGTGGAAATCGATGTTGGAGCCCATATTTTTTCAAGTCGCCAGGATCTCTCCTATGATTTTCTCACCTCTTTTGATCCTCAAACCTCCAGTCTTTTAATTCGCATTGCAGAAGATGAAGACCGCGAGCTCAAACGCACCGAGGCGCTGGGGCATCTACGCCTGTATGCAACGCCCACCTCGCGCTGGAAAATCGAAGGGGGATACGCTGGTTTTCTCAATTTTACTCATGTTCAAAACCAACCCACCGAAACGGCAGCTCCCGCTGGCTATACGCTGGGAAGCCAGAATTATCATGGGACGGAAATCCGCCACACCCTTGATCTTCGAAATTTTATAGCTGCGTACGATTCGAAAAATTTCAGTTACGATCTGACGGTAGGAGGAGAATTTGAAGATGAAAATTTTCATTTCACCGACCCTCCGAGTGTTTATCCCGCAGAGGGTCAGGATAACCGTCGACAAAACTATGCAGTCTTTTTAGAAAACAACCTGTCGTTTTTAAATCACACCCTGCTTTTTTCAGCCGGAGGACGGCTTGATCACAACAGCACTTTTGGCAACGCCCTCAGCCCTCGCGTTTCACTGCTCTACAAGCTTCAAAAAACCGGCACAACCGTGAGAGCCAATTACGGAGCGGGCTTCCACGGACCCACCCTGCGCGATTTCTATAATACTGTTCTGCTTAAAAACCTGGGCCTTCCTTTTCAGGCCATTCGCCTCCAACCGGAACTTTCGCAAAGTTATGAAGGGGGCGTTTTGCAAAAGATTGGAAAGAGCACCGAAGTTTCAGCGAATGTTTACTACACGCGTTTTCATCGCCTCTTCGATGAGCTTTCCTACATCGATCGCGCCCATGTGTGGGGAGTGGAATCGGGAATCGTTATCGAACCTGACACCTGGTGGACGGCTTCGGGAAGTTATTCCTTTTTAAAAGGGGTGAATGAAGATCGCCATATTCCTTTGGACCATCGCCCTTCTCATACCGGAAAATTTTCGATTTCCACAAATCCTCACAAAAATTTCCGCATTCAGCTCGATGGCACCTTAAGCTCCAGCCGACTCATTCCCCATCTGCTCAGCACGGCTCAAGGTGATCTGCCAATTACTTTCATCAATCAGGAAGGAATTCCAGAGGGTGGCTCACTTGCCGCTGCGCAAACCGAAGCGGGACGTAGATTGGGGGGCTATACTAAACTGGATATCACCTTGCAGTGGAAGATGCTTGAAAATGAGAAAAAGCTGAAAAGTCTGAAGAGTTATTTAAAAATCGAAAATTTACTCAATCAGCATTACCAGGAAAAATTCGGATTTAAAGCACCCGGGACTTTTTTTACGGTGGGAATGGAAGGGAAGATTTAAAAACGGATAAGAGAAGCGGAAACAAAAGAAGAGATGAAGTTCTGATCTTTCCTGACATTGTGTCGATCTATCGCAGGCAAATTCAAAAAGGGATCTAAGCAAAAAGCTACGTCAGAAACTCACACATTAAATCTGAAATAAATAATATCCCCATCCTTCACGACATACTCTTTTCCTTCCAGCCGCATCAGCCCATGCTCGCGAACGGCGTTTTCTGATCCGCATCGAATAAGATCATCGTAGTGATAAATTTCCGCCTTGATAAATCCCCGCTCAAAATCCGTATGGATGACGCCCGCGGCCTGCGGGGCCTTTGTATTTTGGGGAATCGTCCAGGCCCGCACTTCTTTTGGACCGGCGGTGAAATAAGAGATGAGATGTAAAATCTGATAACCGGCGTGGGCCATCCGGTCGAGGCCGGATTCGCTCACTCCCAGATCCTTTAAAAATTCGGCCTGCTCTTCGGCGCTGAGTTTGGAGATTTCCGATTCGATCTCGCCAGAAAGAACGACACACTCGGTTCCTTCCTGATGGGCCAAATCCTGAACTTTTTTCACATGGGCTGAAGGATTTTTCAGATCCGCTTCGCTGACATTGGCTACGTAGAGAACCGGCTTGGCGGTGATAAGACACAGCTCGCGTAAGATAAGTTTTTCTTCGGGGGATAAAGCAAGGCTGCGGATGGGTTTGGCCTGGTTAAGAACCTCGCGGACTTTTTCAAGCACGGCGACTTCGGCGACGATTTTTTTATCTCCGACTTTCGCCAGCCGGGCAGATTTTTCCAGTCGCTTTTCAAGCGTAGCCAGATCGGCCAGGGCCAGCTCGGTGTTGATGACCTCGATGTCGCGCAGTGGATCGACCGAGCCCGAGACATGAGTGATGTCTTCACTTTCAAAACAGCGAACGATGTGAGCGATCGCATCGACGGCCTTGATGTGGCCTAAAAACTGATTTCCCAAACCTTCACCCTGCGAAGCCCCTTTTACCAGGCCCGCGATGTCGACAAACTCAACGGTGGTTGGAAGAATTTTTTCGGGTTTGAAAATTTTGGCAATTGCATCCAGGCGTGGATCTTTCAGCAAGGCGATGCCGACATTCGGCTCGATGGTGCAAAACGGATAATTCGCCGCCTCCGCACCCGCCTGCGTCAAGGCGTTGAAGATGGTTGATTTCCCTACATTTGGTAATCCAACAATTCCACAATTAAATCCCATGCGCGCTTTTTAGGGCGTTCTCGAATGGCGGTCAAGAGGAGAGGACGGAGGAAACGCTGAAGATAGGAGGCTGAAGACAAAATTCAGAAAAGGAATTGGTGTGATGGGGAAGAAGGTGTCCGCCTGCGGCGGACCGCCAGATCTGATGGCAGAATGATTGATAGGCGATGAGGAAGGTAATCAGAATCCAAAAGAAAACCAATAAGGGGATGCGAGCTTTGCTCACATCCCCTTGTTCTTAAAGCCTGCTTAAAACCGTTTGTGCGAGGGATTTTGCTTTATTGAGAGCAGCGGTGTCGTCAGTCAGATTAAAGATCGTGATGTCGAGTTGAAGATCGATCCCTTTATAAACAATCAACTGAAACGCATGAGCAAAACTCGGACCGGAGGTAATTGAAAAAGCGGAATCACCCACACCACTCACATCCTGCGGGGTGGATTGGTAAAGACTGGCAAGCTTTGCCTTATCGCCAGCGGGATCATTTTTGTTGCCGCTCGTGGCCTGGCGAGTAACAAGATCCACTTTAATATTGGAAGGAGTGGAAGTGTAGACGCAGTTTGAAACGAAGGCATAGGTTCCATCACCCTGATTGTCGAGTGGACCGGCCTGAGGATCACTCACTGTGCCACCAATCACCGATTCCACATCGGCCTTGGTCATCAAAAGACAGGAGTTGAGAGCTGAGGTGTTGTTACTTTGTTCGTTTGGAGTGGAAGATCCGCACTGGATCAGGAAGGGAGAAGACAAAACAGAAAGCAAGAGGATTGCAAGAATTCGACGTATTTTCATAATCAGTACCTTTCATTATTATTTGGCCAAAGGCCAGTTTTTGGCGAGCAACGCCAGCAAAATCAATTTCGATCCAGACCCTATCATTTTATCAATAAAGACCATTCTTATTTCAATCTCACGTAACCTCTATTCAGAAAACAGAATAAAGATAGAAGGAACAAGCTCCTCCGTCTTCAATTTTTCTCCTCTCATAACCCTTTCAAGAATTTTTTTAAAACCTCTTAAGCGAAAGCACAAATCAGACAGAACGGATTGAGATGAAAAACCTTATCTTTTGGACCGAAGACGGAGGAAAAATATCAAAATAATTTCAAAAGGATAATCTCCTCCGTCTACGTTTTTTTTGAGACGGATTGTTACCGATTAGGATCAGACAGAGGACTCCCGATCGGGAATGAAAGATGGAAAAGATGGAAGACGGAGAACCACGGAGCCGGGATAGGCGATAGGCCAAAAAACCGGCAAAGAATAGATGTGGGAAATTATATTATACAATAGTTTGACATAGTTTTTATAAGCTGATTTGTTTATAAAAAATAATAGACAATAAAATAACAGTCAGCATTTTCAAACACTGGATACTTGTATGCCCATTTCCAATATTTGGTCCCGCTATGAGCGATGGTCGAGAGGAATAGACTCGGAAAAAAACCTCAACTCGCAGGAAAACTTCTTGTATCAATGCCGAAATGCCGCCGAAGAAATTTGCGATCTCAACACTCCTCCTTTCTTACGTTTTGATCCTTCCTACCAATATCAACTATATTCCGACATTGTTTGGAGCTGCGAACAACAATTCCAGGACCTGCTCAAACTTCATCAGTCCTATCCTAATAGCTTTTTCTTTAACTACGACTGGGCGAAAATTCCAAACCCTGCCATTTCAAAAGAAAGCCAATATCTTTCGATGGTGAGATCGGAAGGGCAACGAGCGGGTCTGGAAACGGCCGAGAAGCTATGCCCTCCAAGTCCACCGCAAACTCCTCAAAATCCTGTCTTCTACCCTGGCTTTGATTCTCTTTTGCATTATTCGGAGCGCGATTTGTTGCGCGATGTGAGGGCCCGGCTGAGAAACCTTCCCCAACCTTCCAGCATTCCGGTTTTTTCTGAGCCCGCCCTCAAACCCATCTGCAATTTTCCTCCACAACCTTTTCGTGAGCTTCCAGCACAAGACTGGTGTCAGGCAAGCGATCCGCTGGCTGGAATTCCCGCCAATGAAACCCTTGAGTTGATTGGAATTTATACTCTCGGGGCATCGGCCCTGGTTGCTGGCATTTGGTTTTTTGCAATTTCTGTAGCGGGAGCAGGCGCCTCGGTCAGCTCTGGCACCGTCGGAGGATCAGGAGGAGTTTCGCACTCTTGGGTTGCAAGCCTGTTTCTATAATAAATTTGAATATCGAAAAGAAATTCCACTCGATGAAGATTCATTTTTGAATGGAAAAGGAAGAATAAAAGGGAGACCAACGGGAAGAACGAAGGACGCTATCTTCCAAAAATCAAAAACATCAAAAGCAAAAATCCAATAACGGCACCGGCATAGGTAATAAGCGTATAAAATCGGGGGCCTCCTATGAAGCGCTGATAAAACTTTGGTTGGAGCTCATAGGGGTTTGCAAACACAGGCAAGGCATCTGAAGGATTCATATTGTGCAGCATTTCCTCTTCGAGTCTGCGTTTGCGCGAGGCTGAGAAAATGTGATGTTCCAGACGCGCCTGGCTGTAGGGATCGACGTTTGCGGCCGGATCAAATTTCACATTTTTTAGAATTTCGGAAGCCAGGGCGGGATCATTTTTCTGCAAAACATGCACGAGCTGGATGAACGCAAGCTCCTCTCCCAAAAACTGCTGCATCAACTCTTTGGAAATTTTTTCTCCGGGCTCCAGGTTTCGAAGCTGGGAAAGCAGGTCCTCATTAAGAATTCCGATCTGGGCAAACTTGTCTTCTTTTTTAAGCGAGCTTCCTTTTTGATATTTGATGTCAGAAACCAGCGTCTCACCTTCTTCGGCGGGTTTCTTGAAAAGCCCACGAAAAATAAATTCCAGAATCTCATCAAAAGACCTGGTCTTGTTTTCAAAAGCGCTCCCGAGCTGGACGACATTCGAGAAAAATGCGACCCAATTTTCTTTTTCAGCAAAATAAGGATCTTCTCCTTTCTCGAGTTTTTTAGCGACGCTCTCGCCTTCTTCGAGCACCCTGCGGAGTAAGGCCGAGAAAGAGGAATCATCTTTGCTGAGCGATCGCAACTCACCGCGAGAAGAAAGCGAGCGATCCGTTTTGGAAAGTTTTGATTCTTCCTTCAATTCTTTCGGATCGATCAGCGGCTCCTTGTCACCATCCAGCCGTGCATGCACTCCTTTTTGCTTAAGCAGGCGAGTCATTTCTGCGCGCGCCTGTTGGGAGAGAGGAAAGCCTTCGTACTCCTGAGTCGCCTCATGGAGAACGCCTTCTGCGGAGAGGCGGAAGGCACGCACGCGAGGACCTTCCTTCACAAACAAAAGCCCTCCATGAAACAAAGCCACGGCCTTACCCTGCGCATGTTCCAGAGCGGGATGGGTTTCTGCCAAGTGTTGAGAAACCTGATGGATCATCTCCGAGAGATGATCAGGATTAAACAATCTTTCAAAGCCCTGTTTGCTTAACTGATAAAAAGGTTTTTCTGGACTAAAGGGTTTGGAGGCCGCCTGCCTGGGATTCAGAAGGAGCTTCATTCGGGCCGGGTCGGATCTAGCTTCAAGAGCAGTACGACCATTCTCATAAAACCCTGCCGCTCGGGCGATATAGCCCAGCTTTGTCGAGCGAAACAAAGGCTCCTGCTTTTGAGCCGTTTCATGGTGCTCATCGAAATGCTTGACCTCACGGGCGTCATCTTTGGCAAGTTTGGCGGTCTCCTGACGAGCCTGGGTCGCGGATTGCTGGGTTAGGGTCTGAATGTTTTTTAAGAGATTGGAAGTTCCAGTACTGCGCTGGGAAATTTGTGGACGGGGCTGAGGATTGTTTTCAAATTGAGTATGGGTATGCTCCTGAACACCCTGCGTCGCTTTCTGAAGGGCCTCGCGATTTTTTTCGTGCTGCTTCGCATCGCGCGCATCTTCGTGAGAAGCATGACCCGTCTGCTGGGCATTCATCTGCTGGAGCTGATTTAAATTTTTCTGATTTTGTGCCTGGTGGGCTTTTTGCGCATCCTGCGCTTTTTTCTGCTGATCTTTTTGGCGCTTGTCATCCGTCTCTTTTTCCCGAACACGCTGGGCTTCTGCTTCTTTTGATCCTCCAAAAACAGGGATTATCTGGTGATAGCAAGGACGTCCCTGAAACCTTCTGGGAAGTTTTTCCTGAATCGCAATGTCTAAGTCCATCCATGCCATAAAGATTTTCGTACCTTTGAGATAAGTTCTCGGAATGCCAAGGTAAAAAGTTGCCTGGAATCTTAAGGTTATTCCTTCATTGCAGGATAATCAAACCCCTGGTCGTAAACAAGGGGCATTTCATCTCGTGATGACTCAGCTCAGGAAATATCTTCTTCATTAAGGACGCTTATTTTTCGATCGGCACATGCCCACTCAACCATGACGGATCTTTAAGATTCACGCAGCGGAAGGAAAAAACTGAGAGCAATCGATTTGCTTGGGGAAAAAAGCGCGTCCTATCGATGACGCATTTTACGCATGAGATCGGCTAAACTCATGTCGTGCTGATGGAGGTATTGCTGAACGACGGTGATCAGGGTGTTCACAAAAATATAAAGAACCAGTCCGGCGGGCAGAAAAAGCATGAAGGCAGAGAACATGATGGGCATGAGCATCATCATTTTCGCCTGAGCGGGATCTTGTGTGGAAGGTGTCATCTTTTGCTGCAGAACCATGAAAATACCTAAAAGAATGGGAGAGATGAAATAGGGATCTGGAGCAGAAAGATCTTTGTAAAACGCAAAAAATGGCGCGTGGTAAAGCTCAATCGCATTGGAGAGAACCTTGTACAAGGCAATATAAACGGGCATCTGCAACAGCATGGGCAGACATCCTCCCATCGGATTGACCTTGTGGATTTTGAACAGATTCATCATCTCGATGTTTTGCCGCTCACGATCATTGGCGTATTTTTCCCGAATCTCTGCCAGCTTGGGCTGAATTTTTTGCATCGCCTTCATGGATTCCATCGATTTTTTATTAATGGGATGCAGAAGAAGTTTGATGATAAGAGTGAGCGCAATGATCGTCAGTCCCCAATTGCCCACCCAGATTTGAATGAATTTCAAAAGGGCCAGTAACAATCGGGCGACGGGTCCAAACCACCCGTAATCGATTGCTTCATCCAGATGAGCGCCCACAAGCTTCAGGCGATCCATTTCTTTAGGACCAAAATAAACCGAAAATTCACGTTGAAGATGGGTGCCGGGTGCAATGGCTTCTTTGGGATAAAGAATTTCCGAGAAAAGATTGTTTCCAGGGGTTACACCGTAGAGGACCTGATTTTGGGTAGAAACGAGGGTTGGAAGCAGCGCCCATAGAAAATAGCGATCTTCGATTCCTGCCCATTGAATGGAACCCGTTTCTTTTCCATTAGAGTCGAGCTTGCTCACATCCTGATGTCGGGTCATTCCTTTCTCACTATAATAAGCAGGAAATTTCAGATTGCTCGGAGGTTTTAAAAAACTGATACCTTGGGTGTCTTCACGATTTTGATGGGTTTCAACCCGCAATCCCAAACCGGTCATCCAGGTCTGATCCGAAAGGTTTTCAAGATTCACATAAATTTTTCCCACATAGTTTTGTGGGTCCCACTCGATCACTTTGGTCAGCTTCACCTGATCGTTATTCCAGACATATTCAACTCGATTATTTCCCTCCTGCTGAACCGTGAATGGGATTTCAGAAGGAAGAGACAGGTTCGATTCATGAAATCGAAGAACGAGATTTTTGTTTGTAGCATTTTCAAAAAGATTTACTGGAGGCGCCTTTTTTTCCACTCCAGAACGATAGTTCTTCACGATAAAATCCGAGAGGGATCCATTCAGACTATTGAGAGTGAGATGATAAATGGAGGTGTCCACCGTTGTCGTTTTGGGAGGAGCCGAAGGAGATGGCGTTGAAAGAGTTTCTGCAGAAGGAAGAGAAGATGCTGAAGGAGGAGGAGATGCAGAAGATGGTGACGTTGAGGCCGTGGGTTGTGGAGAAGGAGGAGGGGGTGGCGCGTAGTATGAGACCAGAAAAAAATAGATAACTAAAACCAGAGTCGAAAGCACTACGGCGAGCAAACTTCTTTTTTCCATAAATATCTTTCTTGCGAAATTCTCGAATCTTAATTTTCGAGAGAGAATTGGCAAATAGAGCCTGTATGAAAGAGATCAGCAATATCTGAAAAATCTGAATCCGAATAAGAAGCGATTGTCCTGAACCTGACAAGGCAACCTTTGTGTAATAAACCAGAAGATTTCATGACAGAAGGACTTGCGCTGTACTTGCTGTTTGTAAACCATGAGGGAAATGCTTGCGTAAAAAAAATTTGCAGAATTTCTGCGAGAATTTACCCCTCGGATTTTTTTACCGGATCATATCCGCCCGGATGATAAGGGTGACATTTGAAAAGGCGGATCACTGCAACTTTTATCCCCTTTAAGACCCCCCAATGCGAGATCGCCTGTTTCGCATATTCGGAACAACTTGGGTAAAAACGGCAACGTGCTGGTTTTAATGGAGAGAGAAAGGTTTGATAAAGGGAAATCAGGCCTGTGAACAACCTGTTAATAAAGTGCTTTTTCTTTGTTGGAAAATCTGTGGGAAAACTCCATAATCTCATGAAACAACTCACGATTTTTAATTTTATCAGACCCCTTTTTAATTATAAACACCCAATCATATGGATCGAGCTGCCTTAAAAAGGTGCGATAGACTTCACGAATGATTCTTCGGATGCGATTTCTCTCATGCGCCCGCGATACAACCCGTTTGGAAATTGAAATACCCAATCGAGCATAAACCAAATTGGATTTTAGGATAAAAATTGTGAAGGATGGAGTTTGGTATTTTTTTGCTGTCTTAAGAACTCGTTCAAAATCGGATGGTAAAATGATTTTTTCTCTCTTCGGAAACTTCCTAAGTCGTGCAGATTTTTCGGATTGATCTTTCGAATTTACAGTCACTTTATTTTTTCGAAACTGAAACCGTCAGACGCTTCCTTCCTTTTGCTCGACGGCTTTTCAAAACATTTTGACCCGCGGTCGTACTTGAACGTTTTCTAAAGCCATGTTTCCGCTTAGCCTTGATTTTACTGGGTTGGAAGGTCCTCTTCATGATCATCTCTCCATCAACAACACTAACAAAATTGATAAAAATTTCTGGTATGCGCGAAAGAGTGGACGAAAAACCATCTTTGTTTTGCTTTGTCAACGCGAAAACACTTCGCTTTTTTTGAGAAAAAATTTTTTACCAAATTAATCTTGCAAATTTTTTTTGGACTGCTTACACAAGCCGCTACTTGGAAAACAGATTTTCTCTTTCGGTGCTCTTGATTTTTTCTTTCCTGTTTTGTTTTTTAAGGAAGAAACAAGATGCAGCTGATTGGTCTTTGAAGTTCAGAAACTAGATTGATCCACGCAAAAACAGATCTTGGTTTTTGGTTCTTTTTCCCGATGAAAATTGCTGACGTCTCCTCCTGAAAAAATGAAGGCGTCAATATTTTGGAAATCCCTTAAAACCATCTCTCTGGTTTTTCTCCCCTGTATTATCAATTTAACAAATTGATTTTATTATCTTTTTTTAGTTTTCCACATCTGTGGAAAACCTGTGTTTTGCGGTGGTTTTTCAATTGGTTTTTTCTTTTCTCTGATCTCATTTTTAAGAATCCACCGGGTGACTCGTGAATGACTCCATCGCAAAGGTAGTTGAGTCTCTGAAAACCAAAGTCAGCGAACTCAATTACAACAACTGGATTCGTCCTGCCACCTTTGATTCTCCCTTCCCAGGACAGCTTCGAATTATCGTCCCCAACAAATTTATTCGCGACTGGATCACAGAAAACTATCTCAATCTCATCAAATACGAATTGTTCAAAGTAACAGGCGTGGAACACGAGATTGCATTTCAGGTAATGCCCGATGACTCAGTTTCACAGCTCGAAGCAGAACCCATTCCTTTAAAAGCACCTGCCGAACCTACTGCTACTTCCAAAGGACATGATGTTTTTAGCTCCAAATATACCTTTGGTACTTTTGTGGTCGGAAGTTCAAACCAGTTTGCCCATGCAGCAGCGATGGCTGTTTCAGACTCCCCGGCCCGCACTTACAATCCCTTGTTTTTATACGGTGGTGTCGGTCTTGGAAAAACCCATCTTCTCTACGCCATAGCCTATTCCATTCTGAGACGAAATCCTTCTTATCGAATCATCTACATTACTGGCGAAAGTTTCACCAATGAACTGGTGGCTTCGATCCGCTATGAAAAGATGTTCGAATTCAGAAAAAAATATCGGGATTCCTGCGATGTTTTATTAGTCGATGATGTTCAGTTTATTGCGGGAAAAGAGAGAACTCAGGAAGAATTTTTTCATACCTTCAACTATCTGTATGAGTCGCGCAAACAGATGGTCATGACGAGTGACCGGGTTCCAAAAGAAATTCCTCAACTTGAGGAAAGATTGCGATCAAGATTTGAGTGGGGATTGATGGCCGATATCCAGGCCCCGGATACCGAAACGCGTGCAGCAATTCTTAAGAAAAAGGCTGAAGACGATCATATTTTTCTTCCGGATGATGTCGCTCTTTTTTTGGCGACTCACATTCGCTCCAATGTTCGTGAACTTGAAGGTTCGCTTATCCGTGTGAGTGCTTTTTCATCTCTTACCCAGGCACCGATCACTATCGACATGGTAAAAGAGGTCTTGAAAAACCTCGCTGTAGATTCCGCTAGAAATTTAAGTGTTGAGGCCATCCAAAAACTGGTTTCTGATCACTATCATATCAAGGTATCCGAATTAAAATCCGAGCGGCGTTTAAAAACTCTTACTCTACCAAGACAAGTGGCGATGTATCTTTGCCGCAAACATGTGAAATCTTCCTTTCCTGAATTGGGGATTAAATTCGGAGGAAAAGATCATTCCACGGTTGTTCATGCAGTTCAAAAAATCGAAAAGCGCCTGATGGAAGATCCGGGTTTTAAAAAGGAGGTTGATTCCATCGAAAAGATTCTCCTGATTTAATTTCTTCTATCTTTAATTTTCTCCTCGGACTTAGCTTTCTTCTTATCCCGTTCTATTCCCTTAAGTTGGCCTCTGAATTTTTACCTTCCTATCTTTTCAAAGTAACAGCCCTGTCTAGTACTTCCTTTATTAGAAAAATTGAGACCACCCTATAAAAACGAACTGACTCCATCCGTTTTCATTTCGATTGGATGGATTATGATGAAGCTTTTTTAAAGAAAGAAAATGAGGGTTCATTCGGTGACTGCAGTTCTATTGACTTCTGTGAAAATCTTAAGCAAAAAGCTGTGGATCACCTGTTGGAAATTTCTTATCCCCAAATCCAAAGTTTAAAACTTGAATTCAGCCCCAGTTTCATCCCAATTTTTTTCGTTTAGCTTTCAGAAGTTTGAGTCGCTTATCCACAGTTTCACAGTCCCTACTAATTACTACTATTTATTTTTATATTAATTATAAAAATAGAGATTCCTTCTTTCTGGGGAAATTTATGGAATTTAAAATAAAAAGATCCGAATTTTTAGAAACACTCAGCTGGACACAGTCGGTTGTAGAAAAAAAAACCACCATGCCCATTCTTTCAAACATCCTTTTGGAAGCGAAAGGAGATCAGCTTAAAATTCTTGCAACCGATCTTGAGATTGGAATCATCGCGCAGATGAAAGGAGATATTCTCCAGGAAGGAAAAATCTGCGTATTCGGAAAAAATCTCTACGATATTGTGAAAGAAAGTCCTGCCGAAGAAATTCACCTTCAGAAAAAAGATCAAAATCGACTCGAAGTAAAATCGGGTCGGTCGCAATTTAAAATCGTTGGTTTCTCAGCCGAAGAGTTTCCCCAACTTCCTGTCCCCGAGGACAAAAATTTTTATGTGTTTGAGCCCAAGGCTTTAAGCGACATGATCCAAAAAACCATCTTTTGTATTGCGACGGATGAAAGCCGATACAATCTTCACGGCATCTATATCGAACCGCGAGAAAATCATCAGCTTCGAATGGTGGCAAGCGATGGTCATCGTTTGTCTTTTGTGGATCGAGAGGTAGGACAGGCGCTGAAAATCAAAAAAGGAATCCTCGTTCCTAAAAAAGGAATCAATGAAATCCGCCATTTGGCAGGAGAAAGCCTTTCAGACTCCTCAGAAGAAAATCATCCCCTGGCTCTGGCTTTTGATGGGAGAAACCTCATTGCAAGAAGAGGAGGCATTACGATTATCACTCGTCTGATCGATGGGGAATTTCCAGATTATCAGCGGGTTCTTCCTAAAGTGGCTGGAAAACATGTCAGTGTTGAGCGTCATGCCTTGATGGGTGCCTTAAAACGCGTTTCACTGTTAATCAGTGACCGATCCCGTGGAGTTCGTTTCGGTTTTAGTCCCGGGCTTTTAGAACTTTCAGTATCCAGCTCCGATCTCGGAGAGGCCCGGGAGGAAATTGAAATTGATTATAAGGGCGATGTTTTTCACGCCGGATTTAATGCCCGATATTTTCTGGATGTCCTTTCCGCACTGGCGGATGAGAAGGTTCTTTTGGAACTCAACGGTGAAGTTGGGCCGTGTGTGGTTCATTCTCCGACGGATCCGGGATTTTTATCGATCGTGATGCCGATGAGAATTTAAAAAGGTGATGAGAATGACTTCTTAAGAAAGACTCCCCTTAAAAGAAAGAAATAGTTTTTCCTGCCACCGAAGAGTATCAAAAATCTCATGCTTCAAGCCCCGCTGGTTCAGCTTTCACTGACACACTTCAGAAATATTCAGGATCTTCAATTATTACCCCACCCCCGGTTTAATTTTTTTCATGGAGATAATGCCCAGGGAAAAACCTCACTTTTAGAAGCAATTTATTTCATCTCCGAGCTTAGATCTTTTCGGACCAGTGACCTTCATCCTCTGATTTATCAAGGAGAAGTAGAGGCTCGACTCAAAGCGGACTTGCGTCTGCAGGAGCTTCCTTCGGATTTACAGATTCGATTGAGTTCAGAAAGCAAACAGGTTTTATGGAATGGAAAAACTCCACGGCCGTTGCGCAAAATCAGGCGGGAGCTTCCAGTCATTCTTTTTACTCCAGATTCCACGCGTTTGTTTCGCCAATCGCCCAGCGAAAGACGAAGCTATTTTGATCACTATTTTGGGCTGTTCTCTGATTTTTATTTTCAGCTTTGTGCGGACTATCAACATACCCTTCATCAAAAATCAAAACTGCTCGATCAGATACGGGAAGGACTTTCCTCCACGCGAGCAAAAGAACTCGTTGAAGTCTGGAATCAGAAACTGGCCGAGCTGGGTGCTGAAATCACCTGCCAGCGCAAGAGAATGACAAGAGAAATGGATCCATCGTTTCACCGCTATTTTGATGAACTTTCTGCAGGAGTCTGGCAGGCACATCTGACTTATCAACCCTATTTTTCAGAGATTGCTCCGATTCAAAATCCAAAAGAAATGGCAACTCTTCTACTTTCAGAAATGAATCGGCGTTTTAAGGAAGAAGTGGAGAGAAATCGAGTTTTGGTTGGACCTCATCGGGATGACTGGAATCTAAACCTGGGGAATTTCTCACTTAAGGAAAACGGCTCACAAGGTCAGCATCGCATTGCCATGGCCGCCCTGAAACTGGCAGAGGTGGACCAGATGATTGCCCTTGAAAAAACTCCTATGGCGCTTTTTGATGATTTATTAAGCGAATTGGATATCGAAAGATCCCTGCGTCTTTTGCACCTGCTGGCCAAAGTTCCTTGCCAGGTTTTTTTAACCTCCATCTCACCCATGGGTCTTTCCCTGAAGGGATTGAATGGAGAAATCTTTAAGGTTTGCGAGGGAAAAATAGTGTAATCGAGGGTTGAAATCCAAAATTCCGTGTCGTAGGGTGATCGGTCTTCTGAAGGCTTTTTAAGGACTAAGCTTCTCCAGGATCCCTTACAGCAAAAAGATCGGCCAGAAAGACTTACGAGCGTGTTTAGAAATCATCTTTCCAAGCCCGAGTTTAAAAACCTTCAGACCCAAAAAGATCCTCAGGATCTCTTCGTTTAAAACGATCTTACCCATAAAAGGATAAATCCACGCATGGCACCTGCAACCCAAAAGAAAACAGAAGTCGAAAAATACGATGCCAGCTCCATAAAAGTACTGGAAGGAATCGAGGCCGTGAGAAAGCGGCCCGCAATGTATATTGGTTCTACCGGAAGCCCAGGCCTGCATCACCTGGTCTATGAAGTCGTAGACAATTCGGTGGATGAAGCCCTGGCTGGTTTTTGCGATGAAATCAACGTCGTCATTCACATAGATAATTCGATCACGGTCGAGGATAACGGTCGCGGAATTCCAGTCGATATCCATCCAGAAAAGAAAGTTTCAGCCGCTCAGGTCGTCATGACCAGTCTTCATGGGGGCGGAAAATTTGAAAACAGCGCGTACAAGGTTTCTGGAGGTTTGCATGGTGTTGGTGTGACGTGCGTGAACTTTCTTTCAGAAATGCTGGATCTGGAAATCCGGCGAGAAGGGAAGGTCTATCACCAGCGCTACCATCGCGGTGTTCCTGAGAAACCTCTGGAGCAGGTCGGAAAAACAGACAAGAGGGGTACAAAAATCTGGTTCAAACCCGATTCCATGATTTTTGAAATGACAGAATACAGTTTTGATATTTTAAGCAATCGGCTGCGCGAACTTTCATTTTTGAATAAAGGGATAAAAATTCACATTCGGGATGAGCGCACCGAAAAGGAGCACCTGTTCCAATACGAAGGCGGGATCGTCAGCTTTGTCGAATACCTCAACCAGCGCAAAACTCCTCTTCATCCCAAACCCATTTATTTCGAAGCAGAAAAAGACAAGGTCCTGGTCGAAATTGCCATGCAGTGGAATGACGGCTACAGCGAGCAGATTTTCAGCTTTGCCAACAACATTAACACCCACGATGGGGGTACCCATGTCAGTGGATTCAAATCGGCCCTCACACGCACATTCAATAATTATTTAAGCAAAACCAATCTGCTTAAAGATTTAAAAGGAGATAACCTCGAAGGCGATGATATCCGGGAAGGTCTTACCATCGTCATCTCCGTCAAACTTCCTGATCCACAATTCGAAGGTCAGACCAAGGGCAAGCTCGGAAACAGTGAAATCGAAGGGATTGTAAAATCATTGGTGAGTGAAAAACTGGGTATTTATCTCGAAGAAAATCCTTCGGTCTCCAAACGAATTGCCAACAAACTCGTCGAGGCGGCACGGGCTCGTATTGCAGCACGCAACGCCCGAAACCTTGTACGCCGCAAATCGGCCCTCGATGTCGGGTCGCTTCCCGGAAAACTGGCGGACTGTCAGGAAAAAGATCCCAAATTTTCAGAATTGTATCTCGTCGAGGGAGATTCAGCCGGTGGTTCTGCCAAGCAGGGACGCGATCGCCGTAATCAGGCCATCCTTCCTCTCAAAGGAAAAATCATCAACGTCGAAAAAGCGCGATTCGATAAAATGCTCACTTCCGAGGAAATCCGCGTCCTCATCACGGCCCTGGGCGCGGGCATTGGTGAGAAAGATTACGATATCGAAAAAGTACGTTATCACCGTATCATCATCATGACAGATGCCGATGTCGACGGAGCTCACATCCGCACGCTTCTGCTTACCTTTTTTTATCGTCAAATGCCGCAGATCATTGAACGCGGTTATCTCTACATTGCCCAACCACCGCTTTATAAAGTCAAAAAAGGAAAAGCCGAGCGCTACCTAAAAGACGATATCGCTCTGGAGGAATACCTCATCGATCTGGGAACAGAAGAAATCCGGCTTAAACTGAAATCCAAAGAGATTGCCGGAAAAGGCTTAAGTGACCTGGTTCGTCGCCTGATTCGCTATTCCAAAATCCTGAACCTCATCCAGAAAAAAGCCGATTCACGCGTTGTCGATGCCCTGGTCGACGCGACCGAAATGGATGCCGAAACTTTAAAAGACAGCAAACAACTCGATATTCAGGCCGATCGGCTGTCGACGTTTATTTCCAAATTCTACCCAGAGATCTCGGACTTTACCCTCGATACCGTTCTGGACGAAGAACACTCGGCGCAAAAACTCATTTATAAAACGCAAAGTCAGGGGGTAAGCCGCGAAACTCTTCTCAATGTCGACTTCTTCCATTCCCCTGAATTTACTGAGCTCAAAAAACTTTCGAAAGGTTTTAAAGACCTGGGAGAAGGGCCATTTAAGGTTTTCAATAAAGACAAAGAGGTAGAGTTTAAAACCCTTTCTCAGGTGAAGGATTATATTCTTGCCCAGGGTAAGGAAGGCCAGTATATCCAGCGCTACAAAGGATTAGGTGAGATGAACCCGTCCCAGTTATGGGAGACGACGCTCAATCCCGAGATACGAACCCTGCTTCAGGTGAAAGTAGAAGACGGGGTTGAAGCCGATCAGATTTTCACGATCCTGATGGGAGATCAGGTCGAGCCGCGGCGCGAATTCATCGAAAAAAATGCCCTCAATGTGAGAAACTTAGATATCTAGCGGAACCGATACAAAAGTATCGAAGTCAGAGATTAAAATCTCAGGGTATTTCAGAAGAAAATCCTAAAAACCCTTCTCAATTTTTATCCATTTTAATCATAAGGAGCCCACCCCATGGCCAAAATTACCTTAAGCGATCTCGAAGTCGAACTTCCTGCAAATTGGCAAGATCAGGGAATGATTACGATTACGATTCCATCTACCGATAAAAACGTTCGTCCGAACATCATTCTCACCAAAGAAATCCTGAATCAGGAAGTCGATTTGGCCACCTATTTTGAAAAGATCAAAGAAGCGATCAAAGAGAAGGGCGTTCAGGGTTTCAAGATTGTCGATGAGCGCAAGATTACAATTTCTGGAACGCCTGCCATGCAGATGGTTTGTCAGTGGGATCTCGCAGCCATGAGAAATCTTTTAGGCCCAGACACTGCCGCATTAAAAACCATCAAACCAGGTCAGAAAGTTCAGCAGATTCAGGTTACATTGCTGCGCGGAGCCACAGCGATTAATCTTACCGCCAGCTTTCCAGGCGAGCAGTTTGATTTATATGCCCGCCCCTTCCAGAAGTTTGTGCAGGCAATCAAGTTTAATTAGAAGGCTCTGTAAAAATTTGGATGAAAGTAGTGGCCGCTTGGCTTGATTGCTAAGCGGCTTTTTTTTGTCTGGAGGATAGTGGCGTTACTGGATTTCATTCTTTTAACTTTTCTTCTGCAGCTGCTTTCTGAATTTTGGATTCTGTCTTCTGTTCCCTAGATTGCTTCGCTTCACTGCGTTCGCCTTGGTCCGCCTTTGACGGATCGCAAAGACGTAATCTTCGTCCTTCTGTCTCCTGAATTCTTTCCTTTCCCTCATCGTCAAAAAACACTCAACTGGGTACACTGCCAGTTCTTCCTTCTATTTCGGATAAAGAATTACCCGCCCTTTGTTCTGGAGCCTAAATTCTTATCCACAGCAAAGCCATTTCTTACAGCCTTTCCCAAGGCACCTATAAGAAACGGTTCCATAAAAAAACATCCGAAATCTCAACGGGTTGATTCCGAT
Organism: Myxococcota bacterium; assembly: GCA_052034865.1. GTDB lineage: Bacteria > UBA10199 > UBA10199 > JADFYH01 > JADFYH01 > JBPOIC01. The sequence continues at coordinate 12,329 of JBPOIC010000003.1, read as the reverse complement.
TCAAAGTCAATTTTTGATTTTCTCCATCATTCAATCGCGAATCTGGCTTGGGGGTTGCAATACCAATCACCGGTTACTGGCAATTCATAGACTGGTGCAACGAAGCCGATTCTGCAAAATGTCGCGCCGCAAGTTTTTGGAGTGAAGTCTTGCTTTTGGTTTTCAAAGGCATGGGCGCTGCAAGCAGTATGTCCGCTAATGCAGTAATATCAGGCTTCTGCGCTGGTCTCTCCAAACAGGGGGGGCTATGAAGCGATCCAAGTTTAACCTGATTTCCCGCTCCAAAAACAATCCATCACAGTACCTGCTTTACAATACGCTCCACGATCACCGCATTCTCTTCGATGAAAACTTCCTCAATCCCTACGACCTTTTTGAAAAGATCGAGATGCGCATGCCTCTTGGTTCCGCAGAGCAGGAGGTTTTGGCGTCGCTGAAGGAAATGGGATTAGTGCTTGAAGATGATGTCGATGAGCAAAAACTCTTTGATACCTGGTACGCCACCAAAATACACAGCCGTCGCGATATCATGCAGATCACGGTTTTGCCGGTGATGAGTTGTAATCTTGCATGTCATTACTGTTTCGAAAATGACGTGCGTCAAACGGGATTGATGAAGCCCGAAATAATTTCTGAGTCCATCGAATGGATGACAAGACGTTTAGAGAGCGTGCATCCGCAAAAATTTCATCTGGTTTTTTTTGGAGGCGAGCCGCTGCTGCATCCACGCGCGATTCGTCAAATGATGAAAGAGCTGTCGGGCGTTTGCAACCGGTTGGGAATTGAACAGGAAGCGGGAATGGTTACGAACGGTGTTTTGTTAAAACCTGAACTCGTTGACGAGTTGATTCCTTACGGATGGAAGTGGATCAAGATCACCTTCGATGGTGACCGCGATGCGCATGATCATAAGCGTGTCTATCGCAACGGACGGGGCACGTTCGATCAGATCTATGAAAACCTGATTCATGTTGCGGGTCGTCTCAAGATCGCGATCGGAGGAAATTTCGATGAAGAAAACTATACCAGCATGTTCTCTCTCATCGAGCGTTTGAGCAAAAGTCCTTTTGCTGATTCTATCCTGACAGCACGATTTAAACCCATTATGAAAATCAACACCGCCCTGGCTTCACAGCGTGAAGGAAAACTGACCTCGTTTTGTGAAGTGTGTTCCTTCAACGACAGTCAGGTTCAGCAAATCATGGCCCTGCAGGACAAAACGGCGGCTGAGCATCTTCCCATCCACGATCGCCCGGAGATGGGGCCGTGCGAATTTCATCAGGAGCATTCGGTGACAATTGGACCCGATGGAAAAATTTACAAATGTCCAGCCTTTGTTGGAATCGAAAGCCTTTGTGCGGGCGATGTGTTTCATGAAACATGGAATGAAAGGGGCAAACAGCAAATGGCCCTTAAAAAATGGGATGAGCATTGTGAGTCCTGTGCTCATCTTCCCAACTGCTGTGGCGGCTGTCGCTACAGTGCACTCAACCAATCCGGATCTCTTCAGAATAAATCCTGTGAAATCGATTATCTTACCCGAATGACCGAAAACTTCATGCAGCGTGAAATTGCGCGGCTGGGGTTTGATCTCAAAGAGGATTCGTAGCTCCTTCCTTTGGTTTTTCCATCAGTGCTGATGTTTTTTGAATGCTTCAGAAAGGAGGTGATTGCGCATGAAGATCTCCAAAGGGACAAAACTGTCTCAACCAAAGCCAGCCGTGTGTGTGCCGGTGATTTATTAATCTGTTCGCCTCGGGGTGCTGAGGCCAGACGTTAGATGTAGTAAAAATAAAGGGGCTCCCCGGAAAGCCCCTTTTTTCTTGTCTCACTGACCCATCCTGAGCAAAATGAAGTCTTCGTGAAAAGACTTTATCCGTTTCTATTAATTCTGATTTTTATCTTCAGTGGTTTTCATTTTATCCACGGAATTCGCTCAAACCAGGAAAAGCGAATCGGAGGCGTTTTGCGCCTGGGTGTTTTTGATCAGCCTGCACCGATCAATCCCATCACCACCGATTCGACCATTTCAGCCAATCTCATCGATCTTGTTTTTGATTCTTTGGTTCGTATCGAAGGCTATCAAAAAATTCGCCCGGGTTTGGCAGAGACCTGGGAAATTTCTTCTGACGGGCTTTTGTGGATTTTTCATTTGAAAAGAGGAGTTCGGTTTCAGGATGGTCATGAACTTCAAGCGGAAGATGTTCAGTTTACCTTTGAAGAAATTCGCAAACGCAAAAAAGGCGGTTATCAGAATTTTTCAGAATTCATCGAAGAGATCACGACGCCCGATGATTACACCGTTCAGATTAAGCTCAAACAACCCGACCAAAATCTCTGGGCCGCCCTGGGATTTTTGGGAATCGCGCCCAAACACCTGCTTCAAAACGATCCTGATTTTTCAAGCTTCAACCGTCATCCTGTTGGGAGCGGCCCTTACCGATTTGTCTCGCAAGCTCCCGAAGAAATAATTCTCGAAGCCAACCCGGATTACTTTGAAGGTCGCCCTTATCTTCAAAGCTTGCACGTTCTGCGCCTGGCCAATCAGACTGCTGTTCTGAACCATCTTATCGCCGAAAAAATCGACATGGCTTTTCTTCCCAATCCCAAGGATTACGGAGCCCTTAAGCGCATTCCCAATCTTAAACTCTATGATAACTGGTATCCGCTGGGTTACATGATGACTCTCAATCTTAAAAATCCTCTTTTTCAGGATCCGGGTGTTCGCAAGGCCCTCAACCTCGCCATTCGCAAACAGCGACTGGTGAACAAGGTTCTTTTCGGACGGGGAAATATCGCTGCGGGAACCGTGACACCCGAAGAGCCTGGCTTCGATCACGAACTGAAGGCCTATGAAGACAATCCAAAACTCGCAGATGAAATCCTGGAATCGCTTGGCTGGAAAAGGGATAAGCAAAATGACTACGTGCGTGTGCGCAAAGGACTGCGTTTTGAATTTGCAGCCCTGGCGATGGAGGGAGAGGAAGTTTATTTGGAGTCTTTGCGATGGATTCAGGAAGATCTGCAAGAGGTGGGAATTCGGATGAAAATCGAGGTGCTTCCCATCGAAGAATATCTGCGGCGCGTTTTTCACGAGCGGCACTTCGATGCAAATATCATCCATTTTATTTCACGTCCTTATTATGACAACAATTTCAGCTTCTGGCATTCGAGCCAAATCGAAAGAGGACTGAATTTTTCTTCGTACGCAGATCCTCGTGTTGATCATCTGATGGAAGAGCACCGGCTGTCGCTCGATTCAAATCAAAAGATAGAATTATTAAAAGAATTTCAGCAAACGCTTCACGATGACCCGCCGGGAGTTTTTCTTTTTTGGAGAAAAATGCCGATCGCGTTGCACCAAAAATTTCGAGATGTACCGGAGAAAAGAATGGAGTCGCTTCGGGATCTTGTGAAGGTGTGGATGGGGCGAGGTGGAAGTTAGAGTCCAGAATTCAGAAGAAGAGCCTTGAATCCAGCTGGACGGGCACCCCTCCAAAGGAGGGGAATCAAAACAATCAGAATCCAGGAATCAGAAGATAGAATCCAGAATCCTAATTCCCATGTCTCTTTCGCGCAAACTCATATTACTTATCCTCATCGCCTCAATGCTTCCGCTCGGGATTTTTGGAATTTTTTCCATCGTGCAGGTTCGGCAGGGAACGATTACCTCGGTTCGGGAAGGAAATTATCAGGTGAGTCTGCGTGCGGGAGAGGGAGTGCAAATTTACTTGAGTGATGCGCTCACGACGCTGAAAACCCTTTCAGAAAATCTGAATCACATTGATTTACAGACCTGGCAGATCGAGCGTGTTCTGAAAAATTACAGAAACCGCTTTGATCAGTTTAATTCCCTTACCTTGCGCACGCCCGAAGGGGGGATGATCGCTACGAGCGATTTAAAAGCTTCCGATTTAAGTGAGATTGGAAAAACAGGCCTGGAGTCGGTTCGTTCACAACCCGAGTATATTTCTTCTTTTTATCTGAAGGATGATCTCACGCCGGCGATGACGGCGGCTTTTCCCGTGCATCATTTGGGAAAAGAGCAGGCAGTTCTGATTGCCGAGATCAACCTCATGCATCTTTGGTATTTGGTCGATCAGATCCAGATCGGATCGAAAGGTTTCATGCACGTCCTTGATCAGGACGGCTATCTCATTGCCACAGGAGATGGATCCAAAAAAAGTCAGGTCTTTACGCACCAGATTTCCGAGCTGTTTGAGTTCAGACAGGAGATTCTTCAAAACCGCGGCAGCTTAATTCACCCTTCAAAAAAAGAAGAGGTTTTGGCGGTAGGAATGCAGCTTCCGCCGCCTCTTTCCTGGTACATCCTGATCGAAGAGCCTGCCTCGCAGGCCTATCAGCTGGCTTACCGCATTTCGATTTTACTCTCCGTTGTTCTGGTTGTGTTGATGGGCGTTGTGGTTTGTGTGGGTTATGGGAGTGGAAAGAAAAACATTCTCAAGCCGACTCGGCTTTTGATTGAGGCCACTGAGGAGCTTGCGAAAGGAAATCTGGATTACCGCATTCATCTTTCTACGCAGGATGAGTTTCATCATCTGGCTGAGGCCTTCAACTCGATGGCCCAACGGCTCAAAACCGTTCAATCCCGCCTTCTCATCGAAGAGCGGCACGCCGTGTTTGGTCGTATTGCTTCGGGTCTGGCGCACGATCTAAAACATCCCATTCAGTCCATTGCGAGCTCGGCGCGTCTTTTGGAGAAAAAACATCACGATCCGGAATTTCGACAAACCTTTCGTGATATTGTCGATCGCGAGTTTGGCAAGGTGAACCGCTTTTTGGGTGATCTTAAAAAGGTCACTCAGGCAATTCCTTTCAATCCCATTCGTCTTGAAATCGGAAAACTGATCGCCGATCTTGTCAGCACGTTCGCTTCGGTTGCGCATGAGCAGAAGGTTCAGATCCACGTTCAGCTTGAAAATCCAGAACAGGCGATTCTTGCGGATCCCACTACATTAAACCGTGCCCTCAGCAATCTTGTTTCCAACGCCCTTCAGGCTATGCCCGAGGGAGGAGATCTAACCCTGCGGAGTCGTTCGGTCCCTGAAGGATTTCATCTTGAAATCGAAGATACAGGCGCTGGAATTTCAAAAGAGCGGCTTGATAAAATTTTTGAGGATTTCATGAGTACGCGCGCAACCGGTTTGGGACTCGGCATGGCGATCGCCCGCCGGATTCTTTTGCAGCACGGGGCGTCGCTTAAGATTGAGAGTGAGGTGGGGAAAGGAACACAGGTAATCATCGAAATCAGAAGAGATGTTTCCCAAGTGAAGTAGCGGTGAAGAAAGATTAAGGCTTTCGGTCTTCATCCAACGCTTGTTGCACCATTTGTAATACAGATGGTTCCCCTCCTGCTTTTTCTGCTGGAGGTTATTTCAAAGACACAATCGGTTGAGTTTCATAAACAAGCTCAGCGCCTGGTCTCAGATAATGAGTTGTTGTAGTCGTTTTTTTACCTTCACTTCCGAGGTTCTGAGTAGTTTGAATGGCGTGCACCACCCCATCCCTTCCTATATAAAACGTGACTTCATTGTAACTTTCGCCCTGAGGATCCGAAGGAAGCCATGTGGCAAAACCAGCATCTTCAGTATTATAAGAGAGGACGGTCCTATTACCATCGATGCTGAAGGGTGGTAAAGTGAGGTTGAATTGGGGGTGTATGAATTGAGCGACGTTTGCGTCTGTGGAATTTAAAAATACTAATTTTGGTTCGTTATCTTCTAAAGGGCCATTTCCATGTTTTATGAGCCGTCTTGCAGCGGAAATATACCCGGCAATTTCAGCAGCAGGATCGCTCAAGGGGGATGAGGTCTCTGCGGGGCTTTCCACAAGAACCAGATTTACGGTCCATTGTCCGAGATTAGATTGAACAGCAGCAGTGTGCGAATAAGTGCTTTCATTCAACTGAAAGGCGACACGACTTGTTTGTGTAAACGAGGGATTTCTGGAGTCAAAAAGCAGTTTTCTAATCAGAACGCTCTTATCGTCCCAAGGGTAGAAAACATCTAACCTATAAACCTTATATCCAATAATTCTCATTTGAGCGGTATCCGGATCAAAATCCAAACAGGCACAAAGTTCAGCCGTTTGATTCGGGCCTAATTGTTGAGCAATGAGTCTTGGAACAGAGTCCGGTGTTGAGGGAATGACAAGCAAAGCTTTGTCCAATTGTGTCCGACACGAAACCAAGAAATTTACGAGATCACCTTCACGGATAAACCTCGGTATATTTTCCCATACAACTGAAAGAACTCCATACCTACCGTCACCGAGAAGAAAGTTATTGGTTACAGTTTGTAGCTCTAAGCTTGGGTTGGGAAGATTAGGGAGAGGTAATCGAACTATTTCCTGATTCCTATCAAAAATCTGAAATCTTGTCAGTGTGCAGTCTTTATCATCGACGGCAATTTCACATGAGACACTTATACCCTTGGGATTTTTGTAAATTCGATCTGCACCTTTACAATGGAGAATATGATCAACCGCATCTCCTCGAAGATCGGTCGGTATATTATTATGTAGGATGAGTTGCTCAATTTGTTTCAAGATTTTTTGTTTTTTTGTGTCCGGGAGCTGTTCTCCTTCCCACGCAATGCGTACCTTCACAAAATCGCCAAGACCCAAATTAAGAGTAATGTCTGTCGTTTTGACACAAGGTGGTTGAGTTACAGGTAAAAGAGGTCGTGCAGGTTGTGTAGAGGGGGGAGGGACATTATCCAAAGTAATATCCTCTCCCTCAAACGTGGGTTGGGTAACCCGAAGTCTCCCTAAAAGATTAATGGAATGAACCCCTCCGGTTTGCGCATCGCCGGGCAGCAGGTAGGCACGGATGGTAAAATCCTCATTTAATGCAGCAGCGTACAGCAGAAGAGAACCTTTCAAATATTTGGCAACAAAATCCGCAACATTTCCACTCATTTTAAAATCAGCTGCCTTGGGTGGTGTTGGCGCATTTAGAAAGGCCTGAACAAAGAGTTTGAGTTTTCCCACGCCTAAGAGCGCTCTTGCTTCATCGTTAAAACTTATAGGAGTATTAGCGTAACCCATCCAAACAGCTTCGAGGATGATCTTTCTCCCATTCCAAAAAATTTCATCTGTTTCAGTATGCTTGGGGGTGTAGGTGAGGCCATCCACTTTAATGGATTCATCAGAAGCTGCACCTGTCGTTATCCCTATTCCCACAATCATCTTTCCTTTCGCCAGGGCGGCAAGGGCGGCGAGCATTTCGGCCGCGCTGTGATACAGCGTTGTCGCGGCCTGGGTGGCGCTGTCATACGCACTCACCAGATCCTGAATTGCCCCGAGAGTAAAATCTTTAGTGGTGTGGATCACATCCGCTGCGAGCTGTGGGTTTGCGCGCGCGAGTAAAAATGCGCCGGTAAGCGCGGCTAAAGAAACCAGTGGAGCGAGGGTGATGAAGCCGCGTTCGGGGTTTTTAGGATCTTGAGTCTCTTTAACTGGAAGCTCATATTCCTCAGCAAAAAATCCTGCAGGAAAAATTCCCGAACTTCTTGGGGATGATCCTGAGGGTCTAGGCGGTAAATCGTCGGAGCCAGCTTCTTCAAAACCTTTGATTTTAAATGTTTGATTTTTCTCTGGCAGGTGAATGGAAAACACCTTTCCATTGGAATCGAGAATGAGAGTTACTTCAAGGGGTGCGGCGGATTTAAAAAGCCCCTCATTTTCGGCGTACGCTTGATAAAGGTTCCACGGGGGCTTGCTGTTTGCAGTCGTGCAATCCAGGTATTGATGGAGCTTGTCTACCGTAGGTTCTGACCCAAAGGCTGTTTCGTAGCTAAATAAAGGACCTCTTGAAGCCTCACCAACGACAAGTGCAGTGAGGGCAATTTTTTTACTTGGGATTTCAGATCCTAAAATATCCAAAACTAGAACGGGCACTTCCACTGTTTTAGTTAAGACAGCTCGAGTCCCCAGTACTTTGTCTTGAAAACGCCAGAAGATTTCGGAAATAGGCCGGTTGTTCCAGTGTTCAGGATGCAGATAAAAATCTTTGAGCACTTGCTCAACATTGCCTTCAACAATTTCGTTATTAATTCCAACAGGGCCAGTGTTTTTCAAACCAGGTTGTGGTGTTTTATTAGCAGGTTTTGGTTGCTCAGTATCAGCATCCACTTCTAAATCCCGACGCAACACATACCAAAATAAGATTGAAGAAACTAATCCAACAATAGCTCCGGCAAGATAAGGATGACGAAGGGCGGATTCTCCCAATTGTGCCCCATGTTTAAACACCCAAACTCGGACTTTCTCTACAACCGTATCCTCCCCAAACATCGTGCGCAGGCCGAGGGCGTGTGCGTCTGATCCCTCAAAAAGGCCAAAGGGAATGATCGCTCCAAGCGTTCCAGGTCGTCGGATAACTCCGCTTTCAGGAGGTGTTTCTTCTACACCTTCTTCTATACGTGCTGCATTGGGATGCACTTCTGCAACGACATGAGGTTGATCTATGTAGACTCGTCGTTCAGTCTGAACCTCCGAAAAATCCACCTGAGCAACCAGTACAGTCCCATTCGTAAATCTTACAAAGGGTGGTTTCTGATGAGACACGTCATAAACCATCTCAACAGTATCGAAGGATTTGCCCTCAGAATTCAGTCTTTCAACTTCGATTTGAACGGCTTCAAAAAAGGGATGAGCAGGAGAATGACGATTGAGGACGGCGCTACGCAAGTGGCCCCACAGTTGGAGAGCTTGTCTCCTAAATTTTGGATCACGATTAGGGGAGGTACTTCTCAGACCGAGTTGCATTCGAGAATGATCTGTGAGAACCGCTTCGAGTCGTATTCGTTGAGGTGGGATGTCAGAAGAAACCGTCTCGACACTCATGCAGCTCCAGAAATCACAATAGCTCTGAGAATCAATCCGGCGAGAATTTGTCTTTGAAAGTCTCTCGTTTCTTACAGGTACTGCAGGCGCTGTAGTCGAATCCCAATCTAAATCAATCGTGGCCCCTGTTGCCTCCTGTACATTTCCCATCGTGAAAAAAACATTTCCCTTCGCGGCGGCGGCGATGGACGTGGCGATCACTTCCAGCGCGGCCTGACCCATCGTGTATGCGACGTGAGCGGCCTGAGACGCGAGATCGTGGGCCAATAAAAAGGCCTGGGCCAGGGCTTCGCTTATTGGTTGGATGCCCTCCGACACCCGATGCGCCAGGGCCGAGGCGAAATCGGGCGAGTGTTTCAGCAGGGCAAAAATTCCAACCGCTGTGGCGGTGACGGCCATCGGTTCGAAGAGAGCGAAGCCGCGGTCGTTTTTTCGGAAGCCTCTGGCGGTGAACTTGTTTTGATTTTGAGGAAGTTCCTCGCAGGAAATTTCGAGGATTGTTTCGGTATCGCGATCTACTACCAGTTTTAAATGGGTTGTTCCCTTTTGAGTGAGAAGCCCTACATTTTTGGCGGCCGTGTAAAAGGATGTGAAGACAGGGTCACGCAGATCTCGATCTATAAACATCAGCGCGAAACGAGGCAGAAAAGCATCAACTTCATCCAAAGCTTCAGATTTGAAATAATTTTCGATTCCTTCCGGCTTTTTCGTTACCAGGGTAATTTCCATCTCCAGATATTTTTGATCTTCTCGACTCCATCCTTTCGTTTTTCCGTTAACAAGAGTGTCTGGAAAATTGGTGTGACGTTTTGCTGATGTCACCACAAAGTAAGGAGTATTATCCCAAGTACAAAACACCTCAGTCTCATTTGCGGGTTGTTGGGCAAGAAGCTCTTCTAAAGTCACAACTCTTTTTGTGTCTCCTGTACTCGCAGCGTGAATAGCCTCAGCCGCTTTGATTGCAGCACTAAAAACTTTCCTTGCTGCATCTGCAGCTACTTCCCTTAACCCTCCAAAAATCCCCTTCTCCCAAAACGCCATCGCGACCACACCCGTGAGTGCAACACCTGCAACCAGTTTTACAGAATCATGGAGAGAGACGGATCCCGCCGCCGAGGCGATGAGATCACTCATCGAAAAGGAGTGACTGCCGAGGGCTTTTATACCCGCAGCAACACTGCTGATGCCGACGATTCCCAAAAGAGGCTCAAGAAGGGTGAAGCCTCTAGAACCTGAAACAGGTATAATTTTGAAACCAAAACCCTCTCGAAATGCAATTTCGTGTCCAGGCTCTGAAGTTGGTGATGTTGCAGAGATAGGTCCTGTCCGCAGCGAAAAGAGGCGGTTTATTTTTGTCAGTGTTTCTTCATTAACGCTCAAATGTTCCCGAATAAGGTTAATGATTCGATCAGGATTAATAAAGGAAGCACTCGAGTCTACTGAGGATTCGGGTGGCGGGTACAGCGATGTGTCCAGATGGGTTTCAAATTGATGAAATACAGAAGATTCGGTTGTGCCTTCTGAAACAACCATGGTGAGAATTTCGAAGATAGAATTCAGATTATAGAATATCGTATTAGGATATTCTCTTCCAGGTGACGCGGAGTCGTAAACCTTTCGAATCAGCTCTCCTACAAAACCTGCAATAAATTGGGAGCGATTCTCGGGTATGTCTAAAGAACCAGAATCCAGTTTTGCTGCAGCCGCTGTTAATGCATCATGCAAAGGCTTTTGCTCATCTCTTCCAAAATATTTCTTCCAGAGGGATAGATGGGGCGAAGTAAGTTTTAAAACAGCCGCTTCAACTTCAACCCAATCAGACGGACATGCATCTTTAAAGGCATTCAGGGTTTCTTCTCGGTGAGGTGAGTCGGTCGGTATTGCCTCGGTTAAATCCTTGAAAAAATAAGCCGCTGCAGTTGCGTTGTCTTGCGCAACGAAATGCAGAGGGAATAAATGGTCTAGAAACTGAAATAATTTAAGAAACGCATCCTGGTATGAAGAATTTCCATAAGGCCCTTCCTCTGTCGTTTTGGTTAAAAGATCGGGCTTTCTGAAACAACCTCCTTCAACAATGTGTTCTAGATATTTCTGAGCATCAAAAGCCTCAACAAGGGGTTTTAAATTTTCAGGTAATTTCCCCAAGGTTTCATGAAAGGCTTGGGCAATAAGATAAAGGTTCTTTCTAAATTCAGGGGAATAAGTATTTAGCAGTGGTCTATGAAGTCTGGCATCATGGGCCCAAACCTCGAAGGGATGAGAATCATTTCCATGAACACCTTCGACGGTAGTTCTGGAAATCACCTCGGGCCATTGGTCCTGTTTTCTTAATTCGACAATTTCTTCAGGCGTGCTGCGATCGAAAGTAATTTGGGCGGTAACGGTCGGATGACCTTTGGGGCTGATTGAAAGACGATCGATTAAACGATCCGGAAGTAGCCAAAGTAACTGACCTCCTTCATTAGCCAAAGACTCATCGGGCAAACTCATGGCGGCTTCAAGAATATAGGTGTTGTTTACCAGGAAATTGTAGCCATCTTCATTTTCCTGGTGTTTTCTTTCCAACTTAAACATCACCTGTCTGACATTTGCAGGGTTCTCTTTCAGGTAATTTGCCCACCAAGGGTCTACCGAACCATTTCTTTCGAGAATTGAAAGAAAATCATCCAATCGTCTTAGGCAGACAACGCCCCCCTCTGCTCGAAATTTCAGAAAATAATCGGTGCGAATGATTCGAAGAAGTCTCCTTTTAATCTCCGGAAAATTACTACGGTCTGGGGCGATTTCAAGAAGTGCGCTTTTGAAAGCACTATCGGCAGCTTCGCTAAGGGCCCCGCTACCGAGCGGGGTAGAGTCATAACTTGCAAGGCTTTCTTGGATAAACTTCTCGTCGCCTGCTTTAGGGACATAGTTAACTTCACCCGCCATCCTGGCTTCTTCAGCCGCCATTTCTTTCTGAGTCTCAAAGATTGTATTTTCTTCTCCCTTGAGAGAAAGGCCAATATCGGCAAGTGATCTTCGAATTACAGCCAGAACCACTACATCAGAAGGTTGTGTTGCTTTCTTCGTCTTCTTTTTTCCTTCAATATATTTAGATACCTCGGCTGCAGTTTTTCTCGTGAGCTCTTCGGCGGTTCCGACAAAACCAGAAAGAAGATTTTCATGTTTGCCTAAGGCCAAATCAAAGACACGTACTTTTTGATTTTGACCTGAAACCCCACCAACATTTCCATTTCCCTCCATCATCAAAATTCCAGCATCTTCTGTAGGAGCTCCCACTCCACCCGCCAAAGCGAGAGCGTGAGCGGGCTGGAAAGAATCTGCGAAAATATCGATCGTGTGTTTGAGGGCTAACAGTTTCGCATGGGTGAAGTCGGTCGCGCTTTTGTAAATCGAAACGACACCTTCCACCATTTGCTCGCACACGCGCACGACCGCACGCCGTGCATTTGCATGCGTGG
>JBPOIC010000055.1:0-3245 GCA_052034865.1 Myxococcota bacterium | reverse complement strand
ATCTCTCGACTCTGCAAATGACAAGATCGTCTTAACGGCAAGCGACGGAAGAAACATCGACCTTCTGATCTCCTCACACGACTCAACGGACACCTCGGAATTGGGATTTACGACCAACACCTCGGGTACTTCCAGCGCCTCAATCATGCGTGGAAAATTAAAACTTGTTTCCGACTCTGCCTTTACCCTGGTCGATTCGGCTACCATCATCGGATCATCGGCCACTGTCGGCATCACCACCTCCGGAACCACGTTGAGTAACTTAAGCGTGAGCTCGTCTTCGAATGCACAGACCGGTATTAATATTATGGATAACGTTATCCGTCAGCTTCAGAGCCGACGTACCGAAATCGGTTCCAAAACAAACCGTTTCGAATCCGCTTTAAAAGAACTTGCTGCCAGAAAAGAAAATCTTTCCCAGGCAGAAAGTACCATCCGTAACGCGGACGTCGCAAAAGAAACTGCGGATCTCACCGCTCTGCAAGTGTTGCAACAGGCTGGTGTCCAGGTTCTTTCAAAAGCAAACGGACTCCCCGAAGTTGCCCTGACACTTCTGAGAGGTTAATCCGAAAAACACAATCGGTTATAAAAAAAGGCGTCCCCACTGGCGGACGCCTTTTTATTATGTGTTTCTACTTTGACTGCAGGCTGACTCCATTGACCCGCTGGAAAGCAGTTATAAAAATATTGTTTATAGGAATGGGCTTTGACGAAGTGAGATCTTCAGCGTTGGATGAAAGATGGAAGGGAAGAAAATTCTATTCTGCCGACATAATTTCAATCAGACGATGCCGCTGGCGTTTAGCATCTTCGTAGCCCAGATCAATGAGATCTTTAATGTATTCTTTGGCGAAGATCAGATAACTCAACAACTCAACCGAGGCGGGCGCATCGACATCCAGCACGCGTAACAAAAGCTTTTCGAGTGGAGAAAACTGAAAAGTCTTTTTACTCATTTTCTGAAACCACCTGCCAAAGATTTCACTGATAAACTCCGAAGGAGAAATTTCTACGGCGCGGATTTTTTTCAGCCCGCGATTGGCGACATCCCCTTTGATCTTGTTTTCAAAAAGCATCTTGTTGATTTTCTCCAGATAGTTTTTTCCATACACCCGCTCGCTCCACTCGATCACCCGGTTGATCCTTTCGAGCTGATCCATATCGTACTGGACCCGATCCAAAAAGATGTGATTCATGAGCCGTCCCATGAGCTCGGCAAACGAGGGTGGTTTGGTCATCTGCTGGCTATCATAATTTTTGATTTCTTCGGGCGTTGCCCGGTGTCTGAGATCGGTGATCACAATACGATCCGCTCCCAGCTGAATGGCGGGCGACATCGGAGTAAACAGCCGCAGGCTTCCGTCGGTGTAATAGGTCTTGCCAACTTTGACGGTAGGAAAAACAAGAGGAATGGCAGCAGAGGCCATAATATGTTCAAGCTGAAATTCTACATCATGAACGCGGTAGTCGCCCGTATATTGAATCTCGTTTTTTTTCGAAAGAAAAAGCTCTCCCCGACCACTCCGCGTATTGGTGGCCGCAATCGCCAGGGCATCGACACTTCCTTCATGAATGTTTTTCTCAATCTGATGCCAAGGGACTTTGCTCTTTAAGTAATCCCAAAGGGGAGCAGTATCGAGAAAGGCATTAAAGTGAGGGCCTTTTTTATTTCCCAATCCGAGTGGGTCGAATGTGGTGATATTTCTAAAAACCCCCGCTACTGTGTTGGTTAAAAAGCGGGTCGTGGCCGAAAAATCCCGTCGGTAAACATTGTCCTGTTTAAGCTCCAGCCAGATATCCTTGAGGTCTGCCTGTTGAGCCGGATTCTCTGCGAACGCCACCAGGGCGGCGCTATTGATCGCTCCGGCCGAGGTGCCGCAATGAATATCAAAATTTTTGGAAATGAGAGGTTTGGGAAGGCCCGTGCGGATATAGTGCATCACCCCTGCTTCGTAGGCTCCACGAGCCCCTCCTCCGGAAAGTACCAGTGCAATTCGTCCCATAGGCTCTGCCTCGAACGGAATAACAGCGTGATTTTAGGATTTGCGATCAGTCAAAAGTGATCGGTCAGGAAGGACTGATGGCGAACAAATTTTGAATCGGTGTGAAAATTGAACTAAACAAAATTGTATCGTGCATAAATCAGAAATGAAAAGTTATTTTTCAAAAGTCTTTTCAGGATGACCGTTCGCGTTACCATAAAACAGAAAAGAACTGGTGATTGGATTTAAAACTCGGAGATAATACAAAGATGATGCGAGCGAATTCCAAGCGCCTGGCGTTAGTGCTTTCTGGTGGTGGAGCGCGTGGGGCCTACGAAGCTGGAGTTCTTCATTATATTCGAACAATGCTTCCCGCCTCCGTTCGATCCCGCCAGTTCGATATCCATTGCGGGGCCTCGGTCGGTGGCCTCAACACCTGTGTGATGGCCGCTTATGCGCACAATGCGAAACTTCAGGGAGAAAAAATTAGAAAACTTTGGGAAGAAGTTCGCGAGGAAAATATTTATCGTCGAAACTTAACCGCTCTCGCCCGCTTCCTTTCTACCAGTGGTGTGGGTCTAGTCACTAAACTCATCAGAGGCGCAGGAAAAGGCAACGCTCACTTTCCGGGTTTTTTGGATACAGCTCCTTTTCTTCCCTATCTTCAAAAGCATCTTCCGTGGGATCAGATCTCACGCAATATCCGCGATCGCCTCACCCAGGCCGTCTCGATTGTGGCGACCAATGTTTTTACCGGACGGGTCGAACTGTTCATAGATAAGAATCCATCCATCCAGTATTCCGGTGACGCCATCATTCATTACACCCCCATTCACGCCGAGCACGCCGCGGCGTCTGCTGCCATTCCCATTGTTTTTCCTACCGTCCTGGTCAATGGAATTGCCTACACGGATGGAGGCTTAAGGCTAAACACACCTTTATCTCCCGCCATTCATCTTGGAGCCGATTCGATTTTCGTGATTGGCCTCAACCATCGTGCACAGCCTGGAGAGAAAACTCCCTTTCACGGAGAGCTCGGAAAATCGCCTTCGTTGGGACAGGTGATGGGGCGTGTTTTAAACACGGTTTTTCTGGACCGCATTCAATACGATATGGAGCAATTAGAACGGATCAACCGGATCGTCGATTGGGGAGAAATGCTTTATGGCGAAAAATTTGTGGTCGATCTGAATCAGATGCTGAACAAAAAAGCGATTCGTGGAGATATTGCCGAGCGGGGACTTAAGCGCCTGAACGTTTTTC
>JBPOIC010000031.1:0-52354 GCA_052034865.1 Myxococcota bacterium | reverse complement strand
TTTCGCGCCCTCTAAAATCGATAATAGTTTAAAATGGTGTTTTTTTTTGCTTGCCTTTTCAGATCATCAAATTAAACGACGGGGTATTAGTGCGCTTGATAAGCTTCTAGAAAATGGGGCAGTTCATGTGATCAAAAATAATACCCCCAAGTATGTGGTGTTAACGGAAGAACGTTATCGAGAGCTGGTTGAAGCAGAGGAAGAGTTTTATCTTTCACGGATCAAATCCTCTCTCGAAGATGTAAAAGCTGGGCGCGTAAAGCGCCATAAAAACGTTCAAAGTTTAATCGAAGAATTGGGGCTTGAAGCTTGAAATACCAACTTCTCACAACCCGACATTTCGAGAGGCGCGTGGAACGTTTTAAGCAAACCCATCCCGAACTTAAAAAAAAACTCGTTCAGGTTTTACGCGAGTTGGAAAATGATCCTTTTTTGCCTTCCTTACGACTGCATCCCCTCCGTGGAAAACTTAAAGGGCTTTATTCAGTGAGTATCAATTATAGTTACCGAATGACATTAACGATCCGGATTTCCGAGAAAGAAATCACCTTACTAGATATCGGAAGTCATGATGAGCTTTATCAATAGATTTTAAAAGGAATGATCTGTGACTGATAGTCTTCTGAACCACCTCAACCCCGCCCAGCGCGAAGCCGTGCTACATACCGATGGCCCTCTTTTGATTTTTGCGGGTGCGGGTTCTGGTAAAACGCGGGTTTTAACCCATCGTATCACCCACCTTATTCAGGAACACGGTGTCAGCCCGTGGAATATCTTTGCAGTCACTTTTACCAACAAAGCCGCTGGAGAAATGAAAGAGAGAATTCATCGTCTTCTCGGAGGGCGTGCTGATGATGTCTGGATTTCCACCTTTCACTCCGCTGGCTTAAAAATCCTCAGGCGTTGTCCTGAAAAAATTGGATTGGGCCCTTTTTTTACCATTCTCGATGATGGCGAGCAGCTGAGTCTTTTGAAAGAAGGGCTGGAAGCCTTGCAGATCAATCCTAAAGTTTTTAATCCAAAGGCCATCGCTGCAAGAATTCATCAGGCGAAAAATGAGCTGGTCACAGCCGATGCCTTTGCGCTGCAGGCCGATGATTTTTTTTCAGAGAAAGTCGCTCTCCTTTACAGTTGGTACACCGAGGCTTTACGGCGAAATAACTCCGTCGACTTTGGAGATCTCATCCTCTTGCCAGTTCTTCTTTTCGAAAAACATCCAGAGCTATTAAAAGAGTATCAGCAGCGTTTCCGTTACCTTTTGGTCGATGAGTATCAGGATACCAACCACGCTCAATACCGCCTCATCAAACTTCTATCACAGGCCCACCAAAACCTATGTGTTGTAGGTGATGATGATCAGTCCATCTATCGCTGGAGAGGAGCTGATTTAAGAAACATCCTCGATTTTGAACTGGATTTTCCTTCCGCACAGGTCATCAAGCTGGAGCAGAACTACCGTTCTACCCAAACGATTCTCAAGGCGGCCAGTGAGGTTGTGCGACATATCGAAGAGCGAAAACCTAAAGAGCTCTGGACCGAAAATGAAGAAGGCGAAAAAATAGTCCACTTTACGGCTAAAACAGAAAAGGGTGAGGCCCTCTTTGTCGTGCGCGAGATCGAGCGTTTGATGAAAGAAAAAAATCTTCCCTGGAATGAATGCGCGATTTTTTATCGGACCAACGCCCAGTCGCGTGTGATCGAAGATGAGCTTCGAAAGGCGAACATCCCTTATGTGATTATTGGCGGGACTCGTTTCTATGACCGAATGGAAATTAAAGATCTGCTCGCTTATTTGCAGGTGATTGCAAATCCGGCCAATGGAGTTTGTCTCAAACGAATTATCAACGTCCCCGCTCGTGGCATTGGAAAAACGAGTGTGGAAAAAATCGATCAATGGGCTCTTCAAAAAGGGATGAGTTTTTTTGAGGCCTTAAAATGTGCCTCCGAAGCGGGGTTAAGTGGAAAGGCACTCATCGAGATTAAAAAGTTTATTCATATGATCGAGCGCTTCCAAACCTTGTTTCAGCAAGAGAAGCTTTCGCAGGCGACGCGTCAGGTGCTCGAAGACACCGGTTATTTGCAGGAGCTTAAGAACGAGAAAACAACCGAAGCCCAAGACCGCATTGAAAACCTTGAAGAGCTCATTACGGTAGTTTCTGATTATGAACATTCCACATCCGAGCCGACGCTGGGCGGATTTTTAGATCAAATCAGTCTGGCGAGCGATGTCGATAAGCTGACTGATGAACGCGGCATGCTTCCTTTGATGACCCTGCATATGGCAAAAGGGCTGGAATATAATTATGTTTTTCTGATGGGCCTCGAAGAAGGTTTGTTCCCTCACACCCGCTCTCTCGATACTCCTGAAGAAATGGATGAAGAACGCCGCCTCATGTACGTGGGCATTACTCGCGCTTGCAAAAAACTTTTTCTAACCCACGCCCGCCAGCGTAGTATTTACGGTAATGAGCAGTGGAATATCGCATCCCGCTTTTTAGATGACATCCCGCCCACCCTGAAGGAGCATCGCGAAGAAGGACGTGTAACGGGATCCATTCCGAATTTTTCTCCTCTGCCTTTCGAGACAGGAAAAGTGACGGTTCAGGTCAACACCCCTGACAATCCTTATTGGGTGGGACGCAAGGTCAAACATCCGGTTTTTGGGGTTGGCACCATTCGCGGCTGCGAAGGAAATCAGGACGCTCGCAAGCTGATGGTGGTGTTTGAAAATGGAGAAACAAAACGTTTGATTGCGAAATATTCTAATTTGCATTTGATGTGATCCATGATTTCCTGGATCCAATTTTACATTCAGTTTTTTGCATGACTCATCCACTTACCTCTAACACTGCCTTAGATCTCCTCCGGAAAGATTCTGAGCGTTTACGCCTCCTTGCCCACGAAAAACGCTGCCAATTCTATCCCGATGGCCAAGCGAGCTACATCGTCATGCGTATTGTCAGTTATACAAATGTTTGCGTGGCAGATTGTAGCTACTGTGCGTTTTACCGTCGCCCAAATCATCCGGAAGGCTATGTCTTAACTCATGAAGAGATCTTTCAAAAGATCGATGAGCTCAAATCCGCTGGTGGGTCTGTCGTCGCGATGGAAGGCGGTTTTCATCCAAAATTAAAGATCGATCATTATGAAAATCTCTTCCGTGCCGTTCGCGAGCGGTATGGAGATTCCATTGAGATCTATGGTCCTACCATCGTCGAAGTAATTTTTATTGCACGCAGCTCGCGTATTTCGCTTGAAGAGGCCCTCGTCACTCTTAAAAAAGCGGGCCTGCGCTGGATTCCCGGTGGAGGCGCTGAAATTCTCACCGATGCCTGGCGCAAAAAACTCTCTCCCAGAAAATATTTGGTTGAGGATTATCTTTCCGGAATGGAACTCGCCCAGCGTTTGGGTTACGGCACGACGGCGACGATGGTGATTGGTTTTGGAGAGAGCTGGGAAGATCGTCTTGAGCATTTGGAGCACGTGAGAAAGCTTCAGGATAAAACCGGAGGTTTTGCGAGTTTTCTTTTGTGGACCTATCAATCCGATCACACGGCCTTAGGTGGTGAGCGGGTGAGTAACGATGAGTATTTGAAGGCCGTTGCGATCAGCCGTTTGTTTCTGCACAACATTCCCATCCTGCGTGCTTCTTTTCTCACACAAAACCAACAAGGGCCTTTGGCCCTTAAATGGGGAGCCCAGGATTTTGATATTCCCCTTGAAGATCAGGTGACGCAGCTGGCGGGTGCGAAGATTGAGAGTAAGGTTGAGAATGTGTTGGGTTGGGTGCGGGAGGCGGGGATTGAGCCAATTCAGCGGCCGATTTTAGAGATTCCGAAGCTTCTGGTTGGATAGGCCCATCAACCTCTGATTTTATTTCCTAAATCTGTTTGATAGAAAACCTTGAGGGTCATGCCTCAGCGAATACTTTGTCATTTAGTCTCTCCCTCAGATGAGTCTTTCTATGTTCCTCACCGCTCCCTGGATCATTCAATCCCCTACATCCATTCTTCAAAACGGGTGGATTCAGATCGAAGACGATCGGATTGTTGCGATGGGATCGGGTGAGCCTAAGCTTCCCAATCCACCATCCGTTCATGCTCTTCCAAATTCCATCCTCCTTCCGGGTCTTATCAATGCGCATTGTCATCTCGAGCACTCTGCTCTTTATCAACAAACGACTCCTGGTCTGAGTTTTACTCAATGGGTGATGCAAGTGAGTGCTCTCAGTGAAAAACTGTCTGCTGACGAAGTCTCTCATGCGCTTAAGGTTGCCACGGATTATTTGATACGTGGAGGATCAACGACGGTCATCGATCACACACATCCAAACACTCCTGTGTTTGAGACTCCCTTCGATCGAATTCCAGTCTGGGAAGTTTTGGGGTCAGATCAAAAACGAGCCAATGAGAGTTTTTCCCAGGCTTTGGAGAAGAAAAAGAATCGAGCAAGTTTCATTTCGCCGCATTCGCTGTACGCTGTACATCCTCAAACTCTTCAGAAAATTTTTGCCTCCCGATCCTCCGATTCATATTTGTCCGTTCATTGTCTGGAATCCGGTGATGAGAATGAATTTTTCAGAAAGCATCGGGGCCCACTTGCTGAATATGTGCGGGAGCGCGGAGGAGAAGGGATTTTTTCCGCACTCTCTCCGATCGAGTGGTTGGAGGCGCACGGTGTTTTGAATGAGCATACGGTTTTAATCCATGGGAATTATTTGACCGAAAGTGAAATCGATTTTCTGGCCAAAAAAAGGGTTGGGCTTGTTCACTGCCCGGGAAGTCATTGTTTTTTTAAACATCAAAACTTTCCCTGGTCCAAAATATTAAAATCAGGAATTCGAGTCGGCTTGGGGACGGATAGTCTGGCAAGCAATGCAGAGCTTTCGATGCTAAGCGAGATGCGACTGCTTCAGGAGACGGAGCCGCAATTAACTCCTCAGCAGATTTTCTCATTCGCAACTCTTGAAGGGGCAAGATTGTTTGGGATAGATCGGGAGGTGGGAAGTCTTGAGCCTGGGAAAAAAGCGAATCTCATTGCCGTGCCGATTGTAGATCCCAAAAGCGATTTGTTTGAAAATATTTTAGAAGCGCGTGCGATTGAGTTTGGGATGGTGAGTGGAAAAGTAGTTTGGAATTCAGCAACTCAGAGGAGTTGAGGTGGAGGTCTGCTATGCTTTCTGCGTGTCGTTCATCCTCATTTGGGTAAATTTCTTATCAAGGCCCGTCGCATGATATCGATCGGCGCTTTTTTCTGAGTCCAGATCTCAAACGCCAGAGCCCCCTGATACAAAAGCATTCCCAATCCAAAATGGATTTTGAGTTTTTGTTTTTTTGCATCCTTGAGCAAAGGCGTCCACTTCGGATTGTAGACGATGTCCGAAACAATGGACGATTTTGAAAGAGCATCCAGCGGAAGTCCTTCGAATGCTTCGCCGTGCAGTCCCACACTGGTGGTGTTGATCAGCAGCTGAGTGGTAGGAAAAATTTTTTCGAGTGTCGATGAATCGAGAGGGACTGCCTTGAGCTCGGCTTTTGGAAAATAAGCTTGAAATTCTTTTACCAGTTTTTGAGCACGGGCAAGACTTCTGTTTGCCAGCGTGATGGACTTTGCCCGGGCATGAGCGAGTGCAAACAGGATGGATCTTGCCGCTCCTCCCGCTCCGAGAATCACAATATTTTTTCCTACCAGTCGAAATCCGGTCTCTTTCTTAAGTGAACATAAATAGCCCGCACCATCGGTGTTGAATCCTTTTAAAACTCCATTCACATTTAAAATCGTATTCACGGCCCCGATTTTTACGGCATCCTCTGAAATCTCATCCAGATATTTCAGAACCCTTTCTTTATGCGGGATAGTGACATTCAATCCTTGAAAAGAAGAATCCTTTCGAAGATTTTTGAAAAAGGATGGAAGCTGTTTGGCTGTGAGAGGAATTCTAAGATAGCGATGCGGAAGTTTGAGCGCACGAAAAGCCGCCTCATGCATGTGTGGCGAAAGTGAGTGAGCGACAGGATCACCGATGATGGCGAAGTGAAGAGCGGAGAGGTTTGAAGCTTTCTTGGATTTCATTAGGTTCATCTTGGGTGTAAAAAAATCAGGGAAGATATTATTTTTTAAAAGACTCTTTCGCTTCTTCAATATCTTTATGAATTTGATGGATTAAATCTTGAGGAGAATCGAAGCGTCTTTCATTTCTAATCTTTCGGATAAATTTCAGACGGACCTTATGGTGATAAATCGATTGGCGAAAATGAAACACATGAGTTTCGACGGTCAGTTGTTTTCCTTTGAAGGTCGGTCGATTTCCTATGTTCGTAATACTCGAGTAAGTGCGTTTTCCTATCTGAATCTGCGTTGCGTAAACCCCCGTCTCCGGGATCAATTCATTTTCAAACTTGATGTTGGCGGTCGGATAACCCAGAGTTTTTCCGACGCCTTCGCCTCGCACTACTTTTCCGATCAGCTCAAAAGGAGATCCCAACAACTGAGCCGCTGCTGAAACATCGCCTTGCTGAACCAATTGCCTTATCTGAGTGGAGCTCGCCAGGGTATCTCCTACTAAAAAAGCTTCTAGGATCTGATAAGGGAGTCGGTTCACCTGGCAGAGTTGTTCCAGGGTTTCGACAGTACCTGAGCGTTTGGTACCAAAGGTGAAGTCATAGCCTACCACCAGCGCTGCCGGATGAAGCCGATCCAACAGGATCTGATTAAAAAAATCCAATGGGGCAAGGTGAGCGAAGTCTTTCGTGAATGGCTCTAAAATCAGGGCTTCGATTTTCGATGCTTTGATCCGCTCGATTTTTTGCTCCAGGGTATTGATCAGGGAAGGAGAAGAAGCAGGGGAGAGCAATTTCACTGGATGCGGCTCGAAGGTGTAAACGCAGGGAGTACCTTCGTATTTCCGGGCAAGAGCGCGAGTGAGCTCGAACATTTTCTGATGGGCCAGATGAACTCCATCAAAATTTCCCATCGAGAAGACGGGGCGTTTGATTTTACCGTGAGCCTGTTTGGAGCCGTGAAAGATGCGCATGCTAAGTCAGATGAGAGGTTTAGATCCTGATTATTTCTTAAGGATATAAAAACTCTTATGATTGGAGAGTTCATACTGATCACGCGCAATCACGGTGATGAGATTATTTTTATCTTCCAGGGGAACCTGAGCCGAAAAGGGGATTTTCTGTTTTGAATCCGAATTAGCAGATTTGAGATAAACTTTATTTTCTCCAACAAAGATCATCACATCTTTTAAAGGGATGTCGGAACTTGCCACGCCAGAGACATAAAAACGATTGATTTTGCTCGATTTGGCGCCGTCGATTCCAGTAAGTTGAATTTGAGGCGGTGTTTGTAGCTTGGCAGTTGGAACCGAGCTGGTTCCCTCTTTCAGATTTAAATGAATTTTTTCACTAATTCCTTCCTGGGCAGAGATATCAAGAATGGAAATTTCAAGGCTGGCTTTGTTTTTTGCAAAACTCGGTTCAATCTGAAAAGCAAGGTGGGCCACTCGAGTAGACCCTGGCTCCATTTCTCCAAGTTTCTCACGACCCTTGGAAATATAAATTCCTTCACCTTCCAGATTTTTAAGATTGATCGTGGCCTCCTTAGCCTTTCCCGGCCCTAGATTGGTAACCTTCACCAAAAGATTTCCCTTCGAGCCCTTTTTAAGAGCAGGGCTGTTCCCTTCCCACTCATAGGAATAGGCAAAGCTCGGGCGTGGTTTGGGTTGTGTGGTCAGAGTAGCCGTAAAAGGGTTTGGAATTTGCTCATTCGCTTCCTTAAAGACGAATTTGATTTCGTCTTCGCGAGACAGGGCAAATTCAGGAATCTTCACCGTCGTGCTCCATGATTTGCTTTCTCCGCTTCTCAAATGTCCAAAGACAAATTCACGGTTTTTAAAGACCGGATTTTCAGATTCTGTTTTGGCAATCAATCGGTAGAAATCTCCTTTGCTGGTATTTTTTACAGTGAGGGTGAGTTTTTCTTCCTGGCCTGCCAAAAGGGGCTGGTCGGGATTTTTTCCTTCTATCCCAAAAGAAATCTGAGCTTGTGGAGCTTCTGCGGTTTTTCCGTAAGACCAGTCGGTTCCGATTTCAGTTAAGGCCGCTATGATTTTCTGTTCTTCTTCTTGTGAGGAGACTTTGGCAATGGGCTCTAGCGCCTTTAGCATCGTCTCCCGTTCAGCAGGGGGATTGGAGAGAAGGATTTTTTTGGCCAGCTGGGAATAATAATCCTGATCAAGTTTGAGCTCATTGGAATAATCTTCGGGTTCTTCTTCCCGATCTTCTTTATTTTTATCCTTCATGCTTTCAGGAGGTGCCGATTCTTTCTTGGGTTGGAAATAGCGGATCTGATAAACGGATTTACGGGCTTTATTCAGATTGGAGTCGAGATGTTTCTCGAGATCTTTTTCTCTAAATCCATTGGCTTCTAGAATATGGACGGCTTTTGAGGTGACGCTGGATGCAATCAACTGGATATCGGGTGTGATCCCTATGGTCTGAATCGATTCATTTCCAGGAGTGAGGTATTCGGCAATTGTCAGTTTTAAAGCCGAATCGTCGCGTAGCTTAAAGACAGTTTGGACACTTCCTTTTCCGAAGGATTGTTGCCCCAAAATGATGGCGCGATTGTTGTTGCGCAAGGCCCCGGCCACAATTTCTGAAGCCGAAGCGGACGATTCATTCATTAAAACAACAATTGGATAATTCGCTTCAGTTCCTAAACTTCTGGCTTCCTCGATCTCACGAACTTTATTTTCAGCTCCTACAGTAGAGACAATGACTCCTTGATTCAAAAAAAGATCAGAAACCTGAATCGCCTGACTGAGGAGTCCTCCAGGATTATTTCTCAAATCGAGAACAAGTCCCTTAAAGGATTTTGACTGGGTTTTGATTTTTTGGAGATGACGAACGAGCTCTCGATAGGTGTCTTCCTGAAAACTCTTGATCTTGATGTAGCCAACATCTCCTTCGTTGGATGTCAGCAGCTTCGATTGAATGCTGTCGATTTTGATAATCGCACGAGCGAGTGTCACTTCAAACGGCTCTGAAACACCTTCTCTGGAAATGGAAAGCACGACCTGTGATCCAACTTTCCCGCGCAGTTTTTCCACGGCCTCGTTAAGATTCATATTCACAGTAGCTTCGGTGTTAATCTTCAGAATCTTGTCTTTCGCCTTGATGCCTGCTTTCCAGGCTGGGGTTCCTTCGAGAGGTGAAACGACAGTCAGGTCCCCGTCTTTTAGCCCAATGACGATTCCCAACCCGCCGAACTCTCCTTCGGTTTGGGTCTGAAATTCTTTGAAGATTTTGGGAGGAAGAAGAGAAGAATGAGGATCTAGAGTTTCAAGCATTCCATTGATGGTGGTGCGTTCAATGTCGGCATGCTCGGTTTCTCCTTTATAGTTCTTTTCGATGAAGGCGTAGACGTCCTGAAGAAATGGAACCAAAGGTGCCAAATCGGTTTTTAGGACAGGAAGGGTAAATTTCTTTTCTTCGTTTTCTACTGCGATGCCAATCCGTGCGGTATTTTCCGGAAAGTCGACAACGATTTCTGGGACCGATCGGGCCATGGCCATCAATCCTCCCTTAAGCATTTGATGAGGATTGAAGCGGGCCGGGTCGTAATAGTTTTTGCTGACGTAATAGAGGGCCTGAGTGGTGAGATCTGCCCGAGTAAAGCTGGAAGAATCTTCGTTGTGAGAGAGAACAGAGGCGCGGGAGCAGTAATCAAGGCCCCCTTTAAAAAAAAGGGTGAGAATAAAGACGCTTGCGGCCATGACAAATAAGAGCGTGAGTCGTTTTGTGATGCGATGTTTGTCGTTTGATGGGGATGGAATCATGGGGGTGCCTCAGATAAAAAAGTGTGAGATTTCAGATTTCTCATAAAAAAAATGGGGGTGCAAGAATGAAAATACCTTGGCCTGCCAAAACCATTTGTTCTATAGCTGAGTTCAGCAAAGTGATCGAAATCAAATAATTTTAGCGATTACCCACCTTTCAGCATAGGAGTTTCATTGGCATGAAAAAAAACTTTCTCCTTCTGGCTTTTCTTTTCGGTTTTTCATTTCCCTTCTCTCTTCAGGCGTTAACTTATCGCAATCTCGATGCAGCCTCTTTATCCAAAGCCGCTCGCACTGCAGGGTCTGTTGCTTTCAAAGGGGTAGTCGATAAGATCGAAAATAAAGAAGGGGGCCTGGAAGTCAGCTTTAAAGTCCAGGAGGTCTTGCGCGGTACTTCCCCCTCATCTCAATCTTTTACACTCCATTTTCCGGATGACACCCAACGCAAGGTGATCAACCTGCGCTATGGGATGCGGATGCAGCCTCCCACCTTCGCCCGAAACGAAACCGTCGTGCTTTTTGTCACGACCAATATCCGCGGAGAGCATTTTCTGATCGGGGGAGAACAGGGGCTTTATCGGGTTCAAAAAGTGAACGGTCAGGAATATCTTCTTAATGCACACAACAACTCGAACCTTTTAAATTCAACTCCTCTCAACGAAACCTCTCGGATGTATAAACTTCTAAAGTATGAGTCCTCCACCAGCACCCAGACGGGTATTATCTATGAAGATTTCAAGCAGTTGCTGGATGAAACCGATCACTAAATCGATCGCATTATACCGAATCCAATTCACTCGATTTTCAATTTATCCACCGGAGGTTTCATGTCCTCGATTCTTAAGAAAATCTTTACCTTCTTCATTCCTTTCATTTGTTTGGCTTTTCTTGCTCCCCAAAAAAGCTGGGGCTACGGCGCTATCTATGTCGATTCAAACGGAACTCCATTCATCCATCAGAATTTGACTTCGACGACGCCTCTCACCTGGAACCCAGACTCAGGACCTTTGGTCGATAATGTTTCTGCCCACGATTTTGATAGTACTCCAACTTCATTCAATCAAACCGAGCACACAAGTTTTTGTAATTCCTATGTCAGCAATACGACCTTAAATGGGGCTTCCAACCTCGAAGGAATTCAAATCATCACTAATGCCTGGGCTGTTTGGGCAAATTCTTTAAATGATCCACCCGCGAACGTGAGTTTTTCAAAAGGCTCTTCCCTCGGGGTCGATGTGAATGTCTGTAATTACAATACTTATATCGATTCGAGACTTGATCCTATCAGCGGTGAAGATGATTCTCGCATTTGTGCCTGTACAGGAAGTTGCGCAGGCACTTGTAAAAATCCGATCATCTTTGATGCCAATGGAGATATCGTTTCAGCTGAATTCGGAGAAGGAAATCGGGCCACCCTTTTGGGAGCTGCGGGTCCAATTATCATCAATGGATACGATCATATCCTCCGAATGGAGGCCATAATCAACGGATCCTGTTTGCAGGGCTCAGTAGATACGAGCGTTTGTCAGGGAATTTCTCTGACCTCGGCGGAGTTAAAGGCGGTGATGGTCCATGAGTTGGGGCACGCCCTGGGCCTGGATCACACCCAGACCAATGTGTGTATCACCGATGATGCGGACAATTCGAATGCAGCCAGCAACCCTTGTGTGGTGAATATGGCTCAGACCGGAAACAACGCCTATACGGCTTCCATCCTTTCTGGAGCCGATGAAGAAGATGCCCCCACGATGTTTCCCCTTCTTTATGGCGAAGCGCAGGCAACGCTGGCCCGTGATGACATGGTGGGGTTGGCAAGGCTTTATCCGAAGGCAAATTTTTCAACCTCCACCTGTACCATCCACGGTCAAATTCTTAAGAACGGCAATGGCCTTGCCTGCGCCGAAGTTGTTGTCCGCGATGTAAATGATCCCACCGGAGAGGCCTTATCCTTTATTACTGGATCTGAATCGTCCAATCATTACTCCACCTCCGCTTCAAGCAGTGGGTGTGAAGGTAATTGCGGTAATTACACGATCGAAGGATTAAAAGTGGGCAGGAACTATAGTATCGAAGTGAATCCCATTTTTTCCTATTTCGATGAAGGCTCCTCTATCAATCCCTGCAATCCTCCCAGCTCCACTCCAAATCCTGGCTTGGCCCAGACCTCTGGGGTTGTCACCTGTTCTTCAGGAGGAGAAATCTTTGTCGATTCCAACACCGGTTGTTCAGGAATTAGTAACTGTTCAGAAGTGAGTGATTTATCCCAGATTGTGGGAGGCGCGGGAAATGACGGGCTGTCCGGAGTAGGTGCGAGCGGCTGCTCCCTGGGGGGTGAGAATGTTTCCCCAAAGGCTGGAAGTCTTTTGTTGGCTGTGGTGTTTTCTACTTTGATGATGGTCCGCGTATTCAAAAGCCAGGTGAATTCATAATTCAACTTGAGCGATTTTTGAAGTCGAATGGAATGTGGCAATCCCTCAGTGGTTGACCTACAACGTTAGAATTTTTATAAATACTTTGGGGCTCCGCCTTTTGGGAACAGGTCCATGGTTCGGCTAGGCTAAGTCTGCCTGAGGCGGTTGCCCCCAATGGGAACTCATTCCAAATGACAAAAATATCGTAAGTATCAATCTTCAGAATTTGTCTTCTGTTAACCCCACTTTTCAAAGAAGGTGGGGTTTTTTGTCACCAAAAATCCCTCTCATTTTAAAATGTCAAAAATTAAAATCTCATAACTCATTGAAAAGTATTCTTTATTATTTTTAGCCATGCCATTTTTTTTGGCACTAATAATGCAAATAATGTTTTTGGGTGAAGTTTTTAGAATCTGTTCCTGGGGAGGAAGGCCGTGTTTGAATCCCGCAAAAATATTGCTCCGCTAGAACCTAAAGATGGAATTTCTTTTGTGGCCAAAAGAAACGACGGGAGCGAGGTTGTTTTAAGAAATACTTTGATGCCTGAGATCGAAGCAGATTCTTCAATGAATGAAACCCCAACGCCAGTTCGTTCGATGGGAATGGGAGCTGTCTTTACAGATCCGCGTGAATATTTAAGGCGCAAAATGGCTTCGTAAGTCTGCTTAGACTTCTCAATTTACAAATTTCCTTTTTGCAAAACCTCCCCAGGAATTGACTTCTATAAAATCCGCCTTCATAAGAATCGCCTATGCGATTCTCACATCTTCTTATTCCAACCTTACGTGAGGCCCCGGCCGACGCGGAAGTCATCAGTCACCAACTCATGCTGCGTGCCGGAATGATCCGTAAACTGGCCGCAGGCGTCTATACCTATCTCCCCTTGGGTTTGCGGGTGATTCAAAAAATCGAAAATATTATCCGGCAAGAAATGAATCGAGCCGGGGCTCAAGAACTTTTACTGCCGATCGTCATGCCCAAAGAACTCTGGGTCGAATCTAAACGCTGGGAGGTCTACGGCAAAGAGCTGTTAAGATTCAAAGACCGTCATGAACGTGAATTTTGCTTTGGTCCCACTCATGAAGAAGCGATTACCGATCTGATCCGCAATGAAGTTCAGTCCTACCGACAACTTCCTCTTTCACTCTTTCAAATCCAAACCAAGTTTCGTGATGAAATTCGTCCGCGCTTTGGTCTCATGCGTGGACGCGAGTTTATCATGAAGGATTGTTACAGTTTTGATCTGAATGAAGAGGCATCCATCCAGACCTATTGGCGCATGTACGCAGCTTACCAAAAAATCTTTTCACGTTTTGGGGTGAGTTTCCGTCCTGTCGAGGCAGGAACGGGAGAGATTGGTGGAACCTTGTCGCATGAGTTTCACGTGCTCGCAGATTCCGGTGAAGATGAAATTTTTTACTGTCCTCAATGTGAGTATGCGGCGAGCGTCGAGAAGGTGAGTGAAGATAAAAAATGTCCAAAATGTGCAGTGGCTGTCACAAGCACGCGAGGTATCGAAGTTGGGCAGGTTTTCTATTTGGGGACGAAGTATTCCGAGGCTTTTCAGGCCCGCTACCGTGATGCCTCCGGTCAGGAAAGGTTGATGGTGATGGGATGTTACGGGATTGGCGTAGGCCGAAGTGCTGCAGCGGCGATTGAACAAAATCATGATGCAGGCGGGATTGTCTGGCCCTATGCCATCGCTCCTTTTCATTTCCAGATTATCCCTCTCAATGTGTCGGATGCACCCAGCATGGAAGTTGCCGAAAAACTTTATCAAAATTTGTACTCCCAGGGATTTGAAGTGTTGATGGACGATCGTTCCGAAAGTGCAGGTGTGAAATTCAAGGATGCCGATCTTTTGGGAATTCCTTATCGCATCATTATTGGTGGTCGTGGCCTTGCCGAAGGTAAGGTCGAGTTCAAAGAGCGAAAATCCGGAAAGATGTGGAAAGTAGATGTGGCCTTGGCGGGAGAGGAAGCGCGAAGGATTCATCAGGACGAAAAGCTTTAAGGCTCCCATCAGATAGCCTCTGTTATTTTACCGAACCCATTAGAAATCATTCCGCTGGTTTGAAATTGTTCGTATAAAATAGAAGTGCTCTTAAAATGAAAAAAGACTCCCTCATTCTTGCGCTCGATTTAGAAGACCTTTCACAGGTTAAAAAATTTCTTCGTCCGCTAAAAAATACCCTTTCATTTTGCAAGGTCGGTTTAAGGCTTTTCACCCGCGAAGGGCCCAAGGTCATTTCCTGGCTGAAAGAAAATCAATTCAAAATCTTTCTCGATCTTAAATTCCACGATATTCCCAATACGGTTGCCCAGTCAGTCGAGTCGGCTACTGCGCTGGGAGTGGATATCTTAAGTATTCATGCCATGGGCGGGCCGGAGATGATTCGGGCGGCGGTTCAATCGGCTAAAAAATCGGGGCGGGCTTTTAAAAAGAAGGCTCCAAAAATTTTCGTCGTCACCGTGCTTACCTCGATGGATGATCTGTCTTTTTTGGGATCGTCGCTTTCCATTCCCGATCAGGTTTTAAGTTTTGCAAGGCTTGCGAAAGAATGTGGGGCCGATGGGATCATTTGCTCGCCTCAGGAAATTACCTCCATCCGAAAACTTGTTGGCCCTCAAATGAAAATCCTTACACCGGGAATTCGATGGGGAGACGCTGCGATGGGCGATCAAAAACGCACGGCCACGCCGGAGCAGGCGATTAAAGAAGGATCGAATTTTCTGGTAATTGGTCGTCCGATTCTGAAAGCCCGAGATCCTCAAAAAATAGTGCGCGAAATTTTAAAGGGGAGTGCGCGCTAATGGCCGTAGAATATCTTTACGGCATTCAGCCGATCCTTCAGGCCCTTCAAACCCGCCGTCGAGAATTCTTCGAGCTTTGGGTTCATCGCACCCATGCCAGCCCTGAGCTGCGCCAGATTCTTCATCTGGCTCAAACCTTTCGTCTGCCCGTTCTTGAAAAAGACAAACACCTGCTTTCGCAGGCCTGCGATTCGCCCCAGCATCAGGGGGTCGTCCTCAAAGCAAGTCCTTTTGTTTACACCGAGTTTGAAAGTCTGCTTGAAAAATCTCGCTCGACATCTTCCTCGCTTTTACTTCTTCTTGACCAGGTTCAAGATCCACAAAATCTGGGAGCGATTTTGCGAACGGCATACTCCGCGGGAGTAGAAGGAGTCGTCTTGCCAGAGCGCGGCTCTGCCCTGGTCAGTCCTGCTGTTTTGAAAACCAGTGCGGGTGCAGCGGAGCATTTGCCGGTGGCGATTGTTAAGAATCTGGCCCGTGCGATGGAAGAAGTGAAAGAAACTGGGTTTTGGACTTACGGAGCCGAAGCAGGGGGACATCCTTTTTACTTTCAGCAGGATTTAAAAGGAAAGGTTGCAGTGGTGATGGGTAGCGAGGGCTTTGGGCTTCGGGAGCTCATCCGAAAAAAGTGTGATTTTCTGATTTCGATTCCAATGCGGGATGCAAAGATTTCGTCTCTCAATGTTTCGGTTGCGACAGGGATTTTGCTCTACGAGGTTGTCCGTCAAAGAAAATCCTGAATGGGATTATAGGGTCTGATTTCTGAATTCTATACCTGGATTGCTCGCTCTACTGCGTTTGCCGTTAGTCCGCCTTTGGCGGAACGTAAAGATGAGAAACCCGTCTTGCGAAGAGCGTAGCGAAGCGTCAATCCAGAAATTTGAATTCAAGGTTTATTCTGACTTCTGAATTCTGGATTCTGTCCTCTCCCCTTAAATTCCCCCACTCTTATTCTTTTCAATCATCTTAAAAATATCTTCCTGACGCTTAAATTCATCAACTTTGTAGCGAGCTTGTTGGAGATCAGGATCATTGGGAGCATTCTTAAGGGCCAGATCGAGATATTGCTTCGCCTTCGCCCAATCTTTTAATTCGATATAGGATTTGCCAATTACTCCGTAAGCTTGAGCGAGCTGCGTAGGAGGAGCTCCGTCCATGGGTTGCTGGATTGCCTTATTATAGTATTGAAGGGCTGTCGCATTATCCTGTTTTCCGGCATAAAGACTTCCCAGCAGATAATAGAGAAAGAAGGAAGGAGATCCTACTTCAGCCGCTTTGATGAGATAGGGGAGGGCTTCATCAGGTTTTTTGTTGAGATAAAGTGTGCGTCCGTAGGCCTCATAAAAATCACGGGTGTAGCGATGAGGACTGGAAAGGGTTTTGAGCGCATCCTCAGCCTGTTTGTAATATTGGGCGGCAACATAATAGCTATCCGTGAGCTCTGAACAGGTTGCCAGCTTGAAGATCATGATAGGATCGTGACAACCGGCGGCGCTTGCCTGCTTAAGGAAGGCGAGGGTTTTTTCACAATCCTGCTGATCATAGGCCTCAAAGCCCTTTTTGACTAAATCGTTCCAGGCTTTGCCGGTGTGGCCATGTTTTTTGTAATAGGAAAAATCGTTTTGTGTTGGTTCGGGTGGGGTAGGACTTGTTGTTTGAGACAAAGCAGGAATAGAAATAAAAAAGATGAGAAGTAGTAAGACAGAATAAAGCACAGAAGAAGGCAGGTTTTTAAGATACTGATTTTTGGATGGGTTCAGCATAATGATCCTTTAAAAATTGAAGCCATTCTTACAGAGAAAACTGGTCGGTTGGGCTCAGAAAGATATTGAGCAAATCACCGAGAACACTCGTTTTTTAGGGGTTTAATGAGACTTTGGGATAAAAACCAGAAAAAAAGATAATCCTTATTGCAATCGGCGATTGGCCTATGATAGCTGCAACCCGATTTTTAATATGAACCGCACGATCCGAGCGCTGTTTATTCGAAATGGCGCACGAGGCTCGGTGTCTGCCCTGGGCAGATCGCCTCAAGCCGGGTCGGAGGCTTAAACCAAAAGGAGAAAACATGTATCAACTCGATATGAAAGACCTGCTCGAAGCAGGAGCTCACTTCGGTCATCAGACCAAACGCTGGAATCCCAAAATGAAGCCCTATATTTACGGGGTACGCAACGGGATCCACATCATCGATTTATCCAAAACCCTCCCATTAGCAGAAGAAGCATTCAACTTCCTGGCTCAACGAGTCGGAGAAGGTCACGATGTTCTCTTTGTCGGAACCAAAAGACAGGCCCAGGACATTATCTCTCAGGAGGCCGAACGTTGTGGCATGTATTATGTCAGCCAACGCTGGTTGGGTGGGGCTCTTACCAATTTCAAAACCATCAAGGCCTCCATCGATCGACTCCATGATCTTCAAAAGAAAAAAGAAGATGGAACTTTCGCAGCCTTAAGTAAAAAAGAAAATCTCGATATTGATCGACAGATCGAAAAGCTCGAACGCTCGCTGGGTGGGGTCAAGAATATGACCCGCATTCCCGGTGTCATCGTCGTGGTCGATCCAAAGAAAGAGCGCATTGCCTTACATGAGGCGAAGGTCCTCGGTATTCCCACCATCGCGATAGCCGATACCAACTGCGATCCTGAAGGTATTGATTATCTGATTCCTAGTAATGACGATTCCATTCGTGCCGTTCGTCTCATCGTCTCCAAGCTTGCTGAATCCGTCATGACCGGAAAGCTCAAGCGCGAAGAACGCGCCCGCGCTGAAGCCGATCGGGTCCAGGAAAAGAAAGCCGGTCCCCGTGAAGCCCGCGCTGGAAAAGGGGTTGCTTATGTGAGCAAGCCTGAAGAGTTTGAAGAATCAGGGGTAGAAAGTTTCAGCGCCTCTGCGGCTTCTGCTCCCGAAGGTGAAGCTCAGTAAGTAGATTCTTTAAAAAGCGAGTTTTTTTATTAACCTTAAGTATGGGTAGCCTCAATCGAAAGCCTGCTTTTTTAAAGATCTGTTCGATTTCATTTAAATTTAAGTTCAGAAGGAGTTTTTATGGCAGAGATTTCCACTCAACTCGTGAAAGAATTACGTGAAAAAACCGGAGCCGGCATCGTGGATTGCAAAAAAGCCCTGGTCGAAAGCGGTGGTGATTTTGAAAAAGCCGTCGATGTATTGCGCAAGACAGGAGCGGCCAAGGCAGAGAAAAAATCCGGACGCATTACCGCAGAGGGACGCATTGTAATTCTATCCCAAGGCGCTGATACCGTCATTGCTGAGATCAATTCCGAAACCGACTTCGTGGCAAAAAATCCAGAGTTCAAGGCCTTCACCGATGGAGTTGCTGCTCTCATTCTCTCGACAGATCCAAAAGATATTGCGACCCTCCTGTCTGCTCCGTATCAGGGTAAAAAATTGCAGGATGTTCTGCAGGATCTCATCTTAAAGATTGGTGAAAATATCTCCATCCGCCGATTTCAAAAAATACATGCGGGCTCCGATGAAAAAATCGGTTCGTATATCCACATGGGAGATAAAATCGGTGTTCTGATTCGCCTGAAGGGTCCTGCTGGTACTTTAAATGATAGCCTTTTGCGCGATGTGGCGATGCATATCGCTGCGGCTTCACCTCAATATCTTTCCAAAGAGCAGATTCCTGCCTCGGTGATCGAACACGAAAAAGAAATTTACCGCGAGCAGATGAAAGACCTGAACAAGCCTGCCCCAGTTCTTGAAAAAATCCTTGAAGGAAAAGTTCTTCGGTTTGCCGATGAGGTTTGTCTTTTGAACCAGATCTTCGTGAAAGATCCCACGGGTAAACAAACCATCGACCAATATCTCAAACAGGTGAATCCTGAGATCCAGACCCTGGAGTTTATTCGCTATCAGGTCGGAGAAGGGATTGCCCGCAAGGAATCCGATTTTGCGGCTGAGGTGGCTAAACAGTTAAATTCGTAATGGGTCGCTTGAAGTCTGACTCAGGATTTTGAGGCGCTCTAAAGCTTCCTCATGGTGCTGAATCTTCAAACTTCTTTTCTTCAAGGGTAATGAATCGCCATGACTGCTCCAAAATATAAACGCATCCTTCTCAAGTTGTCTGGTGAAGCCCTTATGCGCCCTGAAGGGTATGGAATTGATCTCGACGTCGTTCGCAATATTGCCCAGGAGCTCAAAGAAGTGCAGGAGTTAGGGGTTGAGCTTGCAATCGTAATTGGAGGAGGCAATATCTTTCGTGGCACGGGAGAAGAAGCCGGAGCCATCGATCGCGCGAGCGCGGATTACATGGGAATGCTTGCGACCGTGATCAATGCCATGGCCTTACAGGATTGCCTGGAAAAAATGGGGGTTCATACCCGTGTTTTATCGGCAATTCAGATTCAGAAGGTTGTTGAGCCTTATATTCGCAGGAGAGCCACCCGGCATTTGGAAAAAGGTCGGATCATCATCCTGGCTGCAGGGACCGGAAATCCTTTCTTTTCAACCGATACCGCTTCCGCGTTGCGGGCGATGGAAATTAGGGCCGATGTCATTTTGAAAGCGACAAAAGTGGATGGAGTCTACGATAGCGATCCGAAAAAAAATAAAGACGCCACCAAATTCGATCAGCTTTCTTTTTTGGAAGTTTTGAATCGTAACCTAAAGGTCATGGATTCCACTTCCATTTCACTCTGCATGGATCACAATCTTCCCATCATTGTCTTTAACCTTTTCCAGCGAGGCAACATCAAGCGGGTGATTATGGGTGAGAAGGTTGGAACCCTGGTTCTTTAAACGGAGTCCATTTTTTCAAGAAAGGTGTCAGCATGTCTAATCCTGTCCTCAATGAACTTAGACAGAAAATGGAAAAGTCGATTAAATCCCTGCAAGTCGATTTGGGCAAGGTTCGCACAGGTCGTGCGTCGCTTTCTATTCTAGATGATGTAAGAGTGGATTATTATGGGACGGCAACTCCCTTAAATCAGGTGGCGACCCTTTCGATTCCTGAATCGCGCATGATTACCTTGGCTCCCTGGGATCCCAAAGTCATTCCCGATATTGAAAAGGCAATTTTGAAATCCGGAATCGGTTTGTCCCCTGTGAATGATGGGAAAATCGTGCGACTTCCGATTCCTGCACTAACCGAAGAGCGTCGTAAGGAATTGGTGAAAATGGTCAAGAAAGTGGGAGAAGAAGGAAAAATTGCTCTCCGCCATATCCGTCGCGAGGTGATGGAGCTTCTTAAAAAGCAGGAGAAGGAAAAACAGATCTCCGAAGATGACCACAAACACCTGAATGCCGATGTTGAAAAAATTACCCATGAATTTGTTGAAAAAATTGATCAGGTCGTGGCGCATAAGGAAAAAGAATTGATGGAAATTTAAAAACCGTTCTTTTCCAGCGGACGACGCGCGGTGCTGAATGAACATTCTGTTGGACCTGTCGTCTCCCGCGTAGAGCCGATCCATCACTCTTTATGGACCTGGATCCCAAAAAAAATCCCCAACATGTTGCAATGATCATGGATGGTAATGGACGATGGGCCTTGCGCCAGAAATTGCATCGCCTGGAGGGCCATCATCGTGGCAGTCAGACCGTTGAAGAAATTGTGAGCTGCTGTCATGAACTTGGAATCCGTTACCTCACTTTATTTGCTTTCTCGCAGGAAAATTGGAATCGACCTTCCCATGAAGTCGATGGACTCATGGATCTGCTGTATCATTTCCTGATCCTAAACCGTGAAAAACTCACCCGAAGCCAGATCCGTCTGCGAACGATCGGTGAAATTGACCGCCTTCCTCCTGCCATCTTTCAACTGCTGGAAGAAATCAAAAATCAGACTCAGGATTTTACTCAGATGACCCTCATTTTGGCCCTCTCCTACGGGGGAAGAAATGAAATTGCCCGTGCTGCCGATCGTCTGCTTCAAAATCGTCTCAAAAACAGGGATCACACCCCCCTCAGGCCGGAAGAGTTTTCAACCTATCTTGATACGGAGGGAATTCCGGACCCGGATTTACTCATCCGGACCAGTGGTGAGAATCGCCTGAGTAATTTCTTGCTTTGGCAGATGGCTTATGCCGAGCTTTACTTTACAGATACTCTTTGGCCAGATTTTAACCGCGAAGAATTTTTACGGGCTTTGGCCGAATATCAAAGACGGGAAAGGCGTTTCGGGCGGACGAGTGACCAGTTAAGGGATTTGGATTGAAATAAATTCAGACTAAAGCAATTTTTGGGAGAGGGTTTTGAAAACCTGGGATCATAAAAAAATACTGTGGGGAATTTTGATGGCCGTGCTCACGGTCCTTTTTGTGCTTTATGCGCCTCCCTTTATTTTTAAACTGGCCATGATTCCGGTTGTGGGGATTTGTTTAAAAGAATTGATGGAGATGAGTTTGCCAAAACATCCTTCTTCCTCACCGCTTTTGGGCGTAGGGCTGGGTTGTTTGCTTTCAGTGGTCATCCTCTTCTCTAAAACGGGTTATGAGCTTTGGGTTGCCTGCCTGGCTCTCATCATCATAGTCACCTTTGCCTATTATCTTTTTTGTGATCACGACTTAACCCTTGCATTTTCCCAGATTGCCTTCACTGTTTTTGGGTGTCTTTATATTGGCTGTCTTTTTTCTTATACTGGTCTTTTGCGTGCCCGAGAAAATGGAGATTTCTGGATTTTCCTCGTCGCAGGCTCTACCTTCATGGCCGATACCTCTGCCTATTTTGCGGGTCACCTCTTTGGAAAACACAAACTCGCCCCCCGGGTTTCTCCCGGAAAAACGATTGAAGGCCTGATCGGAGGAATTGCGGGAAGTGTGATAGCCGCATTTTTATGTCGCTTTTTTTTCTGGCAGGATTTTGCGTTTCACGACTGTATAGTTCTGGGAATTCTTATTGGAATTGTCGGACCCCTGGGAGATCTGTCTGAATCTCTCATTAAGCGCAGCGTGGGGGTTAAAGATTCAGGTGAGTTGATTCCTGGGCACGGAGGGCTGTTGGATCGGCTGGATGCCGTTTTGTTTACTGCGCCCCTCATTTACTATTACTCGAAGATTTTTTATTAGGGCGTGATCTTACTTTGGGTTCAGCGAACCCTTCGTCACCTCGTTTGAAAACTGTTGGCTCCACGGACACCTTGAAAGAAACATCTTGCATGCCAAAAAAAATTTCCATTCTCGGATCTACCGGTTCTATTGGAACCAACACCCTCGATATAGTTCGCTCACATCCTCAGCGCTTTCGTGTTCAAGCCCTGGCATGCGGCAAAAATGTCGAGTTGCTTAAAAAGCAGATTGAAGAATTCAAGCCTACCTGTGTGAGCGTCCAGGAAGAAGCCGATGCCAAACAGTTGCGCGAGCTGATTCCCGATAAAAATTTAAAAATTGTTTTTGGAGAATCAGGCGCGATTGAGGTTGCCACTCAACCTGAATCCGAAATGATTGTGGCGGCCATGGTTGGGGCTTCGGGACTCGTGCCCACGCTTCGTGCCATAGAGGCCAAAAAACAAATCGCTTTGGCAAATAAAGAGACGATGGTCATTGCGGGAGAACTCATGACCCGCACTGCCAAAAAGCACGGAGTTCATCTTCTTCCGGTTGATAGTGAGCACAACGCCATTTTTCAGGTCTTGCAGGGTCACAATCGCTCCGAGGTTAAACGTCTGATTTTAACTGCTTCCGGAGGACCTTTTCTCAATACCCCTGCAGATCAGCTCCGGGAAGTCACCCGTGAGAAGGCTTTAAAACACCCGAACTGGAGAATGGGAGCCAAGATTACAATCGATTCGGCAACCCTGATGAATAAAGGCCTGGAAGTCATTGAAGCCCGGTGGCTTTTTGATGTCCCCGAGAATCAAATTGATGTGATCATTCATCCACAAAGTGTCATTCATTCGATGGTGGAATATGACGATGGTTCAGTTTTGGCTCAGTTGGGAATTCCAGATATGCGGATTCCCATTGGTTATGCTTTAAGTTATCCTGAGCGAATGACTCATGATCTTCCCCCCCTGAATCTCATTCAGTTACAGAATCTAAATTTCTTTGCCCCAGATGAAGTGCGTTTTCCCTGTCTAAATCTGGCGCGCCTGGCTTTGCAAAAAGGGGGCGATGCGCCCTGCATGCTCAATGCAGCTAATGAAATCGCGGTTCAGTATTTTCTAGAAGAAAAAATCGGCTTTATGGATATTCCGTTCGCCCTTGCGAAAGTGCTGGAGCAAAACCCCATAAGTGAGGCAAATTCCCTTGATCACTTGCTTGAAAAAGATCGACAAATTCGAAACCAGGCTCGTGAAATTCTTAAAGGTCTGATGAGGAGATCAACGCTATGAACATCGATTTTTTAATTTCTATTATCTACTTTGTAATAGGTTTGGGTCTTTTGATTTTTATCCACGAACTCGGTCATTTCAGCATTGCCAAACTCTGTGGAATCAAAGTCGAGCAGTTTTCCCTGGGGTTTGGTCCCCGTCTCATCGGATTTAAAAAGGGAGAAACCGAATACCGAATTGCCGCCCTTCCTTTTGGCGGTTATGTCAAGATGTATGGGGAAGAGCCAGAAGAAGGTGAAGAGTCCACGGCTAAAAACGATCCTCGCAGTTTTGCTGCCCAAGGGGTTTTAAGGCGAATAGCCGTCGTTTTAGCCGGTCCGACGATGAATATTGTGCTGGCTTTTGTCCTTCTTCCGCTCGCGTTTCTGATTGGCTCCAGGGTTTTTGAATATCGGGCACAGGTTCCCGAAGTTCTGGGAGTGGTGCAGGAAAGTCCGGCTCAAAAGGCGGGAATCCAAAAAGGAGACCGCATCTTGGCGATCGATCAGATTCAGACTGAAAACTGGGGACAGCTTTTGGATTACGTTCGCAAACATCCGAACAAATCCGTCACTCTTCAAGTGTTTCATTCCACTCAAAATTTAAATGAAACCTATCAGATAAAATTGGATGCTAAAATGGGAGGGCTTTTCGGTTGGCTCGGCATCGAACCCGATGGTTTTCTAACCCCACCT
This sequence comes from Myxococcota bacterium, assembly GCA_052034865.1. Lineage (GTDB taxonomy): Bacteria > UBA10199 > UBA10199 > JADFYH01 > JADFYH01 > JBPOIC01. The sequence goes on along the minus strand of JBPOIC010000031.1, from coordinate 28,317 downwards.
GTTGTCCATAAAGTGGTTCCCAAAACTCCAGCAGAAGAAGCAGGGATTCTTCCCAAGGATCGAATCACAAAAATGAATGGCAATCCCGTCAATAGCATTCAGGAGCTCATGGATGCGATCAACGCCAGTCAGGGGAATTTGATCAAGATCGATTTGATCCGCGATGGAAAAGAAGAATCCATTTCACTCAAACCCATCCAGGATCCCGATTCGGACTCCAAACGATGGATTGTCGGAATCCACTGGAAAAATCCTGATCTTAAAAAAACATTCGTTTCTCGCAGCTTAAATGAATCGATTCAACAGGGCACTTCCGAGGTGCTCTGGCAGGCCAAAGTCACCTATCAGGCGATCAAACAAATCTTCACTTTTCAAAATAAGGCTTATAAGAATGTGGGAGGACCAGTGCAGATCTTTTTGGTAAGTACAGAAGCTGCTCGTTACGGCTTTGGGAATTTTTTGATGCTTCTTTCCTCACTGAGTTTGAGCCTGGGGATTTTCAATCTTTTACCCATTCCTGTTCTCGATGGTGGACACCTGATGTTCATGCTTTATGAAGGGATCGTGCGCAAACCCCTTTCACTTCGCAAACGCATGATGGCGCAGCAGGTGGGAATTTCCCTGTTGATTACCCTGATGGTGGTTGTGACCATTAAGGATCTTTTGGGCACAGAACTCGTCCAGAACATTTTTGCCCGGATTTCGGGCTGGTTCTAAGATGTATCTGCTTGCCCTCGACACCTCGGGAACCACAGGCTCAATGGCCGTTCTCCAAGACTCAAACGTTCTGGTACAATCTTCCTGGACGGGGCCTTCCTCACACACGTCTCGAATTCCTTTCGAGCTTCAAAATCTTCTTGCTCAGGCCGGCTTCTCTCTTTCAGATATCGATCTCTTTGCCGTCACCCATGGTCCTGGCTCTTTTACCGGCGTTCGGGTTGGACTTGCCTTCATAAAAGGCCTGGCTCTTTCTCTTAAAAAACCAGCTATGGGTGTTTCCACCTTGAAGAGCCTGGCGATGCAGGACTCTCCGCTAAAACTTTCTGCTCCTTTTCTCGATGCCTACCGCGGAGAGATTTTTGCGGCACTCTATCAGCGCTCTGAATCCGGTCTTTGTCTTATAATGGAAGAAAGGGCACAGGCCCCTCGTGATTTTTTGAATCTGCTTCTGACAAGTCTTTCGCCTGAAGAACCTGTCCAGCTGATTGGTAGCGGAGTTTCAAAATATGTTCGTGAGATTCGGGAAATTTTCGGATCTCATCCTTATGAGCTCGATGAAAATAGCACAGGAATTTCTGCCGCCGATGTGGGGCAATTAGCCTACAAAGACTTTTTGCAATTGAAAGTCGAAGAAATCTCGTCTCAGGCACTAACCCCTCAATACTTAAGAGCCCCTGAGGCACAACAGCGCCTTACAAAATGAATCCGGTTGAATCAATTCCAGTTGAAGCAGTGTAGAGGGGTGAATTTGCGTTCCGGCAAATTCAGATTCCCCCGTTTGACAGCAACAGACACCCATCCTATAAGATTTGATTTCTATGCAACTCAACGGTGCACAAATCATTATCCAGTCCCTCATCGATCTGAATGCCCACCTGGTTTTTGGTTATCCAGGAGGGGCCATTCTCTATGTCTACGATGAGCTTTTCAAACACCCTCAAATCAAACACGTGCTTGTAAGGCATGAACAGGCCGCAGTTCATATGGCTGATGGCTATGCTCGCGTGACCGGAAAACCTGGAGTTGTCATTGTAACTTCCGGACCCGGTGCCACGAACACGGTTACAGGTCTGGCGACAGCCTTCATGGATTCAATTCCCTTGGTCGTGATATCCGGACAAGTCCCCGTGCCCATGATTGGGAATGATGCCTTCCAGGAAGCCGATGTCGTTGGGATTACGCGCTCGTGTACGAAGCACAATTATCTGGTCAAAGACGTTCGTGATCTTCAACGCGTCCTCAAAGAAGCCTTCGAGGTCGCTACACAAGGGCGTCCAGGGCCTGTAGTTGTGGATGTGCCCAAAGATATTCAACAGATGTTTACTGAGTATCTGCCGATGGATTCCATCACCGTGCGCTCTCCCAAAATTCCTCCGGATCCTCAAGATTCCAAAATCGATGAAGCCCTGGCTCTTTTACTTTCCGCCAAAAGACCTCTGCTTTATGTTGGAGGCGGGGCCATACTTTCCAATGCGGCTGATGAAGTGGCCGAGCTTTCCCGTTTGCTGAATGTGCCTGTCTCTTTGACCCTGATGGGTCTTGGCGCTTTTCCAGGAACCGATGCCTTATCTGTGGGAATGCTTGGAATGCACGGAACCTACTATGCAAACATGGCAATCAATCACTGTGATGTGCTGTTTGCCATTGGTAGTCGCTTTGATGATCGTGTGACGGGCAAGCTCTCGGAGTTTTCTACCCAATCGAAAAAAATCCATATTGATATTGATCCAGGAAATATTGGCAAAAATGTAACTACCGACGTTCCAGTTGCAGGCGATGTCAAACAGGTGCTTAAAAAAATGATTGCACGCGTTCGACAGCAGACCGATCTGGATCGTTTTCACCAGCAGTTGAAATCCTGGTGGGATCAAATTGAAGAATGGCGAAAAAAGGCCCCCATTACCTATCAGCAATCCAAAGAGGGAGAGATCAAGCCGCAGTACGTGCTCGATCAGCTCTATCAAAAAACCCAAGGGCGCGCGATTGTCGCGACCGATGTGGGGCAGCATCAGATGTGGGCGGCGCAGTTTTTCAAATTTGATCAGGCCCGCAAGTGGTGTACTTCCGGTGGACTGGGCACGATGGGATTCGGTTTTCCTGCTGCCCTGGGTGCGCAGATGGCGTTTCCAGAATCGACGGTCATTTGTGTTTCCGGAGATGGAAGCATCCAGATGAATATCCAGGAAATTGGGACGGCTGTGGAATGGAAGCTTCCAGTGATTGTCGCGATTCTGAATAACAGGTTTTTGGGGATGGTTCGGCAGTGGCAGGAGCTCTTTTACGATAATCGGTATTCTCAGGTGAATTTCGGGGTGCTTCCCGATTTTGTTAAACTTGCCGAAAGCTACGGGGCTCAAGGGCTCCGCGCCCAAAAACCAGAAGAGGTCATTCCCGTCATCGAAAAAGCCCTCGCCACTCGTGATCGTCCGACGATTATCGATTTTGTGGTGGCCCTCGAAGAGAACGTTTATCCGATGGTTCCCGCAGGCAAGGGTGTGAGTGATATTGTTTTGGCTTAAACCTTATTTCAGGAAAATCCCATGGTTTACGAAGATCGAACTACAGCGCAATCTGACAAACACACCATCTCCGTTCAGGTGGAAAATGAGTTTGGTGTTTTAGCCCGCGTTTCCAGCATGTTTGCGGCCCGAGGCTATAACATCGATTCGCTTTGCGTGGCCCCCACCCTCGACCCAAAAATTTCTCACATCACCCTCGTCACCAATGGAAGCCCTCAGATCATTGAGCAGATCCTAAAACAGCTCAACCGTTTGGTGGATGTCATTGAGGTGCGCGATCTGACGGGTGAGAATTTTATCAATCGTGAAACCGTCCTGATTACCGTCCAGAAATTACAGACAACGCGTGATGAAATTCTCAAACTCACCGAAACATTTCGAGGCAACCTGGTTGACGAAGCAGAGTCCAGCCTGATTATTCAGCTGACCGAAGAAAGTTATCAGATCGAAACGTTTATCAAACAAATCGGAAAATTTAAAATTCTTGATCTGGCTAGAACCGGAACCATTGCGGTGGAGCGATAGTTTTTTCGTCTGTGTTTTGTTTTTGGGCTTTCAAGATTGCCTGAAAGACGGTGTGATTAAGGTAACTGACTCACAAGTAGATCTTTCTGGGAAGATCTTTTGAATAAGAAAACAGCCTTATCCTCTTTGCGTCTTTTCTAATTTCTTAATTTTCCAATATCCATTCGCATGGCATGAACTGATACTTCTTTTTCGATTCCCAAATTTTTATAGGGTAGAGAAAAAATCCCAAAATATGATTAAGAGATGGTTTTCTACGTCTTAAAAATTTGTCTTCATCAGCGTTTTTTTTGTCTGATTTATTTGGCTTTGTCTGACGATTTTACTTGCCCACAGGTTTTTCCTCCGCCTGCGATCATCTGCTTTGAAAAAAACTCTCCCTCGTCTAAAACCTCCTTAATTTACCGTCTGAAAGAGGTAGATAAAAGAGATTAGTTCAAAGATTTTTTTGTGGGATAAAATTCGGTAGAAAATTCTTTAGAATTTTTAAGACATCGCTATGTCTTTGTTGATTTGTTGCCAGGGTGGGAAGGGGATGAAATGTTTCGTTTTCATGGTAGGTAAGGGGAGCTCCCAACCAGTCGGTCATCACGCCACCGGCTTCTTCCAGAATAATCTGCGGGGCGCAGGTGTCCCAGTAGTGGACAGGATGATGGTTCAGGTAAAGATCTCCATCCTGTTTTACCAGGAGCCCCACTTTGATTCCGACACTATTAATGGGTGGAAGAGCTGGGCTGTGGAGTGTTTGTGTAAAGTAATTCAGGATGTTTTCTGGAAAGCCGGGCGAAAAAATCAGAGGCATGTGGGTGTAATCTTTTCGCTGAGAAACCTTGAGTCGCGTACGTCCTGTTTTGGAGCGGCAGTAGGCTCCGTCACCGCGGATTGCTTCGAAGACTTCCTGTTTTAAAGGATCGACAACGACGCCCAGGTAGGGTTCCTGATTTTTTAGCAATCCAATCATCACACTAAAGCCAGGAATTTTTTTCGCATAGGCCTTGGTGCCATCGAGTGGATCCACCACCCACGTAAATTCTGAATCGGCTTGTAATTTGAGCCCGGTTTCTTCGGAGAGAATGTGATGGTCGGGAAAAGCGTCGGATAAACCTGAGACAATGATTTCGTCAGATTTTAAATCGGCCAGGGTAACGATGGACGCATCGGCTTTTTGATGATGGATCGAAGGTGAATTTATCAGGCTTGAAATTTCATCCGCTGCCTTCAACGCCAGCTCGATCGCCTTCGATAGAAAAATTTCAGGCTTCATTTCTTCATCCTACTCATCCTTGCGTACCTGATGAATGCCGCATTCTTTCGAATCCCCATCCTCTTTAAACCACCTCCACCGACCTGCACGGCGAGGCTCATACGGCCCGATGGGAGTGGTGCAAATAACACAACCGAGCGATTCGTAATACCAGCCATTTTGATTCCAGTTCAAAAGCGGATGCGTCGGCACATCATGTGCCTGGGTATACTCGCGCAACTGCTTTTCGGTCCAGTCGACCAGCGGTGCAATTTTTAACAGCGGACGCTTGGATTTTCCCTGGGGGATGATTTCAAAGCGGGGAGTTGCGGCGCGACTCCGAGATTGATCCACTCTTAAACCAGTCAGCCAGACATCGAGGGTTTCCAGTACGCGCTCGTTGGGTTCGACTTTTCGCAGATGACAGCAAAGCTCCTGTTTCTCCTTACTGTCGAAGAACAGAAATTCCCCGTTCTCTGCGATCATCTTTTCCAGTCTGTCGTGATCGGGTTGGATGTGCTCGATGTCGATCTGATATTTTTCTTCGATGTGATTAAAGAGAGAGTAGGTTTCGGGAAACAGCCGGAGTGTATCGATGGTGAATACACGCGGTTTTACTCCGCTCGCCCAGGCAAGATCGATCATGACCGTGCCTGTGAGCTGACCGCTGGTGCCAATCGCCGCACGATCTCCAAAGCGCGTGAACACCTCGCGCAAGAGATCTTTGGGATCTTTAAATTGATCGAGTTCTTCAATGAGTTTGGGGGTAATAGACATAAAACAATGGGAGTCGAAGGAGTAAGGAATGAAATTCCTTTAAATAATATCCTTCGCTTGGAGCATCTGCAAAACCCTTTGCGTGGATTCTTCCAGGGTTTCGCTGCCTGTCTTCAAGACCAGTTCCGGATGTTCTGGGGCTTCGTAAGGAGCAGAGATGCCGGTAAATTCTGGAATTTCACCTGCGCGGGCTTTTTTGTAGAGGCCTTTGGGATCGCGTTGTTCGCAGGTCTCGACTGAGGCATCACAGAAGATTTCAAAGAATTGACCTTGAGGAACGACTTTGCGGGCCTGATCCCGATCGGCACGATAAGGAGAAATAAAGGCGGTGAGGACAATGACATTGGCTTCGCAGAAAAGTTTTGCGACTTCACCAATACGACGGATGTTTTCGGTTCGATCGGCTGGAGAGAAACCTAAATTTGAGTTGAGTCCGTGGCGGATGTTGTCTCCATCCAGAACGTAGGCGTTCAATCCATTGTTGACTAAAGCCAGCTCGACTTCACGAGCAACGGTTGATTTTCCTGAAGCTGAAAGCCCGGTGAGCCAAATCACAGCGCCCCGCTGGCCGAGTTCGCGCTCACGATCTTCAACGGTAAGTTTGCCATGGTGCCAGGTGAGGTTTTTGCTTTTGGGTTGGGAAGACATCGATGACTCCTTTAATTGATTGGAATTTTGAATAAGAGAGGGCCCTTCTTAAAATCTCTGTGGATGGAGTTCAATAGAAATTTGATTTTCGGCCAATCCGGTGGGGTTGTTTCAGGTGTGGGGTTTGCAGACAGAGGTAGTACTGGAGGCTTCCCGTTGTTCGATTTTCGGGCACTTGATGAAATGAAGGATTTAGACAGTTAAGTTTATATCTTTCTCCCTCAGCTCCGTTCGGGAGTCCTCCGTCTGAAATTTTCAAAACAAGAAGAGAATGTTTCCTCCTGACAGAAACAACGATCGTCCCACTATTCCTCCAAAAATTTTTTAAGCAGGGTGAATTCTTCCTCTGAAAAAGGCAGGTTCAGGGCGAAGTTTTGGGCGCGTGGACTCATTTTTACCCACGTTTTTTTTACAATCCCGGGCATTTTTTCGGGTGGGGTTTTTTGTAGAAAATCCCGAAACTGATATTCCAAAAAAACCAGACAGAGGGAGTCTTCGATGGTTTGGGTGTCAGGATCCTTCAAGTTCTTTTTCAGGTTGATTGCCTGAACTTTTAATACCGTCTCTTCATCAAATCCAAATTTTCTTAGAGTCTCACCGGCCTTTTCGGCATGAAATTGATAAAGGTATTTGCGCCATTTGAGGTAACCGATTTTGCCAGGATCAAAATCACTGCGAGGAATCATCCAACGACAAAGATGCTGGCACCTTGCGGCGAGTCGTAAAACATCAGAAGGTTCAGGAGAAAGTTTTTCCACCCACGACGTCATCCAGTGGGCGTAAATCCACTCAAACGGGACCTCTTTTCCTTCCCAACTGATTTTTTTGGGATCTTCAGAATTCAGATCATCAAAGGCCTGAAGGGCCATTTCCAGTCGATTTGTGGGCATGGCGCTTCATTGTCCACACTTCTTGACAAGTCAAGACCCGATAGGTATCAACGGGCTCTTCTTTGAAATGGTAGTGACTTATCCAGAGTGGGTGAGGGACAGGCCCTGTGACCCCACAGCAACCCTCCATGAAAATGGAGAAAGGTGCTAACTCCCGCCTGAACGCTGTCTGTTCAGGGAGATAAGGAGAGAATCCGCAAAAACCTCTTCTTGTTCGGCGACTGGATAAGCCGCCCAAGAAGAGGTTTTTTTTTGCCGTAAAGCTCAGGAGTTTTTTAAAGTGAACGATTGTCGCGATCCTTATCAACCTTTGAATTCGATTTTAGAGTGTATCGGATGCACGCCGATTCTGCGTCTCAACCGATCTGTTCCCGATGGGGCTGCGACGGTTTATGCCAAGGTGGAATTTTTCAATCCGGGAGGATCGATCAAAGACCGGATTGGTCTTGCGATGATTGAGCAGGCTGAAAAGCAGGGTTTTTTAAAGCCCGGCATGACGGTGATTGAAGCCACCAGTGGAAATACGGCAGTCGCTTTGGCTCAAGCCTGTGCGATCAAAAAACATCCTTTGATTTTGGTAATGCCTAAAAATTACAGCCCCGAATATCGAAAGACCCTGCAAGCCTACGGTGTTCAGTTGATCTTAACCCCTGAAGCAGAAGGCATGGCAGGTGCAATTCAAAAAGCGAAAGAAATCATTCGCGAACACGATGAATATTTTATGCCCCAGCAGTTTAAAAACCGCATCAACCCTCAGATCCATTTAAGTCGAACGGCCCAGGAAATTTTAAATGACCTTGGGACACAACCAATCGATGCCCTGGTGGCGGGGTTGGGAAGTGGTGGAACTTTGATGGGCGTGGGGAAGGGGCTCCAGGCGTCTCATCCTCACCTCAAAATCGTGGGCGTTGAGTTTCCTCAGGCCTGGCGCGCCCCAGCTCAATCCAGAAAAGATCATCTCGATTTCTACGATGCGCGCTTTGTCGATCAGATGATTGAGGTCTCAGACGAGGAAGCTTATCTGGCCTCTAAAAAACTGGCCCGGACGGAAGGTTGTTTGGTGGGAATCGAATCTGGAGCAGTTTATTGCGGGGCACTCAAAGTAGCGCAAGAGCTCGGATCAGATAAAACCGTGGTGGCGATTTTTCCCGATGCGGGGGGGAGGTATTTCAGTTTGGATCCGTTTTTTAAGTGAGCCTCCAAAAATTCCCCATTGGCTGTGTTCCCTGCTGCACCCCCTCCCTGCGACCTACTTCCAGCAGGCCTCAGTTGCGGGTTTGCCGGCGCCTTGCTACTGGGGTATTTAGAGGCTCCTCAAGAAGATGAATTAAAGAAAGGGCCCTTAACCAATCATAGCAGTCGGACACACTGCTTTAATAAGCAGTAAGGACGGCACAAGGCTTTCTACTACGATAGAAGTATTGGTTTCATCATTTAAGGTGAAACATTGTGGAGAAAGAATAAACAGGAGCAAATTCCATTATGTCTTACGTCAAAGGTCTTAAATGTCGTGAATGTGAACGCGAGTTTCCCAATGCACCCATCCATGTGTGTGAGTTCTGTTTTGGTCCTTTAGAGGTCGTTTACAATTACGATGAGATCAGAAAAGTGTTTACAAAAGAATTGATCGAATCGCGCCCGGCGAACATGTGGCGCTACCGAGAACTTTTGCCGATCGATGGGGAACCGACCGTCGGATTCAATGTCGGGTTTACCCCCCTCATTCGCGCCCGCAGATTGGCTGACGCCTTAGGAGTCAAAGAGCTTTATATCAAAAACGATGCAGTCAGTTATCCCACCTTGTCTTTCAAAGATCGCGTTGTCTCGGTTGCCTTATCCAAAGCCAAAGAGTTCGGATTTAAAACCGTTGCCTGTGCTTCCACTGGAAATCTTGCGAACTCCGTTGCGGCAAACGCAGCCAGCGCTGGTTTTGAAAGCTACATTTTTATTCCACATGACCTGGAGGCCGGAAAGGTTCTTGGAACTCTCGTGTTTGGTACTCATCTCATCGGAATCCGCGGAACTTACGATGAGGTCAATCGCCTGTGCAGTGAGATCGCCGCCAAATACAAATGGGCTTTTGTGAATATCAATATCCGTCCTTATTATGCCGAAGGCTCCAAGGCGATGGGCTTTGAGATTGCAGAACAACTGGGATGGAAAATTCCACAGCACGTCGTTGTCCCGATGGCTGGAGGATCCCTCATCACAAAAATTCGCAAGAGCTTTAATGAACTCGAAAAGCTTGGTCTTGTAAAAGAGAACAAAGCAAAGATTTATGGTGCCCAGGCGACCGGCTGCTCGCCTATTACCACTGCGGTGAAAAACGAATGGGAGCTTTTTAAACCCGTTCGTCCGAGCACGATTTGTAAATCGCTGGCGATCGGAAATCCTGCCGATGGTTTTTATGCTGCCCGTGTGATGCGTGAAACGGGTGGATGGGGAGAAGATGTAACCGATGAAGAATTAGTCCAGGCGATTCAGCTCCTTGCCCAAACCGAAGGGGTGTTTGCCGAAACCGCGGGTGGGGTTACCTTGGGAGTCACTAAAAAACTCATCGAGCAGGGCCGTATTCCTCGGGATGAATCCATTGTCATCTGCATTACCGGCAACGGACTTAAAACCCAGGAGGTTGTTGCCGAACGCGTTGGAAAACCAACCATCATCAATGCAAAGTTGGCTGAATTTGATGAGTTGGTGAAAACGGTCTTGTAGATTAAGAGAACAAATCTATATCAAAGGATTGGAATTATTATGGCTGAAACCATCACCCGAAAAATCTATCTCACCTTTCCTACCGAAAAAACCAAAGAGGCGATCATTTGCGATATGTATGATCAGTTTAAAGTCCGTTTCAACATCCGCACGGCCTCCGTCACCAAACAGATGGGTTTGATTGGATTAGAGCTCGAAGGAACCACCGAAAAAATCAATGAGGCCCTGGCTTATTTTGAAAGTCGCGGTTTGATTGTCGAACCCGTCGAGATGGACGTGATGGAAGGATAATTATCCCCTCAAAAAAGCCCTTGTTCTTCTTCCTCCAGGACGATGCTAGCCAAGGACGGGAGAGGAAAGTCTTATGCCCATCCATTCCATTTTAGAAAAAATTGGAAACACGCCACTCATTCGCTTGCATGGGATCGATTGCGAATTCAAAGACGTAGAGATCTATGCAAAATGCGAGTTTTTAAATCCCGGTGGATCCGTCAAAGATCGTCCCGCATACCGAATGATCAACGAAGGAATCCGGTCAGGCCAGCTCACCAAAGACAAAATCATTATGGATCCGACAAGCGGCAATACGGGCATTGCCTATTCGATGATCGGTGCAGCCCTGGGATATCAGGTGGAGCTGGTGGTTCCTGAAAATGTGAGTCAGCAACGTAAAGATGTTGCCTCTACTTTTGGTGCAAAGCTCACTTACTCCTCACCGATGGAGGGATCCGACGGGGCCATTCGTCTGGCCAAGAAAATGAAAGAGGAAAGCCCGGATCTTTATTTCATGCCAGATCAATATAACAATCCTTTCAATCCTCAGGCCCACTACGACACCACCGCGATGGAAATCTGGCATCAAACCCACAAGCGTATCACTCATTTCGTCACAGGCATCGGTACGAGTGGGACTTTAATGGGAACCTCGCGGCGCTTGAAAGAGTTGAATCCAAACATTGAAACCTATGCGGTTGAGCCGGACAATGCGTTGCATGGTCTCGAAGGTTTAAAGCATATGCTGACCTCGATTGTGCCTGGGATCTATCACGAGCACACGATCAACGGAAAAATCTCCATCGAGACGGAGCCCGCATGGTGCATGTCAGAAGAGCTCGCTCTAAACGAGGGAATTTTTGTTGGCCACTCATCCGGAGCGAATTTGTTGGGAGCCCTCACGATTGCACGTCGGATTAAAAAAGGAGTGATCGTGACAGTGTTTTGTGATTCCGGAGATCGGTATTTATCAGATTTGAGGTGGTAGAAATAAAACTGATCGGGGAAGAAAACAGAATTCAGAAGAAAACCCTGAATCCAATTTGGTTGTAAGGGCGTCCACCTGAAGCGGACGCCCTTAAATAGGTAACCCGAAAAAAAGGAAGATTGAGGGCGAGCCGGTGGGACCTGTCCGCCGGAGGAGGATCGCCCCTACATTCAGATTAAGATAAATGTCATTGTCGTCCAGCCGTAGAGAATTATGATCAACGGCAGTAAAACGACTCATCCTCCATTAAAAAAGAATAGAAGGAACGCACAATGCCTCAATATTCCGAATATGTTTTAAAACAGATCTGTCTTCATGCCGAACGCGAATATCCGAGCGAGGCTTGTGGGATGATCATTGGTCCCACCGAAAAAGATCATGCCATCGGCGTTTTCCCGATCCGTAATATTCAGGATGTGCTTCATCAGCAAGACCCTCAAAAATACACGCGCGATTCCAGAACGGCTTATTACTTTGATCCCAAACAACAGCGCATTGTTGAAAAAGAGGCCCAAAGCAAGAATTTTAATGTGAAGGTCATCTATCATTCTCATCCAGATCATGGCGTTTATTTTTCAGAAGAAGATCAACTCATGGCAGCGCCCTGGGGTGAGCCCAATGATCCTCAACTTGCCTGGGTTGTCATTTCTGTTGAGCAGGGCAGGGCGAAGGCCTTGAGCGAGTTTGGTTGGGATGATATCCAAAAAAAGTATATTGAAAGAAAGTTGAAACTTCCGCAGTTATAGTTCGCAAACAGTTTACACACAGCCAGGGTGAGGCGTTCCTCGCCTCCAGAGGCATATTTAAATTCAAGGAGAATTCCAATGCCGATTAAAGTCCGTGTTCCTACCCCCTTACAAAAACTCACTCAAAACCAGGCCGAAGTCGAAGTGACGGGTGCCAGTGTTCAGGAAGCCTTGGCCGATCTGGAAAAACGTTTTCCAGGAATGAAAGAGCGCCTCTACGATGACAAAGGCGGGCTTCGTCGATTTATCAATTTTTATGTGAATGAAGAGGATATCCGTTTTTTACAAAGCGATAAAACCGCTTTGAAAGATGGCGATGAGCTTTCGATTGTGCCAGCGATTGCGGGTGGAAGATAATCAGTGAAATGTCCTAACGACGGTCTTGAGTTGCATCAAACCCGTTCAGAAGATTTTGTGGTTTGGGATTGCTCTTCCTGCAAAGGAAGAGGGGTGAATCTGGCAGCTCTTCGCAAGGAGTTGCCAGAGAAGCTCGTTAATATCCTTTCTGCTATGCTGTTTCGTCGGATAGATACGTTTCTTCCCCATTATTCCCCAAAAATTTAAAAAACCTGCTGTACCCAACTATTTCCGATTTTTCCGTCTCGTCCCGATCGGGAATGCTCCATCTGAAACGGATGGGAATCGCCTGTTGTCTTCTGATCCACTCCCAATTCTTTTGTGGATTTTCTCCCTCTGAAAATCAGTTGGCTTTTTTAAAGAGAAATAAGGCGAGGGTGCTCAAAGAAACCATGAGGACTCCGATTCCGGTTAGAACCAAAGTTCTTAGAAGTAAGCTTGAGTAGGTGACGAGGGATGCATTTTGAGGATCTTGAGGATCGTAGAGAATCTGAACAGTTTCACCTTCCCTGTAGGGGGGGATGTCTGTTCCCGTAGAGATACTAAAAGTAATGACTTCTCCCTGGAGTGTTGAAAATTCATAGACGGGATGGAATGAAACCATGAGGCGCCTGTGAGGTTCCGGGTTTTTTATAACTTCCTGTTTGATCTCAATCACTCGTCCCTGGGTTCTGACACTCTTCCGAACCAGTTGATATTTCTGAAACCCTGTCCATCCGCCCACCAGGAGCAATCCAAACCCAACCATAAAAATGAGGTTTAGAACATAAGAGGTGAAGTTCATGGATTTTGCTTTCTTAAGTTCAGTCATCTTTTCATGCGATCTGTTCAGCAGAGGGCTTTCAATTCATAATTTCAGAAAGGGGTTCTCCGTCGGATGCTGCTCGGAAATTCTCATATGAAGCTGAATTTTAAAATCCGTTGTTTCGGATCGTTACTTTTTAAACTTTTTATACCGAATTCGATGAACCTGATCGGCTTCGGCTCCCAGACGGCGTTTTTTATCCTCTTCGTAATCCGAAAAATTTCCATCAAACCAGACTACCTGACTGTCGCCTTCGAAGGCGAGGATGTGTGTTGCGATACGATCTAAAAACCAGCGATCGTGGGAGATGATGACTGCACAGCCGACGAAGTTCTCAAGGGCGACTTCGAGGGCGCGCAAGGTGTTTACATCGAGATCATTGGTGGGTTCGTCCAAAAGCAAGACGTTACCCGCCTCTTTTAGGGCCATTGCCAAATGAACGCGATTTCTCTCTCCACCCGATAAAACGGCGATCTGTTTTTGTTGATCGGACCCGGAAAAATTGAAGCGGGCGCAGTAAGCGCGCGAGTTCACCTCACGGTTTCCAAGCTGGATGATATCATTTCCACCGGAAATACATTCCCACACGGTGCGTTTATCATCGGGTTTAAAACGGTTTTGATCGACATAGCCGAGCTTGACGGTTTCACCTACTTTAAAGGTTCCGCTGTCAGGTTTTTCCTGTCCCATGATCATCCGGAATAATGTTGTTTTACCAGCTCCGTTGGGTCCGATCACGCCGACGATTCCCCCCTGTGGAAGAGAGAAATTTAAATTCTCATAGAGCAAGCGATCGCCATAACCCTTCGATACATTTTCGGCCTGGATGACGAGCTCACCCAGACGAGGTCCGGGCGGGATGTAAATTTCAATCTCTTCATCGAGCTTCTCGCGGCTTTGAGTCAGCATCATTTCATAATTGGAAATACGTGCCTTGCTCTTGGAGCGGCGGGCAGAAGGAGATTGGCGAATCCATTCGAGTTCGCGATCGAGCGTTTTCTGACGTTTGTTGTCTGCCTTTTCTTCCTGGGCCAGACGTGCCTGTTTTTGCTCAAGCCACGAGGAGTAATTTCCTTTCCACGGAATGCCGTGTCCACGATCCAGCTCCAAAATCCAGCCGGCGACATTATCCAAAAAATAACGATCATGGGTAACAGCAATGACAGTACCTTTGTATTGTTGCAGATGGCGCTCGAGCCAAAAAACCGATTCGGCATCGAGATGGTTGGTGGGTTCATCCAGAAGAAGAATATCAGGCTCTTTTAACAAAAGGCGGCACAGAGCGACGCGGCGTTTTTCACCGCCGGAAAGTGTTTCGATCCTGGCGTCATCCGGAGGACAACGCAGTGCATCCATCGCCAGCTCCAGGCGTGTGTCTAATTCCCAGGCATTGGCACGGTCGAGTAAATCCTGAACCGTGGCCTGTCTCTCCAGGAGCTTATTCATCTCGTCATCTGACATCGGATTGGCGAAGCTGTTGTTGATGGTTTCAAATTCTTTGAGCAGATCGACGATTTCCTGCACACCTTCTGAGACTGCCTCTTTGACGGTTTTGTTCGGATCGAGGTTGGGCTCTTGCTCTAAAAGACCTATGCTGTAATCCTTTGAAAAATGGACATCGCCCGAATAGCCTTGATCTACGCCGGCGATGATGCGGAGCAGACTACTTTTTCCCGCTCCATTGAGTCCTAGAACACCAATCTTGGCACCATAGAAAAAGGAGAGAGAAATGTCTTTCAGCACTTGTTTGCTGGGTGGATGAACGCGGCTGACACGATTCATGGAAAAGATAATTTTGTGGGGTTCTTGAGACATGAATGATTCCTTCATTAAGGTTGGGATTGATTTTAAGCCTGATCAAATCGATGAGAGATTCGAGGGTTCTTTTATTTGAGATGGATTTGAAAACTCAATGGATTTGTTCGTTTTGAAATATTTTCCTCTGAATGTTTTTTCGTTTTTTAGCAGGATTCGTTCCTTGCCTGAGGAAATCCGCTCCTCCTCTTGACCCACCGGCGAAAGTGTGCGAGCACACGCAAAACTTTTTGTAGCCCCATCCACCTTAATTTAAAGAATCAGGAGTCTGAATCATGTCCCATTCCATTTTACCCCATGGCGGAAAACTCATTGACCGAATCGTCACTGGAGCAGATCGTGAAGCCATTTTGGTGCGCATTCCCTCCCTACCAAAAATTACCCTGAATTCCCGTGAAATGAGTGATCTTGATATGATCGTTTGTGGGGCTCTCTCACCCCTCGAAGGATTTATGGGGCAAAAAGATTATGAAGGGGTCGTTCAGAATATGCGGATGGCCAATGGGACCGCGTGGTCGATTCCCATTAATCTCGCTGTGAGTGAGGAAGTGGCGAACGGATATCAGATCGGTCAGGAAATTGCCTTGATGGCTCCGGAGGGGACTCCTCTGGCGGTTCTTACTCTCGATGAAAAATACAAACCCAATAAAGAAATCGAAGCTGAAAAAGTTTATAAGACCAAAGAAACCGCGCATCCTGGAGTGGCCGCCGTTTATGCTCAAGGGGATGTTTATCTGGCGGGTAAAGTCAGTGGTTTAAATCGTGTCCATTACGACAATTTTTTGCAGTACCGCAAAGATCCTGCCGAGCTTCGTAAAATTTTTGAAGAGAAAAAATGGAGACGCGTGGTTGGATTTCAGACTCGTAATCCTATTCATCGTGCACATGAATATCTGACCAAGGCAGCCCTTGAGATCTGTGATGGTTTGCTGATCCATCCTTTGGTCGGCGATACCAAGGGAGATGACATTCCAGCCGATGTCCGCATGAAATGTTACGAAGTTTTGATGGAAAGCTATTATCCTCAGGATCGCGTCTTGCTGGCCGTCAACCCTGCTGCCATGCGCTATGCCGGACCACGCGAGGCGATCTTCCATGCCCTTATCCGTAAAAACTACGGCTGTACCCACTTTATCGTTGGACGCGATCATGCTGGGGTTGGAAATTATTACGGCACTTTCGATGCCCACTATATCTTTGATGAGTTCAAACCCGAAGAGATCGGCATTACTCCGTTGTTCTTCGATCACACCTTCTTCTGCAAAAAATGCGAAGAGATGGCCTCCAACAAAACCTGCCCGCACAAGCCGGAGGACCGGGTCACACTTTCGGGCACCAAGGTGCGCGAATTGCTTTCACAAGGAGAACTTCCACCCCCAGAATTCTCACGTCCTGAAGTTGCCAGGATCCTCATCGAATCCATGAAAAAGTAGAAAGAGGACAGATAACGGTCCGATTTTTCTTTGGGCAAAACACCCATGCCCATGCCGGAAAACCTGATTTACATTGAAATTTTAATCTGGTACTCCGGCTCGCCATTCTTGTTGATAGAAAGGAACACTATGAATCGTTTACCCATTAATAAACTTGCCTCAACCTTTGGACTCATCGCTGGTTTTTCAGGAGTCTCTTCAGCCTTTGCAGATCCGACAGCTCCTGCAGGTCAAGGAATTGCGGCCTTGTTGAATAGTCCGATTGCAGTGATGGTCCCGATCTTTCTGATTTTTTATTTTTTGATGATTCGTCCTCAACAAAAGCAGCAAAAAGAGCGTCAAAAAATGATTTCAGAACTTAAAAAAGGGGATCAGGTAGTTACGACCTCTGGCATTTATGCAAAGGTTGCCGGCGTTACTGACAAGACGCTTACTTTAGAGATTTCCGACAATGTCAAAATCAAGGTTGAGCGTGAAGCTGTCGGCCGCCTTGAAAATCCCAAAACTGTAAGCTGAAGCAAAGACCTGAATTTAAACCATTTCACCCTACATTTTAATTATGGCTCAATCCTGGCGACTGAAAGCATATCTCGTTCTTTTCACCCTTCTTTTATCGGCCTATGTTCTGGTGCCTACCTTTGGGCAGTTTAATGCCGTTCGGGAGCAAGCCGAAAAAAATAACAAACCCCTCCCTTTTTATCTCAAGCTTTTTCCAGACAAAGAACTCAATTTGGGGCTCGATTTGCGGGGTGGAATTTATCTGGAGTTGGAGGTTTCGGTTCAGGAAGCCGTTCAAAACCGAATTGATCTTACTGCAAGCTCCCTCCTAAGATATTTAAAAGATCAACAAATCACAGAAGGGGTTGCGATCGATCGTATTCACAAAACAAACCGTATTCGTGCAATGTTACCGAATGCAGAGGCCTACACTGCCCTTCGGAAACATGTGGATGAAAACTACTCAAGGATTCTGGCTGAAGAAATAACAGCTTCAGAACTGGTTTATGAAATTCAGGGGCAAGACCCTGCTGCAGTTCAGTCCATCTATTCCGAGATGATTCATGTCCTGAGTCAGGAATCAGGTGTTGCTGATATTCAGCGGGTAAATGACTCCAACCTTATTCGAGTTGTTTTCGCATCAGGAACGAACCCTTCTTCTCTTCAGTCAACAATTACTCAAAAATTTCCTGCCCTAAAAGAAATAACCGAGCCGAACAAAATCATTTTTCAGCCCACCGATTTATACATCAATGATCTGAAAAATCAGTCTGTCAGACAGGCCGTCGAAACGATTCGAAATCGTATCGATCGATATGGAGTGGCTGAGCCTTCCATTCGACAAATGGGGGACACACGCGTTGCCATTGAGCTTCCGGGCGTGACCGACCCTGATCGGGCGATCGACATTATTAAAAAAGCAGGGCGGCTGGAATTTAAGATAGTGGATCAATCGCTCCAGCAGGAGCAGTTGCAGACGATGGTAGCCAATATCCGTAAGGATCTGAATCTGCCTGAAGGTTATTCTGCGGATACGACCCAAAAAATCAATGAGGCCCTGAAAGACAAGATCCCTTCCAATGCTGAAATTGCCTTCCAGCTTGAATATGACTCTGATCGAAAAAAGGTGGTTCGAGCGATTCCTTACCTTCTCAAACACAGAGCGGAAGTGACGGGCGACATGCTTAAAGGCGCTCAACCTAATTCAGGAGACAAGGGCCCGTATGTCAGTCTTTCTTTCAATCCCATGGGGGCTCAGGTTTTTGCCGAATTGACAGGAGCGAATGTCGGTAATTTATTGGCCATTCTTCTGGATGGGAATGTCGTGAGTGCTCCGGTGATCAACGAACGTATTGCTGGAGGAGAAGCTTCGATTAGTTTTGGAGAGAGGGGTAAAGGTTATGATGTGCTCATGAAAGAGGCGGAAGATTTAGGTCTGATCCTCCAGGAAGGTGCGCTACCTGCCACTTTAAACGAAGTCACAAAGACCGTCGTGGGACCTTCCCTGGGTAAGTCGACAATTCAAAACGGAATCTGGGCAGCTCTCATCGCCGGGTTTACCGTCATTGTATTCATGTTCCTCTACTATAAAAAGGCAGGTCTGATTGCCGATGGGGTTCTTGCGATCAATGTGCTCATGATTTTGGGCTTATTGGCGATGTTTCAGGCAACTCTGACGCTTCCTGGAATAGCCGGAATTGTTCTCACGATGGGAATGGCGTTGGATGCCAACATCATTATTTTTGAGCGCATTCGTGAAGAGCTGAAGAGTGGCAAGAATGTCCGACTTGCAATTGAATATGGTTTTTCAAACGCCTGGTCTGCTGTGTTCGATACCCATCTGACCACCTTCCTGTCCGGTGGAGTTCTGTATTACTTTGGTACGGGTCCCATCCGTGGTTTTGCGGTCACCCTCATGGTTGGGGTTTTGACGACATTTTTTACAGCTTACTGGGTCTCTAAACTCGTCTATGAATATTTGATCTATAAAGTAAAAATCGAAAAGGTGAGTATCTGATTTTTTCTAATCAAGTAAGTTGCTTCCCAAAAATACCCATACGATACAGGCAGGTTTAAGCTATGAAAATATTCAAAGAAGATATTCCCTTCATGCAAAATCAGGTCTACCTGATTATTCTTTCGGTTTTACTGACCGTGGCTTCCCTGTTGTTGATAGTAAAGCATGGACTCAACAAGGGGATCGATTTCAATGGAGGGATCAAGCTTCAATATAGGCTCAATCAGACTGTCGATAGTGGGAAAATTCAGGAAATACTTTTGAATAACCTTCATGAAAAAGTGACAATTCAACAACTTGGAAATACCTCGGACAATACGTTTTCCATAGACCTTCCAACCTCGGAAAAAGGCATTGAGGGAGTTTCTCAATCAATCACCAAGTCTTTGGATGCCGTATATGGTCAGGGTTCAGCCACTTTAATCAAAGAGGCCTCTGTCGGACCCAAAGCCGGGCACGAGCTAACCCAAAATGGACAAAAAGCTATTATCGTCGCATGGATCCTGATTTTAATCTACCTGGGATACCGGTTTGATTTTTATTTTTCTCCAGGAGCGATTATTGCGCTGATTCATGATCTGATTATCACCATTGGAGCTTTTGCTGTGACCGGTCGTGAGATCAACCTGACGGTTCTGGCGGCTTTCCTGACGATCATCGGATATTCGGTCAATGATACGATCATCGTTTATGATCGCATTCGCGAGAATACGCATAAATTCAAGTCGATGCCTACCGAGCAACTGGTAAACCGCAGTATCAATGAAACACTTTCACGCACTATCGTTACTTCCTTGGTCGTCTTTTTTGTGGTGCTGGTTTTATTTTTGAAAGGAGAAGGGGATATTCAGGATTTTGCTTTTGCGATGATTGTAGGAGTTATTGCCGGAACCTACTCCTCTATCTTCATTGCCTCGCCTGTATATATCTTTTTAAAAAAGCATGGTCATCATTTAGGCCTCGGATCCAAAGAAGACTCCTCATCCAACTCAGTTTCTTTAAAATCCAAATAGATTTTCCATTCATTCCTGTTTAATTGGATATGATGAAGTACGTACGTCGGTTAAAGCACTGGATTTTATATCCAGATCAAAAAGACCTGGCGGATTTGCTCGTAAAAGAGCTCAATCTCCATCCTTTCATCGCTCAAATTCTGATTAATCGTGGCTATTCAACTCCCGAAGCGGCTCAGTCCTTTCTCAAGCCAACCCTTGATAAACTCGCCAATCCCTTTTTAATGAAAGATATGGATAAGGCCGTGATGCGCGTGGAGAAGGCTTTGAGTAGCCATGAAAAAATAACCATCTATGGTGACTATGACGTGGATGGAACGACGGGTAGTGCCCTGCTTTATCTTTTTTTAAAGTCTTTGGGAGCCGAGGTCGATGTTTATATTCCGCATCGGGTTCAGGAAGGATACGGCCTCAATTTTAAGGCCTTGGAAGAATTAAAAGAACGTGGGCGACATTTAATCATCACCGTCGACAATGGGATTGGTTCGGTCGATCAGGCCAGACGTGCTCAGGAGTTGGGCCTGGATCTCATCATTATCGATCACCATCAGGTTCCTCCGACTTTACCCTTTGCAGTGGCAGTGCTCAATCCCAAACAGGAAGGCTGTCTTTATCCGTACAAGGAGCTTTCTGGAGTAGGGGTGGCTTTTCAGTTCGCCATGGCCTTTCGAAGTCATTTGCGCAAATTGGGTTATTTCGAAAACAGACTAGAGCCCAATTTAAAACAATATCTCGATCTGGTGGCCTTAGGTACAATTGCAGATTTGGTTCCTCTTACCGGTCAGAACCGTATTTTAGTGAAGGCTGGGCTTGAAGTTTTGGAGTGGAGCCAAAATCCTGGAATTGTTGCTCTTAAAGAAATAGCAGGAGTTCGTGGAAGAGTAGCCCCCGGGCAGGTGGGATTCAGACTTGGTCCTCGGATTAACGCTGCAGGTCGTCTAAATTCTGCTCGGGTTGGTTTTGAAATGCTGACAACAACCGACGCTGCTTATGCACGCAAGCAGGCAATAGCGCTTGACGATGCTAACCGCGAACGTCAAGCCCTGGAAGAAGCAATCGTTTTGGAAGCCTGCAAACGGGTTGAAGAGGAGCTTCTTCCAAATCAGAAAAAATCCATTTTTCTCTTTGATACAAATTGGCATGTCGGAGTGGTGGGGATTGTCGCCAGCCGTTTGGTTGAGCGCTATTATTTGCCAGCCATTATAGGAATGCTGGAGGGGGAGAGTATTCGTTGCTCGGCTCGTTCGATTGCAGGGTTGGATCTTTATCAGGTGTTAAAAGAAAGTGCGGATTATCTGAAAACTTTTGGCGGACACCGCTATGCAGCCGGGTTAACCTTATTAAACTCAAATCATCAGCAATTTGCGCAGGTATTTGATCAGAAGGTCAAAGATCGTTTAAGCGAAGAGCAATTTACTCCCATTCAAAAAGTGGACGTCATTGTGACGGATGGAATTGATTCAAAGCTTGTGGATCAACTTGAAGTTCTGGAACCCTTCGGTCAAGGGAATGCCGAGCCAGTGTTTTGGGGAAAAAATCTGAAAGTTTCAAATCAAAGACGAGTTGGTGAAAATCATCTTAAAGCCAATATTCAGTTAGGCGCCCAACTTTTCGATCTGATAGCCTTTGGCATGGCGGATCAGGAAGATCGAATGAGTTATATTCAGGAATGCTTATTTTCATGTGAATATAATGAATGGCAGGGAAGAAAAAGTATTCAGCTTCGCCTTCTGGATCTTCCATCATAAAATTCTGATCCACTTTCAGAGAAAGCTAAAACCTGGAAAACGTTCGTTGACATCCATGACGCATCGTGTTAGTTCACACAAAGAAAGTAGTTAGATCCAGCGAAGAAGAGAGAAAGCTCAAATTGAGAAAGGGAGGTTATATGGCTACAGTAAAGGGTAAGAAGGTTAAGTCTCAAAATTACGATCCAATTAAAGATCAAATAAACAGGATCAACCAAATTTTTAATCGACTCGAAACGGAAGTAGAAACTGTGCTGAAACGACTGATAAAACAAGGCGAGAAATCCGGAAAAGAGCTAAAACAGAATTTTGATGAGGTTCTTAAGAAAGTTAAGAAAACAGATCTTTATGCAAAAGCTCAAGAGAGAACAGGAGATTTGGAGAGAGAGATACGTAAGCTTGCAGATGATGTGGTAACCAAGGTGAGCAGCCTTGAGATCTCTCCAAATGGCTTTAATGCGAAGAAATTATTAAAGGAAGGTCGTAGAAGTTTAGATACCTTTGTTGAAACCTTAGAGAAAAGTGAGATGCTCTCAAAGGCCAAGAGTAAAGCAGAAAATACCAAAAACGGTTTGTTATCCATCTTAAGCATTCCTACCCAGCATGAGGTTGGCAAACTGGAGAAGAGAATTATAGGACTTGAGAAGAAAATTCATACACTCTCGGGTCACAAAGCGGCCTAAGTAGTTACAATCTTACCTCCCTCGAAAAAGGGCTTGCTCCGAAAGGGGCGGCCCTTTTTTATTTTCTTCTGCGATAAAAGTTTGTTCATTGATTTCTTCAAAGTGACTGCGATACGAAAAATTCTATGGGAATAAAGCGCGCTATTTCAATATTGTCGGGTGGACTGGATTCTGCTGTCAGCCTTTATCTAGGAGCTCAGGAATTTTCTTTCGTTCTCGCTCTCACCTTCGACTATGGCCAGCGTGCGGCTGCTCGAGAGATAGCCGCAGCACAAAAGATTTGTGAAAATCTCGGAATTATTCATCAAATTATCTCACTCCCCTGGCTTGAAAAAATCAGCACTTCGGCCCTTACGGATTTAAAATCCAGCCTTCCTCAACTATCTCTTTCAGAACTGGATAATCTCAAACTCACCGATCATAGTGCCCGCGCGGTTTGGGTCCCCAATCGAAATGGTTTATTGATCAACATTGCGGGCTGCTTTGCCGATCAGCTGCAGGCAGAAATCATACTCACCGGTTTTAATCGCGAAGAGGCGATGACATTCCCCGACAATTCTTCCGAGTTTAATGAAGCGATTACTCACAGCCTTGCCTATTCAACCCAGGTACATCCCCGAGTTCTTTCTTTAACTCAATCCATGGACAAATCAGAAATTGTGCAAGCAGGTCTTAAAAGAAACGTCCCTTTTGAAATCCTCTGGAGTTGTTATACGGGTGAAGAAAAAATGTGTGGTCAGTGTGAGTCGTGCATGAGATCTATTCGAGCCTATCAAAAGGCCGGAATCCAGAAGCGTATGAAGGCCTGTTTTAAGGAGGGGAGTTTTCTGGATGCGTAAATTATCCACACACTGGTTGTCAGAAGAAATGACCTACACTGGGAATGAGCTGCGCTCACATTTCATATACGACAAAACCGATCTTCTGGGAGATGCGATAGTTGGATTTGTGGGACCGTGTAAGGTCGATCTGACCGAAATGGTCGATTTAGAAGATGTTAAAAAAAAGGCGCCCATCTATTCTGAAAAGATGCTGCATTTTTTGATAGAGCTTTTTGAAACGCCGTTATCATCTTTGGTTTTTTATCAACGTTTGCTCATCGTGACGATTAAAGATGAGATCCTGCATCGCCTTCCTACACTTTTTCTAAATCGCAAAGGCGATGATTTATATGAAGGGATTTACAAACTGAATGTGTCGATTGCAACGATCACACCCGTCTCTGGAGTGATTCATGCTGGAATCAATATCTCTTCTCGTCATACCCCTGTCCCAACAAAAGGATTGGAAGATTATCAAATTGATCCGGTGGAGGTTGGTCAAAGTGTTTTGACAAACTATGTCCAGGAAGTCGAATCCTCCTGGCGGGCTGCATCGAAGGTGCGTGGAGTGAAGTGAGGAGTTCATGGAAGCAAGGCTTGTTGAAATTTTTTCTTCAACTCAAGGGGAGGGGCTTCGTCTCGGAGAACGCCAAACCTTTGTGCGTTTTCAGGCCTGCGATTTGAAATGCCGCTGGTGTGATACGCCGGAAAGTTTTGCAAGACGTCCGGAGTTTAAAGTTGAAGTCGAGTCTTTTTCAAATCGATGGGAAGTCTTTCCCAATCCCATATCTCAGACGAATCTCACCCAATGGCTGAAACACTTCTCAGATCCTTATGTCAGTTTGACGGGGGGTGAACCTCTCCAACAGGTGGATTTTTTGGAACGTTGGTTGCCAACTGTTTTTTCATCCCATAGATTTTTACTTGAGACGAACGGAGTGTTGCCAGAAGCGTTTAAACGCATTCAGTCCTGGATTCACACGGTGAGTATGGATATCAAGCTGCCCAGCTCTGCCAAAACGGGAGTTTGGTGGAAAGAACATCAGGCTTTTTTAAAGCTCCTGCCCGAAAGTCCTGAGAGTTATGTCAAAATTGTTCTGACGGAAGAAACCAAGGGAGAGGAGTTAAAGCAGGCTTTAAATCTGGTGAAGGAGAGCTGTCCCGAGGAGGTTGTAATTCTTCAGCCGGTTTCAGAAACAAAAAATTTTCATGATTTAATTTCTAGAACCCATCTGGTTGATTTACTCCATCTGGCTTCTACCCTTCACAAACACTTAAGAGTGATTCCTCAAGTGCACAAATTAATGGGAGTTTTATAAAATCATGCGGACACGCGAAGAGTTTGAAAGCCTGGAAAAAACCGTTCTGGCCCCCTATGCCTCGCATTCGGGGGCTTCGATTGGCCGCGAATACAGTGAGCCCGAGCATCCTTACCGCACACGTTTTCAGAGAGACCGTGATCGTATTATCCACTCTAAAGCCTTTCGACGCCTCGAGTATAAGACGCAGGTCTTTGTGAACCATGAAGGGGATCACTATCGCACCCGTCTCACCCATACCCTCGAAACGGCACAGATATCCCGCACCATTGCGCGAATTTTAAAACTCAATGAAGATCTTGCCGAGGCAATTGCTCTCTCTCACGATTTGGGTCATCCGCCATTTGGTCATTCAGGGCAGGATGTGATTAATCAGCTCATGCAAGAGCACGGTGGATTTGAGCACAATCGGCAGTCATTGAGAGTGGTGGCTGTGCTGGAACAGCCGTATTCTTCCTTTCCTGGGTTGAATTTAAGCTATGAAGTTTTACATGGCATTTCGAAACACTTTCGCGAGTATAGTGTCGCTCCGAAGAGGCGCATTACTCGTGAAGGTGCCCCGAGTCTGGAAGCGCAGGTCGTGAATCTGGCCGATGAAATTGCCTATAATAACCACGATCTGGATGATGGATTACGCTCGCAACTCATTACCCTGGATCAGTTAAAGCAGCTTCCCATCTGGCAGGAAATTTATGAATCAATGCCAAAGGATGAAGGGGAATCCTTTCGAATTCATGAAACCATCAAATCACTCATAAACTCATTGGTTTTGGATCTGGTGGAGCAGACGAACCAAAATTTGATTTCTCAAAAAATAGAATCGCGAAGTGATGTGAGCGAACGTGGAGAAAAATTGGCAGGGTTTAGCTCATCCGTTCAGAAAAAAGTGATTGAGCTTAAAAAATTTCTCTTTTCGAATTTATATCGTCATTACCGAGTTGAGAGAATGGCCGAAAAGGGGAATCGGATTCTGAAAGATCTTTTTCAAATTTACACCCAAAACCCAAAAATTTTACCCACCGAGATTTATTTAAAAACCAAAGAAGAAGATTCTTATCGTGTGATCTGTGATTATATCGCTGGGATGACCGATCGGTTTGCTCTGGATGAACATAGTAAGTTGTTTGATCCACATGCGCGGGTTTAAATTGATTAATGTCCATTAGGTCAAAATCTTTTGGAAAAAATCATCACCCAAGCATCATTATAATTATTCTTTAAATTGCGAGGATCTATGAAAGATCAAAATGTAGAAGTTTTGCTAAATACACATCTTCTTTCCATATCCAGTCGAGAAGATGGAAAAACACGGGCGGGTTCTGAGCAAATTTTTCGATTGATTGGGAAGGTGCTTCAGGAAAATGCGGGCGGAATTGTTTTGGCGGTAAAAAGTGTGGGATCCGAAAAAGGGATGGAGAAAGACTCCTCTCAATCGACCTTGTTTATTCCGTATCATAAGATCGACCACGTGATTCTTCAGTCTTAAAAAATTATTTTGAGTGAGAAAGGAATTTCTGCTCGCAACGTGTGTGCGCTACATTTTAGGAATCGCCAGCGAACCCTCTGGCCAGTTTCCCATCACTTTCTGTACATAGATGCGGGTCTCACGATAAGGGATCTCTTCGATGAATTCATCGCAGGGAGCGAGTGGCCTAAGCTTTAACCAGCGCTCTACGGCCTCGGGACCTGCGTTGTAGGCCGCCACTGCCTGGACCGTATTTCCTTCAAACCGCTTGATCATCTTTCCAACGTAATGGATTCCGAATCGTAAATTGATGATGGGATGAAACAGATCCTGTGAGCGAAATGAAGAGATATCCAAATCTTCGGCGACTTCATAGGCGGTTTGAGGAATGAGCTGCATGAGTCCCATCGCACCCGCACCTGATTGGGCTTTGGTCTGAAAGCGGCTCTCCTGAATAATGATTCCGCGCACCAAACCCGCGGGAAGATTTTCCCGTGCAGCAAAAAAAGCCATCCATTCCTCCAAAGAGGATTGATCATAAGTTTTCTTGTCATTTTGCAAATCATAAAATTCGGAAAATTCTTCCCAAAGCCCCAGCGCCAGTAATTCCTTTAAGAGGGTCTGATCTTTTGCGTCTACGTTTTTCAAAAGCGTAAACGAAGGGGGCGTGTGGGATAATGTCTTGGAAATGACAGGGCAGGTTCTTATTTTAGTCCCCATCTCTTTTTCTTCTTCACTCAGCAAACTGGTTGCGGATATTTGTTGAAATTTGGAAGGTGAAGATGAATCAGGAGCAGATCCTAAAATCTTTGTGATTTTTTTCTTCCAGTACTGAAGACGTTGCGCATGGGAAGATTGTGGCGCACGTTTTTCAATCTGAGAAAAATCCTCCAGGGCTGCCTGCCATTTTCCTGTTCGGTATTCACACCATCCCTTTTTCCACAAGGCGTCGGTCACTTTTTCATCCTGAGGAAAATCCTGAATAAAATTCTGAAAGGCTGTGATGGCTTTTTCGCAGCGACCGGCATCCATCAGCAAAAAAGCAATTTTATAACCCACCTTCGATTTTTGATCGCCTGATCTCTGAGACAGAATCTGTTGCTGGGTTTGAATGGCCAAATCAAATTGATTGGAGCGGGCATAAGAGCTTGCAAGTTTGTCCAGCAAATCGAGCTTCATGGTGGGATCGATTTGTTCCTGCGATAGCACCGCATAATGTTCGGCGGCATCGGCATAAAATCGGGCTTTGAAAAAAGTTTCGGCAATCGCGCCTCTTTGCAGGGTTTGCTCCGGGACCGAGAGCCTTAGCCAGAGCAGTTTGAATTCTTCGGCGGCCTCAATCATCCGGCTCTGGTTTTTAAGAGAAGTGATTCGAGCGAGTGAGTCGCTGCTTTCGAAATGATTGGGAATACTGGGTTGTTCTCGATGTAGGATTTCCAGAAGTGATTGGAGCTGATGGGTTGGAATCCCCGGAACCGCACCAAGATAAAGCTCACGTAAATGAGCATAAGCGCCCGAAAGATGTTTGCTTGCGATTTCACATTGAATCGCATCACTTCTTGCAAAAGCGCCTTCCATCGAATTTGCATGTTTTTGTGACAGGGCTTCGAAGAACTGAAGGGCGTCAGATGATTTTCCCATATTGCAGAGGGAAAGAGCGTACTCGCGTGCCAGACGTGGCGTGGCGTCACAGCCTGTGTCGCACATTGGTTTCAGGATTCTGAGGGCCTCTTCAGGGTAACCTGCCAGCCTTTGAGCACGAGCCTCATAGTAAGGAAGAATCGGTGCGATCTCGGAATAATTTTCGCTGATATTTTTAAAGTGGGGCAGGGCGTCGATGGCTTTTCCTTCTTTAAGAGTCAAATATCCTTTTAAAAACTGAAGACGTTTTCTTGAAATTCCATCGGCTTTGATTTCTGACGAAGTCAGGCGAAGAAATGCCTCATGAGAATTTCCAGTCCAGATCAGACGTGAGATTTCCTGGATTGAAACCTGATTTTTTGAAGGTGGATTTTTTTTCGTAGCGAATGAAAAGCTGGGAAGCAGGATGATAATAAATAGAATCAGCAAAAGAGTGCGGGATTTTATTTTCATGAGGAATAGGGGAAACTTCTAAAAATTCTCCAAAGCTTGAGCTCGTCGCTTTACTTCATCTCTGTGCCTGTAGGGGCTTATCGCAATAAGCCCCTACAACTGAGTTTGCGAGGGCTTTCTCCCAGGAGTGCTTTATAGTTTCCCTAAAAAAGTGAATTAGAGAGGTGTCTTAGAAAAAATACGGAAGTGAGAAACTTACAGATTT
>JBPOIC010000067.1:0-5933 GCA_052034865.1 Myxococcota bacterium | reverse complement strand
CCGTCGCATTTGAACTCATCCCTTCACTCACCTCTGACAAATTCTCAGACGCTATCGACAAAGTCGAAACACTCTGGTTCAAATGACCCATGTTCACCCGCAGCTTCCCAATCAATTCACCCATGCTCGCTCCAACCAGACTCATGGGATCCTGACCCGTTTCGAGCCTGATCTTCTGAGTCAGATCTCCAGCCGCGGCTGCAGACGAAATTTCCAGAATCCTGGAAACTTTTTCCTTAAGGATCAGAACGGTCTGGTTCAGGGCTTTTGCCATGCGGCCGAACTCGTCTTCCCGATTCAAATTAACACGTGTCTCAAAATCTCCCTTTGAAACTTTTTCGAGAGAAGACATCACCGCATGGAGTGGCTTATTGATGTTGTGATAGAGGTAAAAACAAAGTCCGCTGATTAACATCATGATCAGAATCTGAAATCCCATCATCATTTGGGAATCTTTGCTCACAATGGTCTTTGCCGATTCTTCATTCTCTCGGGCCTGTTCATTGGCAAGTCCGACCAACTCATCAATCGAGGTTCGATGACTGTTAAATTTCCCTTTCAGCTCATGATCGAGAAGACTGAGCGCCTTCTCTCGTTCTCCCTGATGTAAGGCTGGCAAAAACTGCTTTTCAAGAATGTCGTAGAATTCGATGACCGGTTTATGACTCGCATCCGTGAGTAGGGTTTTGATTTTTTCTTCAGGTAGTTTTTTCAGCCAAAAATCCTGTCTTTGAAGGTATTCGGATTTTAAACGTGACATCTGATCGACGAGCTTTGGCAGATCTTCCTTTGAAGCCTGGGCCATCTGATAGGCCACCAGATAGGATTCAACGATGTATTTGGGGGGTGGAAGAATATCAGCGATAAGGTCTTTGTCAGAAATGATTTGCTGAAAAGTTTCTCCGCCGATTTCTACTTCTTTCAGGGTTTCTCGGACAAACAATCCGAAAATAATCAGACACGCAGTAATCATTCCGGCAAGACCAAGCAGTTTGATCTTGAGGGAAAGGTTATTAATACGTTTGAACATAACTTTCTCCTTAATGAATGGATATGCTTTCAGACATTTGAGATTCGCTTGCGCCTTCAACTTCAGTTGTTTTCATGGCATCTAAAATCAGCAAAAGTTTTCCTTCGAGTTTATAGGCCCCTTCGATCAAGTCCCTGGCCAATCCTTTCAGGGTTTCGGGTGGTTCTTCAAAGATTTCATCGGATACTTCCAGGACATCCCCGATCTCATCGACCAAAAGACTCACCGCTCCATCCTGGGTTCTTAAAATGATATTCATGTTCTCGCCTTCATCGGCTTGCATCCCGAGTCTTTTTTTCAGATCGATCGCAACGACAATCTGCCCGCGCAAATTGATCAACCCCCTCACGACTCGAGGAGCCAGAGGAACACGTGTCATTTTCTGGGATCGGATGATTTCCTGAACATGCGAGACGGCGACCCCAAAATGATATCCGCTTAAATAAAAGGTGCAGTACTGTTTGGATAAGCTCATACGATTCGTTTCTCCTGGTCTTTCTCGCGATTAAGTGAGGCCAGCAATGCGCCCAGACTTTCATTCAAGGAATCCGAATCCTTAAAATTGTGTGATTCCGCCAGATCGATCACTTGCTGAATATCGAGCAATTCGGTGACTTTTCCCTGAATCACCATCGTTCCAGCGATTCCTTTTCTGCTGGCTTCACCCAGGTGGTCGACAGATGCTTCCAGAATATCCAGGATCTGGCCCACAACGATTCCGTAAGTTTTATCGCCCCGCGTACACACCACTGCCTCAACGGAATCCAGCAATCGGCTGCTATTGGAAGCATCTTCATGACGTGGAGTCTTGCGTCTTTCAGGCAGGGCGGATGAAAGCCGGATGAGAGGCATGATCTTGTTTCGATATTGAACCACTTCCGTATCACCGGTTTTTTCAACCATCTCGAGAGAGAATTTTTCCAGACGATCGACTTCAGAAAGAAGAAGAGCCATGCGTCCTCGATCGGGTCCTTCAAAAAGAAGCATCTGGCGATGATCTCCGGCCTGATTTTCGGCTTTCTGACTCATATCGTGCAGAGCACGTTCATGCAGTTCGGCCACAACACCAGATTTTTGTGCGATCCCCATGACATCGAGAATGAGGGCCAGGCGGCCATCACCCAGGATGGTAGCGCCGGCAAAAGCCGAAATCCCTTTGAGCTGCTGACCCAAAGGCTTCACGACAATTTCCTGCGTATCGTTGATTTCATCGACAATCAGACCAAACTGACGGTCATCGGCCTGCAAAATCACAATATTGATCGGGCGTTCTCCTTCGCCTTCCTGCGAAAGATTCAGCGAAAGCTCCCGATTCAGTCTCACGAGTGGAAGCAGCTTTCCTCGCAGCCGGTAAACTTCGGCCCCCTGAATACGCTCAATCTTTTTCCCGACATCCTGGCTTTCAACCATGACCAGCTCTAAAAGACTCACCTGTGGAATTGCATAAAGATCTCCGCCTGTGGTCACGATGAGGGAAGGAATAATCGCAAGCGTTAAAGGAATCTTGATTTTCATCGTTGTGCCAAACCCGAGCTTGCTCTGAATATCGACCACGCCTCCAATCTTTTCGATGTTGGTTTTCACCACATCCATTCCAACTCCTCGACCCGAGATATTGCTCACTTTCTCTGCCGTCGAAAGACCGGGCATAAAAATCAGATTCAACACCTCGCGATCGCTCATCCGATTTGCCTTTTCAGGCGTGACCATCCCTTTAGCGAGGGCTTTCTCCCGAATCCGATCTACGGGGATTCCCTTTCCATCATCAGAGATCTCAATATTGACCTGACCTCCTTCGTGATAGGCTTTCAAAAGCAAAACCCCTTCTTCGGATTTTCCCGCCGCACGTCTCTCTGTCGGACTTTCAATCCCATGATCGACGGCATTGCGGACCAGGTGAGTAAGAGGATCTTTAATAGCTTCAATGAGGGTTTTATCCAGCTCGGTTTCTTTTCCTTCCATCTGAATCTGGATCTTTTTTCCGCAAATATTTGCAAGA
Source organism: Myxococcota bacterium (assembly GCA_052034865.1). Classification (GTDB taxonomy): domain Bacteria; phylum UBA10199; class UBA10199; order JADFYH01; family JADFYH01; genus JBPOIC01. Next base: position 2,904 of record JBPOIC010000067.1, on the reverse strand, counting down.
TCACGCACAACACGAGGGAACTTGTTCCAGATATTGTCGATGGGCTGCATGCGGGTCTTCATAACCCCCTCCTGCAGCTCGCTGGTAATAATGTTCAGACGTTGAGATGCGGCCAGAAAAGTCGAATCTTCCTGGAGTGAAGTAAACTGAAGGATGCGATTGCGTGCCAGTACCAGCTCTCCTACCAGATTCATGAGCTTGTCGAGAATGCCAACATCAACGCGGATGGCACTTTCAGAAGCCAGTGAAGAAACGGATTCTTTTTCTTTTGCCGGATTTGCAGCTATAGCAGACGCCTGAGCTGGTGCTGGAGCAGCGGGCATTGCCGAAAACACCGGCGCAGGAACAGAAGGGGCCGATGCGACAGGAGTTGTGCCCTGTGTTTCCGTAAGGGAAGAAGAAGGAAGTTTTTCTTCCAGGGGAGAAGTGGCGGGGGGCGCCACTTCCACCCGTGGAGCCGCAGTGGGTTGGGAAGAAGGAGAAGTGCTCTCTGGCTGCTGGAGCTGGGTAAGAAGTTTGATCAGATCCGTATAATCTCCATCTCCTTCTGATTCGGTTGCTTCAATTCTTCCAATCATCTCTCGAATGGCATCCACCAATGACAACAGGGCGCTGATACGTTCGGGAGTTAAACTCAACTGACCATCTCTTAAACGACTTAAAAGATTTTCTCCCACATGGGTGACGGATTCGAGTTTGGAAAGTCCAAAAAACCCGCAGGTTCCCTTAATGGTATGCACCGATCTGAAAATGCGCGATAGCAGTTCGCGATTACCAGGATCTTTTTCCAGGGCCACAAAATCACGATCCAATTGATCCAGATTTTCGGTGCTCTCAACGACAAATTCTTTAAAGACCTCATCCATTTATTTTTTCTCCCGTGGGTGAAAGCTCTCATGTGATTGATTCTCGAGCCATTCCTCGATCTTCTTTTTTTCAAATCTCCATTGATTACCGATTTTCACAGCGATGAGGATGCCGTCCTGAATCAGCTTGTAGACGGTCTGATGCGAGAGACGAAGGAGTTGGGCGACTTCACGAAGTGTCAGTAGAGTTTCCATGACTATCCACTAGAACGGTAAGCCCCTTAAAAACTTGAGGAGGTTTTTTAATTAATTTGGGAAGGACGGTATGCGCCAGTTCTTGATGGCATCGGATAGGAACAGGTAGTGGGGAATTTGACGTTTGTTAAAACCTATCAACAGGAGAATGATCAGAATTGTTAAAAGATGATGAAGGGAAAGTTCAGGAGAGAGAATTCAGGCGTTAAAACAAAATATTGCAAACCAATCTTCTGTAGGGGCGACTCATGAGTCGCCCGCAATTTTAAAACAAAACATTCAGGGCGACCCGGTGAGATCGACCCTACAATCAATCTGAAACATAAATGATGTAATTATTCTCCCCTCACCCCCTGCCTGAAGGCAGGAGGCAGAAGAAAAACATTGAAGATCAATTTTTCGGTAGGAACGAGGCATGCCTCTTCCTTCAGAATCCAGAAAACAAATGGGACATCCTGAGCCCTGAGCTTCATCGAAGGGTCGAAGGATGAGAAGTTGGAAAAGGCGAAATTAGCCTTCTCGAAGATGGATTATCCTCTTTATCCCTTCGGATCTCTTGCATCTTGCATACTGGTTTTGTAAGTCCTGACACTTCACTCAACTTTTTCGCCGAGCTCTCTTATAATGAAGAACCTGCCAAAAAAGCATATCCTTCTAAAAACCTTTCACACTTAAGGACAAGGCATGCCTTGTCTTCATCAATCATGATCTCTTCCTTTCTTATTTATTGCGATGGAGCCTGCAGCGGAAATCCGGGTCCGGGTGGCTGGGCTGCCATCGTGGCCACTCCCGATCAACAAGTGCGGGAACTTGGCGGTTTTCAGTTTGAGACTACCAATAACCAGATGGAACTTACGGCGGCTATCGAAGCTCTTGAATCTGTCGCGCAGAATCCTGGACCAATTGTTTTGAACACGGATTCGACTTACGTAATCCGCGGAATCACTCAGTGGATTTTCGGCTGGAGAAGAAATGGCTGGAGGACGGCTGAAGGCAAGGAAGTTCTCAATCGCCCACTCTGGGAAAAACTCCTCGCTGTGGTCAACAAACGGGGAAAAGAAAATCCGATCACCTGGAATTATGTGCGCGGACACAGTGGAATTCCCGGAAACGAACGGGTCGATGCCCTGGCCGTTTCTTATTCTCAAAACAGGCCACTGGATCTTTTTGAAGGTCCTTTAAAGGATTATCCCATTTCACTGGAATCTTCTGTGACTTCCTCACTTCCCCCATCTGTAAAGCCAAAATCAAAATCGGCTTCCTTTAGCTATTTAAGCCTGATCGGAGACCAATGGCGTCGACATGCAACCTGGGAAGAATGCAAACAGCGTGTCCATGGAGTAAGGGGAGCGAAGTTTAAAAAAGCCACCTCGGCCCAGGATGAAGAAAAGATCTTAAAAGAATGGGGAGTACGAAAGTAATCGGGAGAAGAATTGAGGAGAGGACAAAAGGCACAAGGACGACAATTTTGTCCTTGCGAGCGAAACGTTTTGTAGGGGCGACTCATGATTCGCCCTTCAGAATTCACAATTCAAAAGAAAAATCCTGAAGAAATCAAAACTCATCCGGCTTGGAAATGCGACTGAATCAACACCCACCCATTGTTGATCGCATGCGCAACAATGGGAAGCCAAAGCGACTGCCTCCACTCTTTCAGCCCTCCCAGTAAAATTCCAAGGATGAGATAGAAATGAAAATAGCGAAAATTTCCGTGGGCCAGGGCAAACAGACTGGCTGTCATCAGCAGACCAAATCTTATTCCTACCCAATTGATGAAGTTGGGCTGGAGAATTCCCCGAAAAAATATTTCTTCAAAGAAGGCTGCAGCGACGACCATAATAAT
>JBPOIC010000038.1:0-31135 GCA_052034865.1 Myxococcota bacterium | reverse complement strand
ACGTCCGTGTCGTCTTTCCGAGCGCAGCGAAGCAATCCAGGAATCAGAATCCAGAATTCATACAAAAGACATGATGGTTTTTTGAAATAGAAAGGAAATCCTCTTATGGCGAAGGTGCAAAAAGTGGCCAAAATCTGGCTCGATGGAAAAATGATCGATTGGGATCAGGCAAATGTGCATGTGCTCACCCACACCCTCCACTATGGCCTGGGTGTTTTTGAAGGCATCCGCTGCTACGAAACCGTTGACGGCCGCTCTGCCATTTTTCGCCTGCGCGAGCATATCGAACGTCTCTACGATTCGGCCCATATCCTCTTAATGGAAATTCCCTATCCGATTGATCAGGTGATGCAGGCCTGCAAAGACATTTTTAAAATTAACAATTTAAAAGCCGGCTATCTTCGCCCGCTCGCCTTTGTGGGCGATGGTGAGATGGGGTTGCATGCGACGAGTAATCCTATCCGTCTGGCGATCATTGCCTGGCCGTGGGGAACCTACCTTGGTGATGAAGGCGTGAAAAACGGCATCCGCGCAAAAATCTCCAGCTTTAATCGTCATCATGTGAATGTGATGATGACCAAATCCAAGGCCGTAGGAAATTATGTAAATTCTATTTTGGCCAAGCGCGAAGCGATGCTGAGTGGTTATGAAGAAACCATTTTACTCGATACGCAAGGTTATGTGGCCGAGGCGAGTGGAGAGAATGTGTTTGTGGTAAGAAATGGAATTGTGAAAACTCCTCCGATCACCAATGCGCTGGAGGGCATCACGCGCCATGCGGTAATTCAGCTTTTGAAAAGTGAAGGTGTCGAAGTGCGTGAGGCGCAGATGACCCGCGATGAACTTTATATCGCTGATGAAATTTTCCTGACAGGAACCGCCGCCGAGATCACGCCGATTCGCGAGCTCGATCACCGAAAAATTGGTGAAGGAAAACCGGGCCCCATTACTCAAAAAGTTCAGTCTCTTTTCTTTGATGCGGTGAAGGGAAAAAATCCCAAATTCTCAAATTGGATCGATCCCATTGGCGAATAAAAAATCCCAAAAACCCTATCGCGTGCTCACCCTCAGCGTTCTGCCCCGTCACCTCGATTGGGCGCAGGGCGTTTTGTATCAAGAGGGAATTTTTACGCTCGAAGAGAAAAAAACGCGGCAGCAGATCCTTTTGAAATTTGAGCTGCCGAATTCTCTCTCCTTCCCGAAACTTCAAAAAAAACTCTCCCGCATTCAAGACGAGAAGGGAAAATCGCTTTTTCAATCTTTCGAGCTTAAAACCCATCGCGACCGCTCGTGGAATGAGGAGTATCTGAAATACCTTCAGCCTTTTCCGCTGTATGCCTCTGCCGATTTAAAAAATCCGGTTCTCTGGATTGATCCACGTGGAGAACTTCCCACGCAGAAAAATGACGATACATTATATCTCAACCCTGGTCTCGCCTTTGGCACCGGCACTCATCCAACCACACGACTGGTGGGAGAGCTTTTGGTGGATGTGATTTCTCAGATGAAACGCCCTCCGACTCATGTTCTGGATTTAGGGTGTGGCACGGGAATTCTGGCGATGATCGCGAAGCGTCTGAAGGCTAAATCGATTTTGGCGGTGGATAATGATCCGGTGGCGCTGGAGGTTGCGGAGGAGAATTTTACGATCAATCAGATTCAAAAGATTAAGCTTCAGCAAAGTTTAAAAGGCGTGCGGAAAAAATTCGATTTGATCGTCGCCAATATTTTACTGAACACCTTGCTTGAGCTTAAAACCGAAATCCTTACTCATCTTTCTTCTAACGGCCTTCTGATTTTAAGCGGACTTCTCTACAAAGATGTTCCACCCATCTTAAAGGCCTATCGTCCTTTAAAACTAATGGAGCGAAAAAATCGGAAAGGGTGGACGGCGTTAGTGATGGGTTAGTTTAGTTTGTTAGGGCCTCTTGGGCCTTGGGGGCTGAGGGGTGGGAGATCGTGGAGATTGATTCCTTGCCTCAACTCCACAATTGTTTTTAATCTTTCAAGAGTACGAGGATCGTTTAAATCAGTTTCATTTAGCAACCTCTCCGCTTTATCCAAAAGTACTCTCGCATATGAATATCTGTTTCTCGTGAAATCGATGATTGCTAAATTCGTTAGTGCAATTGCTATCCAGGTTTTTGTTTCACCAATCAACTTTGGATCCCCCAGTTTTTCATACACGTAAAGGGCCTTTTCGAAATATCCCATCGCAGCGCTTGGATCAGCTTCTAATAAGTTACTCCCCTTACCTGCCAACCCGCGAGCATGTATTTCCAAGACTCGCTTGTAATCATTTTGTATCCGCTCTAAAGTTTCAATTACTTCAGGTATTTTAGTTTTCTCATTTTCAAAAATTCTTAGAGTATTTTTGAAACAGACTGCTGCGTTGTCATGCTTTCCATCTTTATATGCTCGTTGTCCTAATGCAAACCAGTAATATCCAGCTTGCAGAGGTGGAAGAATTTCTTCCAACTTTTGTGCCCGCAACATTAACTGCGATGGGTCATACTTTGGTGTTTCTGTCTGCAACAACCAGGTCATGGCATCCTTGTATTTTGCCGGTAGATTGGACGCTTGAGAGTTTGTCACATATAAAGGGATAAGTTTGGAAAGGATTCTTTTTGCATTGGTGGAGCTTGAAGAAGCGTTCCAATCCAAAAAATGATAACACAAAGAATAGAGTGCAAAACGAATCGTAATAGATAATCCTGTGCTCTCACTTTCATGAGCATCGGCCATCGATTCTATTTTCTCAAAATCTCCTTGAGACATTCCATGTGTTGAAAAAAACTTGTAAACACTATTATATAAACCTGTAGCAGTACTCTCATGGTTCTCTCTGAGATGTCTCTCTGCATTTACAAGCATTTGTTCCCAATTAGACTTTACCTCTCCCCCACCTCTGCATTCCAAAACTAAGGGTCTTTCAATTTCTGGATTATCCCGTTCCTCAGTGGGGCCTTCGCTGGCCAGGGCTGGTGAGGGTGGCTGGGCTGCATTCACAAGCTCCATCCAGGATTTTAAAACTTCCAAATTCATCTTCAAATCCAGACGATCTAAAGATTGACCGACCGATGTGTTTTTAATCACTCGCTCAACAACGTGTTGCCCTCGTCCTAAAGCAAAAATATCCAGCGAGAGTAAGGCTGTCTTGTCTGCAAAATGAGAAAAATTATTTTCGGCTAATCCGTGGGCAAATTCTACCGAGCCGGCGGCGAGCAGGCTTTCGGTCATCAATCGACCCGACGGCGTGAGTGTGTTTGCGGGAAACAGACGATGGACGTGAGAGGTATGCGCCCATTGTCCCATCCTTAACATAAACCATGCATTGGCCCATAGTTGTGGACGTGTGCGCGAGTCGTGCGATGGCGGCAGATTTGGATAGGCCAGGTGACGTGCCCCCTGGGTGAGGGCCTGCGAGCTTTCATGAAAGGCAATCGCTGCAGGAATTTGCGCCAATTCTTTCGAGGCAAGAAAGGCGTAGGCCTGAGCGCGGGAAGATAGATGAAAACCTTGAGGAAGGATGCGACTTAAAAGTGGAGCTCCCGCTCGAGCTCCCATGTAGAGAGAAAGTTTCTCGACAAATTTGCTGGTAAGACCGCCGATATAATAACTGAGAATTTCTATCCCAAAATTAAATCCTGCCAGCAAGGCCTGCTCGGAAGAAACCGTGGAAATCCCCACTCGTGCTGCAGAATAAATCTCTCGATGATGTCTGGCTGCATTGAAAACCCGCTCGACTCCCACTGCCGCCCCGCAAACCCTTGCCAGATTGGTGTTTGCGGATCCACGCAGCGCAAGGCTTAGCACCACTCCCACTCCACAGGCGAGCAGCCCAGTGCCGGGATCTTTTCTTAAGGTTCCCGCGGCTTCTTTAAGCCCCTCCACAAATGAGAAGTTATACACCTGATTCGAAAGATTTCCCTCGGGCGTAAAAATCTCGAAGGTCCCACTCCAGTGCTCGGGTTTTCCGAGTAAGGCCGCGGCCTGGGTGTCTGGATATTTTGATTTCAGATCTTTTAATAATTGGATGGAGTCTTCGGGATTTCCCGCTCTGAAATAAAATTCTGCCTGGGCTAAAAGCTCGCGCGCATTAAACTCCTGCTTCATTTCCGAAGAAAGTGAGGAATCGAGGCGCACCCTGGCGCTCTTCAGTTCTTCGCAAGCCTCCTGATAGTGAGCTTGATAATTAAACGTGACGTCATCCAGGGCTCGCAAAGAAAGACCCGCTTCAAACTTCTCAAACCACGCCCCCAGACAAAGCTCGGCAAGCTTCGCCTTTGCGTGTGCATTATTCTCAGGCAGGCGATTGAACATCGATTGCAGGGAAGTAATGTAAACCTCTGCCTCTCCCTTCTGGCGATCCAGGGCTTCTGCAAGGCTCAAGCGCCCGGCTTTTTGCTCCGTCTGAATAAATTTCAAGGCTTGCAGATGCTTGATCTGGACATAATCCGCTTTGAGCAAAACCTCGCTGCCGGGTTTATCCTTCGCCATTTTTTCGATGAGACTGAGGGATTGATCCAGAAAAGAAATCAGCTCGGGAGAATTGTCGAAAGAAAGCTTGGCAAGCTGATTCAGAAAAAGAATTTGAAAGGGTTTGGCATCGAAAGAGGCCGGCAGACAGCTGGATTCTAAAAGCGTCAGCCCCCTTTTCAACCAGAGGTGGGCAGTATCAAGATCGTTTGTTTTTACAGCGGCCTGCGAAAACTGAAAGGCAAGGCTTAGTCGGGCTGTGATTTCATCGTTTGGTGAGAGAGTTGGAGTCGTCTCGGAGATATCCCAGGGGAGGGGATTTAAAGAAAATTGATCCCTCTCAATTTTGCAGCCTAGCAGCGAGTCGCTGATTAATACGGGGAGATCCTGCTCAAAGAATGGGAGTGCTTCCCCATCCAACGAGGAAAAAAGTGAAGTAGAGCCGACAGGAGGTTTTTGTGAAATGCCATTAGCCATTGCTATTTGAAGTTTTGAGAGTGGAGAGTGAGTTCGAACTAATCCGATTCTCGGCAAGTGATAGAAAAAGTTGTTTGCCAGTGCTTATTTTTTTTAACCTATTGATATTATTAAATATTAATTCACACGTGTCCTTGCTTCATTCCTGCTCGGGAGTCCTCTGTCTGATCCCGATCGGGAATGCTCCGTCTTAAAAATATCTTCTTAAGCCAGCATTTTTTAACACCGTTCTTTAAATTCAAGGCGTTAGGTGTGCCCGCTTTTCAAACCTGATCAGGATGGTGAATATGAGTTCATTTTCGTGGGTCGCACTGGGGGATTCCATCACGTACGGATATCCCTTCGGAAAGAAATTCTCCTGGGTTCAACAAGTGACTGATCGGCTGGGGGTTTCTATCTACAATGCAGGTGTGAATGGGAATTCTTTCCGCGATATGTTTCAGCGGATTTATCCGGATGTGATTGATCTCAATCCCAAATTAGTGATTTTGCAGGGTGGGGCCAATGATGTTTATGAACAGCTCGAACCAGAACGAATCCAGGAGCGCATTCAAAAAATCACTGAATTTCTTCAAAAAAACAAAATTTCTCCCTGCCTGTGCCTGCCCCTACCTATCCATGAAAAAAACCTTGAAAAAGGCATGATCCCTCTCAGAAAATTTATCAAATCCTTAGCCAAAAAAAATGCTTTTCCCTTAATTGATTTTTTCACTCCCTTTTTTAGAGAAAGCGGACGCCTGCAGACTGGCCTGATGGAAGATTGGATCCACCCCTCGGTGGAAGGCTATCGGGTCATGGCGGAATCGGCCATTGGGGTCCTTGAAAAAATGGTCAGATTTAAGTGAAGAAAGATCTCATCCATTTTTAAGACTCTACTCCAACACATGAACCTTAAATCCACCTGGTAATAAAAATTATATAATCATTTTAGAGCGTTATAAATTTTCTACTCCCGATCGGGAGTCCTCCGTCTAAATTCTCGTAAATTCTCGAATTTTCTATTAGCCCTCCCCCCCAAACGGAAGAGTCTGAGTTTTTTCTTGCAAACTATTTTCATTTCGCACAAGTTCCCAAATCCATTTGGATTTTTTCAACTTCATTCTATCTTAAGGAGGGAATTATGCCGGACTTTTCCAGTCTCGATTACAAAATCATCGTCGAAATCTTTTTTCGGTGGTTTCATTTTATTTTTGGTATCTTGTGGATTGGCCATCTTTACTTTTTTAACTTTGTGAATGGGCCCTTTCAGGCCACGCTTGATGCCGATACCAAAAAGAAAGTCGTGCCCGAGCTCATGCCACGGGCTCTTTTCTGGTTTCGTTGGGGAGCGATGACAACCTTCATTACCGGTTATGCCATCATTATCTGGAAACTTCAGACCGTGTTTGGAGGCGATTTTAAAACCATGATGGCCTCTCCCTGGGGACAATGGATTAGCCTGGGAGCTTTGCTTGGAACCGTCATGTGGTTTAACGTGTGGTTCATTATCTGGCCGTCCCAAAAGAAAATCATTCGTGCCGTTCAGTCTGGTGAAAAACCTGATCCAGCGATTGTGGAGAGAGCGCGCAAAACCTCCAAGCTTAACACCTTCTTATCTCTTCCCATGCTTTTTGCCATGGGAGCGGCGACCCACTTTCCCTATACGGGTTGGTTTTATCAAGTTGCCGTCGTCCTGTTAGGTTTTGCCATTGCGCAGCATCTGTTTAAAAGCGCACCGAAAGTAGGAAAATTAAAATCATAAGGATCAAATCCTTCTTGATTTTTCCAGTCTGTTCAGTCCCTTGATAAAGGATCTCCTGTCTACTCAGGAGATCCTTTTTTTATGGCCAAAAAACGTTCTCGATCTTCACGATCTTCGCGCAAAAGAAAAACCTCCTCTTCTACTCCCTGGCTGATCGTTCTGATTTTTCTGGGATTCTTGGGGCTCTATTATTACCGTCAGGAACAGGCAAAAAAGATAACCCCTCCCAATGAGATGACAGAAACCAATCATCCCATTGTCAAGCCTGCTGAAGAAAAAGCCGAAAGCCTTCCACAAACCAGGCCTCACACCGAGTTCACAGCCCTCGCTAAAAATTTTCCGACCCGTACCTGGCTGGACAATTATCTCAAAGTCAAAGTCGCGCTCAATAATCCGAAGGAATCCAATCTTCTGGTTGGGATTGGCATTGCACCACAGGGAAAGGATCCGGACCAAATCAAAAATCCAGAAACCCTTCATCCAGCCTTATTGGTGCTCGATGAAAACAAGGGCCTATTCCATAAAATGGATGAGTTTGATTTTGAGACGAGCCTTTCCACGCAGGCAGGTATTTCAGGAAAAGATTTAAGGGGCATTCCTCGCATAACAAAAGAATCTTTGGTGGATTTAGATGGCGATGGGCATTCGGAATTATGGGTCCCTGTCGATACGCGTGGGCAATGGACAGAAGCTGTAGCCTTACTCCAGTTTAAAAACGGACATCTAGAATGGGTGAAAACCCGAAGCAAAGAGGGTCAGGAAAAACTGGCCTTGTGGTTAAAAGGATCGACTCCTTCTGAAACCCAGGAACTTTCGACTGAAAAAGGACCGGATAAAAAAATTCGGATCCTGCACAATCGGGGGCGCCTGGATCCTGCCCATGCCGATCGCGGGTATGTCTGGAAAAAATCGGTTTGGGAATTCAAAGAGGGTGTGTTGATAGAATCCAATCCGTAATTTTTATAAGAGTTTGGATTTTTTAGGAGGGAAAAATCTCCACCCCGCTATTGCGGAGTGGAGGGGGGCAAGGAGTGCCCATGCATTTTTTATCTGCAGGACGCAGATTATGTGGAAAGGCTTTTTATCAAAATCCGAACGCGGCCCCAAACATCACCGAATGGTTTTTGTTATCTGCCGTTGATAGATAATTCGTAACATCTGCAAGTGATTTTCCTCCATTGGTCTGGGTGTATTCATAAGCTAATTGAAAAACGGCCAGCGGATTTAATCGAAAGGCGAGACCGCCCGTAATACGATCTACACGACGATCTTCAGCGGTGTAGTCTGTTAAAATCCCGTTGGATATCGTTGCATCCGCCAGGCGACCACTAATGAAGGCCTGTTCCCAACGCACGACGGGAATGAGTTGTGGATCCGAAAAATGTTTCCCAACCCAAGAGGAAGTCAGCCATTCAGGCCTTAAGTGATAGCGCAGTTCGACCCAATATCCCTGTTTGGTACTGGCAAGCCCACTGGGTTTAAAAGCGATCTCGGTTTCAATTCCAGGATTAGAAGTTGCATCTTCAATTTCCACCTCCCCATGCAGCGCGGCTTGAGCAAAGCTGTCGAGAACCCCACGTAACCCTCCTAAATGGCTATAAATATATTCAGCCTCGATATCGAAAGGACCAAAACTATGCTGGGTATCAAAGGCAAAGGAGGTGAGGTTTTTTCCGACCAGGTAGCCAGGGGTGTAGCGACCCCAATAGCCCGAAACCCCAAACTCATGCCCTAAGGCGGGGCTATAGGTCAGTCGGCCGGTGATTGCTTTTCCATCTTTTACATCGTTGGCAAAGGTGCCAGTCGAAAGGCCGAATTCTCCTTCGACTTCCTGTTTACTCGTATCACCCGTCCGACTTTCAATCTTTTGTTCCAGTGCGGCGTCTAATGTAGCCCCATTCACAACAAAAAGCTGATAACTGAGTCGGGAATTGTCTCCAATCTCAAAATCGCCATTCACTCCCATCCCCAATTCATCCCAGGCAGAAGTTGTTGGAAGGACAGGAACCCCGCGATCAACCAGAGAGCGTCTGGGCAAATTCCACTGATTGTCATCATGATTTAAGTTAAAACGGCCGACTGGAATGAGCACTGCACCCCCTTTAAAACGTAGCCAATTTTTAAGCTCCACTTCAAACCAGGCCTGCTCAAGAGCGATCTCAGACTTACTTGTTCCTTCGATCTCCTGAGCGACAGCCAGCCCCCCTCCCGCTTCAGCCTCGACTTCTCTTTCAAGCTCAATCTTTCGGAAGCGCTCAAACTCAAGTTCGGTTCCAATGCGAAAACGGGAAGAAATCTGGGCGTCTGTGGTGAAGACAAGTCGTCTTAAGGTGAAGGTGTCGTGAATTTCATCGGCAGAATTATGCTCATAGCGAATCGAGCCATAGCCTCCGATTTTGACGTGGGTGGAATCGTTTCCAAATTGGAGGGGGGATTTTTCAGATTTTTCAGAAGGGGCGGTGGATGAAGGATTAACCTCAGGAGAGACTGCCTTTTTAGAGGCTCCCCAAGCGGATACTAAAGAGAAAAGGGAAAGTACCAAGAGAGAATAGAGTGTTCTACGGAACATAAAATTTCCTTGTTCATAAAGTGAAAGTTGTTTTCATGTCAATGATGAGCTGATAAGTGAAGACCGACTTCGATGTCAATAGAATTTGAAAGTTATTTTCACAAAGAGGCTCAACGGAGGTCTTCCGCCTTTTATTCCAAAAAAGACGGCTTTGGGCCTGAACCAAAGAATGAATAGGACACACATGATGCATCGAATTTGGATCCTAATATTTTTTCTTATTTCCAGCTGCGCTCATTCTCCGGTGCATGTGATGCGTTCGCATTTGATGATGGGGCACGTGCCCGTCAACATCACAATTAGAACCGACAAAGCCCATCAGACCGAAGCAATCACCGCAACCGAGGCCGCCTATCAACGTGGAGAAGAAATCGAAAAAAAGATCAGTGAATATCAGCCCGACTCTGAGGTGAGTTGTCTAAATCGCGAAGCTGGAAAAAAATCCTGCCCACTCTCCTTAGAAACCCTCATGCTTCTTCAGGAAGCCCTCGTTATTTCAGATCAGGTCGATCACACCTTCGATCTCCGATTTGCCTCGCAAAGTCCGCATGGACGCACTGGAAAAATCCTTCTGGAAAATCAAAAAGGTCGCCTTGAAAAGGTTGATACCCGCATCGGAGTCGGCGCCATTGGCAAAGGTTTTATTCTCGATGAAATGCTGAAAGTGATTGAGGAGCAAGGGTTTAAAAATGCCTTGATTGTTGGGGGAGGAGACCTGCGCGGGATCGGGGGACCCTGGAAGATTGGAATTCAAAAACCTTACGCCGATCCAGGAAAGCTTTCAGAAACATTGGTGATTGAAAATCGAGCGCTGGCGACCTCTGGCAATTATGAACAGGAAGGCCATATTCGGGATCCACGGACGGGAGAAAAAGTTATCCGGACCCTGAGTGTAAGTGTTCTTGGACCCAATCTGACCTGGGCGGATGCCCTGGCAACTGCTTTTTATGTTTTGGGAGAAAAAGAGAGTCAGCGCTATTTAAGACTTTTTCAAGATTTTCAGATGATCTGGACTGATCAAGAAGGAAGTAGCCGTGCTTATCCTTAATGTCATTTTTCTTTAGACAAGGGCGCCTGCGAGCTTATCGACAAAGGATCGTTGTCTGTATCCCAAAACCCTAACTGCCATCTATTTTTTGAGTGTGTGGTTTCAAGCCAGAGCAACCTTGAACCCTGATAGAATCGGCAATCGACTTCGTGGAAGTAAAAACCAATAAATAAAAAAGCCCAAGAAAATTTTTCTTGGGCTTTTTAAAAATCCCATTATATTTATTTTTTAGGTACTGACTCCGCCGCTTTTTCCCGCACCGCTTCAATCTTTAAAGAAATCGTCGCTTCATCTCCAACTACAGGACCCGCCTCCACCATTTTGCTCCAGGCAAGGCCAAAATCTTTTCGGCTGATCTTGGTTGCAGCCTGAAACGCCAGGCGATCATTGCCGAATTGATCTTTCACACTTCCAAGGTATTTCCCATCCAAACTGACAGATTTAGTGACTCCATGTAATGTAAGATCTCCCACGATCTGAAAGTTGGAAGGAGTCCAAACCACTTTTTTACTTACAAAACTCATATTGGGATATTTGATCACGTCAAAAAAATCAGGGCTGCGCAGATGATTGTCGCGCTTTTCATTACCTGTGCTGATCGAAGCCACATCGATTTTGGTTTCGACTTTGGAGGCCTCTGGTTTTTCAGCAACCGTAATATCTCCACTGAATTGGTTAAATTTTCCTTCAACGGTCGAAATGACCAGATGCGAGATTTCAAAACCGACTTTTGAGTGCGCGGCATCAATCGTGTATTTTCCGGGAGCAGGCATAACAGGCTCTGCAGCCTGAACAGAAAAAACGGACAGGATAAAAACAAAAAACAGAACAAGGTACTTTCTCATGATTTTCTCCTTTAGGATTAGGGTTAGGCAGAATTTATAAAAAATCTTCTCAAATGAATGCAACCGGGTTTTCAGAGGAGTTTAAGAAGAGCTGGATTTTTTAAGGACCAACGGCTTCCACTGGGATGGAGAGATTGGGAAGTGCATCGGGAGTGTTTTCGAGTGCACACTCCGGAGAGAGATGATCGTAAAGTGCAAGCAGATCATCTTCTTCCAGCCAAATCAGACCTGGGAAATAGGTAAAGCTTCCCATGGCACCATCTGCACATTGAAAGCTGCAAAAACGATCTCCCGTGCAAGATGTAGAATCCGAAAGAATGCAAAAGGGATCTTCCACCGGACAGTAGACCTCGCAGGCATCTTCACAGTGCAAAAAGCAGGAAACATCGGTCATCTGAAGAGCAACAGGATGAGTGGCGAAATGCATTGTCCCTGAAAGGTTACGGACCTGACCCAAGGTATTTGTGAACTGAACCTCCAACCCCATCTCTTCGGGAAGCGAGCCGCGGGACGAATCTAGCTGGATAAAACCTGAAGAAACAATCTCCCCAGCGCTTAAGGAAAAACATTCATGAGAAGCAACAAAGCAGCTTAAAGTCAGAGCAAGTGGATCTTCGCCAATCTCCTGCCAGGTGATCACAGAAAAATTATCAAAGTAAAATCCTTCACCCGAGTCGATCAAGGAATCAGGAAGAATATAATGATTCCCCACTTCGATGCTATCGTTCAGAACCGCTACCGAAGCATTGTTTTCATTCGTAATTTTAAGTGAGTCGATGGAAGAGATATAGCGAACCGGCGAATTCTGATCGGCGCAAATGGTGAGGGTATAATCCTGAGGGTAATTGAGAATGGCGCAACCCTGAAGGGTAAATAGGAGAAAAAGAAACAGACCAAAAGACTTAAGAAGGTTCAAATTCATATTTTTTCCTGAAGTTTGAGATGAGTCCTGATTGTAAGGATTTGCTCAAAGCCCGTCCAACATTCAATCATAGATCTTTTTGCTCAACGCTATTTTGGAAAAATGGTTTAAGCGGTTCTTGGAACTGCCAGGATGAAATACAGGATGAGGCAGAAATAAACAGGGCCTTAAAATCTCATCCCTGAATACCTTTCAGCAGCTGATCCTCAATAAATTTTGAAAGCTCTGAACGAGCGCCTGAATCAGAAATCACTCTTGTGAAAACTTCTTTGCCTTAAAAAACAAGTTTAGGATTTGCTGACAGGAGTTCGTGAAAGGATAGGATTTGGTTTTGAAAAGGATGCGTCTGGTGCGGAGGGTGGAAGTTTGGAAAGGTAGATATCCTTAAATGAAGAAGACGGAGAAACAGGAGATTTTTGATCGGAAACAGTAGAAGGTGCCATCTTGGCAGTGTTTCCAAGGAGAGATTCATATTCATTGATACGAAAACCTGGTCTCCATCCCTGATTCAAATTTTTGATATCATTGTGTGACATAATCTTAAATTTTAATCTGAAGCTCACCAATTGTCCTTAAAGAAGAGATCAGTTGATGGTTTATAGCAAGAATATTTAAATGAAACTGCCTTTAGATGGCAAAACAATTCTTTGGTTTTGACGCGCCGCTCATGCAATTTGTTTCAAAATTTTCCTGTCAGCAGAAGGAAGTGCTAATTTGTCTATTTCTGATAAAGGAAACCACTGGGTCTTTGAGGGAAAAGGATTTGGAATTGGAATCTGAAATGAAAGAACCCGAAAAGGAAAAACGGTAATTCGGTGATGCGTGACCGTATGCCGATGTGATTTAAGTGGGAACACCTGTGTCTCACTCAGTTTGAATTTCGAAAAAACAGACCCAGGGCCTCTTTGCCCATTATCCAGAAAATCTCCTGGAAGCTGCCAGAGCCCTTTCATCCATCGGTGACTCTGAGAAATCTCCAAAAGGATTTTATTCTTTCTCTGAAAAATCAGGGCGACCCGGATGAGTTCTTTGGTTTGTGGGCGAATCTTTTTCAGAGGGAAATTTTCCGCCCCTAAATTTTTACCCACACAGTTTTTTTCAAGGGGACATAACTCACACAACGGATTTTGAGGCACACACACCGTCGCGCCAAGCTCCATCAAGGCCTGATTAAAATCTCCCGGATCTTTTCGTAATAAATTGCCCGCAGCCCTCTCCCAGATTTCTTTCTGAAAAACCGGATCGTTTGGAGCTTTTTCAAATCCAAAAAGACGCGCATACACTCGAATAACATTTCCATCTACCACAGGCAGGGGCAGCCCAAAAGCAATGCTGGCGATGGCTCCCAGGGTGTAGCGACCTATGCCAGGAAGGGCGAGGATCGCCTGAGGATCTTTCGGAAAAACGCCTGCATGATTTTGAACGATTTCAATCGCCGCTTTTCGAATGTTTTTGGCCCGAGAATAATAGCCCAGGCCCGCCCAGAGTTTTAGCAAATCCTCTTCTGAAGCTTCGGCAATCGATTGAAGTGTTGGAAACCGGTTTAAAAAACGACGGTAGTATTCAATGACTGTCGCAACCTGAGTTTGCTGGAGCATGATCTCTGAAATCCAAATCCGGTAAGGATCTTTCGTTTTTCGCCACGGGAGATCGCGCTTGTGTTTGCGGTACCACTGCAGTAGGGGGAGCTGCCATTGACCTTCCACACTCTTCAGATGAAATCCATCAAGCGGGGTCTCCTGCGAGGCTTGACCCTTTTTATTGTTTTTCATTCCACTTTTCACAGAAAGCATCCCTTATGAAAAATATTTTAGTCCTTCAACACGAAACCCACGAAGGTCTCGGCGCCTTTGAGCCCCTTTTTAAATCAGGAGGTCGCACCCTCACCATTTGTAATCTGGCCTTGGGAAACACCGTTCCTTCCTCTGAAGAATTGTGTGCCTTTGACGGTGTAGTCATCTTAGGTGGACCGATGAGTGCAAACGATGGGGGAAAAATTCCTTTTATTCAGGATGAAATCGATCGGGTCAAAGACATCCTCAGCTTGAAACTTCCTCTTTTGGGAGTTTGTTTGGGGGCCCAAATTATCGCAAAAGCCCTGGGCGGCAAAGTAACGAAAGGCCCTCAAAAAGAGATTGGATGGTATCCTCTCCAACTCACCCTATCCTCTAATAAGGATGTCATTTTTGGAGGTTTAAGCTCTCCAGCCATACTGTTTCAGTGGCACGGCGAAACCTTTGAGCTCCCCAGCGGAGCCATCAAACTGGCGAGTTCCACCCTTTATTCCAACCAGGCTTTTCGCTACACCGATCGCATCTACGGATTACAGTTTCATTGTGAGATGACAGACTTCATGATTCGTGACTGGATCGAGAAGGGCAAACAGGAAATAGAAGATGCTGGTTTATCGGCTGAGATGATTCTCGAAATGATGCCCAAATATCTTCCTACCTTACGTCATTGGGCCCATCAGATTGCTAACAAGTGGTTGGCATTGAAATAAAGGCCTATATTCATCAAGAACGTCCTTTCAAAGAATGTAGCGATTAAAACGGCCTCGTTGCGCTCGACCGAAACAAACTCCCCTGGAATCAAAAGATAAAACAATCTATCTTGAAATCATGAAAACTTTCATTCAAACCCTAACTCTTCTTTTTCTTTTCTCTCAGTCCTTTGCGGCAGACTCTTCAAAACCGATAGTCGCTTCCGATGACCTGCCAGGGCTCAAACAGGCCTACGAAAGCTATCAGACAGAGATAGCCACTCAAC
Source organism: Myxococcota bacterium (assembly GCA_052034865.1). Classification (GTDB taxonomy): domain Bacteria; phylum UBA10199; class UBA10199; order JADFYH01; family JADFYH01; genus JBPOIC01. The sequence goes on along the minus strand of JBPOIC010000038.1, from coordinate 16,285 downwards.
CTCAAAATTATGATGTAAAGATCGAGGCTGCCGATGTGATTTATTATCTGGCCGCTCAAACCACTGACAAAACACAGAAGAAAAAATATCTGGAAGAAGGAATCGCTTTAAGCAAACAGGCTATCACATTGAGTCCTTCAAAACCTGGAGGACATTTTTACTACGGCTTGCTGACCGGACTTAAAGCCGAATCGAGTGGAATTTTGACCGGTCTTTCGAGCAAAGACATCATCAAGGAAGAAATGGAAAAAGTTTTGCAAATCGATCCCAGATATTCGGAAGGAGATGCCTACCTGGCGCTGGGTCAGTGGTATCGTGATGTCCCGTCCCTTATGGGAGGAGATAAGGCAAAGGCGCTGGAATATCTGAAAAAAGCCGTCGAGATTGCACCCCATAAAAGCCAGGCCCACCGGGCGCTGGCAGAGCTTTATCTGAAAGAGCATCAGAAAGATCTGGCTCGGCAGGAAATTCAATCGATCCTCAGCACACCGCTGACGCCCAAAAATCGCTACGAGACCCGAAAAGACCAGCAGGCAGCCCGCGCTATGCTTGAGAAATTAAACAAATAGATTTTTTAAACCGGACAACCTTCGTTGTGGATATGACTTCAATCACTTCTATCAAAGTCCCTTCTCAAACCGAGCCGATGCGTTTGGATAAATTTTTAATCCAACGCTTTCCCCACACCTCCCGCAATTTTTGGAATGAACATCTCGAAGCTTCTGTTTTTTTAAATGGACGACATCCCAAAAAAAGTCAGTGTATCGAAGGAGGCGAGACACTTGAGATTCCAACAAACCTCTTAACGAAAAAAAAATTTCAGCCTGATTTTTCACTTTCTATCCCACTGATTCATGAAGACCCTCATTTTCTGGTGGTTGAAAAGCCGGCAGGGATGCCTATTCATCCGCTGGAATCCGAAGAAAAAGGCACGTTGATCCAGGGCCTTTGGGCTCAGTTTCCAGAAGTTCAGAAAGTCGGTGAGGATGCTCGAGAAGCAGGTTTGGTCCATCGTCTCGATACAGGCACTTCAGGCCTCGTCCTGATTGCCCGAGACAACGCAACTCAGAAATTTTTCAGGGAAGAATTTCAGAAACATCGGATTGAAAAAGAGTATCTGGCCGTGGTGGAGGGTCATCCGTTTGAGTCGACTGAAAATTTCATGGAGCGATGCATCGATCTACCTATCGGTCACAATCCAAAAAACATGAAAAAAATGCGGATCGAGCCGATAACAGCCCCCTCTAAAAAACAGAAAGGTCGATCTGCGGTGACTTTTGTTTCACTGGAAAAGTCTTTTCAAAATCACAGCCTGCTGAAAATTCGCATTCCAACCGGTGTGCGACACCAGATTCGCGTTCATCTCGCACATAAAAATCTTCCTATTGTCGGAGATGAGCTCTACGGAGGTTTTGCCGTAAAATCATCGGGATTTGATCGTTTCTTTTTGCATGCCTCTCGGCTTAAATTCAGAGATCCACAAACTCTGGAATATCATGAATTCACATCCCCCCTGCCTGAAGAATTCTCCCGATTATTAAACTCTAAAACCCGTCTTTGACTCAGCGCATCTTTCTTTCAGAACTTCAGGTGACAAAAGAATTTACAAAACAAGGGGCTGATTTTATCTTTGTTTGAACTTCTTTCACCAATCCAAAAACTATGCCCCTTCATCAGGATTCTCTCAAAACACTTTCGCAGATCGCGAATATTCTTCAAAAGTCCGATCCGCGTGAAAACCCGCTCGCCCACATTGTCAGTCGTGTGCGACGGCAAACCGAGTCAGACGTCTGTTCGCTTTATCTGCTTCAAAACCAGTTTTTGATTCTCGTAGCAACGGATGGGCTAGATCCTGCCTCGGTTGGAAAAGTGCGAATGAAAATCGATGAAGGTCTTACAGGGCTTGCGGTTGAAACGCTCCAGCCTGTGATAGTCAACGAAGCGAAAACGCACCCAAGATATAAATTCTTTCCCCTTACTCAGGAAGAACGATTCAGCTCATTTGCAGCCGTCCCGTTAATCGATCGTGTGAATGTCGTGGGAGTTCTTACCATTCAGACAGTTAAGGCACGAAAGTTTCCCCAGGAAGAAATTGAAATTTTGAAACTCATCGCTTTTCAACTCGCGGGAGTGATCCACAATCTGGTGACTCTGGAGATTTTACGCTCGGCTGGTCCTACCGAAAAATCCAGCATCCAGCTCGAAGGGACTGCCGCGGCACCGGGCTTTGGCATTGGGCCAGCGTTTTTTCTGCGCCATGGAGTTTCGCCTGTAATTGTCCCTCCCAATCCTCATCAAAAAACAAGTCCGGAAAAAGAATGGAAAAAGCTGCAGGCAGCGCTTCAGAAAACAATACAGGACCTTGTGCGCTTTGAAAAAAAACTCCTCCGCGAATTTTCACGCAAGGAATCAGACATCTTTTACAGCCACCGCATGATTTTGTCGGATGAAACATTTCTTGGAAATCTGAAAGAGGAGATCGATAAAAAAAATTCAGCCATTCAGGCTGTAGGAAAAGTGATTGGAAATTACATCCAAAGATTTGAGTCGATCGAGAACACCTATTTTCGCGAAAGGGCTTCAGATTTGGAGGATATTCGGCAGCGCATCCTGGAACATCTCATTGGAGCGAGCCGCCGCAAAATAGCTAAAAACTGGGAAGGGGTGCTGATTGCGGACACCCTCATGCCCTCCGATATGGTTCACCTGGATCCTCACCGGATTTCTGGAATTGTGACTTTAAAAGGCGGGGTCACTTCACACGCCTCTATCCTTGCGCGATCGCTCGGGATTCCGGCTGTGATGGGAATTTCGGGAGGGCTTTCTCAGATTCAGCCGGGAGATTTACTCATCGTCGATGGCAACCGGGGAAAAATCATTTTAAACCCGGAACCCGACCTGTTGGAAAAATACGAAAAAATTCAGGAAAATTATGTAGGACATCTGGTCCATCTTCAAAAATTCGCCTCAGAACCGGCCCGTACCCGTGATGGAAAACGCATTCGACTGGAGGCCAATCTGGGTTTTTTTTCCGATCTTAAAAAACTCCGTTACTACGGTGCCGAAGGAATAGGCCTTTATCGCACCGAGTTTCCGTTTCTTGCCCGCAAAACCTTGCCAGATGAAACCGAGCAGTTGCAGCTTTATGAAAGCATTGTGGAAGAAGCAGAAGGTCTCCCAGTCACCTTTCGCATTCTCGATGCAGGAGGTGACAAACCCATTCCCAGCCTTAATTTCCTGCCCGAAGCCAACCCTTTTTTAGGCCATCGCGCAATCCGCTTAACGCTCTCGCAACCCACGATTTTACATGTTCAATTCAGGGCCCTGCTGCGGGCTTCGACACGCGGCCCGATTCGGATTCTGGTCCCAATGGTTTCAGGATTGGAAGAATTGCTGGCGGTTAAAAAAATCTTCGAAGAAGAAAAAGCAAATCTGAAAGCCGATCATCTGCCATTCGACGAAAATGTCCCATTCGGAATCATGATCGAGGTCCCATCGGCAGTTTCACTTTCTGGCTTACTTGCAAAACATGCGGATTTTCTAAGTATCGGAACCAATGACCTGATTCAATACACCCTGGCCGTGGATCGCAACAACGAGCGTGTCGCAAACTTTTTCGAACCTCACCATCCTGCAATTCTGCACGCCATCAGTCAGGTGGCAAAAGCTGGTAAAAAGGCAAACAAGCAGGTGGGTGTCTGCGGAGAAGTCGCCGTCGATCCGGCACTCGCCCTTCTTTTTATAGGATTAGGGATTAACCAGCTTTCTTTGATCCCTTCAGGAATTCCACTTCTTAAAAAGGCCATTCTCGAAGTGAATCTAAAAGATCTGGAAGATATCGCACGCAAGGCCTTGAGGGCGACTACCATTGAAGAGGTAAAGAATTGTATTCAGGATCTTAAACGATTTGCAGAAGACGAAGAAAATTTTTCAAGCCCGCTTTCAGCGAGCATAGAATGATTGAAAGGCAGAACCGGATTATCGCTTACTCAAACTTCTCCTGACCCATGATTTTTTCTCATTTACCAAACTCCTCCAACGCCTCCATCAACTCTTTATTACCCATCTTCGCATACTCATCGACAGGAATTTTTTTAAGGATGGCTTCCCAGGCCTGATGCAAGCTTCTAGCCCCTGCCATTGGGCCTGAAGGATGACCATAAACTCCACGACCGGCGATAAATCCAAAATCAACATGACCAATCTTGGCAAATACACGGGATAAGGTTTTTGCAGAATCACTTCCTCCAGGAACAGGCAAAGAAGGCAAAATGGATCCCCAGGGTTTTAAGCATGCGTCGATGTTTTGCAGAACCTCCTCGTCACTTGCTTTCATGCGCTCACCAAAACCAGCCATCACTATGAGATCAGCTCCCGCCAGACGCTCAATCTTGGTAAGGACACGCGATGAAATTCCAAAGCCAGGAGCACCATTCAAACACGCCGTCCCAGTGAAATGACTCATGATTGGAATGGACGATTTCCTGCGTAAACTCCGCAGGGCGCTCATCCCCATGAAAATCGAATTGATCATCACAGCATTCGCCCCTGCCCCCACCACCGTTTCATAAAGCTTGGACAGGCTGTCGATCTCATCGGTGATATTTGCAATAAAAATTTTCGCAGATTTTGCTTCGGTCTCTGCCCGCATTCGCATTGATGAAACAAGCTCTATACGCTTTTTGATCGGGGACCAGTCGATGTCAGCAAGCATTTCATCATCTTTGGCAATATCAAGCCCACCCTTCCAGCTTTCGTAAGCAATCTGTGCAAATTCGGCAGGAGGAAGTCCGATGTTTGGTTTTACAACACCTATAAAAACCGGACGGTCAAAAACCTGGAGGATTTTTCGCACACCGTTTTTTCCAAACTGAGGACCTTCGAAGTGTTTAAGATAGGAAAAAGGAAGATCAAAATCCGTCCAGAGAATAGACGTAATCCCTGGGCAGTAGAAAGGCCCTTCGCCTGCGGCTGCCGAAAGCAGATTGGGAATCCTGGGCCCAAAATTTCGATGAGGATGGGCCACGCGCACAAAATAGCGTGGTCCCCTGTAATCTGCCTGAAATGTTGTATCAGATTTCAGCTCAAGGACTTTTGCCCCATACAAAGGACGAAAATCTTCTGGACACCCTGGTCGTCTCCATTGGGCGGTGCTTTGCTCGCAGCAAAGCATCGCTGCAATAAGTTTTGGATCCTGATGGGTTTGAAAGAGGTAATCCAGCTTAAGATAGTCTTCGGAATTCAGATCAGAAAGTGAGGCAAAAAAACCAGGGATGTCAGAAGTTGCAATCATGAAAATTTCAGGAGCGACGTGAAACAACATAGCGTGCAATTTCACGCAAGGGATTCGCACGCGCATCAAAATTTTTCAAAAGGTCGATAGCCTCCTCTACCAATTTCTGGGCCAGTTTTTTGGAGGCATCAATTCCCATCAAACTGGGATAAGTCGATTTATGACGGGCAAGATCTGAACCGACATCTTTACCGATTTCATCTCCTCCTTCAATATCGAGAACATCATCGGCAATCTGAAAAGCAAGCCCAATCCTGTCTCCATATCCCCCCAATGCTTCAATCTGCTCTACGGTCGCTCCCCCAAGCTTTGCACCAGCTTCCACGCAGATACGAATGAGTCGTCCCGTCTTGTGACGATGTAGGTTCTCAAGCTCGCTCAGACTGATCTTTTTTTTCTCACTCTCCAAATCAACCACCTGCCCACCCGCCATTCCCTGAGAACCAGATGCATCGGCAATCATCTCGATGACTTCTATGAGCCTGGACGGATCTACCTCCGGATGACGAAACCGCGCCATAATCCGAAAGGCCTCCGTAAGCAACGCATCACCCGCCAGAATCGCCACGGCCTCTCCAAAAACCTTGTGATTGGTCGGTTTGCCGCGACGCAATTCGTCATCATCCATTGCTGGCAAGTCATCGTGAATCAAAGAATATGTATGAATCATCTCTAAAGCAACTGCGACGGGCAAAACACGTTCTGCCAAAGCTCCTACAGCTTCGCACGCAGCAAGAACCAGGATTGGACGTAAACGCTTCCCACCCGCTCGAATACTATACAACATGGATTCATGAAGTTTTTGAGGCCAGGAGTTTTCTGAAGGAAGATAGGTCTCCAATGCCTTTTCCACCTGAAGGCGGCGTGTGTTGAGATAGGGTTTAAGTTCAAACGTCATAGATTTTAGTTAGAGGAATCGGACAACGGAAAAGGCAACGACACCCGTTCTCCGAGAGAATTTGTCATGAGCTGCTCAACTTTTCCCTGCGCTTCTTCCAAACTTTTTTCGCAAAACTGAGACAGAGCCATTCCTTCTTCAAAAATTCGCAAGGAATCTTCTAAGGATAAATTTCCTTCCTCCAGTTTCTTCACGATTTCTTCGAGTTTTTTGAGAGCCGCTTCAAAGGTGAGTTTGCTTTTAGACATACTTAAGAAATCCTAACCTCTTTTGGGATACATCCATTAAGGCTTTGATGGGATCCAGGATTCGCAAGAATTGGAGGGTTTACGATTATCCCGTTTCGACGGTCAATCTTCTTTCTTGATGACTGAAGCAATAAATCCGCCTTCTGCCAGCTGGACCCGAACGTGTGATTTTATTTCTAACTGACGGCTCTTTTTTATAGGAAGAGATTCGCCTGTATCCTGATCCTGAAACACAATGGCGTATCCCCGGTTCAAAATCGATAAAGGAGAGAGGGTTTTGAGAGCCAAATTGATTCGTATGAATTCTTTTCTATGATCTGTAATGAAGTAAGACATGGCTCGCAAGAGCCTTTCCCGAATTTCATCGGTGCGCTGCATAAGATTCTGAAGTCGCTGTTGGGGATGCTTAAGGTGACTTTTAAAGAATAAATGGCGCTCTCTCAGATTATCCAACTTTGTATTCATTTTTTCTTTAAGTCGATTCTGAATCTCCTGAATCAACAAAAGGCACTCCGCTTTCACAGGGGTTGCCAACTCTGCCGCAGCGGATGGAGTAGGAGCACGAAGATCAGCGACAAAATCGGCAATGGTCGTATCGATTTCATGCCCAATTGCTGAAATAACAGGAATTCGTGATCGATAAATTGCCCGAGCTACTTCTTCGGTGTTAAAAGCCCATAAATCTTCAATTGAGCCCCCACCGCGGCCCACGATCATCAAATCCAGATCATTTCGCTCCGAAAATTCATCAATGGCCAAAGCGATCTGTTTTGAGGACCCTGGCCCTTGAACCTGTACAGGATTCAAAAGAATATCCAAATTCGGGTAGCGTCGTCTTAATACATTAAGAAGATCTCGAATTGCTGCACCCGTAGGTGAGGTTACAATCCCTATTTTCTTAGGGAGGAAGGGTAGAGGTCTTTTACGCTCAATCTCGAAATATCCTTTTTTTTCCAGTTTCTTTTTAAGTTGCTCAAAGGCCAGCTGGAGAGCTCCAAACCCCTTTGGCTCTAAATATTCAACTATAATTTGATAGGATCCTCGAGGTTCATAAACACTAAGATGACCTTGAACGACAACCTCAAGTCCATCTTCTATTTGAAATTTAAGAAAACGATTTGTTCCCCTAAACATCACAGCTGAAATCTGGCTATTAGCGTCTTTGAGTGAAAAGTAAAAATGACCTGATGAATGTACCTTAAAGTTTGAAATTTCTCCGACAATCCAAACTGATCCAAAACGATCTTCGATTAAAGATTTCAGCCGAGCGCTGATTTCAGACACAGTAAAAATAGATTTTTCCATACATCTTTAGAAATAACTGGGTTTCATCTCACCCTAATTCTTAAATCAACTCTCTTCTAAAAGAGTGTAATTCACAATTCCACACAAATAAAAAAACCCCGTACTTTGTGAGTACGGGGTTTTTTATGAATCACCTATTTACTTCTAATTAGAAGTCGTAGGCAAACTCAAGAGCCACACCGTGGTTGTAGATATTCTTGGTACTCACGGCTTCAGCAGGAAGACCTAAATCCATACGATATTCAGCCTTCACTTTTGCACCGTCGGTGATCTGATAAGCAGCACCAATTGCACCTGCATGGATTTGCTGATCAACTCCAGTGTAGTTGGCATGAACATCATGGAGATAGTCATAACGTAACCAGCCATTCCATGACTCGTTGAAGTTATAACCTAAGGTTAACTGAGCGCTGTAACCTTTACAGTTCTTTGTAAAGGTAGAACCACCGGTTCCAACAACAGCACAAGCACCCTGGCCAGCACCATGAGCATTATTGTCCTGGCGATACATAAGATCACCCGCGACAACGAATGCATCGGTCACATGGAAGGAGAAATCGATATCCCCAATGTGCGTGAGGTGTTTCATTTCATTAATGGAATTTCCACTACCCAACTCAACAGCACCTTCTGGGCCACCAGCATAGGAGATACCTACGACATTTTCACTTCCCTTTTCACCCCAGGTAAACCCAAGGCGAGTTCCATAGGAAGGAATGAGGGTGTCATTGGTGATAGAATCCCAAAGGTTGTTGACGGCATATAAGTGCATATCAACGTTTTCATTAAACGCATAATATATCTTCGCACCGGTCACATTGTGAGGGCGTAAGAAGCGGTATCCATTGCTGTGTGAAACAGCAATATTGTCATTGCGATCGACAGACTCAAGACCGATAGGGGCATTAAAACGGCCAACTAACAATTCTACGCCGTTTCCAACGGGAATATTGGCGGTCACATAACCCTGCTCAAGATTGAAAACTCCATGGGGAGTCCCGGAAAGACCGCGACCCATATCGAGGTCAGCACGAATACGAATGTTTTCACCGAAGGTCTTGTTCACATCCAATTCGACCTGGTCGATGTAGAAATTGAAAGTATCTCTTTTAGAAGAGCTGGAACCACGGAAATCACCTAACTGACCAACTCCCTGTCTAGCATCATCTGCTGAATTGATAGCGCTGAACTCTGCACCTGTTGGGTTCGTGTATTTGCTGTCTTTTTGATAACCAGCAACTACGTCGATGTTACCGCTAAGCTCGAGACCGCCGGCACCACCTTTATCTGCAGCCTTTAATGGCGAGGCGCCTAAAAGAGCCACCGCGGCCATTACTGCAACTAATCTGCTTTTTTTCATATTTTCCTCTCCTTTTCTGATGTTGAACTATTAACTAAATCTTAAATTATTATTTACTCTTCTTTCATTTTACTTTCTGAAGAAGAGCCCCAAACGCGATTTGTAATTTTTGGTTTCTACTTAAGCTTCACAATTTATTCTATTTTCACCACCTAACTCCATACCCCCTTTCCCCCTTCATTCAGAATCAAGACACAAAAGACCAACATCCAGACAACATTTTATTTCATGATGTCGGATTTGGTTTTTTCTTCTGAATCAATCTCAAGCTTTTTCTAGCCTTAAGACGCCGGAAGGGTAACAGACGACGGTGGTAATATTTAAGTTATATATAATTATGTGTCAACCTAATATATCTTTAGATAATCGAAGGTAATCTTTAACTCAATTGTAAACACTTCTAGAGTGCTTTAGTTATTCGATTTCTCTCACCAGCTCTGCAATAGCTGGGCGTCTTTACCATCCGGAAAAAAATCGTGTCAAGATTTTTCATGCGCCGCGTCACCCCATCTCATCGAACCTCAAGAATTAGATCAATTTCAATGGTAGCCATTCCTGGAAGATCAGTAACTCCAACACTTACCCGGCTATGCTTGCCAATCTCTCCAAAAACTTCCCCTAAGAGCTCACTTGCACCATCCATGACTTTGGCCTGATCTGTAAAGCCGGGATAACTATTCACATAGCCTGTCAAACGCACAACCTTCTTAATTTTATCGAGCGAACCCAAGTGCCATTTAGCAATCGACAAGGCATTCGCCACTGCCTGCCTTGCAGCTCGCTTGCCATTGTCCATATTAATTTCTTTCCCCAACCTCCCTTTGAAAGCAAGTTGAGGTCCTATCTTTGGAAGTTGCCCACTTATAAATAGAAGAGAGCCCGTTCTTACACAGGGAACGTAAGCTCCTTCTGGAGAACCAGGCTCGCTGAGATGGATCTTGAGCAGTTTGAGTTTTTCTTCTGGTTTGATTGGAGGTGCTTCCATAGCTCGCTCGTTATTTTTCCTAACCAAAAAAGACCATGTTTATGGATGAACTACTTCTTCTTTAGTCGAACTCCTCTCAAAATAAGGATAATTGGAATCCCTTTTAGAGGATTGACATCAAACTCTGTGCCGCCGGACCCCCAAAGCGCTTTAAAAGAATCGTCCGCTTTAATTTCGCGAATTTCTTCAACATAGATGCCCGCCTTTCGCAAATTCATAAAGTATTGATCGATCCCATGAACAAATCCCATATTCGGATTTAAAAGATATTCGAGATAAGGATGAATCACCGAAATCACGACTCTCCCCCCCTCACGAGTAACACGGGCAAGTTCTTTGGCCCAATCGTTGATACACTCTCGTTGCACGCCCGCCCCTAGAAGTAGAAGAAAATCGAACTCTCCTTCTCGAAGTGGAATTTGAGTAACAGATGCACGAATCTCAATAAGATCGGCACGGGAAGTAGGCTCAACTTCGGAATAAAGAGGAGAAGCATCGAGATGCAAAAGGGTGGCAGCAGCTTTTTGTCTGATCAAGTTCCATTGCTTATTGCCGTTAGTAGAAAGATGAAGAACTTTTTTACCAGAAAGGCTGGGGACACTCGAGGAGATCTCACGACTCTCGAAAGCCTCCAGGACTTTTCTCAAACGCCCTGGCGGAAGAACCACCCCTGAGGTCTTTTGTAAAAGTTTAATCTTATTGATAGGTTTTTTGCCCAAGGGGCTTTTCTCAAGCCGCCTCCCAACTTTTTCGACACCTTGGCCAAGCACCTGAACAAATTTGCGAAGGAGGTCTTTCATGGAACCGGTTCCAATAGAGAGTTTTTTTGAATCCGTCCATCCTGGATTTTCACGCAGAGGGTTTCATTTTAATGAGGAAGGAATATTATGGGAGAAATCATTTCACGACTAAAGGAAAGTCTGAAAAAGGATCATTCATCAAAAGCATCTTTTTTCACCTTCAGCATTTTAACAGAATAAGATTCAACAACATCATCCTTATTGAAGGTGATCACCATCGAAACAGGAGCTTTATTTTTTCTCATTCTCTTGGCAGGATGATCCATTTTAATCATCGCCCGTTCTGGATCATACTCATTCTCATAAGACCAAAGCCAATGGTAGACCCAGGTCTCTTTATCCTGGGGAGATCGAGTGATCACGTTAGGTGCCGAAAAATGCTTTAAAACAGAAAGCTGATCGGTCACTCCTTCTTGCATAAATCCGACAATAGTTTTGAGAGGAACTCTAGATTTCCATCCGATCACATGGATATGCGAATCATTTTGAGAATAAGGTTGGGATTCCAACCCAGTGACCACTTCGTGATATCCGAGAGGAATTCCATGAGGAGCATTACTTCTATCATCTCGATCACGCACGTATCGACTTTCATAGGCGTGCGCTAACGAAACTCCCGAAACACTTAACAGCAAAAGGGAAAGAAGGATTTTTTTGGATTTCATAAGTGCTTGAAAAACTAACAAAAGGCTCAAGAAAGTGTCAAAGAGTTTCTAGGCAAAGTCACCTGCGCAACTGACCTTTCAAATAAGCCAGCGCCGCAAATGGATTATGATTTGGTGAGCTTTTGGTTTTCGCTGCAGATGACTGGGAGTGTCCTGGGTTAGCCTGCCTTACAGGAGCGCCCGCGGCCTTTTTCCCTTCTGATTTCTCATCAAGCCTTCGAGTCAAAGCGATTTGTCTTTTCTCAAAATTAACCTCTAAAATGCGAACCTGCACTTTATCTCCGGGGCTTACGACTTCTCGAGGATCTTTAACAAAACGATCTGCCAGTTGAGAAATGTGAACCAAACCATCCTGATGGACTCCAATGTCTACAAAGGCACCAAAATTAGTTACATTGGTCACAATTCCGCTACAAATCATTCCTGGCTTCAAATCTGAAATTTCATGAATGTCTTCCCGGTACTGAAACGGAATAAAATTTTCCCGTGAGTCTCGCCCTGGTTTTTCAAGCTCCTGCAAAATGTCCTGAAAGGTAAAATCGCCCACAAGCTTTTTAAATTCCGGATGATCTTTGATGAGCTGGATCCCTTTTCCCGTCAAATCTTTCAGGGTTCTTCCCATCTGCTGAGCAAGATTTTCAAGAAGTGGATAGCGCTCAGGATGGACGCCCGTATTGTCGAGAGGATTTTCAGCCTCTGGAATACGCAAAAACCCCGCAGACTGCTCAAAAATCTTTTTTGAGAACCGAGGGATCTTCAAAAGATCTTCTCGTGATTTAAAAAGCCCCATTTCTCCCCGATACTCTACAATTGATTTAGCAAGAGCAGGGCCAATTCCAGAGACGTGCGAGAGCAGATGATAGGAAGCAGTATTCAAATTCACTCCCACCTGATTCACACAGGAGTCTACTACTTGATCGAGACTTTTTTTGAGACTTCCCGAATTCACATCATGTTGATACTGCCCTACACCAATGCTTTTAGGATCTACTTTTACAAGCTCTGCCAGAGGATCCTGTAGACGACGTGCAATCGAAATGGCCCCTCGCACAGTCACATCAAGATCCGGAAACTCTTCCCTCGCAACATCGCTCGCACTGTAAACACTCGCTCCACTTTCGCTCACCATCACTACAGGTATCTGTCCAAACCCCAACTCTCGCAACGTTTCTCGCAAGTAAGACTCCGTTTCGCGGCCCGCAGTTCCATTCCCGACTGCAATTGCTTGAAAGGAGATTTTCTTAAAAAGCACAGACAGCATTTTTTGGGACTGATGTTTTTCGTTTTCGGTCTGCAGATGAAGAATAGAGCTACCCAAATATTTTCCGGCATTATCAATGATTGCAAGTTTGCAGCCTGTTCGGATTCCGGGATCCACTCCCAGTACTGCCTTGGGGCCCATTGGAGAAGCCAGAAGGAGTTTTCGGACATTCTCCACAAAGACTTTAATTGCCGCATCGTCTGCAACTTCTTTGAGACTTTTATGAATTTCTGAATCAATGCTGGGAAGGACATAGGCTTTGAGCGCCATCTTAGCAGCTTTCAGCAAAATCGGCGCAGCGATGGATCCAGGATCTTTCAAAGCCTCATTTTCAAAATGCTGAAGAAGGGATCGAATAAAAACATCTTCTTCACCTATCTGAATACGAGCACCACCTATCGAAACCGTAAGCTCTTCCTCCATCCACCCTCTGCGAAGAGCCAGATAACGATGAGAGTTCTGGGGTTTGAGCAATGAGGAAACGGTCTCCTGAAAATCAAAGTAGCGCTCATACTTGCTATGAGGCTTGGCCTTCTCACTTTTTATTGCAAGCACATAAGCCTTTTCAAAAGTCTCATTCCTCACCCATTGTCTTAGAGACTGCATTTCTGCGAGCTTTTCGGTCAGGATATCCTGCGCTCCTTGCAAAGCCGATCCAACATCAGGAATATTCTTTTCTGCATCACAAAATGAAGATGCGAATTTCTCTACCGACATTCCATCGATCACCGTCATTTCTTGATGTCCTAACTGCCAAAGCCATTCTGCCAAAGGCTCCAACCCCGCCTCTTTAGCAATCATGGCCTTTGTTTTTCTTTTTTTCTTATAGGGAAGATAAAGATCTTCCAGGGTGTCCAAATGAAAAGTAGAAAAAATTTTTTCCTTAAGCTCAGGAACAAGTTTGCCCTGCTTTTCAATTTCTTCGACGATAAATGCCTGCCTTTTAAGAAGGGTCTCCCATTTTTCATGGGCGTCGATCACAGACTGAATAGCGACTTCATCCAGATTTCCCGTTTGTTCTTTTCGATATCTTGCAATGAAAGGAACTGTCGCATCTTCTGCAGCAAGTTTTAATACGGCCTGAGCGGAGCGAGCTGAAATCGTCGGGTGAAGTTGCGAAAACCAGATTTCAAAATTCATAAAAAACGAATCCTTTCTTTCATCTTCAAAATTAAAATTGATTTAAAATTATTTATGATTTGTTCTTAGCCACTCCTCTTCATTCAAGTAAAGAGGCTTAAAATCTAAATTATTTGGTTGAGTCTGATCAAAATTCCGCTCCATAATATTTCGTCGTCTCGCCCCCACTCGCCCTATTAAAAACAAACAGGAGGCTTTATGTCGTTTAATCAAAACAAATCTCTTCCGGAGTATGCCGAGCTTTTCTCAAGAAACCTGGGATTGGTGTCTGAAGCCGAGCAAAATAGATTAGCAGATGCTCGGGTTGCCATTCCAGGATTGGGAGGCGTCGGAGGGGCCCATGCACTGACACTCGCCCGCATGGGAGTTGGAAATTTTCATCTTTCGGATCCGGATATCTTTGAGCCAGCCAACTTCAATCGTCAAAGTGGTGCGACTTTGGGTGCTATTGGAAGAAAAAAAACCGAGGTCATCAAAGAAATCATTCTCACTATCAATCCACATGCAAATGTTAAAACCTTTGAAGCATTCTCGTCAGAAAATAAAGATGAGTTCTTAAAAGATGTTCAGATCGTCATGGATGGTTTGGATTTTTTTGTCGTTCCCGTGCGTCGGCTGCTCTACAAAGCCTGTGAGGAAAAAGGAATTTATCTTGTCACCTCAGGGCCTATTGGCATGACGATGACTCTACATGTGTTTGGTCCAGGAGGAATGTCTTCTGAAGATTACTTTGATTTTGGAAGTTGCAAGTCAGAAGAGGATTTGCTCGTTGCCTTTGCGGTAGGAGTCACCCCCGGCATGCTTCAATTGGGGCAAATTGACCCCTCCAGAGTGAACTTAAGCAAAAGGAAAGTCCCCTCACTAGCAACCGCCATTCACCTAAGCACAGGGCTTGCCTGCACTGAGGCCCTTCATATTTTGTTGGGCCGAAGACCTCCTTTTCTTTCTCCTCGCTATTTTCAGTTTGATCCTTCGAAACTAAGGTTAAAAAAAGGACGGCTGTGGCTGGGTGGAAAAAGCCCCATACAAAAATTAAAGAGGTGGTATCTTAAAAAACTTTTTGCCCAAAACAAAACTTCTTAAAACAGCCTCTTCTTTATTAAAAGGGTCAAGGCAAAAGAACTTCTTCAAGAGGACGTCGTGGGGTTGGGAGCGAAGGAAGGGACTTTCCAGGTTTTCCGGTTCTAAATAACCAAACAGGGGATTCATCAGCGGGAATCTTAAATTGTTTTCTGAGGATATCAGGTCCTTGTTTAAAGAGAGCAAAATAAGAAGGATCGATACTCATTTTCCAGCCTTTATCCATATCCAGAGCTAAACTGGGCAATACCCCAATCGAAAGCGGGTGAACTGCACAACCCGATCCGTTTAGCTTAAGCCAGGTTCTAAAAACCAATCGCCCTGCCTTTACAATAGCATCTGGAGATTTTTCCTTCATAGAAATACACCCTAAAGCAGATGCTGATTGAATCTGTTTTTTCACCACTTTTCTGGAAATAAATTTGGCCATTTTTCCAACCAAAGGAATCCAGCGCTTGTGTTTTTTCAGCTGTCGCATCATCTGTGCATCCAGATAATTTATCCCAAGCGTTTGCCAAGGCATTCCATCCTTATAATTTTGAATTTCTTTTTCTGAGAAACGGATCCAATCGAGCGTGTCTGCCATCAAATAAGGGTCTGCCCAGCAAAAACTATCTGCAAGCTGTAGGTAGTCCAAAAGATCAGATGAAATTGATTCTGCAAAACACAAACGACCCAACTCTAGAGAATTTTCCTCTTCAAGAATTTTATGGAAAGTCTGTGATAAGTTGGGCTCGGTTTCGTAGAAAGATCGATCCGTTTTTCTCAATGAAATAAAATTTAGAAGAGGATCTTGAATGGGCATTGCAGGAGTAAAGCTTATCTTTCCCCAAGCCACTTTCAAATCATTTTGATTTTGCAGATTCCATTCCAGGGCAGGACGAAGGCCTTCAGCACCTGATGCGATACAAATAGTCTCCAACACACAACCAAAAGAAAGACAGGAAGCAATCGAGTTTGCATTTAAGCGGTGCTTTGCTCGCACAGGGTCATGAAAGATTTTCACTTCATTCTCGGAAATCATTTGAAACAGAAAAGGCTGGCAGTTATCTCCGGAGGGAGCTGTCAGAGCCGCTTGCAAAATCCGGCGAATGGAGTCTCTCATAAATATTTTCTGCCTTAGGAGCTTTGTGCTTTGAGTTTTAGCTCGTGGACGGGGGTGAGTGATTGCATTGTGTGTTCTGAGCTTTCTTTCACATGCTCATACACCTGCTTATGATCTTCTTTCAGATAAGAGATAAAGCTGTCCC
>JBPOIC010000057.1:0-3939 GCA_052034865.1 Myxococcota bacterium | reverse complement strand
GAAGGAGCTGGTGGAGGAGTGTCTGGATCAGCTGATGTTAAAGCTTGAAAATGGCGAGGCCCCGCAGATGGGATGGGATGAGCTTCGCCAGATCTTTGTCGCCTGCGCCGCAGGGCAGGGACAGGAGATTCTCGGGCATGTGGGAAAGAGTCTCAGCTCGAAAGCAGTTCATAAAACGGTAGAAAATGCACATGTCTTGTATCGTGCGATTGCTGGCGATCCTTCCAGACGCGCTCCCATCACACCCATACGAGCGCATGCAGCAGCCGCAAAAATTTTAAATGCATTGGGAGTTTCTCAAACTATCGAGAGCCATGTACTTTCTCAGGAACTGCATCCTTACCGACGGGCCTCTGTTCATTCCGATATTTCTGCCGATTCGCAGACCCCTTCCTCGCAGGTAAAATCACGGCTGGATCCTGTGTTTGCAAAATTGCAAGGCGATCTCATCGCTCTGGCGATTGAGTATCATGTTGATCCGGAGCTCTATGTCTCTCGCATTGAAAATCGAAAACTCAGGATCATGCGCGCGGTAGAAAAGCGTTTGGGAAAGGGATCTTTTGAGACGACGATGGGACAGGTCTTGGCGGTAAAGTGGATTTCGATGGCCATGCTTGTATCGCAGGGGAATCCGAAACGTTTCGATGCGGCCTTCCGTCAGGTCATGAATTCAGAAGAGGTGAAGGCGTTGGCGGAAGATGAATCGCAAGAATCTGAAAAACGCAAGTCTGTAGAGGCGGTGAAGTTCGTCACAGGTGGCAGTCAGAATCAATCTTTCTCCCAGCAAAATCAATCTGAAAGCCAACCGCAGGATCACTCCCCGCAAAGTGCCACCAGCGTTGCGATTGCCGCCGAAGTCTCCGCAAAAAAAACATTCAAGAAACCTTTGAGTGTTTCTGAGTTTTTAAGTCAGTTGCATTCTGGGACTCCTGCCATCCACTCCGAAGTCTATTACTCTAATCCCCATCATGAATCTGGTTTGTCTTTTGAATTTTTCCCCAATCATCAAAGTGGTGTTTCCGGCGTAGATGCTCCCTACGAAGGTCCACAGGGTTTGAGTGGTGTTGCTCATGTGAGCGATCCAGGAGCACGAGGCCCGGGGGGAATAGGCTATTTCCGTAGAAGTCTGCTTCAGATGCAAATGACTCTACAGATTGCTTATGAAGCAGCTCTTTCTCCATTCGAAGCTCTGGACGCTAGATATGAAGACCATAAAAGAGTCATTGAACATCCAATCCTCGGGCCAATTGAATTTGCCGAGATTTTCAGAGCGGATTTTCCATTCATGCTTTCGATGGGTACGCCTGCTTTGTTTTCGAGAGGGCACTGTTATGTGATGCGGGATTATTTTGTTTCAGCTTCAAGTCAATTATTTCGAGATTTATTCACAGGGAAGACCGAGGATGAAATCGTCGATCTTATGGTCGAGTTCATGGCAATTCATGAACATGGGCACCGAGTGCTGAATAATGATCATGTTCTTGCTTCCAAACTCGAATTTGCGGCCGTGATGGAGCGAGGAGAGAGAGAGCTTGGCCCTGGGGGTGGAGAAAAATTATTAAAAGCCTGGGCTGATTTTTTTGGAGGAGTCGAGCGCTTAAAATACCGTGATATTGTCGCTCATGAAGTCACAGATCATTTCAAAGATGAAATTGATGCAGAGATTGAGGGATTGGATAGCAGTGAAGACGAAGCCTCTAGAGCTCGTTTAAAAGACTTAAGAAAAATTCAAGCCTATTTAAGAAATCAGGAACAAGCGAGGCTGGCAGGGATTAGTCAAAATAATCCTCAAGCAGCGGCAGCCCTGGAAGTTGCTAAAAATTTTAAATGGCCCCCGGAGCTGCTATTGGACTTTCATGGAAGTCCTCTATCAGCAGATGATCTCTATGAGCAAAGGGGGGAAAAATCCGAGGAATTGGTAGCCCGACTAACCGCCACCCAACAGATAAATGGCTATCTGGATGCAGCCATTCACAAAGCTAAAAATGTCGCTGAACAAAAAAAGGAAAAGGCTTCTGATTCCATTTTAGCTTTTTATCGCACGCTGTTTCCATTGATCGATGAGCTCGAAGAGGAAGCGATTCAGAGACAATACGTTGAGTTTTTTGAAGTGGATCGAATTCTCAATGAGCGTTCGAAAAGCGCCCGAGAAAGCGCTCCGGAGCTTTTTATTTGGGGTCTTAATACACAGGAACATTTAGAGATTGCAGCCCTCTATAGAAAATTGATTCGGAGTATTGAGACGAAAGAGCCCGGTGCAGTGTCGGCTGAAAGACGTGTAGCCCTTGAAGAAGACCTTACTCGAGAAGCATTCAAACAACTTTCAAAACCTGAATTCGCTAAAAGACCTACGGTAGCCTTTCAGCGTGCTTTGGGGCGAATGACAGAACTTCGGTCTTATAAAACCGCATTGCAAAATAAACTTGTGGCAGTCTTGGGAAATGCTGAAACAGGAAATAATGAAATTGAGCGTGTGCTTAAGATCTTTTTGGGAGGGGCCATTCAACAGCCCCAATTCTCTCTTCTAGAGGACAATGAAACTCATGCTCTTGTTGCTCAAGCGATTTACAATGCTTGCTTAGATGTTGATGTTGATTCAATTGCTCAAAGAGTTCTTGTTTCGTTACAAATCAGAAACCAGCTACCAAACAATGAAAGAGAACTCATTCTTGCAGCTTTAGACGGAACACGAGGCCCGGTGGCGAGGGTTGTAGAGATCGAAGAAATAAACGGCCAAAGGGTTGCACAGGTCGTGATTTATTCTCACGGTCCAGATGCTAACCAGCAGCTCAAAACTGCTCGCCTGCCAGCGAAAGAGGGTTTGGTTGAGGGTGCACTTTACGAATGGAGTGGACAAGTTCCTCAGCTGAAGCCTGCTATATCTGGAAATGGTAGCGCTGAAACACCTGGAGTGCTTCTCACAGGACGTGGCTTTGCAACACAAGCATCCAGTACTTCTGTCGCTGTCCTGCTTGATGAAGGTAAAGATGCAATGACAGTCTGGCGAGATCCTCTCGCTGGCTTAGGGGTTTTTGCTACGAGTGATGATGATTCGTCAGCTGCGATGGAAAAGATGGGGGCTGGGCCACAGGTCGCGGGTTCTGCAGACTCAGGCGCTTTATCTGTTCGGAGTTATGAAGCTTTCTCTGATTCATTAGGTGAGCGGGTTGGGATCGCAACCACAGAATCTGGCAAGGCACTCATAGTGAGGGCCATTCATGGTGAGGTAAACCCCGTTGCCAAGGTTATTGCCGTAGAAACCAGTTCAGGCAAAAGCGATGGCTATGTGGTTCACGTTTTGATTTATGGAAAGGGTCAAGAAGCAGGGGACAGCTGCCTATTACCAATGGAAGTCCCCCCGCCTAATGAAGGTGAAATCTACACCTGGAATAAACCGATTTCAAATTCAGGTCCGATTTTGAATCTTCAGGGTGACTCTACTCTTCCCAGTAATTTAGACAATTATATTGCTTCTTCAGGAACACTGGGTGAGCAATTCGAAGCTCCACCTGTTTCTGGTGCCAGTGGTCCCGCTTCTTCTTCTCATGTTCGTGCAATTCAAAAAGCACGTGCGGAGAAAGTTCCTGTTGTTTTGATTTATTCAACTCGTCCAATTTCTCAGGATCTCGTCGCCGTTGATTTGTCGGTTTATCATCCTAAACCAGATGAGTCTCAACTACGTCACACCTATGTTTTTAGAAGGGAAGACGCTGCAAGTTTAGAAGAATTAAAAGTTTATCAATTAAATAAGCCTCTACCTTCCCATCTGCCAGAGCCTCCCGTTGATGATAAACCACCTTCACCGCCACCTGTTTCGAGACCTGCCCCTTCCTCCCGCGGCAAAATCCCCGGTACTGCCAAAAGATCTTCTGAAGCAGAAAAACAAAACGTCACCCGAGGGTTGGGTATTGATGAAGATGGAACAAGATCCAATCTTCG
>JBPOIC010000058.1:0-33930 GCA_052034865.1 Myxococcota bacterium | reverse complement strand
AGCGGATGACCGGCCTCGAACCGGCGACCTCAACCTTGGCAAGGTTGCGCTCTACCATCTGAGCTACTCCCGCTTGCAGTGAACTTTCGGGTTACAAAAAGTGAAACGCTTCTACTCAAAGCGTATGAAGTTTGGCAAGCTCTTTTAAGGAATTCACTTCAGGCCTTTAGTTGCTGCTCTAAAGGAACAGGATCACCCCCCAAGGCCGATTTGAAAATCATCTCCAGTTCTTCTCTCTCGACGACTTCTTTTTCAAGCAAACGCTGGGCGAGCATCTCCAGGGCAGGCTTTTTTTCTTCAATAATTGAAATGACCTTGGTCTCGATGTTTCGTAAAATTTCGGAAATCTCCTGATCAATTTCACGCGCGGTTTCTTCGCTATAATCACGGTTGGGTGACATCATGGCATCCAGATATAACGCCCGGCGTTCTCTTTCGAAGGTGACCATTCCCAGTTTTTGGCTCATGCCGTAGTCTTTAACCATACTCTTGGCAATTTCGGTGGCCCGCTTCAAATCGTTTTCGGCACCGGTTGAGATTTCATTAAAAATGATTCTTTCAGCCAGGCGTCCACCAAACAAAACCGCCAGGCGATCAAGTAATTCCGATTGCGTCATGAGATTGCGATCTTCAGTGGGAAGCTGAAGGGTAAAGCCCAAGGCACCAATACCTCGGGGGATAATTGTTACTTTATGGACTGGATCCGCATTTTTTAAACTCATCGCTACAATCGCGTGACCCGCCTCATGATAGGCAGTGATTTCTTTCTCGCGCTTGTTCAAGACGCGGCTTTTTTTCTCAAGGCCGGCGATCACTCGATCGATGGCGCTTTCGAACTCAGCCATGGAAACCATCTGTTTGTCTCGTCTTGCTGCCAAAAGAGCTGCTTCATTGATGAGATTGGCAAGATCTGCTCCAGCAAAACCCGGTGTGCGTTGGGCGACAATTTTCAAATCGACATCTTTGGATAACTTCACCTTTCGGACATGCACCTGCAAAATCTGCTCTCGTCCTTTTAAATCCGGACGATCAACCTCGACATGTCGATCGAAACGACCGGGCCGAAGCAGGGCCGAATCCAGAACCTCAGGCCGATTGGTCGCCGCCACCACAATCACACCAGAATTGGAATCAAACCCATCCATCTCTGCCAAAAGCTGATTTAGAGTCTGCTCACGCTCTTCGTGAGTACCCATGGCTCCCGCTCCACGGGCACGGCCAATGGCATCCAATTCGTCTATAAAGATGATACAAGGCGCTGAGCTTTGAGCCTGCTGAAACAAATCGCGCACGCGGGCAGCCCCCACGCCGACGAACATTTCGACAAAATCAGATCCGGAAAGGGAAAAGAAGGGAACATTTGCTTCCCCGGCCAGAGCCCTTGCCAAAAGGGTTTTACCCGTACCTGGAGGACCGACGAGCAAAACTCCTTTGGGAATTTTTCCACCAATGCGTTTGAATTTATCTGGAGTTTTTAAAAACTCGACTATTTCTTTAAGCTCTTCCTTGGCTTCATCGACTCCAGCCACATCCGAGAAATGAATCTGGGATTCTGCCTTGGCATACACGCGTGCGCGACTTTTTCCAAAACTCATCACCCCTGCCCCAGGGTTCATTCTTTTCAGTAGGAGATTCCAGATCAAAAAGAGAATCGCAAGGGGAAGTATCCAGGCAAAGAAAAGATCTTTCAGTCGGGTGTCTTCGATCTTGCCAGTGAACTCTACTCCTGTGTTTTGAAGCTGTTCTGTGAGTTTTGGATCTTCGATTCGGACGGTGAGGAACTGACGCTGTTTATTCAGCAGATGAGGGGAAGTGTCTTTCAGCTCACCCTGAATCCAATCCTGAAATAGAGTGACCTTCTGAATTTCTCCATTCAGAATCCATTGCTTGAAATCGCTGTAAGCGACCTCGCGTGTAGCAGGTTTTCCAAAGTAATAGCTATGCAGCCACAAGATCAGAAATACTGCGATCACCAAATACCAGACCGAAAAATGGATTTTGCGATTAAAGCCAGGTGTTTCGTTTTTGGGGCCATCCTTGTTTTCAATTAAAGGCATAGTATTTCCTGAATTTATTTTTTACTCTTTTTTGATGATGATTTTCTCTCGGTCAGAATCGTTTCCAGGTCTGAAAGGATCTCGCTGGCATGGGAAGCTGGCGATACCTTTTCGTAGACCTTAGTAATGAGACCTTCCGGATCGATAAGATAGGAGATTCGCTTGGTGAAAAGAAAACCTGCTGCCTGATAGGATTTGATAATTTTTTTCTGAGGATCTGAAAGTAGCGTGAAAGGAAGCTGATATTTTTTTGCAAACTTCAGATGAGTCTCAGGAGTGTCGTGACTTACGCCCAGAATTGTCAGCTTTTGTTTCAGCTCGGAGTACTGATCTCTGAACCCGCAGGCCTCACGCTTGCAGCCCGGAGTGTCATCTTTGGGATAGAAATAGAGCAGGATCCATTTGCCACGAAAATCCGCAAGCGAATGGGGTTGACCGTTTTGATCTTTTGCCGTGAAGGCAGGGGCACGATCGTTTTCTTTAAGGGGCATAGTCATTTCCTTAATTACAAAATAGAATTTTTCATAAAAACCGGAATCTTTTCGAAAGAAATTATTCCTGTTTTCTTTTTTTTTCGGAAGAACTCTCCAGCGCACTCGGTTTCCATTGGTGATGGATTTCGTAGTAGCGACGAATAACCTTTTGCGCAATGGGGGCAGCGGCAGCCCCTCCATGACCTCCATGCTCAACAATGACTGAAAGGGCTATCTCGGGGACATCGACTGGAGTAAAGGCCACAAACCATGCATGGTCTTCCGTTTTTCTGGAGCGGGCTTTACGTCCAAATTTTGAATAATCGACCACCTGGGCTGTGCCGGTTTTTCCTGCCATGGTGATCCCATCAAGTCTGATCTTGTGGGCTGTCCCTGTTGAGTCATGTACGACTCCTTTCAAGGCGACAATCAATGACTTCCAGTCATCCTTTGATAAGGAAGAAATAAAATCAACTTTTTCTTCCTTTGGATCAGGAGAAGTATCTACTCTGGGAGAGATTTCTGGAAGTGACTTGGAAAGTCCATTTGCAACCAGCTCCTTTTTTTTCATTTGCAATAAAAGACGCGGAACAGTTTTTTTTCCACGCCCGGCCACTCGTGCAATCATGACGGCATTTTGAAGAGGAGTGACTGTAATGTCTCCTTGTCCTATGGAAGCATTTAATGTTTGGCTAACCTTCCATTTCTGTTTTCTTCTCATCTCATTCCATGTGCTATCGGGGATAAGCCCTTCGCGTTCAAAATCCAGCTCGATGCCCGTGGACTCCCCCAGTCCAAACATACGGGCATAGGTCGCCAGACGGTCAATCCCCAGTTTTTCGCCGAGTTTATAAAAGTAGACGTCACATGACTGAACAAGACTTCGGTAAAAATCTGTTCCTCCATGGCCCGAGCCCAGCCAGCATCCAAATTTTCTTTCCCCAAACTGATAATATCCCGGACAGGAAATCGAGTCGGCAACCGATATGAGTTTTTCCGCAAGACCCGCAATTCCGGTAATGATTTTAAAAGTAGATCCCGGCGGATAGGTCCCTTGTGTGGCACGATTTAAAAATGGATTGGAATCATCCTGTTGCAAGCTCTCCTGATTGAGCGATGCCCAGTATTCTTTTGTCATTTTCCTTCCAAGCTTTTCCGGATCGTAGGCTGGGCGACTGACCAGAGTAAGAACTTCACCACTTTTTACGGACATGACAACGACCGCCCCACGCTGCTTTCCCAAGGCCTGAAAAGCTGTTTTTTGAAGCTCGGCATCGAGGGTCAAGTAAAGGTCATTTCCAGGAATGGGAGGAGTTTTTTCAAGATCTTCATGTAATCCGGCAGGATCGGCACCAACTTCACGACCTACGGCATCTGTCATTTTCTGCTCTTTACCTTCGATGCCACGCAGTTCTAGGTCGAATCGTCTTTCTATTCCCTGAACCCCTACCAAATCGCCTGGAAAATAACGATCGGGATGAATCTGTGCCTCAAGCTTCAGTCTGTCTTCGCTAATTTCGCTAAGATAACCCAGCGGATGGCCAAAGGCCTCTCCCATGGGATAATAGCGTTGGCTGGAAACCTGAATCTCAAGGGCAGAAAAACCTTCCCCTTCCGAAGGATTTACACGGTTTTGTGCCTGTTGCGCTCGAATTTGGGTGATCTGGGTAGCGTTCAGATCGGAGGCAATCACGATGGGACGAAAACGGGATTGGCTTTTGAAAGCAAGCCAGCTCTGTTGAAGTGCTTCTGCAGTCGTCTGAAGGATCGGCGCCAGGTTTTTAAACAGATTTTGAGGAGAGCGAAGGCGGGCTGGATCGAGAAAAAGATCAAAAGCCGGACGGGTGTCAGCAAGCAGGATTCCATTACGATCAAAAATGCGTCCACGTGAGGTGGGAACAGGAATTTCACGTACTGTATAGCTCTCGGAATAACGCATATATTGTGGGCCCAGAAAGAGCTGAAGGTAGACGAGACGGCCCAGGACAATCCCGAAAAAACTCAAGAGAATCAAAATGGCGATAACAAATTTCGAATTCGTATCAGACATGGAATTACCAGCTGTCTTTTAGACCAAAACGGTGGCGGATTCTTTTTTGGACCCGCGTAGAGCGTCTGGAAGAGCGTCGCAGTGATCTTAAGTCAAATAGGTTCATTTGGGTCTGCTGTCTGGATCGATTTGAAAAAAGCTTATCCTCCAGCCAGCCCCCCTTCTCCTTAAGCAACCAGAACAAAAAACCTCCCAAAACCAGATTGAGAGAAAATCCAAGCAGGCCCAGTAAATAAAAGGATCGTGGTCTTGAAAAAAAATCTGAAAAAAAACTGCCCTGTATCATCTGATGCACTGGAAGACTGAGCATGCAAGCCAGAGCGACAACCCACGTACGCCCCATAGCTCCCTGCCACAAGGAATAGCGTCGCATGAAAAGAATCAGAAAAAAAAGTCCTCCCACATTGGCGAAAACGGGAAATGGACTCAGCGAATAAGAAGACTCGATCACAAAAACAAAGGCAGCAAAAGGCAGAGATTTGTCTATGGGAAGTTCATAAAGGACATGACCCAACACAAAACGGGAGAGCCAAGGGTAAAATCCCCAACCCAAAAAACTCCAGGGAAGAAGTGTTTCAAATAAAAAGGCCATCCACCAGATGACCATGAGAAAAAGTGGATTTGTCATGGCTGCCTTATATTGGTTAGAACCAGAACTTCTTTAAGTTTGGAAATTTCCACCGCAGGGATCACTTCAGCAGAAAGAAAAAAACCTTTGGGATCCAGAAATACATTCTGAACTTTTCCTATCAGAATTCCAGGCGGGAAAATTCCATCCAGACCGGAGCTCACCACTTCATCCTGTTCATGAATCTCTTGTCCCAAGTTGAGATATTCCATCCGTGTAATCCAGTGATCCCGATTCAGTCCCAAAAGCTTTTGTTCGCCATGGAGGACACCACGAGCGCCTGAGGGACGAATCTCCCCTGTCAGATAAAAGGAAGAATCCGTTATCAGTAACACCATGGAGTCCTTTGGGGAGGTCTTGATGATGCGACCCACCACTCCTTCTGGAGCAATAACCGCCTGACCTGTCTCAATTCCTTTTTCACTCCCGATGTCGAGCAGCAAACTGCCCATTTGAGGAAGAGGGTGATAGGCAATGATGCGCCCAGACACGCTCGGACGATTCAGGGTTTTGGAAAAACTCAAAAGGGTTGAAAGCCTTTTGTAATTTGCCATTTCTTCTTCAAGCGCTCTCAGTTTTTGGGTGGATTCCAGAAGAGCTTTTTTTAAGATCTGATTTTCATCAAAGATCTGTGGATGAAATCCGTAGCGTTCCAGAAATCCCTGTGCAGTTTGTCTGAAATGTTGAAGGATGGAAAAAACAGGAGACGTTACACGATGGAGGAACTTATCTTCCTCACTTGAGAGCCTAGGGTGAAAACGGGAGAGAAATAGACCCAAAGCCAACAGGCAGAGAATGAGTGAAAAAAAGGAAAATCGAAAACGGCGGGTAAAAAAAGGCATTTTGGGGAGCAAAGCACTTAATTAATGGTGATCCCTTTGAGTCGATCCAGCTCGTCTAAAGCTCTGCCAGTTCCCAACACAACAGCAGAAAGTGGATCTTCTGCAATAGTGACCGGAAGACCGGTTTCTTGACGAATCAGGGTATCCAGATTTTTAAGGAGAGCCCCTCCTCCTGCCAAAACGATCCCTTTGTCTACAATGTCGGCTGCCAGTTCAGGGGGGGTTTTTTCAAGGGCAATCTTGATGGCTTCCAAAATTGCATGGACGGGCTCGGCAATGGCTTCACGGATTTCATCGCTGGCGACTTCCATCACTCTTGGAACGCCTGCCACCAGATCGCGCCCCTTGATTTCCATCGTTTTGTTTTCGCCATTGGGATAGGCATTTCCCAAGGTGATCTTGACGGCTTCAGCGGTTCTTTCTCCGATCAGCAAATTATATTTTCTCTTGATGTATTGGATGATGGCCTCATCCATTTTATCGCCGGCAACCCGAACAGACTGGGAAAAAACAATGCCCGCCAAGGAGATCACAGCGACCTCTGTGGTTCCTCCCCCAATATCGACAATCATGTTTCCGGTGGCTTCCGTGATGGGAAGTCCAGCCCCTATGGCAGCCGCCATTGGTTCTTCTATCAGATAAACCTCCCGAGCCCCAGCACACTCGGCCGATTCGCGTACTGCCCGACGCTCGACTTCGGTAATTCCGAAGGGAACACAAATAATGACTCGAGGTCGTACCAGGTTTTTCCGATTGTGGACCTTGCGGATAAAATAGCGCAGCATTGCCTCTGTAATTTCGAAGTCTGCGATCACACCATCTTTCATAGGACGAATGACATCAATGTTTCCGGGATTCCGTCCCAACATTTCTTTGGCTTCTCTTCCGACAGCCAATACTTTTTTGGATCCTTTTCCATCTTTTTGAATGGCCACTACTGAAGGTTCGGCACAGACAATTCCTTTGCCTTTGACAAATACAAGGGTGTTGGCCGTTCCAAGATCGACTGCCAGATCGCTCGAAAACATTCCGAAAAAACTGTTTAGAATCAATGGATTGCTCCTGTTTTTTTTAAGGGAAATCTGTTTTGATTTCGATCGGTTAGAGAAATAATTTAAGGGTTTTCTGTACACGCTCAACCCAAGTGAGGCAAGGGCAAAGTGCTAGAGTATGGGTCCTTGCCGAGGATGATCCAGAATCGCTTTAACCTCATCTGTTTCATGACAGCCCAATTTATGACTTCGAAACCGTTCTTCGTTTTCAGGCTATTACAAATTAGTTCTTAATCTTTCCCGATTCACAAAAATTAGACTTTTAAATTCAGACCGAACACAAAAATACCCTTTCTGCTAGTTTGCCTGAACCAGGATAAGATCTTCTTTCATCCTCTTCGTTCTTTACTCATTTTTTCATTTGTTGTACCGACACAAGCCATATTTTTAATAAACCTCTTATCTATTTAAAAACACCATGCTTGATAAAATCAGAACACACGCCACCAGTTGGGTCATTAAAACCATTCTGGCACTCATGGGAGTTGGTCTTATTTTCTTCTTTGGGATTTCCCAATTTCAAAGAATCCCCAATTTGAGTGGTCGATCCGGGACGGCGGCTGTGGTGAATGGAGAGATTATCCCCGTTGGCAAACTGGAATGGGCGTTGGAAAATCAAAAATCCCGATTGAGAGAGATGTTTAAAGGAAGTGACCTCCCTGCCACTTTTTTCGAAGGTATGAAATCACAGGTCCTTGAAGAACTCATCCAACGAAAACTTTTCGCCCAACAGGCAAAAACACTGGGGCTCCAGGTTTCAGACAAGGAACTCTCTGATCGAATTGTGCAAATTTACAGTCAGGAAGGTGCTTTTGATAAGAATGCTTATTTGAAATCCAAACCCAATTATAAGCTGAGAACAGGTGAGGATTATGAAGTTTCCCTGAGAGAAGATCTTTTGGCCAGCAAGTTTGAAGATTTTATTCGAGATTCCATTCAGATTTCAGATCAGGATCTCAAACAGGAATTCCTGTATCAAAAAACCGAACTCAATCTTCAGAAAATAACCCTCGATTCTTCTCAGTGGAAAGAAAAAGAAGAAGTAGAAAACCATCTCAAAGATTTTCAGTCAGAGCTTAAAACCGCTTTTACAGAATCTGCCCCTGCCAAAGAAAAAGGGGCTCCCAAAATCTCACCCCTGGAGGCCTTAAAAAAGAAATACAATTTGAAAATGGAAGAGACTGGGTTTCATTCCTTAAAGAGTAAGGCAGGTTTCACAGGCGATCCAAAATCCGACGAGGCTTTTCAGTGTATTCTGAAAATGACCTCTGAAAATCCTTTTTGTTTTCATGGTTATTTAATAGATGGAAAAACCGTTTACTTTAAGTTGATTGAACAAAAACAGGCAGATTTGTCCAAATTTCCGGAGGTGAAGGATCAAATCCGTTCGACTTTGTTGGGCCAACGACAGATTGCAATTCTGAATGAGGTGACGGACTCTCTCAGCAACCATGCCAGCATCCAACGTGAAACAATAAAAGAATAAGACTTTCTTAAGTGAGCGAATCGCGCCCAGCGAGAAAGTCCTGAATGATTGAATTCGTTTTCTCTTAGGCAGGATGTAGTACTGGACATGAAAAATAAGGCCCTGCTAGAGTCCACTTCATGCCTTTTCCAAATGATACTCCACAGAAAAAACCCCTCATTCTGATTGTGGATGACAATCCAACAAATGTAGAGCTTTTGAAGGCTCAGCTCAAACCTTACCCCTACCAGACAGACTCCGCCTATGACGGGGATGAGGCCCTAAAAAAGATTGAAAACAACCCTCCCGATCTCATCCTGCTCGATCTCATGATGCCCCGAGTTTCGGGTTATGAGGTTTGCCAGAGCATCAAAAAAAATAAAAAAACCCAGTTTATTCCAGTCATTGTGGTCACGGCACTCAATGAGCTGAGTGATAAAATCAAAGCCATCGAGATTGGGGCTGATGATTTCCTCATGAAGCCCTTTAATAAACTGGAGCTACTGACCCGCATCAAATCCCTATTAAAACTAAAAACTCTTTATGATGATGTTGAAATGAGTGAAGACATCATTTTTGCCTTAGCCGACCTTTTGGAGGCCAAAGACATTTACACGCGGGGTCATTCGGAAAGGGTCGCCAAATACAGCGTCACGCTCGCTCGCTATTTAGGTTTGGGAGAAGTTGAGCAGAAGGCCATTCGCCGGGGTGCTCTTCTCCACGATATCGGCAAGATCGGAATTCGGGAGTCCATTCTCAATAAACCCGAAAAACTTTCGATGGAAGAAATCCATCATATCCGTTCCCATCCCGCACGCGGATGTGAAATCTGCAAAGGACTCAAATCCCTTCAAAACTCGCTCTCCATTATCCGCAATCATCATGAACGGGTGGATGGAAAAGGCTACCCGGATGGGCTCGATCTCAAAAATATAAGTTTAGGGGCACGTATTGTTGCTGTCACCGATACCTATGATGCCATGACTTCCAATCGCCCTTATCGAAAAGGCGTCACCCCGTTAGAGGCAGTTAAAATTTTTGAAAGGGAGATGCAATTTGGTCAATGGGATCCACAGATTTTGGAACAATGGATCAAATTGGTAAAAAGAAGTCAGAACTCCTGAAAAGAAACTCTTTCGTTCCGCCCATCTAAATACCTTTCTGAACCCAAAAATCCTAGGCAGAATTTTTTTTGAGCAGAAGTTCAATATCCCGAAGCTCTAACGGAACCTCTGCTTCAAAGCTCATGCGTTTTTGAGTCTGCGGGTGATAAAAGATAATCTTCCACGAATGCAAGGTCTGATGCCCCAGTTCCTGAACCTTTTTTTGAGCTGGGCCAGACAGTTTTTTGATCCACTGTTTCCCACCGTAAAGGGGGTCTCCCAGCATGGGATGACCCGCCTCACTCAAGTGGACTCTGAGCTGATGAGTTCTTCCTGTCTGCGGTTTTAGCTCAAGCAGGGTTGCTGAATGATAGGTGTCCAGAACCCGGTAATGGGTTTTCGCCTCACGACCTTTACGGGTCTTGGATGAAATTTTTTTCCGATCTCCGCGGCTTCTTCCCAGACGACTCTCGAATTTCCCTTCGGGCGATTTCATATTCCCATAACAAAGTGCCCAATAGGTTTTTTCAATTAAACGATCGTGAAACTGCTGAGCCAGTTTTGCATGGGCCTCATTGGATTTTGCAATCACCATGACACCCGAGGTTCCCTTGTCCAAACGGTGCACGATCCCCGGCCTGCTTCCCCCTCCCAAGCTCGAAAGTTTGTTCAGATGAAATAGAAGCGCATTCACGAGGGTATGCTGGAAGTGACCGGGCGACGCGTGCACGACAAGCTCAGCAGGTTTATCGATCACAGCCAGATGTTCATCTTCATACAAGAGTGTCAGTGGAATTTCTTCAGGACTTACATTGATGGTGGATGGAGGCTCACGGTCACGGGTCACCCGAATGTGATCTCCGGGATGAACTTTGTGGGAGGACTGAATCGGTTTTTGATTCAAAAGAATTTTTTGATGCTCCAGAAGTTTTTGAACCTGATTGCGACTGAGAGAAATTTTTTTGGAAAGATAATGATCGATACGCTCAACAGGCTGATCGGTTTCGACAGTGATCTCGTAGGTTTCAGAAAGGTTCATTCGCTCTACCACACAGGGCTTGTAAGATGGCTCTGATCTGCAAGTATAAAATCGTTGAGGGCCTTCAACCAGATGAAATCAGCTTGAGTTGAATGCCGAATGGATTTCATCTCATTCATGAATTGGAAACGCGCCTGTTCGAGAGGATCTTTCAACCTCTCCCATAGATCATCGCAGGCTAGTCCCAATTGAATTTGTGAATGATAAGCAGCGAGGGCCTTCGACAGAAGGGTTATCGCAGTCTTTAAAAGATCGCGATCGGTCATGGTTCTATTTCTACATTCCAATAGCTGAAATCCACCCAGTTCAGAAAAGGTTTCCATGCCTCAAATAATGCCGGATCACGCGGAAGATCGAGAAAAAAGTTCCAGGTCGGTTGAACAGGTTGTTTTCGAAGGATCATCCCCGCTTCGTGGGGCGTCCTCCCTCCTTTTCTTCGATTGCATTCAAAACAGCTACAAACGACGTTTTCCCAAACGCTCTGCCCTCCCCGGGATCTGGGATGCACGTGATCAATATTCAGGGCAGATTTAGGAAATTTATTTCCGCAATACTGACAAATATGGTGATCTCTTAAAAAGATATTCAGACGTGAGAAACGAACGGTTTTTTTGGGAATACGATCAAAGGCCGTTAATAGAATGACGCGAGGGATGCGGATCAGGCGCTGAACCATGCCGATACCTGGATGATGCGCCTCGACCGAAAGAGCGGACCAGCTTGGAAAATCAAAGGTCTGATACTGTTCGTCCACTACCTTGGCTGCTTCCTGATACACAAGAACAAAGGCTCTGCGGACTGAAGTGACATCAATCGGAAGATAATTACGGTTTAAAACTAAAACGCTCGAGTGAGTCATTTTTCAAGGATATCATCGTAAGTGACAAAGTTGGTCAACAGGATTTTCCTGGAGATTCTTTGAATCGTTCGTATCAAGGCGAGGGTGTAAGTGTCATCAGCACAATTTCAGGCGGAATCCTAAAGCGGACTGGCAAGATACTCGTCCCCACCCCTGCCGTAACATAAATCGAATGATTGTTTTCGAAGATAAATCCTTGAGAGTAACGATCTTTGTATTTTGAAGGAACGATTGGACGACCGATGAGAGGCAATCGGACCTGACCTCCATGCGTATGCCCTGCAAGCACCAAAGGAATTTCGGAAGGAATCTGAGGAAATAAATCGGGACTGTGGGTCATGGCCAGGGTTGGCAACGAAGGATCTGTGCGTGTCTCAAATGCTTTTTTCAAATCCTCTTTTTTTTCAGTGACATCTCCGATTCCCATCAACCAAAAAGCATTTCCTTTTGTTTCCAGACGCAAAGATTTATTCTCTAAAAACTCAATTCCGACCGACTCAAGCGCCCGACGCACCCGATCGCCATCATACCACCAATCATGATTTCCCAGGGTCGCGTAAATTCCGAGTGGGGCTTTCAAATTTTTGAGAATCGCGGCAATCGCCTCAGGCTCGACAAAGGTGCCCCCTAAAACTCCTGAAATTACAAAATCACCCGGAAGAAGAATCAGATCCGGATGTTGTTCATTCGTTTTTTCGACCACACGACGCAAATGATCGAAAGAGTTGCGAAAAGAACCTGTATGTAAATCGGAAACGAGTGCGAGTCGAACGGAAGACTTGAGCCCTTTCAGAACAAAGCGCTCTTCTCGGAGGATCAATGAGCCAGGCTCTATAAAAACTGTGTAAAAGCCCAAAACAAGGATGAGGATGAGAAAAAGAAGATAAAAAAGCCGGCGATGTTTTCGCATGGTAGCAATATTTTTTATGAGGGTGAAAAAATCGTAGTGAAAAAATTTGATTAAACGCCCTGACTCAAAACACTACCCTCCCCTCTTTCCCGACGAACAAAAGCCGTAGATCTCCAGGGATAGCGCATGAAGATGGATCCGAAGCTGATCGCCTTTGCTCCCAGATTTCTGATCTTCTGAAGATCCTCAAACTCCCAAACACCAGGGCCAATAACGGGTGTACGTGTGTTTGCAGAAAGATCTCGAACCATCTTCCAGGTAAATTTCTGCGCAATTTTTCCGGATACTCCTCCCCCCCCTAAAGAATCCAGAGGACTGATATGCTCCGGAAAGGCGATCTTCCAGGGTATGGAATTGATCGACAAGGCCTCTACATGACCTTCAGTGGCTTTGGCCAAGGCCAGGTAATCCTGTTGGATGGAAAGCTTCAAAAAAATGGGATGAGCAGAAACGGCGTGGATCTGCTGAATCGATTCTACGATCTTTTCGACATTTTTCGTAATTTCATGCTCGGTGTTCGGACAGGAGGCATTGAGCTCAATGGCGCGAATGGGAATTGGATTGAGGGCTTGCACCATTTCGACAAGACGCTTGGGGTCGTCTTCCATGATGGAGCAAACGAGTGCGTAACGTCGAACAGGGATGCGGGGAGCAATATTCTTCAGCCACCATTCAAATCCGGGATTGGTAAGGCCAATCGCATTCACCACCCCATCCTTAAGGGTTTTTACGCAACTCCACGGATGGCTCCATCTGAGATTTCCACGGCGGGGATGATACGTCAGCGTTTTTGTCACAATGGTAAAAAGCGAAGGATCGATCAGATTGCACCAGCGCAAAGGCCACTCCCAGGGCCAACCTCGGCCATCATAGGCAAGGGCCCCACTGGCGGCCAGGTATTCAAAATGATGTCCATTGGAAAGAGTAATCATAGATCAGTTTGTTTCTTTTTTCCAACCCAAGCCTCAATTTCGGGCCGGTAGTGGTCTGGATCCTGGTAAATAATCACGGGCGGTTCGACATGCAATTCCCGTGGCGATGATTTGACGATTTCGGCCATAAACAATTTTGCATCCCACTCGGCATAGGAGTGAATAAAGGCCAGGCGTTGAATCTTCATGTGTACTTTAGCCAATTCGACAATCAGCTCTTCTAGTCTTAAAGGCGGATAAAGCACATAAAATCTTCCGGCAGGTTTTAGCAGATAATCCACTGCCTGAATCAAATCCGTCAAAGTTCCTTCGATCTCGTGCTTGGCGATTGCTTTTTGTTGCTGAGGAGGCATTCGACCGGTTTTAAATTTTCGGTAAGGAGGATTGCTCACCACCACATCAAAACGTCTGGGTTTTAAATGATCCCGAACGTTTTTCCAGTTGATATTGAAAAGCTCAAAACGATCCGAAAAATGCATCAGCCCGGCATTTTTTTTTGCCATCTCGGCAAACTCGCTTTGCACTTCAATCGCAACGACCTTTGAAACATGTGCATACTCAAGGGCAATAAGCCCAAGAATTCCCACACCAGCGCCCAGGTCACAAACATGATCTTTTCGATCAAGCCTTGCAAAACGCATCAGCAGCGAAGAATCGATTCCGTAGCGATAGCCACGAGCCGGTTGGTGAAGGGTTGGAAATTTCATACAATATTTATCGTCTGAAAAATAATCCTCTATTTTATTCGGAGACTTTCTGGCTGATGACCAAGCACCGCATCTTCAAGCCCTGCAACCACCGCATCGGCATACTCCTGAAAGATGCTTTTGAATTCCTTTCCCTGAAATCTTCTTAAACCTGGATAGTCACCCATCAGGATTCGCTCATAAACCAGAGGATGATTCATCAGATAAGGTTCAAAATATAAAACCGGCGCTTCATAGAGACGATTCGCCAAAAGATTTCTCATCCACACAAAGGAGTTTTCAGGCGATCTGCGCGCATGGGCTCCTGCATAAAGTGGAGAAGGCAGTCCGGTTTCTTTGGCAAAACGGCTGGCCACGGGTGAAGCCCACTTTTTCTCAACTGTCGAGTACCCGCTTAAAAGGCGTTTGAACATTTCAAAACGGATATCTTCGTATTCGAGCTCCTCATCGGTATAGTTTCCATTCAGGATCAAATGAAAATGATTCTGACTGGCAAAGACCGGATGAGTCGGATCTCCCCAGTTCTCTGCATTAAAGTGAAGGCACAAGACCAGATCAGGATGTGTCGTCTGATTTATATATCTGGCCCGCGCGCGGATTTCGCTTGTGCGATAAAAAAGTATTTCACTCTCTCTGGAAACTGCGGCTGATTGCATCGAGAGAGGCCATTGAATTTCAGGATGCAAGCCTGTGCGGTATAAAAATTCGAGATGTTTCAGGGCCACCTTTTTTAAAGTTTCAGGACGATCATGAGTTAAAGGTTGAGCTCCCGACCGAACGAGAGTTGCCTCAGCCCCTTTTTGAATCAGTTTTTCCTTAAGAATTTTTGCCACTTTAAGGGTGAGGTCCCCTTCGGCAATAGGCGCGAATCCGTGCAACTGAAACCAGCGCTCTTCCATGCGTGCCCAAGATCCACCCAGATGCCCAGGATCAATCGCAATCCGCAGGCCTTTCAAGGGCTCCAAGGTAGAGGACTTGAATTCGAAAATCTTTGGTAAAGATGGCAAGGGTTTTTGCGTTTGAGCAGAAGATGCAAATTTCAAAAAAAATCCATCGGCTGAAAACGCTGTTTTTCTTAACAGTACCCCTTTGGTCCCGGGTTCAACCCAACGGGGAAGTGAAGCAGGATTTTCAAGATAGATCTTTTCAAGCTGCTGCAAAAAAGCCTCTTGAGTGATCGTTTCATGAAACACGGCCAACTCATTCCAGTTGGGGGCTTCGGCAAGAGGAGAAAACGAATCTGAAAAAGACGTGAGGGAAATAAAAACAAAAAGAAGAATGAGGAAAAATGAAAATACTTTTTTTATCATGACAGCTTTGAGTGAACCCGATAGGACATTTCCCATTGTTTAAAACCCTTTATCGTATGGAGAGAGCGCATGCAGCTTAAAAATAAAGTCATTGTGATTACCGGTAGCAGTCGTGGCATTGGTCGCGAAATGGCCCTGCGTTTTGCCAAAGAGGGAGCCAAAATTGTCGTGGCGGCAAAGTCGGTGAGTGAAGGAAAACTCCCCGGGACGATTTATAGTGTCGCGGAAGAAATCAAAGCTGTCGGTGGCGAGGCCCTGGCGGTTCCTTTGGATTTAAGAGTGGATGAAACCATCGAGGCCATGGTTGAAAAAACCGTTTCCACTTTTGGAAGAATCGACGCCCTCATCAATAACGCTGGAGCGATTTCTCTCACGCCCGTTGAAAATACTCCTCCCAGGCGAGTCGATTTGATGTTCTCCTTAAACGTGCGTGCTGTTTTGGTCTGCA
This sequence comes from Myxococcota bacterium, assembly GCA_052034865.1. GTDB lineage: Bacteria > UBA10199 > UBA10199 > JADFYH01 > JADFYH01 > JBPOIC01. The sequence continues at coordinate 18,055 of JBPOIC010000058.1, read as the reverse complement.
GCCATTTTTGCATTCCGCATCTCAAACAGGCTGGCGGAGCTCACATCCTCAACCTCTCCCCTCCTTTAAGCTATGATCCCAAATGGCTGAAGAACCACACGCCCTACACCATCAGCAAATACGGCATGACCCTTGCGACACTCGGACTTGCTGAAGAGCTGAGGGAATACTCCATTGCTGCCAACGCACTTTGGCCTCGTACCCTGGTTGCCACCGCCGCCACCAAAATGCTTTTGGGAGAATCCGGAATGTCGCATTGCCGAACTCCTGAGATCATGGCCGACGCGGCTTATGAAATACTGTCGAGCGATCCAAAAACCTTCACCGGCCAGGCCTTGCTGGACGAGCCTTTCCTGCGTTCGCGTGGCTATCAGGATTTTGAAAAATATAAAATAAATCCAAACGAAGAGCCTGGGCTGGATCTTTATGTAGAAGGATAAGCTTGCTTCAGATTTATCCTTTTATCCCTTTCACTCCTTTTTTGGGACAAAGCTCATTCAACAGGCACTGATCGCACCGAGGTTTTCTTGCGACACAGATTTTTCGCCCATGAAAAATGAGCTGAAGGGAAAAATCACTCCAATGCATTTTGGGAACCCATTGCATCAAATCCCTTTCAGTTTTTTCGGGATCCGAATGCACGGTAAGCCCGAGCCTGAGGCTTAAACGCTTCACATGCGTGTCGACAGGAAGCCCTGGAATTTTGAACGCATTTCCCAAAACGACGTTGGCAGTTTTGCGCCCCACGCCCGGAAGACGCACGAGATCTTCCATTCGCTCGGGAACTTCCCCTCCAAACTCCTCTAAAATCATGCGACACGTCCCCTGAATGCTTAAGGCTTTTTGATGATAAAAACCGGCCGTGCGAATGAGAGCCTCCAGCTCTGAAAGTTTTGCCTGAGCAAAATCTTTTGCCGAGCGAAATTTTTCGAACAGGGCGGGTGTGATGCGATTGACCCGTTCATCGGTACATTGGGCCGAAAGTATCGTTGCGATCAAAAGCTGGAGTGGATTGGAATGATGAAGAGGGGTATCAGGTTGCGGGTAAAGTGTATCGAGTTTCTTAAGGATCAGGGCCAGGCGCCGGGATTCAGATACCTTCATACAGAAAGCTCCTTGAGCATCACAAAGGCATCTTCCTGATTGTCGGAGTAATATTTTTTTCGAACCTTGATTGTTTTGTATCCGAATTTTTCATACAGATGGATGGCCTCTGCATTGCTTTTACGGACATCCAGAAAGATTTTCGCGACCTCATGTTCGTGGGCAACCTCATCCAGATGGGTCAGCAGTTTCGAGCCATAGCCCCGTTTGCGAAACACCGGATCGACCGCAATGTTAATGAGATGAATCTCATCTTTCACTAGCCAGTAATCCACAAAACCCACCATCTGATCTTCATCGAATAATACCTTTGGAAACGCGATATCCAGGCGAAGTTCTTCCTTGAAGATATCAATCGAATAGGAATCGACAAAGCTGGCCCGTTCTATCTCAAGCACATGCGGGAGATGATCAAGGGTCATGGGAATCAGTTTGAGCGAGGAAATTTTATTATCCAAGGATGAGACTCCCGTTTACGGCAGCAAACCATGCAGTCATCGCACGGCATTGTCCTCCGGCTTATAAGCTTCTTATTCTTTAAGATCGATAAGCTTCCAGAGCGTTTTTTTTCCTTCCTGGGTTTTACTCGAAAAAATGACACCTTGGGATTCAGGAATCTTCAGCGCCTCAGTGATGGCCTGTTTCCGGGTGAGCCATTGCGAATTTTTTAAGGTATCAGCTTTCGTCAGCGCGAGAATGAAGGGACGACCTTTCATCAAAAGCCAATCACGCATTTGAAGATCCAGGCTATCCGGATCGCGCCTTAGATCAAATACCCAAACTGTTTTTTTCAAGGTCACGCGATGATCATAATAATATTCAATCAGGCGGGCCCAGTCCTCGCGCTCTTTTTTGGAAACCTTGGCAAATCCATAGCCTGGAAAATCCACAAAGACGAGATTGGGCCGCACCTGAAAAAAACAGAGCCCTTGGGTTCTGCCCGGGGTTGAGCTGCTCCTCGCGATCTTTTGTTCAACAAGGGTGTTTATGAGCGAAGATTTTCCCGTGTTGGATTTTCCAACAAACGCGATTTCTGCCAAATACGACTTTGGCATGGATTCGGGCGATTTGACATGGGCCAGAAACTGAGTAGGCATAATTTTTTATCAGGGCAAAACGGGATTGGGAATTTAAGACCGAGAGATTTGCGTCCGCGTCCGCAGAAGGGCAGTGAGAGCGATCCAGAGAAGCTGAAAAATCCCGTAGAGAATCAGCCACCCAAGATATGATTTTCCAAAAACAGAAGGGATCGAATTGGCAAAAATGACTTCCGATACTGTTTTTAAGATCAGACAAAATGAAATTGAAATCGCTGCCGCCAAAACAAATGGAGTAAACCGTGTTCTCTGATGCAAAATAAAAATCAAAAAATAAATACAAAGCATCAATGAGCTTAAGCCGATTCCGGGCGCATATCCACTGATGACTCCAATGGCAATTCCACTGGCCAAAGACACAATTCCTACCGGCAAGAGACGATAAGAGAAAAAATACAGGCGACGGATTCTTTCGAAAGCTAGGGGCTTGAAGGCTGCATACCCGATAGCGACATTGGCGATTCCAGAGCTTAACCAAAAGGCGGCAGCACCCAAGAGAATCATCAAACCGGTAAAAATCTCAATAAAAGGAAAAGAAAGGGAGCTCAGGGAAGTTTTAAAATCTGGCCCCAGATGAAAATCAGAAAAGATCAATCCCAGAGAAGCACCCAGGGACCCGATCAATATAAAATATCGTGAACGATACAGGGCTTCGAAGATAAGTCCCAAAATCATGGTAGCAATCCCCGCCCAGACAAGCCGGTCACTGCCTGCATCGAAAGGAAAATGGCCCAGAAAGCGAGACCAGACAATCAATCCATAAAGCGTCAGCGCCGTCCCAAAGAGAGAGAACACAATCGCCGTGCGATAAAAGCCGACACCCGAAGCGCTCGAGGCGACAATGGTTTCCTCCCGGCTGGGATCAACATAAGAGGCGTCGGAAACATAAAGTGAGATCAGCATCAGGCCGAAGGTGATGAAAAATAAAATACCAGCCTTCTGAAAAGGACGAATCTGATAAAATCTTATCTTTTGCGAAAGATTTGCTGTGAAGGACTTGTCCTCAGAAAAAACGGATGAATTCAACTGAGGTTCAGAAGCTGACGCCAGCTCAAGGGAAGGAAAATTGCCTTGAAGCCTTTGCGCGTTAGAATGAACTTCGGATGTTTCAAAGCTTGCCCGAGTTGAGAAAGGAAAGATCAACAGTGCTATAATCACCCATAAGAAAGATAAATTTTTCATAGATAAAATAATGATGAACGCTGTAAAGGAGCGACGCTATTTTTTAAGAGAGTCTTTTCCTAAAAAAATCGCCTTATCACCCAGGGATTCTTCGATTCTGAGCAGTTGATTGTACTTTGCCAGGCGTTCACTGCGAGAGGCACTGCCGGTCTTGATCTGACCAGCCCCTGTTGCTACGGCCAGATCGGCAATCGTAGTGTCCTCGGTTTCTCCAGATCGGTGTGAGATGACGGCTGTATACTGATTTTGATGAGCCAATGCGATCGTTTGAAGGGTTTCTGACAAACTGCCAATCTGATTTACTTTTATCAAAATTGAATTGCCGACCTTTTTGTCGATTCCTTGAGAAAGCCTTTCGACGTTGGTGACAAAAAGATCATCCCCAACCAACTGGATTTTCTTGCCTAAGCGTTTCGTCAGTTGAGCCCAACCCGTCCAATCGTTTTCATCCAGGCCATCTTCAATAGAGACGACGGGAAAATCTTGGGTCAGACCTTCATAAAAATTCAAGATTTCTTCTACGCTCAAACCTTCCGGTTTTTGTGGATCCAGATGATAGCGACCGCCTTTATAAAACTCGCTCGAGGCCGCATCGAGCGCGATCAAAATATCTTCACCAGGTCGGTACCCGGCTTTTTCAATGGCTCGAACGATAAATTCGAGCCCCTCACGATCTGACTTTAAAGACGGAGCAAAACCACCTTCGTCTCCCACGGCTGTGGAATGTCCCTGATCCGAAAGAAGTTTTTTAAGACAATGAAAAACTTCAACTCCGGCACGTAAGGCCTCGGAAAACCTTGATCCGCAGACAGGCATGATCATGAGCTCCTGAAGCTCCAGGCTATTATTGGCATGGGCTCCACCGTTGATAATATTCATCATGGGAACAGGAAGAATGAGGCGGGAAGTATCGGTTTTCGAAAAATAAGAGGCATAAACACAGCTTAAATAACTGTAGAGGGAAATCTTTTGGGATTGAGCGGTTGCATGGGCCGTCGCCAACGAAACGCCCAAAATGGCGTTGGCACCCAGGTTTGATTTATTTCGGGTTCCATCCAGATTGATCATCAGCTCATCGATTTTTTTCTGATCCTGAGCTTCTTGTCCCAAAAGAACGGGTGCGATTTTGGATTTTACATTTTCAACCGCTTTTAAAACTCCTTTCCCCAGATAGCGCTTTGGGTCCTGATCTCTTAATTCACATGCCTCATGTTCGCCTGTTGAGGCACCCGAAGGAACGATGGCCCGTCCCCAACTTCCGTCTTCTAAAAAAACCTCTGCTTCTAAGGTGGGATTTCCTCGAGAATCGATCACTTCACGTGCGTGTATTTTTTTAATCCTGGACATGAGATCTCCTTGAAAGGGTTGAAAAAAGACCGGCCTTACCTACAACACCCCGCTATGAGTGGAAAGAGAAAGATGCAGACGAAGGTCCGATTTTCTGACTGAAAGTGGACTGAAAGTGCAGACGGAGGAGGAAATTAAGACGAAGAGTTTTTGTCAGCCAGATGGAGGTCCAATCTTCAAGATGAGGACATTCCACAGGGGCCTCAGATCCGTCAGCGTGTTGAGTGATTTTGATCTTGAGGATCCATTTCAATGAAAAAAAAGGCCCGCATCAAGCGGGCCTATATGAATGATTGAATTGATTTGCAGTTTCTTAGTGTTTCAAAAGAAGAGCTGGAACAACCGCGGCCTTTAAATCACCAGCCTGAGAAGCAACCGTTTTATTCACTAAAGACTGTTTACACTGAAACTGCTTGTATTGGGCAACAGCGGTGTTCCCTATCGAAGGGTCTAGCTTACAGCTCTTTGGGTCTGTTGGAGAAAACGCGGCCGGTGGAAGTGGAAGAGCCTTTTTTGCTTCGCTGCATGCACGTAATTTTTGTTGAGCAACGACAGGTTTTTCATTCGAAAGTTTACAGGGCTCTGGCTCTTGAGAATCAGCCGACCGACTTATTCCTAAAAGGACCCTGGCACCTTCAATCGAAAGCTCGATCTTAGGAAGTTTACCCAAAACCTGGGCCGCAGAAATTGGTGAGAACTGTCCTTTGGAATTCAATTCAAACCGCTTTTTCCAGCCAGCATCCTTGTTGAAATAAAAGTAAGAAGGCTGGTTAGGTGAGTTGAACTCCAGAAGTTGTGCGAAAGAACCATCCTTCCCATCACGCAGGAAAAAAACCCTTTTGTAAGCCCCTTCTTTCTCTATGACCGCAGTCCCAACGGAATCTTTGAATCCATCCTGATTAAAATCGATGGAATTAAAATTATTAGAGTCATTTGCTGTCAGGTGAATTTGATAATTTGCCTGCGGATCCTGGGCTTTAAGATAGCTTGCAAGAGCCTTTGTTGTTTCGGTGATATCTGCCATGGGAAATCTCCTTATAAAATGGATGGATCGAACTTCTTTGGAGATATGTCAGAGCAAAACCGGTACCACAAAAACCGTTAAAGGCATGAAGATTGTAACTATATGATTTCTTTTAGTTATTTTATATTTTTGAAGATTGGATAAAACAATTGAAAGGGAAAAGATTGATTAATAATTATGCGGACGTTGTAAAAAGAGGCAAAGGCTTAAAAAATAAAGCTTTTTGATACTTTATAAGAAAAGTCCGGTCGATAAAAACTTAAGAGAAACCTTAATCTGATTCTTGAGAAATCTCGGCCAACTCCGGATCAACCCTGAACTCCAGCTTTCCATCGACTAACCCAATTTTCACCCTTCCGCCCTTCACTAATTTACCGAACAAAATTTCTGAAGAAAGTGGATGTGAAACCTCCTTTTCGATCAATCGTCGAATGGGTCGCGCACCATACTGCGAATCAAATCCTTTTTGAGCCAGATAAGCGCGTGCTTCCGCATCGAGAGACAAAAGAATGTTTTTACTGCGAAGTCTTTGCTCCAGCTGACTCATCATTTTATCGACAATCTGTTCTGCAATAGGAAGGGAAAGAGGCTGGAAATGGATGGTCGAAGTCAGCCGATTTCTAAACTCAGGACTAAATGTCTTTTCGATCGCCTTCTGACTTTTATCTTCAAACTCTTTTTTCTCAAACCCAATTGATCGGACCATGCTGTCTCGAGCACCGGTGTTTGTGGTCATAATCAGGATCACCTGGCGAAAATCGGATTTTCTTCCATTGTTATCGGTGAGAGTCGCATGATCCATCACCTGAAGAAGAATATTGAAAAGATCTTCGTGCGCCTTTTCAATTTCGTCGAGGAGCAAAACCGCATGCGGATTTCGATGGATTGCCTCGGTGAGAAGCCCGCCCTGTTCAAACCCAACGTAGCCTGGGGGTGAACCGATCAGACGCGAAACAGTGTGTTTCTCCATATATTCGCTCATATCAAAGCGAATGAATTCGATCCCTAAGGCCAAGGCCAGTTGTTTGGAGACCTCTGTCTTTCCGACTCCCGTCGGACCGGAAAACAGAAAAGAACCGATCGTTTTATCCGGCTCGCCCAGACCTGCGCGCGAAAGCTGAATCGCCTGAACGACCTGGTCAATCGCCGCATCCTGGCCGAAAATCAGAAGCTTTAAATCCTGACTGAGGGTTTTCAGACGTTCTTTATCTTCGGCTTTCACCGTGTGTGTCGGAACCTTGGCAATTCGTGAGATCATCTTCTCGATATCTTTGGGGCTCACCCGCGCATCCATTTTTTGAGGATTTTTAAGTTTCACCTCAGCGCCGGCCTCGTCCATCACATCGATCGCCTTATCAGGCAAATACCGATCCGTCAGATATTTGCTTGAAAGGGTTACGGCGGCTTTCAGTGCCGAAGTCATGTAAGTGACTTGATGAAAATCCTCATAATGTTTTTTGAGACCTTTCAGGATCAGGAAGGATTCTTCCTCGCTCGGCTCGCCTACTTCCACTTTCTGAAAGCGTCTGGAAAGGGCGTGATCTTTTTCAAAAATCGTTCTGTATTCCTTGTATGTCGTGGTGCCAATGCACTTGATCTCACCACTGGTGAGGGCCGGCTTTAAAAGGTTGGATGCATCGAGAGTTCCGCCAGAAACAGCGCCCGCACCGATAATCGTATGAATCTCATCGATAAAAAGAACATGATCCGGTTTTTTGGAAAGTGTCTGGATGACGGATTTCAGGCGCTCTTCAAATTCACCCCTGAATTTCGTTCCGGCAAGCAGGGCTCCCATATCAAGGGAGTAAACGGTGGTCGACAAAAGACAGGCAGGAACTTTTTTTTCAATGATGCGAAGGGACAAACCTTCAACAATGGCGGTCTTTCCAACTCCAGCATCTCCCACAAAAATCGGATTGTTTTTACGACGGCGCGCGAGAATATGAATGGTTCTTTCAAGCTCTTTTTCACGACCGATCATCGGGTCAATTTTTCCAGCGAGGGCCTTTTCATTGAGATTCACACAAAAGCGCAGCAGAGGATTTTTGGGACGCGCTTTCTTTTCTTCTGTTTCAGATTCATCCAGGCCTCCCAGATCGGATTCATTTTCCTCAGTGCTGACTCCGTGCGAGATGTAGCGCACGACATCAAAACGACTGACATTCTGTTTCGAAAGAAAATAAACCGCATGGGACTCTTTCTCGCGAAAGAGGGCGATCAACACATTCCCACCATCCATCTGATTTTTTCCTGCGGACTGCATGTGAGAGGCTGCTACCTGAAGAACGAATTGAAACCCCAGGGTATATTGAGGATCTGTATGTTTCTCATCTTTGAAGGAAGGAAGATTTGATCTGAAAAACAGCTCAATTTCATCGCGGAGTTTTCTAAGGTCTGCTCCACAATGGCAGAGGATTTGAGAGGCAACTGCATCATAGGTCAACGCATAAAGCAGGTGCTCCAGCGTGACATATTCGTGTCTGCGGGATTTTGCTTCATCAAATGCTTTCTTAAGTGTTTTCTCAAGCTCTTGGGTGATGAGCATAATCTGGTATGAGTGGAAGATCTCTCATCGTCGAGCCGGAGGCTCTTTGAGAAGCTTGCTCCAAACTCAACAAAAGAGGACTCCCACTCAGATTTATTCTACTTCCATCACACATTCCAGGGGATGTTCATGTTTTTTGGCAAGGCTTTTAACCTCGTAGACCTTGGTTTGTGCGATGTCATAAGTAAAAATACCACACAATCCCTGTCCTTTGGTATGGACGTCCCACATGAGTCGGGTTGCTTCTGCGGTGGCTTTATGAAAAACGGTCTGGAGTATCCAGATGACAAAATCCATTGGGGTGTAATCGTCATTGATTAATAGCACACGGTAGAGGTTGGGCTTTTTCACCTGAGTGCGTTTTTCGGTGAGAACCTGAAACCCTCCTTCCCCTCCATCTTCTTCATGTGTGCTCTTATCTGTCATAAAAGATCTGTTTTTAAAAACCTTACAGCTCGGACTCCGCTGACGGACTCTCCTCGATTTCTTTCATCTTCTCAAACAACAATTTGAGCACCCGCCGGCTTTTAACTTCCAGGGCAACAACCCTGTATGGAGTAATGAGGATTTCATCACCCTCCTTGGGCATACGACTCAATCGATTGGTAAAATATCCTCCGATGGATACCTGGGTTTCTTCGTGCAGGGCGACATCCAGCGCCTGCTCGACTTCACGAATCGTGGCGATTCCTTCGACCACAAACTGATCATCACTCTGTCTGAAAATCCGAGGCTGTTCTTTATCGTATTCATCCTGAATCTCACCGACGATCTCTTCGATAATATCTTCCATCGTGATCAGCCCAGAGGTTCCCCCATACTCATCGACGACGATAGCCATATGGTTTTTGTTGGATTGAAACTCGCGCAGGATCTGATCGACGGGTTTTCCTTCAGGAATAAATAAAATCGGCCGTTTCAGGTCATAAAGATTGATGAGGTTGTCGGGATCTTCCAGTTTCCAGATTACATCTTTAATAATGATGATGCCCAAAATATGATCGAGCCCCCCATCGCAAAGTGGAAAACGGGTGTGACCCGACTCTCGGGCAATGGCAAGGTTTTCTTCGGCCGATTTGGAGATCTCCAGGGAAATGATATCCCGACGGGGAATCATGATATCCCGGGCAACGCGTTGAGAAAATTCGAATACATTTTCCAAAAGGGAGGCCTTGCGCGGAGAAATAGATCCTTCTTCATAGGAATTTTCCACGATGAGTCTGAGTTCTTCTTCACTATGGACCTCATGCTCGGAGCTTTCCCGAACACCCATCAATTTCAATACAAAGCGAGTGATCTTATTCAGGAGACATAAAAAGGGGGAAAAGATCACATAAAAAATCCGCATGGGAATGGCTAGAGCCAGAAGAACTTTTTCAGCGGTCTGAATGGCAATCTGTTTGGGAACCAGCTCTCCCAAAACAAGATGGAGCATCGTGATGAGGGCAAAAGCGAGTGTAAAAGAGATGGCATGAACGGTCTGGGGCTTGAGCGAAAACAAACCAAAAAGCGGAGTCAGGATTTTTGCGAAAGCAGGCTCACCCAGCCAACCCAATCCAAGGCTGGAGAGGGTAATGCCGAGTTGGGTGGCTGAAAGATAATCATTTAATTGATGCACAATCGCCAGAGCCCATCGGGCAAAAATCCCCCCTTTTTCCTGAAGGGTTTCCAGTCGGGTCGTGCGGACCTTCACCATGGCAAACTCAGCCGCGACGAAGAAACCGTTCAGAAAGACAAAAAAGAGGGCAGTAATCAAATGCCAGGAATGAAATGGTTCTAGGGAAGGATCCGTCATAGATTTTGGGCAATCTAACTCAAATTCAGAAACATGCAAGTATTGATATAATGGGACATTTGGCAGACGGAGGAAGAGTCATTAGACGGCAATTTTTCAGAAGGATGATCTTAACATATTGAAATGATTAATGATTCTCAACTCTGTCGTCGAATTGTCTTAAAAGGTAAAAGAGCACAGGCGGAAGAGATTGGTCGATTTTTCACTCAGGTGCTGTCACAGGAGGCTGAGACTGAATCTCATCGAACAGGAGGCGAACCAGAGTTCCATCCTCTTTTAGCAGAAGTGTCACAGAGTCTGGATTTTCAAGGGGGATGTCCTTACCAGAATCATCTTTAATACGAATGTTAGGGATGAGTTGAATTCGATCTCCCGGAGATAGTATTAAAGGTTTTTCTACCTTTAGATATTCTCCATTTTCTTTAATCACCCTCACAACACCTTGAATGGGTTTTAGAAGCAAAATTTTGTCTCCCTCATCGAAGATGACTGTAATTTGAGCATGTCGCCGGCTGATCACTTTTTCACCCAGATCAATCAGTGTACCCGAAGGATTGAGAACAGATTTAGCATCTCTGCCCAAAATAAAAATTCGGTCATTAGCTTCCTGTGAAAAAAGATTGGGAAGATTTGGGATGGGTATTTCATACTCATGTATCAAAGGGCGAAAAACAAGAAAGGGTTGGCTCCCATCATATAACTTGAAACCGATTTCATCCCCATAATTCAGGATGACATAAGCTCTTCTTGAAGGATCTGTGTCCGGCAGATAAATATCTTCTACTCCTGTTTCGGCCCTGCGAATCACCATCGTCAAGTTGCTTGCGTTCAAGGTAAACCAGACTCGCTTGATTGGATCGTATTCAATGTAGCTTTCCAGCACTCCTGAAAAACACTTGTTTGGCAAAACGAGATGGGGAAGTAGTTTATATTTCATTTCTGCCCCAAAGTAATAAACCTCCCTGGGATTGAGCGGTGTAAAAGCTTTTCCTGAATTTTCACTCAACGATTTCCCGTTCTCTGCCAAGGGCAATGCCTCAACTTCTTCTTTTGTTCTTTTTCTCCACGCCGCTGCGGCCATCAAAGGGAGAAGGGCCAGGAGTTGCATGGCAGACCAGAGTGAGCGTCGCAAATTATGATGGGCTGCTTGATCGGGAGATTTTGGATGAGTGGAGATCGCCGGTGGAAATGAAAAAGGATCCTGAATCGTATTACCATTCTTCTCAACATGCCCCTCGGCACGGGCAGAAAAAAGGCTCAAACTCGCCGCCAGGGCCAGGGAAGGAAACAAAGGCCTGGCTATCTTTGAAGGGTGAGATTCTGCAGGTTTTTGTTTTTGTGAGGTGAGATTTCTATTTCTTACCGTGGCCGCAACCCCAAGACCAATACCCAAGAGCATTCCCACAGAAAGTACATTTGTTGCATTCCAATGAAGAAAAATCGCGTTTTGTAATCCCATCACAAAAGCATGCACGGCCGGCATGGCCTGTTGTGTGAAAAATTCTACCCCCGATGAAATAAGATGCGAGATCTCATTTTCGGCACGATTCAGCGAGCCCAGTCCATCGGGCATAAGGGCCATGACCGGGGTAAAACCCCCAATTGACGGAACGGGCCCAGGCTCATCACCTTGAGGTTTTTGACTTTCTGAGTCTTTAGGTAGGGTCTCAACTTGTAAATAAAAAATTGGCCAGTTCTTATCCTTAGGACACACCTCCCACAAGCCATCCGATCGTTCTTCTACAGAGAATGAATTGCGAACCCTTTCATTTCCAATTCGATCTCTCAAATCGTCTAGCAAGGTGTCGCGATCTTCATTTTCCACTTGAACAAGCAATGTATTGCCGTCGACTTCGTGAGTAATAGCTGAAAGCAGGTAAGGATTATGACTTGATTCAGAAGGCAACTGGGCAAGCAAAGCGCCATACAGATCGAAATCATGCGTCCCTTCTGCTACGGGCGGGACCTGAATTTTATAAGGAGCAGGCGCATCGCCCACACGTAAAACCGCTTGGGCAAAGCCACTCATCATTTGGTGAATTTGTTGAGGGCCAGTTTTAAGGGTTTCAGAAATCAAGGTAATGCGATTTCCGAATTGCCTGAAAAAATGAATGTGAAGAGGAGGGTCAAGATCATCGAGTGACGGATATTTACTTAAGACTTCTTCCAGTAGTCTTCCAACCGCAATAGATCCTACTCTATTTATATTCAGCAGCACCGACCACAATCCCCTCTCAACCGCATTTTCAAACTCAAGGATGAGACGTTGTGGGATTTTACCTTCAGGAATTATCCTTTTTAAAAAACCTCTCACTTCATCAAACAAACCTGAGACAGCGAGTGCATTTCTAAAGTCCGAGTGAGGTGAGGCTCGATCCAGGCTTGTTCCCAAAATGGGGATAGCAGGTCCTCTTTTCGTGCTGGGTGGGGGTGGAATCGTTGCAGAAAAAGAAGGTGGCCCTGAAAGCAAACCAAAGGATGTTCCAAAAACTGGGGTTGATAGAGGGACACGCTCCAGTAAGTTTGCCAGGTATTGATTTATTGGAGCAAGTGCGCCCTCAGTTGTCAGGATCTGAACAGGAATCCAAAGGGATCTCCCATCATGATTGATCGCACACTCCAGGCGGCCACGATGGAAACGTACCTCCTCAACTAGAGATAAGTTTGGGAGTGCCAAGACAATCTCATCCACTTTAACTTCAGCCTTTATTTTTAATTGAAGCGTCGCAGGTCTCTCAGTGCCTCGAACGGCTTCGAAATCTAACCTCGCTTCAGCGACAAACTCTGAAAGTTCTCTTCGAACTTGATCGAGCAAAGCCTTGGCCAAAACATCATTGCAAGAAGAGGGGCCAGAGCTGGGTACCTCCAAAGCTCTTAGCCCAAATTCTATGGCCACATATCGGGCGTTGATATAGTCCTGTTCATTTTCTTCAATTAAAAACCCAATCATTCTATCTTTAAGTGTATCGAGAAAGGCTTGAGGATTTTCTACAGATGTATCCAAGGCTGCATTTCTTGCCAGGATCATTCCGATAAGAGTCATCCCCTGAAAATTTTTGTGGTTCTGGAAAGAAGAATAGTGTGCAAACAGCTCTTTGTCCTGATCCGATTTTTCATAAAGAAAGGGTTGCAGCTCAGGATAGAGCTCCCAAGCGTCCAATAGGGTTTTAAAATTCCTTTCATAAAAAGCCTTTTGTCTCAATGCGGCCGCAGATTCGGTATGAAGTTTCCGATCCTCTTCGTTATTTTTGGCAGCAGCTTCAACTGCCAGCTCATCATGTCCGGTCGCTGCTCGCTCCAATTCATCTGGATCGGTCACATCCTGATTTGCAAGCAGAACCGATTGCCAAATTTCCCTAATCATCATCTCATCAGCTCTTGTCGGAGCTTCAACAAATGCAGGTGATTGAGAATCAGAAGAACTCTCTGGCAGATCGACTTCTTCCCCTACCCCTTTATCAGCATCTGACGGCCCACTCACTCCAAACAATTCTTTTAAGGCCTCTTGAACAGAGCTCGTCGCCATTCCAAAAACAATCAGGGAGATGGGAATAGCGTAGGCCAAAACCGCATGAAAAGGATGAGTGGGAGGAAAGAACGTGTAAAGGCCTGCCAGAAAGGCTGGCACCCCTAAGGCAGCGAGTTTTCCACGGGTATCAAGTGCATCACGGGGCATGGAAACGGCACGAGCTAGATCACTCCCCCCACCCGATCTTAAAGTAGGTGGTGCAGAGACAGGTGAAGAATCCGGATTATCGACAAGGGCAGGAAGTGAAAGGGGCGCCGCTTCTCTGGGAGAAACAGCGTACATTTTTCCTGGAACAATACTTTTTATATCACAGGCATATACAAAAGCGATCGCTTCATAAATTTCGTGGGCACTTTTATAAACGGTAAGTCTAACATCTGATCCAGTATCTGTGTTCTTATTAACTCGATCTACCCGAACACGAATCAAATGATCTTTTGCTGCCAATTCTGCCAAATAGGGCCTTCCACTCAAAAAAACAGGGTAGATTTCTCCCTCAAAAATACTGAGAGGAGATATGTTTGGATGGGGTGTCGATGCTGGGAACATTTCAAAGCTGGAAGGCGTTCCTAATAAGTTACGAATGCTTCCATACTTGCGTATCCAATCATTATAGACCACTTCTGCCATCGTGCCATCACGAAGCTCTATGAAGAAATCAGCAAATTTCAGATATATGAGAGCAAACAAAAAATGATGAGGAGTGGCTGGAAAATCTTTGATCCTTTGGAAAAACTTTTGCGCCACCGGCTTTTTATCTTTTGCCTTATCAACTGCTGTCCATCCCGCCAACAACAGGTTGACGAGCCTTAGGTTTCGACTGGGATCTTCTACGGGAGAAGACACGGGCATTGGTGTAAAAGAGCGAACCTGATCTTCAGAATAAACTCCGTTTTCATCAACGTAGAAAACCTCTCCGTTCGGTGATTCCCAGCGTACCAGGGCACGATTCAAACCCAGCTCTAATGTGACACGGGGTTTTTTTTCCAATCGGTGGGCCAAAATCAAAACGAGCAGGGAAAATCCGTAATTGTCGATTTTTTTACTCAGGATTTGATCAGAAAAAATTCCTGCAGAACCTAAACTATAAACCTCATACCTGTTATCATCAGCTTCATTACTAAGAATTACCGACCTCATCTCATCAAGAAGATCTTTTCCGCTGAGTGTATAAACCTTAAGAGCGATCTGATCGATGGCATGTGCAACCGAAGTTTTGTTTACATCTGGAACTACGTCCGCACTGCTCACAACCGAGAGTTGCTCAGAGTAAAAAATTTGATCATCGATGATGGATCTAAACGGATTGGAAGGGTCCTGAACAGTTTCTGGTCCATCCTCTTCTACCAGTTCATCCGTCACCAAAACCCAAAATGTAAAATTATCGAGTTTAAACGATCCCGTTCCAATGTGTTTGGAAGGATCAAATCGCTTGCGTTTGTTTTCGC
This sequence comes from Myxococcota bacterium, assembly GCA_052034865.1. Lineage (GTDB taxonomy): Bacteria > UBA10199 > UBA10199 > JADFYH01 > JADFYH01 > JBPOIC01. Next base: position 2,984 of record JBPOIC010000058.1, on the reverse strand, counting down.
AAATAAAATCACCAAATTCATCAAACTGTTCTTTTCTGCCGATAAATCCATCATGGTTGATGTAATAACCAACGTAGTATTCCCAAATTCCCTCACGCCATTTCGGTGGCGATTCCTTCGTTTTTAAAATCTTCTGATAGGCCTTGGAAAAATGATCGGCAGTTAACTTAACAGGAGAGCTTTCCGAGGCGATATCCAGAAGAACCTGCTGACGAATTCGAACTTCCACCTGAAGCATCTCCTGGATCTCACGCGCAGTGCTTAAACCACTTTGTCGAATCAGCTCTGCGATTTCTTCATTGTTTCTAAAACACTCGAAGGTCCCATCGCTTCCACCAACAAAGATTCTTCTTCCTTTAAATGTTTGCGGTGGAATCACGTAAGGTTCTGCTCCAGGCACTCCCGCCATATTTGTAACTACCGCAGAATGAGGATCAGTGCGTGCTTTGAGAGTCTCAGCTGGATTCAATCGGCCTAATTCATCGGTTTTATAGGTTCGCGTGCTATGAGGAGGAGCTTCAGCAGTGGTGTAATCGACTTTCCAGGTTTCAGGATTAATTCCAATGGCCTCGCAATCGCCCATATTGGAAGAAACAACCACACAATCCTGAGTGTCTAAGTCTACCTGCACCTGAAGTCCATGGATGCAGGTCTGTGGATTTAATTCTGGATCACTATGCTCAAAACCAAATTTATAAATCAGATGGGCGGCGAATGACATGGCCTCCTGAATATCAAGACCCGCATTCAAGCCAGCCTCAATCAGTCTTCGCCCGATCTCAGCCGCAAGCTCACCGCCCTTTGAGCCTGAAACTCCATCCAGTGCCACCGCTGTACAAACTATTTTCAAGGGTGTTTCGCTTGTATGGATGATGACCCGATCGTCGTTGTGAGCATGCGGTTTTCCCTGCCCGATATCCGTCACAGCAGAAATTCCTGGAAGATCGTGCACACTTGATCTCTGCCAATCAGAGTAAGAATCTCCAGATTCTTGAGTTAACTGATCCAGAATATTCTGACCCCAAGTGTAAAAGCCGCTGGCTCGCAAATGTGAATCATCTGGAAGTGCCAGTGATCCATTAAGCTCACGTTCAATCAACGCAACAGGATTAAATATTAAAGGCTGTGTAGGTAAGGGCTCATATTGAGAAACAGAAAGGACGATAAAGCGGATTTCATCAGCAGAAGGTCTTTTGATATCCAAATCGTCACACGTGCTTTCATCTACTATTAAAGTATCTGATATCGGACTTCGTAAAAGAACCTGTTGAAGAGTGAGATCGCCTTTATGGACATCAAAAAAATCGGATGAAACGTTCCAATCCCCATTTGCCGGCTTTTTAAATGAATTCCGCCCGTAAGTGACTATTCTTAAAAAATCTCTGGGAATGGATGAATCAACCAAATCTGAAAGCCGAATATCTTCACCTTTTTTAACTCTGCCACTTAAAAGCACTCTAAATGAGTACCCATCGGTGTTTTTAAGAATAAGCTCTTGTTTTGGTTTTCTCCAAACAATGGCTCCTAAAACACCCATGAGTGATAGAAGTCCCAACTTGAAATGATCAGGGATTTTTTCCGCGGAAGCGGAGGGAGTAGTGATAGAAGTTGTTGGAGGCGAAGCTTCGGCATTGGAGGTATTGAATAAGAGAATAAGTCCTGTACCTAAGGCCGCAGCAGTCCGAGTTAGAAATCCTGGAGGTTCTGTTTTATTGGTTTCTGCTTCAATCTCTTTTTCAGACTCCTCCATTTTCTCATCAATCCATTCCAGAATTCTTCCAACTCGCTCAACCTTCGAAGAAAAAAGTGCGAGACCCGCAAACGAAAGCCCCAGGCCAATTTCCAGGAGGCGTTTTAGAGGATGACCTTCGGGTGTCATCATCCACATCGCTCCTAAAAATGCGGGAATTCCGGCAAGAGAAGAAAGCTTTCCATCTTTAGGTGGAGGATTGGAGGGAGTTGTTGGAGTTGTAGTAGAATGTCCAATTATTTGAGGAAGATGTGCTTCGTGTGATTTTAGAGAAGCTGAGATTCCGAAGACGGTTTTAATAAGCGTTAATGGATCGCTATAGGCACGAATTTTTTCTCGTAACACCTGAATGGCTTGCGAAGGATATTTTCTCGCCAGAGTTGTAAATCCAACTACATCCAACCCAAGGGCATGGACGCCTCGTGTGAGAGCTTCATTCTCCGAATGGGTTAATGTGTTATTAGTCAGGCGATCCACTAACCAGGCGATAAATGCCAAAACGATCTTCTCACGATTTTCGTGAAATAATTTTCTCAGATTTCCTATTCGAGTGGATCCTTGTGTGGATTCGGCAGCTGGAGGCTTTTCATCTTCTGTTCTCGAGAGTTCCTGTGTGTTTGGATCATCAACGTTGAGAGCGGATTTGACATGAGCGCCATCCCCTTGTGCTTCGGTTTCTGTATCTGAGACTCCTTGTGTCTTTTCCGTATCACCCTTCGAATCGACAATTCCTATCCATCCTTTTAATTTTTCTGAAATCCCACTCCACACACCCAATTGCATACCCGCCGAAAGAAGAAGACCGATCCCTAAACTCAGCGCACTCGTGTGCGTAAAATGCTGACCTCCTTCCACAACAAAAGGAATCGCACCTGCAACCGCGGGTGCAAAAAAGGCATGCGCGGCCGAAACGGTTTGAACCTCAGATATTTTTTTCGAAACAGGTTTTTCCTTTGAAATCGATTTTGGCGAATCGGGCAAGTGAGGATTGGTTGAAGAAGAAACCGATGATGAAGACTGAATTGCGGCCTGCTCCAGCGAGGAAAGGGCTGTGCCAGCAAGCTTAGTTGCAGAAGACCCCGCCTTTTTAGCCAGGGCTCCCAAGGCCTCCTGTCCCTGCCCTGCGGCGCAGGCGACAAAGATCTGGCGAAGCTCATCCCATCCCATCTGCGGGGCCTCGCCATTTTCAAGCTTTAACATCAGCTGATCCAGACACTCCTCCACCAGCTCCTTC
>JBPOIC010000036.1:0-3969 GCA_052034865.1 Myxococcota bacterium | reverse complement strand
ACGGATGAGCAAAATGCCAACCTCTCAAACTCCTGCTGAAGGAGTTTTATTTATATAAGGATGTTCCATGCCAGGATCCGCTGAAATTATTCCCATCAATATCGAAGATGAAATGCGAGGGTCTTATCTCGATTATTCTATGAGTGTCATCGTAGGACGTGCGCTCCCCGATGTTCGGGATGGTTTAAAGCCTGTGCACCGTCGCATTTTGTACGCTATGTTTCGGGAAGGTCTTTTGTCCAACAAGCGTTATTCCAAGTGTGCCGGCGTGGTGGGAGAAGTTTTGAAAAAATATCATCCTCACGGCGATTCGGCTGTATATGATTCGTTGGTGCGCATGGCGCAGGAGTGGAACATGCGATATCCACTCATCGATGGACAGGGAAATTTTGGATCTGTCGATGGAGATCCCCCAGCCGCATATCGATATACCGAAGCACGACTTAAAAAACTGGCCGAAGAAATGCTGGCCAATATCGATCAGGAAACCGTTGATTTTGGTCCGAACTTCGACAACTCAACCGAAGAGCCCCTGGTTCTTCCTACCCGAATTCCAAACCTTTTGGTGAACGGTTCCGATGGAATCGCGGTTGGAATGGCCACCAAAATTCCCCCCCACAACTTAATTGAAATCTGCGATGCCGCCAATGCTTTGATTCAAAATCCACAAATGACTGACAAGGAAATCATGAAGATTGTCCCAGGTCCTGATTTTCCGACAGGTGGATTTATTTATGGAAAAGAAGGAATCAAAGAGGCTTACACCACGGGCAAAGGAATTATTACGATGCGGGCCAAGGCCGCGATCGAAAAGATTGCCAAAGGAGATCGTGAGGCCATCGTCATCCAGGAGATTCCTTTCCAGGTCAACAAGGCGCGCTTGATGGAAAAAATCGCCGAGTTGGTGCGTGATGGAAAAATCGAAGGAATTGCCGATTTGCGCGATGAGTCCGATCGCGAGGGAATGCGCGTGGTTGTCGAGCTTAAAAGAGGATCCATTGCAGGTGTCATCCTCAATCAGCTCTATAAACACACGGCCATGCAAAGTACTTTTGGTGTGATTCTGCTGGCCATTGTGAATGGACAGCCCAAAATCCTGACTTTGCGGGAGTGTCTGCGTCTTTTTATTGATCACCGTAAAGAAGTGGTCACCCGCAGAACGCTTTACGATCTGCGTCGGGCAGAAGAAAGAGCGCATATTCTGGAAGGTTTGAAAATTGCGCTCGATCATCTTGATGAAGTGATATCTTTAATCCGCAAATCGAAAAGTCCAGAAGAGGCAAAATATGGCCTCATTAAAAAATTCGATCTTTCCGTTCTTCAGGCCCAGGCCATTCTGGATATGCGCCTGCAACGCCTGACTGGTCTGGAGCGAGATAAAATTCTCGCCGAACATCAGGAAATTCTCGCCTTGATCAAAGAACTGAAATCGATTCTGGCGGATGAAAAACGGATCTATAAAATCATCTCCGATGAATTGCAGGAGGTGAAAAAGCTGTATGGTGATGAGCGGCGTACAGAGATTCAGTCAACAGCCGCTGAGATTTCCATCGAGGATTTGATTCAGGAAGAAGACATGGTCGTCACGATCAGTCATTCCGGCTATATCAAACGCAATCCCATCAGTCTTTACCGGGCACAACGGCGGGGCGGACGGGGAAAAACCGGAATGACGACCCGCGAAGAAGATTTCGTCGAAGATCTTTTCATTGCTTCCACTCACAGCTATCTTCTGGTTTTCACAAACACCGGCTATGTTCATTGGTTGAAAGTTTATGACATTCCCCAGGCGGGACGAGCGACAAAAGGAAAGGCCATTGTCAATCTTCTGAATATGCCGGGCGATCAACGGGTCTCGGCGGTTCTCCCTGTTAAAAAATTTGAAGAAGGAAAATTTATCATTTTGGCCACTCGCGTAGGTACGGTGAAAAAAACCGAGCTGATGGCCTACTCCAATCCGCGATCGGGCGGGATTATCGCTTTGGGTCTTGATCAGGGAGATGAGTTGATGGAGGCCCGCATCACTGATGGCACACAGGATATTTTTATTGGAACAAGTAACGGAATGACGATTCGGTTTAACGAAGAAGAAGTTCGTCCGATGGGACGATCGGCTGTTGGAGTTCGGGGCGTACGTCTTGAAGAAGATCAAGTCGTGGGCATGGAAGTTCTTAATCCAGGGGCCACGATTCTTACGGTTTCGCAATGTGGTTACGGCAAACGTACTCCTACGGATGAATATCGCGTTCAAGGTCGGGGTGGAGTTGGAATTATTACCATGAAGGTGACCGATAAAACAGGTTCAGTCGTCAGTATTAAACAGGTCACCGATACCGATGAGATCATGGTGATTAGCAATGGCGGGAAAATCATTCGCATGAAAGTCAAAGATATCTCCACGATTGGACGCAACACCCAGGGAGTGCGCCTGATTACTCTGGATGAAGGTGAAAAGGTGACGGCTGTTGCGAAACTGGCAGAAAGTGAAGATGGAGGAGAAGTGGTTGAAGAAGCTTAATAACTATTTTCTTTTTCATCTTAAGATTTTTCTGACTGAAATCCGGTGCTGTTTCCCAAAGATAATGGAAGGATGAATCCTCAGCCCATTTTTGGAGAGATGATGAAACAGAGCCTGCAGACAAAAAATCCTGACTGCCAAATCTGCAAATTTAGGGCTTTTGCGGGCAATAAAAACCGCTTCAAGTCATAAAAACCATGGTCTTTCAGAAGAAATTTGGTTTTTGGCAACTGGTGAGTGCCCTGGGAATCCTGGGGCTGATTCTATTGACGCTCATTTATGGATTTCGCCCTCAGAATTTTGAATCTCGGCTTAAAAAAGCCGAAAAAGCCCAGCAGGCGAAGCACGTAGAAGATGCCATTCGAATTTATTTAAAGCTGATTGATCAGGATCCGAAAAATTCCAAAGTTCCCGAGATCCTCCTGAAAGTGGGAGATCTCTATCATCTTTCACTCAATCAAATCGATGCAGCCGCTAAAACCTACGACTTAGTTGCCATCCGTTATTCTTCTACTCCTTTTGCGCTTCAGGCTCTTATTCGAAAGGGGGAGCTATTTTTCAATTCGAATCAGTTCGAAGCAGCACTCAGAGAATATCAGAACATTCTTTTTAATTTTCCCGGTATGAAAGAACAGGAGCTTTATCGGCTAAAGCTGGGAATATGTCATTTAAAGATCAAACAGTTCGAGGCGGCCCGGCGCGAGTTCAAAGCGATTCTCGATTTGAATCTGAACACGGAGTTGGCAGATCAGGTGCTTTTTTACACGGCCAACAGTTATTTGCTGGAGGATAACCCTTCCGCTGCAATTCCCATTTATCAATCGATTCTGGAGCATTATCCTCAAAGCATTCAGCGTGATGAAGTTCGCTTTAATCTGGCCGACTGTTATGAAAATCTAGGGGAGTACGATCAGGCGCTTCGGCTTTATCAGCAGATTCAGGCGACTTATCCCAATCCTAAAGTGATTGAGCTGCAAATTCAGCGGAACCAGGAAAAGAAAGCAGCAGCAGAATCCAGACGAGCCGAAAGAGATTCGGTTTCCATTCCTAAAAAAGCTGAGGTTTTAAAATGACAGCGCTGAAACGGTTTTTTTCTCATCGGCATTTTTGGATAGGAGTGATTTTCATGAGTATGGTTTCGACGCTGGCTTTTCCGTCGGAAAAAATCATTATTGAACGAAAACAGAATTTCCAAACCTTGTCTATTACCGCCGAGGTCGCGAAAACAGATGTGCAGAAAATGAAAGGGTGGATGTTCAGAAAAAAGATGTCTCCATTAAGTGGCATGTTGTTTGTCTTTGAAGAAGACACTCAAAATCCGTTCTGGATGAAAAATACTTATCTTCCTTTGGATCTGATCTTTATAGATCATGATCACCACGTGGTGGATCTCATTGAGAATGCGATACCCCTTTCGGAAGAATTTTTGATTCCATCGGAGCGGTATCGTT
>JBPOIC010000052.1:0-4446 GCA_052034865.1 Myxococcota bacterium | reverse complement strand
CTCAAAGCGCGGTTTGTACGGTGCATACATACAATTCATCGTCCACCGAGAATCTACTAATCAAACCTCATTGATGAGATTAAGAATTTCGCTTCATTCATTTGACACCATGCATAAAATCCTTATCCTCGATTTTGGATCCCAATATACTCAGTTGATTGCCAGACGCATTCGCGAAAATCACGTCTACTCCGAGATTCATCCTTACCACCTATCTTTAGAAAAAATTAAAGAGATCCAACCCAGCGCTATTGTCTTATCTGGCGGGCCTTCGAGTGTTTATGCCGAAGACGCTCCGCAAGTGCCGGAGGGTTTTTTTGATCTACCGTATCCCATGCTCGGAATCTGCTATGGTATGCAGTTGATGGGACTTCAGTTGGGTGGAAAGGTTGCTCCGAGCTCCAAGCGCGAATATGGCCGGGCAGAGGTCGAGGTACTTGAGAAAAACTCTCTCTTCGAAGGGGTCTCTCCGCAGACGACGGTTTGGATGAGTCACGGCGATCACGTCGTGGCCCTTCCTCCAGGATTTTCCCTTCTTGCGCGTTCTCAAAATTCACCCATTGCCGCGATGGGAAATCCCGAAAAAAAACGTTATGCGATTCAGTTTCATCCCGAAGTGACACACAGTCAGGAAGGAAAAAAGATCCTTCAGAATTTTCTTTTCAATGTGTGTGGAGTTGAAGCGGATTGGACGATTCGAAATTTCATTCACGAAGAGATTGAAAAAATTCGTGCGCTTGTCGGGAATCAGCAGGTGATCTGTGCAACTTCGGGTGGCGTCGATTCTACGGTTGCGGCGAGTTTGGTGCATCGGGCGATTGGCGATCAGCTCCATTGCTTTTTTATCAATAATGGGGTTTTGCGCAAAAACGAAGGGGAGAAAGTTCAAAAACTTTTTCGTGATAACCTGCACATCCCACTTCGCTATGTTGAAGCGAGCGACCGTTTTTTGGAAAAACTTTCAAACATAGAAGATCCGGAAAAAAAGAGAAAAATCATCGGCAACGAATTTGTTTATTTATTCGAAGAAGAAGCCGCCAAAATTCGCGATGCAAAATTTTTGGTTCAAGGGACTCTGTATCCGGATGTCATCGAAAGCGTTTCGTTCAAAGGGCCCTCTGCCACCATCAAAACCCATCATAACGTGGGCGGCTTGCCAGAAAAAATGGGGCTTAAACTTTTAGAGCCTTTGCGCGAGCTTTTTAAAGATGAGGTGCGCGAGTTGGGACGTGAGTTGGAAATTCCTGAAGAGCTGATTGGGCGCCAGCCTTTTCCGGGACCTGGACTTGCTGTTCGCATTTTGGGAGCTGTTACGAAAGAACGACTCGATATTTTGCGCAATGCCGATGAAATTGTCGTCGATGAAATCAAAAAGGCAGGCTACTACTACCGCGTGTGGCAGTCGTTTGCGGTTTTACTTCCCATCAAAACCGTCGGAGTCATGGGAGATGAACGTACGTACGAAAATGTAATTGCCATACGATGTGTTTCCAGTCAGGACGGGATGACGGCCGACTGGGTGCCGCTGCCGCCTGAGCTTTTATCCACTTTATCCAATCGTATTATCAACGAAGTAAAAGGCGTCAATCGCGTCGTCTACGATATCTCCTCCAAACCCCCAGCAACGATTGAATGGGAATAAGTCACTTTTTCTCTCTATGACCGAAGCGGGCAAATCCATTCGTTCATTTCTCTTCATCCCTTTATTTTCCTTCTTTCTTTTTATCTCATCCCCCGCCCAGGCGCTCGAGAGCATGGTACGCGTTCGCCTTTTTTCTGCTTACTCTTTATCCAAGATAAAAATCACCGGTCCTTTGCTTAATCTGAAAGTTGCCGAAAAAAAGAAAGCCCCTGAGGAAACACTTGTTCTGCCGCAGATTCCTCTCGAGATTTCCACTGCCCAAAAAAAACTGCTGCTCAAGGTGAATCAGAAATCCAAACTGTTTCAGACGCTTTGGGTTTCTCCACCGCGTGGAAGTTTGATGACACTGGAAGTTTCAGATGGAGTTAAAATGCAGGTGGGTGGAAGTGTTCAGATCAGCTCTCACAAAAGCGAAATGGAGGTCATTGAAGAGCTTCCAATCGAAGATTATGTTCTTGAAATACTCCAGGAAACCACACCAACGGGTTTTCCACTAGAAGCCCTAAAGGCCCAGGCAGTTTTGATTCGCACGCATGCCCTGGGACATTTTCATCAGCACGAAAAAGAAGGTTATCAGTTTTGCGACACGAGCCATTGCCAGATTTATCGGGGAGTGAAAGGCAATTATTTCAGCTTTGAAAAAGCCGTACGAGAGGTAAAGTCGATTTTTTTGTCCCATGAATTCAAACCCATTGAGGTATTTTATCACTCCACTTGTGGAGGGCATACGAGTGCCTATGATCGTGTGTTTGGGGGTAAGCCAATTCCTTATCTCAGTGGGATCGACGATGGGGCGTATTGTGAACGTTCACCGGATTTTAAGTGGGAGAATTTTTTATCGCTTAAAATTCTGATCGAGATTTTAAAGAAAGATTACTCGCGAACACTTTTAAAGCATGTGGAAGGTCTTTTTCCAGTCGATTACGAAGAGAAGGGACGATTGTTTGAACTCTCCTTCAATGAAAAAAAAACCTTTCAACTTCAAACAGAAGATTTCAGACAACATGTAAACCGTGCGCTCGGGACCGAGTTGATTCCCAGCAGTTGGTTTGAAGTGGAGCTTAAAGAAGGTCAGCTGAATTTTAAAGGGCGAGGAAAAGGCCATGGTGTCGGATTTTGCCAGTGGGGTGCTCGGGGAAGGGCAGAGGCCGGAGAGAACTTTGAGCAAATCTTGTTTCATTATTTTCCGGGGACGCGGCTCATTGAAAGATAAGATGGTTTGTAGAGTGCAGATTCGAGTCGATTTTTTTTAAATTCAAGTCCGAATTTTTTGAACGAGTCGATAAACCAGCGGAGATACCAAAACCAAATCTGCCATCGCCAAAATAGATTGTCCGATCCACACAGTAATTCCCCAGTTAAACAAAAAAACTCCGAGGTATAAAAACACACCGAGCCAGCCTCGGAGCCCATCCCAGCGCTCTTCATTCAATTTAAGATTTTGATTCTCCAAACGCTTTTCAAAATGCTGATAAATGCCCACGATCAAAAAGGCGACGAGCATCCATCCCAAAAAATTACTGATAGGTACGCCAAAATAAAATCCACCGTTTGGATAGTAATAAATCCTTCCCAAAAACCATTGATCACCCAGGGCTGTGAGAGGATCGATGATCACATCAATTCCCGCCATCAGAATCACTGACAGGATGAGCGTCGACCACGAGGTTCGGACCTTGAAAAAATCACCTTGGGATCGATGGAGTCTGTTTTTCATCCGAATAAAAGTTGCCGTTGCAAAACTGGCATAGGCCAGAAAGGTATAAGAGAGTGAGTCCCAGAGCGGTACTCCCCAAAGAATGAGCTCTCCTTTCAGATTTTCGTATACGTATTGATAATCCCCATACGGAAAACCATTTCGTATCGAGGAGGCCTCGGAAGCAAAAGCGATTGTCCATCCCAAAAATAGAAAGGCGAGAGTGCGAAACCATCCGAGCTGAAGTCGTCCAAATATGAGATAGGTAAAAAAGAAGAGGAAGACATAAGGACGATGCAAAACGGTGGTGAGAAAATGGGGAAAAAAAGGCGTGAGCGCAGTCATTCGCGGGGTATACACAAAGCTTCTTGCCTCGATCAAGCGCCTTCGCTACAAGCCTTGCATGCCATTCGATATCAAACAGATTCTATCTTCCCATGCAGGAAAAAACTTTATTCTCCACGAACAATTCATCAATCCACAATTTGTGCGCGTGTTGCGCACCATTGGTTTTGACAAGATCTATCGCCGGGCGAAGGGGGCCTATTTTTATGATTCCGAAGATCAGGCCTATCTGGATTTTTTGAGTGGATATGGATCTTTTAATGTGGGTCGCAATCACCCCGTGGTTCGAAAGGCAATCGAAGATGTTCTTTCCGAAGAGCTTCCCAATATGATTCAGATGGGCTGCAATCTGCTCCCCGGAATTCTTGCACGTGAGCTCATCCGACACTGTCCTCCCTCCATCGATACTGTTTTTTTTACCAATTCCGGTACCGAAGCAAATGAAGGGGCAATCAAATACGCCAAGGCTTTTACAGGCCGCGATCGGATTCTTTATCTCGATCACGCATTTCATGGTCTTTCGATCGGATCGCTTTCATGTAACGGAAATGAAGAGTTTCGCAAAGGCTTTGGCCGGCTCCTGGAGCCAGCAGAATTCGTTTTTATGAATGACCTGGAAGCCCTTGAAAATGTTCTTTCCAAAAAAGAGGTCGCCTGCTTCATCGTTGAACCCATTCAGGGAAAGGGAGTTTATCTTCCTCAGGAAAATTATCTGTCAGAAGCGAAACGACTCTGTAAAAAATATGGCACGTTGCTGATTGCG
>JBPOIC010000032.1:0-30374 GCA_052034865.1 Myxococcota bacterium | reverse complement strand
CAAGCTCTCCCGATCCACCAGCGCCCAGATAAAATCCATCTCCACCTCGCGCCCCACCCATCAGAGAGGTATAACCTTCATAGTTTGCAAACATCAGCTCAAGACCCACATTTACAAAAGAAGGAATATTTCCTACCGGATCTGCCTTTCCTGCCCGAGCTCCAACCTTGAAAGGGATGTCATTCACGGCAAAAGAAAATCCAGCACCTAAATTCCATGCGTATGGCGCTGAAGGGAGCAAAAATCTTTCCCCTCCGACCAAAGAGACTACAGGATTAAAATTAGCCTCTCCCACCCGAGCGTCCATAGACACTGCCAGGGGAACAAAACCGTTTCTTGGCTCAGCACAAAAATTACCACCATCTTGTTTGCGAGCTTTTGCTCCTGGCAGACAACTGGGGGGTTTTGGAGTCGTTCCGAGCCCCTTAGCAATCATTCCTCCCTGGATCCCTAAACGATATAATTTTCGTTGGGCTAAAAGAACCTGGCCTTCCGCTGCGTTTCGAGCTTGTTCATTTTCTTGAAAAGCCGCCCTCAACTCTTCAGGGGTCATTGTATCAGGATTTTTTAGAGGAACGGGTGCAGGCGCTGGGGTGGGATCTTTTGGAATCGATTCTGTAGCCTTTTTATCAATCTCTTCTTTTAGTTTTTCCAACTCACTTTCAAAAAACGCCTTCGACCTATTCTCTGCATCGATATCTTTTGTGAGCTGATTTCTTTTCTTGGTAACTTCTGGTTTTTCACGATTACTTTGCGGAGGGAGCTTCGAGAGCTCAGCCTGCCATCCGTGAATCTTTTCATTACTGCGCTGAATCAAGCCTTCAAAAACCGGCACTTTTTCCTTCATCTGGTCGAGCGTAAGCGCCATCAAGGGAGTTCCCAAGACTAGTGCTGCCGTCATTGCAGGAAGTTTAATACCAGATGCCATAACCTTCTCCTTTTGTGATTATTCCGCACATTCACTTTTGAAGGATTTTTTCCCCTTCTGATATTATTCTCGGCAAACCTCTCAAATTGTTGCTTAACATTTTGAAGACATTTGCTTTTTTGCACTTTTTTTGTGCTGCAATGCAGCAGAGAATTGTAAGGGTTTGTATAGTTTGAAAGTAGGCAATACCGACCTATTAAGCAAGGGCGAGCGCGTCAGATGTTGGGTGAAGAAGGGATAGAATTCAGAAGACTGAAAACAGATGGGATATCCATCCTACATACAAAAAAAATCCCCTTCGGGTTGCGAAAGGGATTTTAAATAGTGAGCAAATAGATCTATTTTTGCACAGGCTTATTATCTTTGGCCGGCGGGATTTCTCCGGAGCATGGCACAGGATCGCACTTGATTTTGCCATCTTCAGGATTACGATAGCACTTTTCGCATTTTGAGGTTTTTTGAGCAGGAGGAGGGTTAGCTTTAGGATCGAGGGTAGAATCCGCAGCGAAAACAGGAGAGAGAAGAACGGTAGAAAGAAAAAATACTGGAATAAGGAGGTCTTTAATTTTGTTTTTCATAAATTTTCCCTGAGTTGAAGCCTGACTTTCTCAGGCATAATTAATCTTCTCCTGGGCCGAACGAAGCCTCCCCTGATTTTGTTTCATTTTATAAACAACCGCTAATATTTCAGCGACAGCCGAGTACAACTCTTCCGGAATTTCTTCTCCCACTTCCAATTCTAACAACGACCATGCCAGCGCGACATTGCGCATGACTGGCACACCATTTTCTTCGGCAATTTTTTTGATATTTTCTGCAATTAAACGCTGCCCCTTCGCGACTATCTCTGGGGCGTTGCCCGTTTCCCGGTCGTATTTGATCGCCACCGCCACGTGAGTGGGATTGGTCACCACGGCATCCGCCGTTTTAACCTGCCGTTGCGTATCACTAAACACCATCTCGCGGTGCAAGGCTTTTCGGTGACCTTTAATGTGCGGGTCTCCTTCATCCTGCTTATACTCGCGTTTCACATCATCTTTACTCATACGCATCTGTTTCATGAACTGCCAGCGCTGGATCATGAAATCGGCAATCGAGATCGCCACAAAAAGCAAAAGCACCCGCAAAACGATCTTGAAGATAAGCTCCCCTGCCACGACAGCGGTTTCGGGCACAGAAACCTGAGCGGTGCGCAACACAGTCTCCAGGTTTCCGTAAAGTACCTGATAGGCTATGTAAAAAATAAAACTGATTTTAATGATGTTTTTGATGAGCTCAATAAAGGTGAGGGTCTTGAACATGTTCTTGATCCCCTCGATCGGATTGAGCTTTTGACCCTGAGGTTTTAAGGTCTCAAGAGAAAAAACAGGACCTACCTGAAGATACCCGACAATCAGGGCGACCAGAAAGCCGGCAATCATGGCCGGAGCACAAACCTTGGCCATGGTATACAAGGAGGCCTTCCCCAGCTTGAGCATGATCGTCCCATCAATTTCGGGTTTTGCCACCTCTTCAAAAACCATCTTCATGAGGTTTTTAAGCTCGGTACCCATAAACCCCATGCTTACGCAAAGAGCGGCAAAAAAGGCGATCATCACAAAGATCGTTTCCAGATCTTTACTCTTGGGGACCTGCCCTTTTTTTCGAGCCTCCCGAAGTCTTTTCGGTGTCGCCTGTTCTGTTTTTTCCTGACTGGATTCGGCCATAAGTTATATTGATTCTTCTGATTTGAATATTCTGACAGGGTAGCCAAAAAGGCGATCTTCTATCTAACTGACTTATCGTCTTGAACATGAAGCCAAGTTGCGAAAATTCTAAGAGAGAAATTCTTTAAAAAAACACACATCTAAAACATCCACTTCAAATTACAAACCCTTTATTTCAAAAGCCATTTTGCAGCTTCTTTTGCGAAGTACGTAATCATAAAATCAGCGCCAGCCCGCTTGATCGAAAGAAGACTTTCGAGTACCACGCGCTTTTCATCCAACCAACCTTTCTGAGCTGCTGCCTTGATCATCGCATATTCTCCACTCACCTGATAGGCAGCCAGTGGAACTGAAAAATGATCCCGCAACATTTTAATGACATCCAGACAGGGCATCGCCGGCTTGACCATTAAGATATCAGCCCCTTCTTCAAGATCGGCGGTCGCTTCTCTCAAGGCCTCTCTTAAATTGGCTGGATCCATCTGATAGGAGGACCGGTCCCCAAATTTTGGTGCTGACTCAGCAGCTTCTCGGAAGGGTCCGTAGAAACCCGAGGCATATTTTACAGCATAGGATAGGATGGGAATTTCGCGGTAGCCCGCCGCATCGAGCTCGTCACGAATGGCCTGAACCCGCCCATCCATCATATCCGACGGAGCAATCACATCGGCGCCCGCACGCGCGAAAAAACCGGCCATTTTGGATAAAAGCTCCAGGGTCGCATCATTATGGATTCGAGGGACTCCCTCCTGATGTACAATTCCACAATGTCCGTGGTCGGTGTATTCGCAAAGACAGATATCAATCATGACCAAAAGATCGGGATGAGTTTTTTTGAGCACATCGATCGCCTGGGAGATGGGATTTTGGGAGGAATAGGCGTGTGAGCCCAAGGCATCTTTGGATTCGGGAATACCAAAAAGAATAACTCCTGGAATCCCCAACGACTTAAGCTCTCTCGCTTCTTCAGCGAGTTGATCGACAGAAAGCTGAAAAGTACCCGGCATCGATTCGATTGGTTTTTTTATTTTTTTCCCGTGGGTTACAAACAAAGGATAAATAAAATCTTCTGCTGAAATTTGGGTTTCACGAACCAAAGATCGAATGACGGGATTTTCGCGCAGTCGCCTGGGACGATGGATGGGAAACATGAGAGGCCTCGTTTCTGAATAATTTATTTTTTTATCAAAGCCTTGAGCTCGCCCACCAGATACAGCGAGCCCGTGATAAGCAATCCTTCTTCAGGCTCCAACTGATCGATTAAATCTGGATAGGCTTCGGAGAGGCTCTGGACAGCCGAGGTTGGGATTGTTTCGGGAATAAAATCCTGAAGCCACTGAGGCGCGACCGATCTGGGGTTTTGAAGTCTGCAAAAAACAAAGCTCGAAGCAATTTCTTCGAGAGACTCGAGCATGGTACTCACTTCTTTTCCACGCACAGCTCCAAATAGCACCTTCCATTTTTTAACAGAAGAAAACGAGGGCGATCGCAAAGATTCCACCAGACTCTGAACTCCCGAAGGATTATGGGCTCCATCGATCAAAATAGGAGGATTTTTCTGGATCCACTCCATGCGCCCGGGCCATTGAACCGATTCCAACCCTTCACGCAACAGATCTTCCTTCATGCCTTTCACGCCATCTTTAAAAATAAGCCCCAAGGCCGTGAGAGCCGTGGCCGCATTCCAGACCTGATGTACTCCCTGCAAGCCAACCTTGAGATGAGTGAAAGAATTCCAGTCGAAGGAATTGTCTGAGTGGGTTTCAGGCGGAAGAACCGGGTAAAAGGGGGCTTGTCGCTGAATGGCGGTTTGATGGATGATTTTGCGTGCAAGACCTGCGCGAGCTCCACAAACTACGGGAATATTATTCTTGATGATTCCGGCCTTCTCAGCCGCTATTTCTTCCAAACTATATCCTAAAATTTCCATGTGATCGTGACTGATTTCAGTAAGGATGGAAACCTCAGGTACAATCACATTCGTCGCATCCAGGCGCCCACCGAGCCCTACCTCAATAATGGCCCAATCGACCTGATTTTTCTCAAAAAATAAAAAAGCCAGCAGGGTACAAATTTCGAAAAAACTGAAATGGGATGGAAATGGCGGCTTCACGGCATCGGCAGAGTTGGCAGGAAAAGATTCCAGCTTCCCCAACAGGTTTCTATTTTTAAGTTCCTCCAGCAGCCCTTCCAGTTCTTCATTGGAAATTTGCCGATCTCCAACCTTGATGCGCTCATTTAAACAAAGCAGATGTGGAGAAGTATAAAGCCCGACCTTGTAGCCCGCTTTTGAAAGGATGGAATGAAGAAGGGCGGCAACAGATCCTTTTCCATTTGTACCTGCGATGTGAATGGATTTATAGGAGCGCTCAGGATGACCCAGAATTTCACAAGCCTGGCTGACTTTCTCAAGTCCCAGCTTCATCCCGTGCCATTCCGCCTGCGAAAAAGCAATCAGTTGGTCTAATAGTGAAGTCATAGGCCAAAAAAGAATTAAGAGTTTTGAAAATCAAACCTGACTTGGAACCTGCCAAAAAATTATAAGCTCTTCCGGTTTCAGGCTCTTAGAGAACTTTATTCAATCCCTGGTTCTTCATTTCTTCCAGAAGACGTTTTACTTCTTCACTTCTGTCCTGAGGCAAAATCAAAACTGCATCTTTATTTCGGATAATCACGAGATTCTCAACCCCCAGACAGGCAACGACGCCTTCATCGGAAAGGATGAGATTGTGATGGGCATCGAGGGTAACGGCATTTCCTTCGACTGCATTCTGATCGCCCTCCTGGGGAAAATAGCGAAAAATGGATTTTAAAGAACCCACATCATCCCAGGCAAAGCGCGCGGGGATCATGTAAACCTCAGGAGATTTTTCCAAAATGGCATAATCCACTGATATCGAGGTGAGTCGTGGATAAATCAAATGGATCTTTTCTTCCCAATCAGAAGCATCCGGAGAATCGGGAAGCTGTTGCATGAGGCGTGCATCTTCCGGAAGATACGTCTCGTAGGCCTTCCAGAAATCGGAGGCTTTCCAGAGAAACATCCCGCTGTTCCAGAAATATTCTCCCGATTGAAGATAACGCTCGGCCGTTTCGAAATCGGGTTTTTCACGAAACTCCTTCAAACGATAAACAGGATGAGATCCTTCCTGAATTTTTTCTCCCTGGTGCAAGTATCCAAATCCCGTCGCCGGAAAAGTCGGCTGAACGCCCAAGGTCAAAAACCCGCCCCGTTCACGCACCAGATGAGTTCCTGCCTCCAGGGTTTCCCGAAACACAGGATGATCTTTTTCTAAAATTTTCTGATCGGCTGGAAAAATCCACAAGATGGCCTGAGGATCTTTTTTCAAAAGAAGGTATGCAGCCAAAGCAATCGCCGCTGCCGTGTTACGGCCCACAGGCTCGAGCAGAAACTGATTTCGATGAAATTCCGGAAACTCGTGGCGCATCATTTTTTCATGATTTTTCCCACAGATGATTCGAACCGATTCCCAGGAAATCAAAGGAAACAGCCTTAAAACCGTTTCACGAACCAAAGAGTCGGGAGATCCGATTTTTAAAAACTGCTTGGGAAAATCCTGACGAGACAGAGGCCAGAGACGTGTTCCACTGCCACCGGCTAAAATGAGGGGATAAAGAGATGAATCCATAGAAGAAAGAAAAGATACCGACGTTATAAAGGATGGAAGGAATTAAAAAACCTCTCCTTCCGAAAGTTTTTCTATAAAGACGATTCAAAAAGATCAAAAGAAATACATCTCCTCAAAGAGGATTCTGGAAGAAAAAGAAAATTCCTTTGGACATCGATTGGGAATTTTAAAATTCCTCTCATCCTTTAAACTCAGCCGTATCAATACGAAATTTTTTTACGATCTTTTTGAAATTACTGCGGTCCATTCCTGCCTTCGTGCTGGCAATAGAAAGATTACCATTGGATTGGCGCAGCAGGTGTTTCAGGTAAGCGCTATGAAACAGATCGAGGGCTTTTTTCTTGGCTTCCTGGTAGGTGAACTGGAAAAGATCTGTCTCTTCCTGATGGGAATAATAAAACCCATCCCCGTTAAATCTGGGAGGTAGATCGCGGGCATGCAAGGTTGGAGATTCCGAAAGAACCAGGGATCTTTCAATAGTATTTTCAAGCTCACGCACGTTTCCAGGCCATGGGTAATTTTGCAAGGCTTCCATGGCATCCAGTGAAAGAGTGCGCGCATTTTTTCCGATTTTCCTACCCAGTTTCTGAAGGAAATAATTTGCCAGCAAAGGAACATCTTCTTTTCTCTCACGCAAGGCGGGAAGCTGAAGACTGATGACATTCAGACGGTAATAGAGATCCTGCCGGAAGCTTCCCTCTTCAATCATGGCTTTCAGATCCCGGTGGGTTGCTGCCAAAATCCGCACATCTACCTTGCGCACCTGTTCTTCCCCAACCCTGCGGATTTCACGCTCCTGCAAAACCCTTAAAAGCTTTACCTGAATAGAAGCGGGAACATCGCCAATCTCATCGAGAAAAACAGTCCCCCCGTTTGCCTCTTCAAAAAGGCCGATGCGGTCCTGGGTCGCGCCCGTAAAGGCTCCTTTGACAAAACCAAACAGTTCACTCTCCATTAAGGGTTCAGGAAGCGAGCTGCAATTGATCACCACAAAGGGTTTGGATTTTCGAGGGCTTAAGGCGTGAATAGCCCGAGCAATGAGCTCTTTTCCTGTGCCGGATTCTCCCAGAATAAGAACCGAAGCGGTGGAGCGACTGACATCTTCCAAAACTTCATAAACTTGCTGGATTGCTTTGGATTGCCCAATAAACCCATATTCTTCCTTTAAAAAGTCACTTTGGGATTCCAGGTTTTTTAATTTGTTTTTAAGAAGATTTTTTTCAAGGGCTGTTTTGAGAACAGTTCCTACTTCATCGATGGAATGAAAGGGCTTGGCAAGATAATCTGAGGCGCCCAATTTCAAAACCTCCACCGCTTCTTTAATGTTGGGCCGTCCGGTAGCAATGATCACTTCCACTTCAGGATGATACTGACGGGTATATTTGAGAATTTTGGAACCTTCGAGATCGGGCAGATAAAGATCGAGCAAAACAACAGAAGCATGATTTTCCTTCATGAACTGCAAAGCGTCTTCTCCGCGTGACACGACCGTATAAGAATAATTCTTCTGACGACAAAGACGCTCCAGACTTCTGGCCACCTGCGGGTCGTCTTCTACAATCAGACAGTCTACCTCACGAGGCATGAAAGACTCCTTTAAAATCCGTAGAAAATATGAAAATGGGATTGAGAGAAAATGAAGGCTTCAAAACACCAGTCCCAATTATAAATAAGAGAAGGATAAGTGCTTTCAACGTCTCTTAATTAAGATCGGAATCTGACAGTGAGGAGGAAGATTTCTCTTGCCCTCCTTTTTCCAATTGACGTTTTTTGATTTTTTCAACCAGCGTGGTTCGATTCAAATTTAACAGATTTGCCGCCTGGTTTTTATTCCAACGGGTTTTTTCGAGTGCCTGCAGAATCAGGCGATTTTCGAAGTCATTGACCAAACGTTTAAAATCAATTCCTCCCTCTGGAATCTGAAATAGGGTCGGTTGAGAAACAGCTCCTGAGTTTAAATGTGGAGGCAGATTTTTCAGACCGATTTCTTCCTCACGCATCAGAATGATCAACCGTTCCACAAAATTCTCCAGTTCTCGAACATTCCCCGGCCAACGATAATTGATGAGAGCATTCATTGCCTCAGGAGAAACCTGTGGCTTGGGACGCTGGTTTTCTTCTGCAAAACGGGTGAGGAAGTGGTCAATGAGCAAGGGGATATCTTCCTTGCGATCTCTTAAAGGAGGGATATGTATGGGAATGACATTGAGCCGGTAATACAGATCTTCCCGAAAAAGCCCCTGAGCCACTGCTTCTTCAAGATTACGGTTGGTCGCTGCAATAATCCGCACATCCACTTCAACGGTACGACTCGATCCAACAGGATCGATTTTTCTCTCCTGCAATACTCGCAGCAGTTTTACCTGAAGCTTTAAAGACATATCTCCGATTTCATCGAGAAAAATCGTGCCCTGATCGGCCATCTCAAAACGCCCAATCCGGGTTGCCACTGCTCCGGTAAATGATCCTTTAATATGACCAAAAAGCTCGGACTCTAGGAGTTCTTCGGGGATGGCCCCACAGTTCACTGTCACCAGAGGACGTTCAGAGCGGCGGCTATGATAATGAATGGCCTTGGCCACCAGCTCTTTGCCGGTTCCAGACTCTCCCAAAAGCAAAACCGTCGAATCGGTATCGGCTACTTTTTCAATGAGGGAATAGACCTGTTTGATCTCGGAAGAAACCCCGATCAGGTTTTTGCTTCCAAAGCGGGATTGAATTTGCTGGCGCAAAAGACGGTTTTCCCTTTTGTAGCGAAGGGCATCGAGAGCCTGACGGAGTAGAGATTCCAGCTCTTCGAGCCGAAAAGGTTTGGTGAGATAATGATAGGAACCCGCTTTTACGGACTCAATCGCGGTATCGATCGTGCCATAACCAGTCACCATGATACAGGCGGCCTCGGGCTGATTTTTTTTGATACGGCGGATGAGTTCAATTCCGTTCTGATCTCCCAGTTTAAGATCCACAATTGCCCCATCAACAAATTCTTTTTCAATTATGGGGACTGCACTTTCAAAACTGGAGCAGGAAATGACCTCATATCCTTTGTCGGTCAGAAAACGCTGAATGGCCCTTACGATCTGCCCTTCATCATCCACGACGAGAATGCGCTCTTTCATCTGGAGTCTCCTTTGTAGAATAAGAGGAAGAATACAGCATGCGATCCGAAGAAATGGCAGGTAGGAAAATGTGAAAGGTCGTCCCCCTGTTTTCCCGGCTTTCCACCTCCAGTTTTCCCCCATGATCCTGGATAATATTGTAAGTGATTGAAAGCCCGAGTCCAGTGCCAATATTCGGATTCTTGGTGGTAAAAAACGTGTCAAAAATCCGTGGTAAATGCTCTTTTTTGATTCCGCGACCATTATCTGAAAAATCAATTTGCACCCATTGGGCATCAGACTGAGTGACCTTGATTAGAATCTCTCCACCTGGAGACAAGGCATGACAGGCATTCGTTGTAAGATTCAAAAGCACCTGCTCTAACTGATTTACATTTGCCAACACCTGAGAAGTCTCAGCTTCGGTATCTATAAGAAGATGGGCATTCACTTCCTTGACCTGCACTCTAAGTAAGGGCAACACTTTCTCGATTACTTGCCTCAAATCGATTTTTTCTCTTTCTTCCGAGATCGACTGCCTTGAAAATTCCAGAAGATTTTCGACGATTTTCTTACAGCGCAAGGCAGAGGTCTCGATTTCTTTTAAATCCTCATAGACCTGATCTCCTTCCTGCACCTGTCTTAAGGCCAGCTGGGCAAATGCGAGAATCCCTCCCAGAGGATTATTGATTTCATGAGCAATCCCTCCGGATAAAAGTCCAATGGCCGCCATTTTTTCAGATTGAATGAGTTTTGCCTGTAAAAACCTTTCCTGCCCAATATCCCGGTATTGAATAATGAACAGATCGAGGTCGTTCTTGTTTCCTTTTAGATGAAATCCCGTAGCCTGATACTCTCTATCATCGGAAAATTTTTCAAGAGCGGAGCTGATGGATGGATGCTCCTGCCAGGCATAAGAAAGCGGGCATCCCTTGCAGGGCCTATCCTGCCTGGCAAAAACCCGATAACAGATTTGTCCTGTGAGTTTTCGGACATCCTCACCCACCGCTTGGGCGAAAGCAATATTGGCCCGCTGAATACGGTATTCGCGATCCACAATCGCAACGGGATTGATAATCGCATCGAAAGTGGATTCCCAAATATACTTGGCCCTTTCGACGGCATCGAAAAGTGCTTCCAGACGATGTAGTTTTCCGCGATTGGAGGCCCCTGTGCGCATGGATTCCATCGAGTCAAAGGTTTGTTATCCGAAAATCAGAAGAGAGGATCGACTCAACTTTCGGTTTTTTCCCCGGATTCCTTATTTGAAAATGATGAGTCACCCTACCTAATTTGCACCTTCGAGTCACTTAGTTTTTCTAAAGTAACCCTTCGAAAAGATTCCTGTTCTCACTTTATAAAACAGATCCATGCAGGCCCAGACAATTGACATCGTTTCTGCCATACGTTAGTCGTCTGACAAATTTATCAATCTCTCGACTCCTTTATGAATCCGTGGCAGTTCGCAGAGTCTTCATCCCGGCAGGCAAACAATAAAAACCGAAAGTAATTAGAGCAATCCCTAACCACGAGGCACTTCCTTGACTTATCCCTCAACCTACAAAGACGCAGGCGTTGACATTGAAACCGGAAACAACTTTGTCCAGCGCATCAAACCTCTCATCCAAAAAACCAACCGTGCCGAAGTCTTATCTCCCCTTGGAGGGTTCGCAGGGCTTTTTTCCATCAACAAACTCAAATATCAGGACCCTGTTCTTGTCAGCACAACAGACGGAGTGGGCACCAAACTCAAACTGGCCCTTCAGCTCAAAAAATACCGCGGAACCGGACAGGATCTGGTCGCCATGTGCGTGAACGATCTATTGTGTGTCGGTGCCGAACCTCTTTTTTTTCTGGATTACTTTGCAACCGGAAAACTCTCTTTAGACATTGCAACCGAGGTGATTGAAGGCATCACCCATTCTCTTGAAGAAATCCATTGTGCATTGCTGGGGGGAGAGACGGCCGAGATGCCAGGTTTTTATCAAAAGGATGATTTTGATCTGGCTGGTTTTGCCGTAGGGGTTGTGAACCGAAATGAAATCATCGATGGTTCCAGCATCTCGATTGGCAATGTCATCATAGGACTCGGCTCAAGCGGTCTTCACTCGAACGGATTTTCACTCGCTCGCAAGATCATCGACGATCATCAGCTCGATTTAGATAAAATTTATGAACCTTTCGATCGTCCGCTAGGAGAAATTCTGATTGAACCGACGCGGATCTACGTCAACAATGTTTTGTCTCTTAGACGCCAGTTCGATCTCTTGGGAATTGCACACATCACTGGAGGTGGACTGATCGAAAATCCTCCCCGAATCTTTCCCAAGCAATGCCGTGCAGTTTTAGATAGCAAGGCATGGAAGCGCCCTCCGATCTTTGATTTTCTCCAGCAATGGGGCCAGGTTGACACTCAGGAAATGTACCGAGTGTTCAATTGCGGAATTGGTCTCATCCTTGTAGTTCGCGAAGAACAGGCAGATGATATTGTCTCCCGCCTGAACAGTGTGGGCGAAAAGGCCTCAATCCTTGGAAAAATCGTCGAACGTAAAAAAGATGAAGAACCCATCACCATCCTGTAATTAAACCATTTTAAACCCATGAATATTGGCATCCTCGCATCTGGTAATGGCACAAACCTTCAGGCGATCATCGATGCTCAAACTTCAGGTCGACTGAGTGCGAAAGTTTCTGTCGTCATTGTCGACAAGGAAAACGCCTACGCTCTGGAAAGAGCCAAAAAGCATCGGATCCCCCATGCCGCAATTCTTAAAAAAAATTATCCAGACAAAGAAACCTTTGAAGAGGCCCTGATCACCACTTTAAAACAACATCAGGTCGATTGGGTCGTTCTGGCAGGGTTCATGCGCATTCTTTCTCCGGCCTTTATTCGGCATTTTCCACAACGCATCGTCAACATTCACCCTTCACTTCTTCCTGCTTTCCCAGGATTAAACGCCATTGAACAGGCCTGGCGCTACGGAGTCAAAATCACTGGATGCACCATCCACCTGGTCGACGAAGGCTGCGACACAGGTCCTATCCTGGCTCAACAGCCTGTATCAGTTGCAAACGATGAAAACCTGGAGAGCTTGACCGAGGCCGTCCATCGTGCCGAACACGCCCTTTATCCTCAGGTGCTCGAAAAAATTTCCCAGGGAAAAATCACAGGAGAAGGTCGACGTTTTTTTCTTTAGGCCGTCCCAAAAAACATGAGTCCTTTTATGAAAAAAATATCATTCCTCCTTCTTGCATTTTTTTGGCTGATTCCCACTGGCAGTTTTGCACGACCCCCGATGTCCCTCAGTATTTTTGGAGGACCCAATTTTCAGCTTACCAGTGCTTTTCCCAATCTGGATGTGGGTGCAGGTGGAGGCCTTGCATTCGATTATCGATTTAATCAACATTGGGGTCTGGCGAGCAGTCTTTCGGTATTTCCGTACAATGGAGAGGGAATTTCCGCCGGTGATCGGAATATGCTTTTGCTAAACATCCCCAACATCAACCTGAAGTTCTTTTGGTTGAAAAGCGAAAATAAATTCGATCCTTACCTCACTGCAGGACTGGGACTGAGCGTGCTGACCGGTGGATCAAAGTCGGACAATTCCGGTGGAGCGGGAATCAGCACCCAGCTGGGAATCGGAGCGGACTATTATTTCAATGACCGCTTTTCGGCAGGAGCCCTCACCCAGTTTCATAGCATCGGTTTGATTCGAGGGAGCTCTCAATCCTCGGCTTTGATTTTTATTGGCGTTTTGGGAAATTTTGCCTTTCACTTTTAAGGAAACACTCACCCCATTATGTCTGAAAAATTCTGTGACATCTTGATTGTGGGATGTGAAATCCCTGGTTTGATTGCCGGCGCTTTTTTGGCCAAGCGCGGGCTGTCCGTTATGGTTTTGAATCTGGACCAGGATGTAAGCATTCACAAAAAAAACATCCAACCCAATCTGATTTCGCACCTGGACAGTCGCCTGTTCAAAAGTGTTCTGGGTCGGCTTTCGATTGCTGATTCCGAGCTGGGGATTGTCCATCGCTATGAGACCCCCTATCAGGTCGTCCTCCCACGCCATAGAATCGACGTCACCACGGCCCGCGATCGTTTTCATCGCGAACTCAAACGCGAATTTCCTGAACAGGCCGATGAGCTACGCTCGTTCTATCTGAATCTGGACGATCTGGATGCTTCACTTGATAACGATACCCTTCAAGATCTTATCCTGCCAAAAGGGTTGCTCCAACGCTTTCGTTTCAGCAAATTCATCCGAAAAAACAGCCTTGATCTCACGCTCGAAAACTGGATTTCCAGCCTGAACCTTCATCAGGATATCAATGCTTTTATCGACGGACAGATCCGCCTATTAAGTAACCTCCATACCGACAAACCTTTTTCATATCCCCTAGCCAAGCTCCTTGCGAATCCCAACAGTGTCCTCTTCGATATCAAGGGCGGAATGGGGCAGCTTAAAAAGCTTTTTCTAAACAAGATCGAATCGTATTCGGGAAAGATCAAAAACGAAGTGCAGCTTGATCAGGTCATGATTGAAAAACGCACGATCAAGGGAGTAAAGCTTGGGGGATTCGAAGGAATGATTGGCTGCCGTTTTCTGTTATGGAACAAGCCCGGCCAGGAGCTTTCGCCATGGCTGCCAAATAATTTTATTTCGCGCTGGCAGATCCGAAAACTTGAGCGATTCAAACCCGAGTTTGCGCGATTCAGTATTCAGTATGAAGTGGATGCCGATGTCATCCCGGTCGGCATGAAAGGAAATGTGCTTTACATCCTTGATCCCACACGCCCTCTTTTGGGATCAAATTTTCTCCATTTACATTTTTACTACCCCACCGAAACCGAACATTCAGAAGCCGAAAAAAAGCGCTCCCTCATTGTGACCTATCTTTTGGAAAATGATGCTCTAAAACACGCCGACGACTGGTTTGAGCCCTTGCATCAGAAAATCACTGCCCACCTGCACAAACTCATGCCTTTTAGTGAAGGCAAAATCAGACTGACTTTTCCAAAACCCGAGGCCCCTCCTTCGGGCGAGCTTTTATTTCCCCTCGAAGAATCCGATTTCGAGATTTTCAGACATAACGCCGCAGCAAATCCGATCTATCGGGTTCAATCCCATGGTTTTCAAGATCTCTTTCCTTTCTCCTATCGCACCTACTACAAAAACATCATCCTCACCGGACCTGAAATTCTGGCCTCACTGGGTTTTGAAGGTTCCTTCCTTTTAGGTCTAAAGACGACTGATCTTATCTGGCAATCTTTTGAGAAAGGCCGCCGCAAGGCGATCAAACAAAGAAGAATTGCCTAACCCTTCCTTCTTCGAGCGCGTTAAGTAACCACTAAACTCTGACGAACTTAGGATAAAAAAACGCCCGCAACATCGCGGGCGTTTTTCGGAATAGACCGGCAGGAAAATTTCCTGCGGGGGATACAGGAACCTCTATAAATCGATATCAGATGGAGCTGTCGGCTCGGTAAAGACCGAAGAAATTTCTGTCAAATCTATTAAATCGTTGCTGACAATATCGCCATTGATAGTGGTGACCCCATCCTCATAGATGAATGGATTACCATGTCCATCGGTACCGTCTTCCGAATCGCAGGAAAGCGTTGGAGCGTAGGTGATGTTTTCGGAGGTCAAGGTAAAATCTCCTGAAGTGGTATCCAGATCAAAACATTGAGATTGTGCTTTATCAACTCCGGTATGATTGCCGCCGGGTCCCGCCCAGTTACAGATCATTCGGTCGATCACGCCTGACCCATCCTGAACCGAAGGCCCATAACCAAAATAAGCACAACCCGAAAGCGTTGTATCGGAAGTTTCTGAAACCGATAGTCCGGCGTTGAGCACACGGGTATTGCTGTCGTTCGATCCTGCCTGCCAGGCGAACTCGAAATTTCCAGCGCCGGTAGAAGGATCCAGATTAAACAACCCTACATTCGCATTATTGGCCCAACCTTTTGGATCACTGTCGGGATCACTCGCACGGTAGTCCTTGGTTAAATCAACCGTAAAATTCGTCGCACTGACATAAGGATCGGCATCATCGCCACAGAAGTTTGCGCTTTGAAGCTGATAGGTCAGAGAAGTTGCTGAGGTTTTCTCATAGGAAATGGAGACCGCATCGGTTTGTCCGGTCGCGGTTGAAGGACCACAGTTTCCAGGTTTTGATCCATCGGCGGTCGCAATCGAATAAGACAGTTTTCCTTTATAGGTGGAATTATCCTCGGCGGTAGGAATATGTTTCAGACGAACAGTCACTGTCTGAGTGTGGCTTCCAGCATCCGTCGTTGTTCCAGCGAGAGTGGCGACATAAACTGCATTTCCATCGGCATCATCGGTATCACGTGCCAGGGTTGCGCTACTGACAGCAAGATCGACTTCATTCGCAGTAAATCCACTACTCACTTCTGAGGTCAGGTCAATGCTACTTCCTGCTTCAGGAAGATCGATCTCGTTGACCTTGGCCAGACAGATCATACTCGCCATCGCGAATTCAGCACTATCGACCTGGGTGGCAATTCCGTCGACTTTTTTATTGAGCTGACCGGCCGCACACGGCGTTGAGGTTCCATCTTCCAAACTTCTCCATATCCCAAGATCTCCTCCAGGCAATGAACCATCTCCATCCGTATCGTTCGGAGATCCAAGCCCATCCGCATCTGAAGTATCGGAATCAAAAGCGGAAGAGTTCGGATGATTGCTATAGGTTAAAGTGGGTCCATAACATTGGGCACTGCTATTGGATGTGAGTAAATTGAGCGTAAAGGCGCAATCCTCGACTGCCGTTCCATCCATCATGGCTTCAAGAATTGCTTTTTTCCCCAGATAATCCTTGACCTCAATACCCCCCACTTCCGCATGTTTCTTTAAGCTCTTGGAAGCGCTGATGGATCCAGTAGGTGCGGCCGATGCATTCGTAGGAGAAGCCAGGGCCAGATCAAGTGGAAAGGCATTGGAGACACTTGAAGCAGGGGTTGGCTCAGGAGTGGGAGTGGTTGATGTCGATCCACTTCCACAGGCTCCCATGTAGAATGAAAGGATGGCGCTTGCGACAAGCCCTCCCCATCGGTTGAATGACTTTTGATTCATAGTTCCTCCTTAATCAGGATTGAATTGAGTTGTGATGGTTTGAAGTTACCTGGTCGGAGATGAGCAATCGAAGTGCCAAAAAATGTCTTTATTTAAGTGATTGAAATGACTTCGGTTCAGAAAGAGGCCCCTGAAAATCATGCCGAGATGCGACAAAATTTTCTCGCCTATCAGGTAAGAAGCAACCCTTTTGAAGATGATCCGATAATACAGTCCAGGCCGAAGTGTTCTTTAAAACAGTCCGGAGAGGATTCTGTAAGGACATGTTTTTAGGATTTTTTCTCGGCAAATTTCAGTGAGGACTTTTTGAGAAGAGCACAATTGTAAGTTAGAATGACCGAAACGGAAAAAAGATCGAGATTTTATCAACCCAAACCAGAAAGTGGCGAACCCTATGAAAAAACTTCTCTTCTTATTCACCTTTTGTCTTTTTTCCACCTTCCTTCAATCTGCCCATGCAGGAGGGGTGAGCAATCTTGGCATTGATAAACCCGTCGTTGCTCCTTCTTCAGGATCGAACATCTCAATCCAACTTGCTAAAATCAAAGGGCGTCTCGCCTTTTTCAATACTGGGTCCTGTAACAGTACTAACTACACTGATAGCATGAACACCTCTCAGCTCCAGTGCAATCTCTTCCGCAGAATTTTTGATCCTCAAACCGGTACTGCCTATCCCGATAATAATCAAATCTATCCAGAATCGCTGCGCCCTCTCACGGCGAGCGTAGAAGTCGCCTATGGTTATAACAAATGCATCCAGGCGACGACGGGGGTCTTTAGCTGCACCTGTCCGAATCCCTCAACAAGCCAGAGTGATCTGGGAGGTTATTTTGAGGTAAAAACCCCCACTCAATGTCGCAAGGAAGATCCGGATTTTATCTCCGTACGGGCCATTCTTCATTATGAAGCCAAAGGTCAGGAGAGCCCGAACAGCCTGAACATACTTCATTTCGGCCAGATCCGTGCCCTGTGGGATAGGGCTGACATTTCTTCTCTCTATCCCATTGATTTCGGATCCCCCGTCTATTCGCTTCTTCAACAATTCGACAATCAGATGCACCATTACGTCTATCCTGTCTTTCATCGGAAAATTCCCTTTTCGAAAGCTGCGCAAAAAAGCAGTCTTTTGGACCTGGGCAATGTCATTCTCCCTTCCAGGGTCTCTGAATCGGTCAGCTCCATCCCTCCCCTGACTTTTGAGGGAACTCCATCAAACCTTTTAGGAATTTTCTCGCTCGAACTTCAACAGTGGCAGGATTTGATTGAGCTCCACGATCGCCTGAAAAAGATTTTTCTGAATGCCAACCAGGCCAGTGAATATCGTGAAATCTTCGTCAAAAACGTTTCCGAAAACTGTATGAACTGTTTTACTTTGGGTTTTCTGGGTGAGAATGCCTCGGCGGCCTACCCGGGCCATGTAGGCATGGTCCGCCCGAAAAAAAATGTAACCTTATGGGGCACCTCGATCAATCCACTGGCTCATGAATTTGGTCATACCATTCATTTTGCCTATGCTCCCAGCTCTTCCTCCATGTTTCATCCCATCTCAGACAATCTCTTTGCATCTGCAAGCATTGATGCAAACAACATTTTACACAACACTATCCATACATCCGATCAGCTTCAGGAAATGGGAGAGGCCTTTGTGGAAGGAATCCCCTCAACGCTGAGTCAGTACCTCGTCAATGGCTGCAATGAAGGATGGATCTCCAGCCTTGAAAACACGCCTGGAGGAAACCCTTTGCAGACCAGCACTCCCTGGGATCTGGATCCTGCATGTGATCCCATTCCCGTTCCCGCAAACTCGGCCGATCATTGTGCCTACCACCATTTTCGCTATCACATGAACGAAAGGAAAATCACCGAAGGGTCGACGGAGTGGAATAAGCGCTACAACGCCCTTTATCGGCTGAAAGAAAAATTTCCTCCTGTCGGAACCTGGGACACTTCAAACAATGAATCCCGATACACCACTTTCACCTGTGATCTTCTTGCAACCAATCCCGACATCACTCATGGAACTTATGGAGCAACCCGCGCGGGAATCTGGTATTACCCGAACTATCTCGCGACGGTTGGACGCATTCTGGATGGGACTGTTTTTATTCAGGGATCGGGTGCAGATGAAAAGCTGGTCGATGCGAATGGAAATTTATTTGAAATAAAACTTCAATACTCCGCCGATGTGAGCCCAAAAACCGAATCGATTTCCTATCTTCAGTTTTTAAACGCCCTCAATTCTTTCTGCCCGGAATGCGAAACAACCGAATTCCCTGAAATTGGATATCCGGTTGATGTCAGTTACCCCGATTGGCGGCTGTCAACAGATGCAAAGCTTGCCCCCCAAACGCTGGGACGTTATCTGATTCAGCAAGGTTGGATGAGTAAAGCCCAGATCGAAAATATTTTAAGGGCAAATTTTATGGAAGAGCTGGATGCCTCTCTGTTAACTCCTTAAGGAGAAGACCAGCACTTCAAGTGAAAAACCTATTTATGGGCGGGCTAAAAAGTAGAGCCCTGCAAAGACTTTTGGGTCTATCCAACAGCCCTTTTTTTCCATTTCACCAAGCCAAAGATCCACGGTTTGAATCGGAACGGTATGAACAGTAATTTTCTCCCCTCCGACTCCTCCGCCCTCCGTTTTTTTCTCCAGGGATCTCGCTCGGTAAAAAATCGCGACTTCATTGCTTAAGCCCGGGCTCGGGGGACCTGCGATTACGCGCTCCATGTGATGCGCTTCATAGCCGGTTTCCTCGAGGAGTTCACGTCTTGCCGCATCTTCGACATTCTCATCGGCCGGGGCCTCGGGATCTTTGAGCAAACCCGCGGGAAACTCAATCACCCAGGCATTGAGAGGAACTCGAAACTGCTCTATCAGAATCACCTTTTCATCCTCTGTTTTGGCTAGGATCACAACCGCTTCTTGAGAGTGAGTCCTCTCAACAAATTCCCATCCGTCTTTTGAAATAACTCGAATGTATTTTCCTTGATGGATAATCATGGCTTTCCCTTGAATCTGTTTGTGATAAAGCTTGCAAATAGCATCTTAATGATTTTTTTAAGTTAGGAAAGGATCTCACGCATGGTCAAAATTAAGCTTCAATATGCAGGCGAGCTTCGTGTTCACGCAACCCACACCCCTTCAGGAACGAGTCTTAACACCGATGCTCCCGTTGACAATCACGGCAAGGGAGAAAGTTTTTCACCCAGCGACTTGGTGGCCACGGGTCTTGGAGCATGCATGGCAACGGTGATGGGGATTGTAGCTGATCGTCATCAGCTCAATTTGAAAGGCATGGAAATCACCGTTCAAAAACACATGATCGACAAACCCATCCGTCGAATCGGGAAAATCGAGGTGTTTCTTAAAATTCCCGGGATTACCGATGAAAAAGATCGCAAACTTTTAGAACGCACTGCACACACCTGCCCCGTCCATCAATCCCTTCATCCGGAGATAGAGATTGTGACAAGGTTTGAGTGGCTCTAAAAAGTACCTCACCACTTTTTAAACACGAAAAACACCGCCCCAACCATCATCCCAAACCCTACCAGATAGTTCCATTTCAGATCTTCTTTCAGATAAAGCACCGAAAAAATCGCAAAGACAGCGAGGGTAATCACCTCCTGGATAATTTTTAGCTGAGCTGCGGAGAATTGGTAAGAACCGATTCGATTGGCAGGCACCTGAAAGCAGTATTCCAAAAAGGCTATTCCCCAGCTCACAAGAATCACCTTCCCCAGTGGATAAGAGCGGAACTTGAGATGACCGTACCACGCAAAGGTCATGAAGATATTGGAGATGAGGAGTAACAAAATCGTTTTCATATTTTTTCTTATCCGCGAGGGTGCAGCTTGACGATTTCTTTTAACCGCGAGGTTTCGATGTGCGTGTAGATTTGGGTCGTGGAAATATCGGCATGACCGAGGAGCGTCTGAACGGCGCGCAGGTCGGCTCCACGCTCGAGCAGGTGGGTCGCAAACGAGTGGCGGAGCGTGTGCGGCGAAAGATGTTTTTGGATACCCACTTTTAAGGCGTAAGTCTTGATGAGTTTCCAGAATTGATGGCGCGTGAGGGGGGTGCGTTTTTGTGAGACAAACAAATAAGGGATTTCCTTACCTTTTAAAAGTTTCGGACGCGAACGCACCTGATACTCGCGAATTGCCTGGGCTGCCGAGCGTCCGAGAGGCACCAGCCTTTCTTTCGAGCCTTTCCCCAAAGTTCTTAAATATCCCTCCGTGAGATAAATCTGATCAATGCGTAACCCCACAAGCTCTGAAACCCTCAACCCCGAGGCGTACATGAGCTCCAACATGGCGCGGTCACGAAGGCCAAGAACTGTTTCTGGACTTGGAGCCTGAAGCAAACTCTCGACCTCTGAAAGATTCAGCCATACGGGCAGTTTTCGACCTATTCGAGGCATGTCGAGATTTTCAACAGGATTGTCCCGAATTTTTTCTTCCTGCAGTAAAAAGCGGAAAAACTGGCGCAGACTCACCTGCGAGCGGACACGCGAACGCACGCTTATTCCCTGATTCTGAAGCTGGGTAAAATAATCAAGTAAATGGAAAGATTTGATTGAATCCAAAGAAAGTTTTTTTGATTCCGCAAATCTTAAAAAAATCTGAAGGTCGCGACTATATGCTTCAATGGTGTTGGAGGACAGCCCTTTATCCAGGCGGATGAAATTTAAAAACAGATCGATCTCTAGGTGAAAAGACAGTGCCATGAGAAATTACAAAAATACAGCTCTCCTATTGCTTCGTGGAGAAGGTTTTTGGAAGTTCGGTTAATATTTCATCGCTGATGATTCGAAAGGATTGACCCTCTTTTTTCCAGGATGCTGGGTTCTGTGTCCAGGGACTCTTTCGAAAATGAACACGATCAGATTAAGATAAATGGGTAAAGATTTTCTACAGGATGAAAATATGAAATACAAACTCAAATCTCTCAACCAGCAACTTGTCGTCGTTTGAAGTCTACTTCCTGTTGCTCTTTCTTCCTGATCTTATTTGCTCCCGTCTGAACTGAACGTCCTTTTGCTGCCTTACCTCTTGAGAACCGGGCAGTTTGTTGGAAACTCCCACATCTCTAGGTCTGGGACGGGATCCATTTTTAGACTCACTCGCAGCGCTAAAAACGAATGCAGAAAAATTTAAACACATGAGACTCACCTCCTATCCATCGATAATTGGATCGAACTTTCTTTGTTATTCAAGGGCGAGTTGAAACCAAAGACAACAGGCGGGCTTAAAAAATAACGCCCCAAAAGATATAAAAGATATTCGTTTATCCAGCGAACCCCCTCAACCCGCCGACGGGCCTGGGGTGGCGGTGAGCTCTTCGTGAGCCTCGCCTCCGAGCGTTGCGGCTCTTATCTCTTCGAGGGGAAATTTCGGCATGCGATCCGGGTAGAAAAGTCCATTCGCTTCCTGAAAGGTATCGACAAATTGGGTGTAACAAAATCCGCTGAACAGATCGATCTGGTTCACGGCGGTCATCAGCTCGCGATATTTTTTTTGTAATTGTTTACTACTTGTCTCCACCGAATATCCCCAACTCTGAACATTTTTGTTTTTGGATGGATCGACGTAGGCAATCCCTCCAAACTCTGTGAGAACGACTGGCTGTCCTGTGTGAGGATAGCCCTCGAGTGTCAAAAGGCGTCCACCGGATCTTTTTCTATTGAGAAGATCGGTGATGGGAACTTCGCGACCGTATTTAAAAATCAAACGGGAAGGATTTCTGTCATAGTCGTGAATCCCTAAAATGTCGGTCGCCGTACTCTCCCAGCCATCGTTGCCAATCACCGGTCGGGTTGCATCTAACGTCTTTGTGAGGTGATACATCGCCTGCACGCAATGCTGATGCGCCACTTTCTGGGGAAGATCTGGCACACCCCAGGATTCGTTAAACGGAACCCAGACAATCACGCAAGGATGGTTGTAATCACGATCGATCACCTCGATCCACTCCCGAGCTACTCTCTCCACCGAATTCGTCGTAAAGCGATACGCGCTGGGCATTTCCTCCCAGACCAACAGACCCATCACGTCGGCCCAGTACAAAAAATTGGGATCCTCGATTTTTTGATGTTTGCGCACCCCATTGAAACCGGCGGCTTTGATCAACGCGATGTCCCTGCGGATGACGTCTTCTGATCCTGGTGTCATCAGGGTTTCCGGCCAGTAACCTTGATCAAGGAGCAGGCGCATGAAATACGGTCTGCCGTTTAAAACAAATCGATCTTGTTGAGTGGCGACACTCCTTAAGGCTGTATAGGATTGAACTTCATCGATGCACGTCTCTTTTTGAAAAAGCCGAATCTGGGCCTGAATCAACGTTGGCTTTTCAGGACTCCACAAAAGCTCGTTCCGATAATCATCGACCCCAGGATCTGAGAGCGCAATCCGGCGGTGGATTTCCCCTGAAATCACTTCATAGCTGTCATTGACCAGAAGCTGATCTTTAGCTGTCAGGGTTATTTGAAGATGGAGATTTTTCTGATCATTCCCTGCAATGCAAATTTCACAACCGATCTCGAAGCGCTCCAGATGCGGCTCCCAGCGGATCTGGTCGATGTAAATCTCGGGCACCTCTTCTAACCAAACGGTTTGCCAGATGCCAGTGGTTCTCGGGTACCAGATACTGTGAGGCTTTAAATGCCAATCCTGCTTACCTCGGGGTTTTGTCAGATCGAGCGGATCGTCTGCTGCACAGACAGTCACGGTTTGAATCCCCTCTTTTTTAAGCACGGAAGTGATGTCGAAAGAAAAAGGCGTATGGCCTCCATCGTGAGCACCGACATAGTGCTCATTCACCCAGACCTTCGCGGCGTAGTCGACAGCACCAAAGTTCAGAAAAAGACGACGCCCTGAGAGAACAGGCACCTTGAAGTCTCTTTGGTACCAACATCGATAATGAAAGCCCTGATCAGCGATTCCACTTTTTTCTGATTCGGGCGCGAAGGGAACTTCGATCTTCATCTCCCACGCCTTGATTTCTGAAGGATGCGAAAAATGAAAGAGATCATCAAACTGAAATCGCCACAAACCATTCAGAGACATCCAGCTTAAGCGGCGCATTTGTTTTCGAGGATGGTTTAAATCGGAGCTCTCCCAAACTGTCTCCATATTTTATCCTTTCACTCACTCTCTTAAACAAGCCTCTTACCCATCCAGAAAATCACGATCATTCATCGGGTCAATGTTACTTACCATTGCGATTCAAAGAACTCGGTGAAGTCAAGGTTGGCTTCCTGTCGTGTATTTCTGTCGAGACGATGAATGGATCTTCGCCTTCATTGACAAAGCTCTTTCGCCTAAACCTAGTTTGGATGAGCAACGCCTAAGATCACATCTTGATCAGAACTGAGGTCCTACATGAGGAAGATGAGCGCTGAAGTTCAAAATCCTGATTGCAACACAACCGATCTCATTTGTTTTTCACACCTGCGTTGGGATTTTGTTTATCAACGCCCCCAACATCTTTTGAGCCGTTTTGCCAGGTATCGACGTGTTTTCTACATCGAGGAAGCAATCCTGGATGCATGCACTTCTCCCTGGGTTGAAATTGAAAAGAGTGAAGATGGAGTCTTTGTCGTGACACCTCACCTGTCCCAACAGGCAACTCCTGAATCACGGATTTTTGCGCAACGCTCACTCCTCAACACGCTGATTCGCGAGCATCACATCCATTCCTTTACTCTCTGGTATTACACACCCATGGCCTTGACGTATTCGGATCATCTAATTTCCGATCTGATCATTTACGACTGCATGGATGAGCTTTCGGGCTTTAAATTCGCCCCGCCGGAATTGGTTCTTTTGGAAAAACAGCTGATGGAAAAAGCCGATCTGGTCTTTACGGGCGGCCAATCGATTTACGAGGCCAAAAAACATCTGCATGAACACATCTACCCTTTCCCCAGCAGTATTGATGTTGCTCATTTCGGCCGGGCACGTGCCATCCAAATCGATCCACCGGATCAGGAGATGATTTCATTTCCCCGCTTGGGTTATTGCGGCGTTATCGATGAACGGATGGATTTAGAGCTCATTGAGGCGATTGCTGATAACTGCCCGAGCTGGCAGCTGATTTTGCTTGGACCCGTCGTGAAAATCGATGCAGCAACTTTGCCTCAACGTACAAACATCCATTACCTGGGACAAAAAAAATACCACGATCTACCCCACTATCTTGCTGGCTGGGATATCGCGATCCTGCCCTTTGCGCACAATCCCTCCACACGCTTCATCAGTCCGACGAAAACTCCCGAATATCTCGCTGCAGGCAAACCGGTGGTGTCGACCTCGATCCAGGATGTCATCAGACCCTACGGAGAGAAAGGTTTGGTGAGGATTGCAGATCGGTGGGAGGATTTCATCGAAGAAGCAGAACAGGTGATCGCCAAAGGAATCGATCCTGGCTGGTTAAAAGCCGTCGACCAGTTTCTATCAAACCACTCGTGGGAAAAAACCTGGAGTCAGATGGCTTCACTGGAGCAAAAACAAATTCTTAATAACTCCGCTCCAGATTGGCCCGCTTCTGCCTTACTTTCTACAGGGGATGGATTGAGGTTTTAAGAATGAGTTTAAAATCTCGCCAACTTGAAGTCTGGGCCGGCATTGAATGCACGGTCAATCGCGTCGAGGATCGCTACTTCAATCAATGCGAGCAAAACGGCCATTTTACGCGCGAGGGCGATCTGGAACGTTTTTCCGCCTTAGGCATTCGCACTCTCCGCTACCCGATCCTTTGGGAAAGCGTGGCCGCTCATTCTCCTAACATTTTCAATTGGAAGGAAGCGGACAAGAATTTAACACGCATCAAAGAGCTGGGAATGGAGCCCATCGTTGGTCTCCTCCATCACGGAAGTGGTCCGCTCTACACGGATTTACTCGACCCAGACTTTTCCAAAAAATTCGCCGACTATGCCTTCAGGTTTGCCGAACGTTTTCCCTGGGTACGTGCCTACACTCCGATCAACGAGCCTTTAACGACTGCCCGCTTTAGCGGCCTTTATGGCTTTTGGTATCCGCATGCGAAAGACGATTTGAATTTTTTGCGCATCCTATTCAACCAGTTGCAGGCAAGCCTCGATGCAATGCGTGCGATTCGTTCCGTTCAACCGATGAGCCAGTGGATTCAGACTGAGGATTTGGGAAAGGTCACGAGTACAGAAGTTTTGGATTATCAAAGCCAGTTTGAAAATCACCGCCGCTGGCTCACCTTTGATGCTCTTTGCGGACGCATCGACGAGGCTCATCCGCTATGGACCTATCTTTTAGAAAGGGGTGTTTCGGCTAAAGCACTGGAAGCATTTTCCGGGAACACTTTCTCTCCAGATCTTTTAGGAATTAATCACTACCTGTTGAGTAATCGTTTTCTGGATCATCGTCTGGAATTCTACCCAAACCATCTTCACGGCAGTAACGGCATACACCGCTATGCCGATGTGGGAGCCTGCGACACCGCGTGTGCATCTCTGCCGACCTCTGATGAAATTTTACAGGAGACCTGGGAGCGCTATCGTCTGCCGCTGGCAGTCACTGAAGTCCATTTGAATGGCTACCGTGAAAGTCAAATGCGTTGGTTTTTAGAGATGTGGCAGGCGGCGCAGCGATTGCGTGAAAAAGGGGGGGACGTTCGTGCAATTACTGCGTGGAGTTTGCTGGGTTCTTTTGATTGGAGCAGTCTTTGTACGATTCGCAACGATCATTACGAACCTGGTGCATTCGACGTGCGTGGCTTAAAGCCCAGGCCCACAGCCTTAAGCCGGATGATTCAATCGCTCTCTCAGCAAGAAGCCTACGATCACCCTGTTCTGGATCAAGGAGGATGGTGGCACGAGCCGAGCCGGCGTTTATATGGGCACTCTTCACCTTCAAAAAAAATCAGGCTCCTTTCCTCGTCCTTCCACAAACTAACAAGGCGACCTCTGCTGATTACCGGAGCGAGTGGAACGCTGGGGCGCGCCTTTGCCCGTCTGTGCGATGAACGTGGACTTGTGTACGTCGTGACTGCACGTCAGCAGATGGATATCGCCTGCAAGACCTCGGTGCGAAAAAGACTGCATGAAATCAAGCCTTGGGCGGTAATCAATGCCGCGGGTTATGTGTGCGTCGATCAGGCGGAGTTGGAGCCAGACAGATGCCAGCGTGAAAATGTGACAGGGGCTGAGAACCTGGCGCAAGCCTGCGCGGAGCTGAATCTGCCTTTCGTCAGTTTTTCATCGGACCTTGTTTTTGACGGCTCGCTTCAAACACCTTACCTGGAAAGTCACCCTGTCTCGCCCTTAAATGTGTACGGTCGCAGCAAAGCTGATGCGGAAAAGCGGGTACTGCAGGCACACCCTGAGGCTTTGATGATTCGCAGCAGCTCTTTTTTTAGTCCTTGGGATGCACACAATTTCATCGCTCTAACTTTGGGTGATTTGGAACAAGGGCGTGAGGTGCATATCTGTGATGGAATCAGCATCTCTCCCACTTATGTGCCGGATCTTGTGCACGCGGTGCTTGATCTGCTCATCGATCAGGAAAAGGGCATTTGGCATCTCACCAATGCGGGAGAAATCACGTGGCTGAAATGGGCTTACTTGGCAGCAGGGCGTGCACGGCTAAAGACAGATCGTATCGTGATCTTACCCTCCGCTGAATGGAAGGCCCAGGCGCCAAGGCCCGTCTATAGCGTTTTGGGGAGCGAGCGAGCGCAACTTCTTCCTTCTTTCGAAAATGCCTTCGAACGTTTTTTTGCCGAGCTAGAAAAAGACTCTTTCCTCAATTTAAAAACAAAGATTGGATTTACATGCAGAAACACATCGGCATTGTAGGCTCTGGCTTCGCGGGTGCTGTCCTCGCAAACGAACTCGCACGTAGCGGAAAATACCGGGTGAGTGTTCTGGAAGAACGATCGCACGCTGCTGGAAATTGCCACACCTCGCGAGACCCTGCCTCAGGCATTTTGATCCACCAATACGGACCACATATTTTTCATACGAACCGAAAAGACGTGTGGGAATATTTAAATCGCCTTGCAACTTTTGGAATCTTTACCAACCGCGTGAAAGCAATCACGACACGCGGAATTTTTTCGCTTCCGTTAAATCTTTTAACGATCAACCAGTTTTTCAAAAAGACCTTAAATCCCTCTCAAGCCAGAAATTTTATCGCCTCTCTTGGCGATACTTCTATCAGCGAGCCCAAAAACTTTGAGGAGCAGGCCTTGAAATTTTTAGGCCGAGAGTTGTACGAAGCTTTTTTCTACGGCTACACAAAAAAGCAGTGGGGGGTGGATCCTAAAGAGCTGCCGGCGAGTATTTTACAGCGACTTCCCATCCGATTTAACTACGACGATAACTATTACAGCAGCCCCTACCAAGGAATTCCACTTCAAGGCTACACGCCGATCATCGAGAAACTTCTGGATCATTCAGAGATCGACGTTCACCTGAATCGCCGTTTCACAAAAGAGTTAAAATCCGAATTTGATCACGTCTTTTACAGCGGACCATTAGACGCTTACTTCGACTACCGTCTCGGCAGACTTCGCTACCGAAGCCTGATCTTCGAGCGCTTTGAAGAAAGCGGCGATTTTCAAGGTAATGCCGTTATCAACTACTGTGATCAAACCATTCCCTTCACTCGCATCACCGAACACAAACACTTCGCCCCTTGGGAAGAACACGAGAAAACAATCTGTTTTCGTGAATTCAGCAAAGAAACCGAACCCGGCGAAACGCCTTATTATCCGCTGCGGCTCAGTCAGGATAAGAGTTTGCTTTCAAACTACCTCCAACTCGCGGGGGAGGAAAAGCACGTCACTTTCATCGGTCGCCTGGGCACCTATCGTTATTTGGACATGCACGTGGTGATTGGAGAATCACTGGATCTGGCCAAACATTGTTTAGCCACGGAGGATGGAATGCATTCCTGGCCCCTGTTCAGCCATGAACCAATGTGACGTTCAGGAGTTGTTACATGCAAGTTCTGGTCACCGGCGGTGCCGGCTACATTGGCAGTCATGTCGTACGAAAATTGATTCGTGAAGAGATCTCCACTGTCGTGTTGGATAATCTTTCGCGGGGCCATGCTGAAGCGGTCGATCCTAAGGCTCATTTCATTGAAGGAGACATCGGAGACAGTGATCTCCTTGAAGATATTTTTAACCGCTATACGATGGATGCTGTGCTTCATTTTGCGGGAAATATTGAAGTCGGTGAAAGTGTTTCCGATCCTTTGAAATATTATCGCGACAATGTTGCGGGGAGTTTAAACCTACTAGGGAAGATGCGAGAGTTTAACATCACACGCATGCTCTTTTCTTCGACGGCGGCGGTTTACGGAAACCCACTGCAAATTCCCATCTCTGAGATTCACCCTCGAAATCCTATCAATCCCTACGGGCGCACGAAGATGATAGTCGAGATGGCCCTGGATGATTTTAGATACGCTTATGGTTTGGGCTACACCCTCCTGCGCTATTTCAATGTGGCCGGGGCTTCGCCTGAAGGAGACCTGGGCGAGGATCATCATCCTGAAACGCATTTAATTCCCCGCATTCTGGCCGTCGCCCAAGGACAAGAGCCCGCGATCACACTTTACGGAAAAGATTATGATACTGACGACGGAACCTGTATCCGCGATTATCTGCATGTAGAGGATCTCGCCTCGAGTCACCTGCTGGCGCTCCGATCGATTCAGCCGAACACCAAGCAAGTTTATAATCTTGGAAGTGAAAAAGGATTTTCTGTTTTGGAAGTGATTGAAGCCTGCCGGCGTGTGACGGGATGTGTAATTAAAGTTGAGGAAAAACTACGACGGGAAGGCGATCCTCCGATTTTATTGGCGAGTAGTGCGAAGATTAAAAAGGAGCTGGGTTGGACAAGACGCTATCCAGATCTCGATCAGATCATCGAGCACGCCTGGAGCTGGCACCGCACTCATCCAACAGGATACGCTTCAGAAGTGAAGAGGAAGAAAACTAGGAGTACACCGATCAATCACAAAAATTCAAATATTGGGATGTAGGATTGGGTGGGATTTTTCTTTTAGTACTTCTCCACGCTGTACCTACAGCTAAAAAATCTGAAAAGTCAGTGTAGTTAGAAGTACTTGTGCCATCCCTAATGCCGTTTAAAACAATGTGACAAAGTATTAGAAACTAAATACCGGGGATGGGACTTGAACCCACACGGTTTGCACCACAGGATCCTAAGTCCTGCGCGTCTGCCAGTTTCGCCACCCCGGCAAAAAAAAATCGCGAAACGCGATTTTTTAAAATGGGCCATGCAGGAGTCGAACCTGCGACCCAGCGATTAAGAGTCGCTTGCTCTACCAACTGAGCTAATGGCCCGTGTCAAACATCCGATTATCAAGGATTGAATGCGATCTCCGGTTAGCGCGGAGTCAGATTCGGCTTCGCTCTGTAACGAAAACCCTGTTTGAAAACAAGAAGAAACTTGACTTCATTTTATTTGCCTAAAATCCATCGCTCGGTATAGAGGAACACCCCACGATTGCACTCAATTCTCTTTTTTTAAAAAACTGATCGCCGTTACCATGTGCCCGTAGCTCAGTCGGATAGAGCATCAGCCTTCTAAGCTGAGGGTCGCTGGTTCGAATCCAGCCGGGCACGTTGTCATTCCAAGCACTTAGGTCAATAGACTTAAGTGCTTTTTTATTTTCGGGTTAAATTCGGGGTAAGGAAATTTTAGATTGCCTGTTTTTTAAGGTGTTCTTGAAGACTCAGGATCTTTTTCTGAGCTCCATTAATCGCAACCAATTCATTCTTGGCCACGACCGATTCGATGGAGAGATGGGCATAACGTTCGGTTGTTGAAATGCCCGCATGCCCCATCAGCTTTTGCAGATCGTAGAGGTTACCC
>JBPOIC010000015.1:0-18559 GCA_052034865.1 Myxococcota bacterium | reverse complement strand
TGGAGAGGATCTTTATCTGGGATGTGAAGACACGGGGGTATTGCGCTATTCCTTAAAAGAGAAACGCTGGGATTTTTTAAATCAGGGGATTCAGAAAGAAAGTAATGGATGGATGGTGCGCGATTTTGAAATCTGGAACAGCGATCTTTATGCCTCAACCCAGGATGCGATTTATCGCCTGGATCCCTCGCGCCAAAAATGGGTGTCGATTACGCAAGGACAAAATCTGAAAGGCGATCCGTCGAAGGGTTACATTCGTTTTATTTCGCGGGTGGGAGATTCGCTCTTTGCTGTCGCCAATGGAGATGATCTCTATACGCTTTATAACGGTGAGACTGTTTGGCGACACATACCGATGAAGACGAATATTCCCGGTTTTGTCATTATGGATTTTCAGGGCACGATTACCCATTCTTATATCTTGATTAGAACCGACTTTGTGATTGAGCAGGATTTGAGAACTGGAGCCTTAAGGCAATTGGGCGCTCTTCCTGATCCCGACGAAATGATCACCAATATACAAGTCGTCGGGGATCGAGTGTTTGCCTTTACGACAGGTGATTTGTATGAGTGGATCGATAAAGAAAATCGTTGGTTAAATTTGACAGCCAATCTTCCCAATCACCCGATGACGTCCAATATTTTTGAGATCGCAACCGTTGGGACGCATTTTTATGCGATCACAGACTCTGGTTTATTTGAGCTCGATGCTCAGAACCCCTAACCCTTATGCCGACCGGAACCTTTTCAAAAATCATTCAGAACCAATGTCCTCACTGTCCAACCGGAAAAGTTTTTTCGGGATTTTTAAAGATGGATGAAAAATGCGCGGTGTGTGGATATGCGTTTTATCCGGAATCCGGTCATATGATCGGATCCTACATGCTCAACTATTCATTCTGTACGCTGTTTCTTCTTCCGTTGTTTGGATATTTGGGATTTGCGGGATATTCTTCTGAAGTTGTGGTGGGGATTCCGCTGCTGGTGCTGGCAATTCTGGAACCCTTTGTTTTGCGCTTTTCACGCCTGGCGTGGATTCATTTGCATTATAAGGTAGCGGAGGGGGAGTGAGGAAAGATCGCTTCGACAATACTTCTCATGTTTTTTCTGGATTGTGCACTCTTCCTGATTGTTTAGTGAGGATGCCAGAA
The DNA here is from genome assembly GCA_052034865.1 of Myxococcota bacterium. Lineage (GTDB taxonomy): Bacteria > UBA10199 > UBA10199 > JADFYH01 > JADFYH01 > JBPOIC01. The sequence continues at coordinate 17,408 of JBPOIC010000015.1, read as the reverse complement.
GTGGAGAGTTGCGACACAAGAAAAAAATTAGCAACTTTTTCTATATCCCCGCGATAATCTAACCAGATCACACAATGAATCAGAAAGGTTGATATGAAGATCTCACCGCCATCCTCAGCGCCTTTACAAGCCACCGCACCTCATCAAATCGAAAAATGCCGCGGGTTTTCCCATAGTTTTGTAGTATCTTATACTTCCACTCAATTTGTTCCACCCCCACCAAACGAAGCCCTACAAAAACTGAATGAGGGTGGAAATTCCAAGGAAAAGCAAAAGCAGGATTTTCAAACCAGGATAGCCTCTGAAATACATTCTCTCGCAGAAAAGAAAAACCTACTCGATAAACTTCCCAAAAAAACTGAAAAGCAAACGATTGTAAATTTTGAAATCAAAGCTGACAGAGATAACTGTGCAAACGGCGAGTGTGCCTTAAAGAATTTGCAAGTAATCGTCTCGATAACTCCCGATGTTTCTGGGAATACCGCGCTGAAAATCGAATTTGAAAAAGTGGCTAAAGCGGTCATGCAGGACAAATACCCACCTGAAGCCCTCTTTGATGACGGAAAAATCTCATTTAATTTTGCGATCAATTAAAAGGTCCCTCTACCTGAATTTTTCTTCTTCCTTATCCATTCCCCTCTACTGACATTTTCATATAGCTACTGCAGACCGCCTTTTTTCATATTGACTTCCCCTCACTCCTCATTAACCTCACGGCGTGCGCAGGATTTTCCATTTATCCTTCATCCTTGTTTTTACCTTTCTTTTGACTGCTTACTATTTTGCTGCACACTTCGATGCACCTCCCAAAATCAAAACCTTTCTGGATCGCGAGGGTCGCTTCATCGGAACGCTCAACGCCGTTTACGATGGTACCCAGATCTGGACGCCGTTTTCAAAGATTCCCCAACCCGTCATAGACAAAACCCTCCAATCGGAAGACCGATTTTTTTTCTGGCACTTAGGTATCAACCCAGTCTCCATTTTTAAAGCCGCCATCGATAATATCCGCCGTGGCTATGTCTGGCGCGGGGGCTCGACGATCACCCAACAGCTTGCAAAGAATCTCATTCAGGAAAACGAAGGCCATCGAAACCAGCGCACCCTGTACAATAAGTTTCGAGAAACGCTCCTGGCGGTCGGACTGGAGATGCGCCATTCCAAAAAATGGATTTTGGAGCGTTATTTAAATTCAGTTTATTATGGACATCGAACCTACGGAATTTCGGCCGCAGGGAAATATTATTTTTCAAAAGATCTTTCAGAGCTTTCTTCGGATGAGATCGAATGGCTGGTGCTGCTACCCAAAGCGCCGGGAAAATCTCGTGCTCCTTTGAAGGCAGAGACATCGCCATTGCCCGAAACTTTAGCGGCACGAATAGACTCCCGTTTTACAGGACGCCATTTCATCGAATATGTGGGAGCTCAGTTGGGCAACGAACCAGCTCCGTGGAGATTTCAAACCCTTCAGACCAGTCTGGATCTGGATCTTCAGGCCCGAGTTGAAAACGCCGTGGCAGAGGTTTTGAATCAGCGTTCAGAGAAAGATCCTCTTCTTACCGGAGCGGCAGTTGTGATCGATGTGCGCACAGGTGAGATCCTGGCGATGGTGGGTTCGCGTGATTATCAGAACGAAGAAATTTCAGGTCAGGTAAATGGGGCGCTGGCCTTGCGCCAGCCAGGATCGACTTTAAAACCGTTTACGTATTTTGCAGCCTTTAGCAAAGGCTTCACGCCCGACTCGCTCGTACCCGATGAACCTTTGAGTTTTCAGTCAAAGGGAGATGAAAATGCCGAAGTCTACGCCCCACAGAATTTTGATCGGCGATTTCATGGGGCCATTCCCATCCGTGAAGCCCTGGCGAATTCCTACAATGTTCCCGCCGTTGCGACCCTGAATGAAATCGGTCTTTCTTACTATTTCGAACTCTTAAAAAAATTTGGGTTCACTTCGCTGAAACTTCCTCCTTCTCACTATGGTCTTTCCGTGACTTTAGGATCCGGGGAGGTAACCCTTTTGCAGCTGACCAATGCTTACGCCACACTGGCGCGGGGTGGTGTTTACCGGCCGTCTCGCTATTTAAGAGAAAACTACAGTGATAAGGCCGAGAACCTCAAAGAGAAACCTGACTCGGAAACACCTTTTTCTTCCATTCTTCCTCACGCGGTCGAATATGCTGCCGAAATTACCGACATTCTCACCGATCCAAAAGCGCGGCTGAAGGCCTTCGGCTTTAACGAATCGATGCAGCTTGAGGGCCATACGGTCGCTGTTAAAACCGGCACGAGTTATGATCATCGCGACAACTGGACGATCGGTTATACGCCGTCTTATGCGGTAGGCGTTTGGGTCGGTCATGCAGATGGATCGCCGATGGAATACACGACCGGCGCTACGGGTGCAGCACCTGTCTGGCATGCGATTTTTGAAAATCTGATTCGGGGAAAGCCCGATGAAAGATTTGCCTGGGAGTCTCCAAAAAACAATTTGGTTTTCAAACCCGACTCAAACCCTTACTCTTTATTACCCCGTAATCCGGGACCAACGATCGCGCAAAAAGACTGGAAACTCTTAAGCCCGATTTCCCATATGACCTATCGCCTCCATCCTTATCTTCCCAGACAACATCAGCGTATTCAGGCTGAGGTTAAAATAAATTCGCCCAAGAAAATTTTCTTAAAATGGTTTCTGGATGATCAATTTTTGCAAACCACCGAAGAAATCCACCCTCAGGTTTGGATTGAACCGGTCGTGGGAAATCATCGATTGCGCGTCGAATCGGCAAATGGAGAAACGCAGGAGGTTTCGTTCAGGGTGATCGAGGAGGAGTGAGGGGCAGTCAAAAGAGGAGATGAAAACAGGAGATAGAAAAATGGAGAATAAACCTTTCGGCAGGGCGATACAGGCTTCGCCCGCAAATACCTTTCTTGTATGGATTGCCACGTCGCTACGCTCCTCGCAAGACGATATGGGCGCCTTGCGATCTTCATTCAGCGGACGTTTGCAATTTTAATAAAACATTGAGGGCGACCCGGTGGGATCGCCCCTACAACCAATTGCAACAAATGTGATGTAGAAATTAAGGAAACTTTATGTCTAAAAAAATAAAACTCATCCTGGTTGCCTTCTTTGGTTTAGCCATCGTCGCGGGAGCAGCGGTTTATTTGCACAAAAGACCTGGTGGGCTGGCAGGTCTTTTCAAAAAGACGCCTTCGATTGTGGGTGAGTTGAAGGTTCTTACCTATGCCCCGCAGGGAGAAAATCTGCCGATCTCCACCGAAGGCGTGACGGTGATGTTCAATCACGCGGTCGTTCCCTTAACCACCTTAGATAGCGGGCGCGATCAGGCAATTCCCCTGCAGATCATGCCCGCCACGGAAGGAAAGTTTTTCTGGCTGGGCACGCACGGATTTATCTTTCGCCCGGCAAAACCTTTTGAACCTGCCACCTCTTATCAAATCGATCTTCCCGCCGGTGTTGTTTCGGTCGATGGGTATAAACTCGATCAACCCCTGTCCTGGAAATTTTCAACCGTTCGTCCCAGGGTAACCTCTCCAGAAACCAGCAACAAAAATGATGTAACTCAAACCGTCCTTCCCAAAAATCCTTTTATCGATCTTGAATTCAATATCTCGATGAATCCCACTGATGTCGAATCGAAGCTCGAGTTTGCAAATGCTGCGGAAGAGAAAATATCGGTGAAGTCGAAGTTTGTCTGGTCTGAAGAAAATCACCGCCTGCGGATTCAGATTGAAAACGATTTACCATGGGGTGAAAAATTTCAGATCCGTTTGCCTGAGGGAGTACGCGCAAACCGGGGAGATTTGGGAACGGCTTCCCTTTTCAGCGCTGCTTTCGAAACTCCTGCGAAAGAGCTCAAGCTTGATTCGGTTGAAGCGATGAGCGCATCCGAAGGGCAGATAATCTCCCTTACTCCTGAAAAGGAAAGTGTCGTGCAGTTTGATAGCCAGGTCTGTTTTAGTTTCAATCAGATGATCGAAAAGAAAAGTTTTGAGAAGGCCTTTCATGGGGCCTTCGCCGAAAAAGGTCCGGGCAAGAAATTTCAGGTCAGCTTCGATTTTCAGGATTACGGAACCTTTGATACCCTCGATGAGCAGGGCAAGCCTTCATTGTTGGAGGGTTATTCCAGAGGCTGTGCGAGTTTTTTAAACGATTACAATCAGGCCTACACCCTTTCGGTCGATCTTAAACAGATCAGATCCTTATCGGGAGCTGTCTCTCAGCAAAACCCTGTCACTTACCGTTTAAAAACCGATCATGCCTACGCTCAGGTCAACACCCCAATCAAAAAGACCTTACTTTCCCAACAGGGTCCTTTGACGATTCCTTATCAGGGGGTGAATCTCAAATCCGCAAAGTTCAGACTCTTTAAATGGAGTAAGTCTACCGATTACGATGGAAATTTAAGAAATCGAAAAGTCGATCTGGAGAGAATTAGAAATCCTGATTCATCTGGGCTTGTTGAGATTGGTTATAGCCAGGTTTATGCTCCGATCGATCCCAAGACCAAAATTATCGATTCGACCCGTCTTAAACCCGATCTGACGCAAAACATCGTCATCCCATCCTCCAAAAACGATGTGCCGTTTTCATTCGAGGTCAACCTTGCGAATCTTCCGGATTCTTTTGCTGCGGATCACCGCCTGCCTTCGGGAATCTATCTGGTGGAAGTGATCGGAGAGCCCTCGCTCAACACTCCCTTGCCTAAGGATATTTACCAACACCCACTCACCTCCTACACGATGATTCAGGTAAGTCGCGTGGGCCTGGCGATGAAACGCGAACTCGATCATACCCTTCTATGGGCGACCGATATCGAAACAGGCGCTCCTTTGGCAAATCTTCCCATCGATCTGACTTACTATCCAAACTATGACAAGGAATCGCAGGGAGTGAGTGCCCAGGCGACAACTCAATCTGACGGCGTGGCCATGCTCGCAACTCCTGCGAGTGAGGTGAACAATGTGTGTGCCCAGGTCATTCAGCCTGGAATGGAAGCTTTTGCCTGTGAAAGAGACATGGAGCTGACCGGTTACAATTATCCTCTCACCAAAGGACTTCATTATTTTGCCTACCTTTATACCGATCGTCCGATCTATCGCCCGGGTCAGGAAGTGCATTTTTCATCCTTTTTAAGACAGGTGCGTGAAGGGCGTTATTTCATGATCAAACCGGGTGAGTCGGTAGATGTGAGAGTCACAGATGCGGCTGGAAAAGAAATTTTTAAGGAAAAAATTTCCATCGAAACTGGTGGAATCGTGGGAGGAAAATTCACCCTGGAGAATTCTGATGAAATTCCGCGCGGCCACTACAGTCTGAATTTGAAATTAGGGAAACAGAGTTTTACCCGTGAGTTTCAGGTAGCGAGTTACCGCAAGCCTTCGTTTAAGGTCGATTTGAAAACCGAAAATCCAGAGTTGATCAGCAGCGATGAGTTAAAGGCCAGTGTGCAGGGCAATTACTTTTTTGGGGCTCCCATGCGCAAGGCAAAGGTCGAGTGGTCGATCATGACGGGGACCTATCTTTTTGCTCCTTCCGGATATGAAGAATTCAGTTTTGTGGATCCGGATGAGCTTTACCGAAAAGGATCCGATGATGAGAATTTCGAGTCTGTGCGCTATGAGAGCGAGTATGAATACGACACCGTCGCTTCCTATGCCATGTCGGAAGATCAAGACCATGAAAGCTTTTCGCAAGGGCCTTCCACCCGTGGTCCTTCCAGCGATTTTTTAAATGACGATCATGGAAAACCTCTTTCCTTAAAACCGGCGACTCTGGACGATCAGGGAAATCTTCTCATCCAATATAAGCCCAATCTTAAAAAATATCCGACCAGCCAAACCTTAACGATTGAAGCGAATGTGAAAGATCCTGCCAATCAGGAAGTCTCAGGAGCCGAAACCGTCATTGTGCACAAAGCGAATTTCTATTTAGGCCTGCGCCCGCAAAAATGGGTTTATGGCAGTAAGGAGAATGCGCAGCTTGATCTCGTCTCGCTCGACACCCAGGGAAAAGCGGCCGGCGCAAAAGCTTACGCCGTCGAAGTTTATCGCCGCGAATATCAAATGATTCAAAAACACCTGCCCAGTGGAAACTGGGATTTGATCTACGCACCCAAAGATACAAAGTTAACGGTTTTGAATGGCACAACCGATTCCTCCGGAAAGGCAACTCTCTCCTTCCCGATCGATCAGGGCGGTCAGTACCGTTTTGTAGCGAAAGGAAAGGATGAGAAAGGAAATGATATTCAGGCAGCCACCGATATTTACGCCTGGGGTGAGGGCTATGTTCCCTGGCGTCTGGACGAAACGGCCAAGATAGAAATGGTGCCGGATAAGTCGTCCTATCAAGTGGGAGAGAAAGCTAAGATCTTAATAAAATCGCTCGTACCCGTCACCAAAGCCCTCCTCACCTACGAGCGCGGGCGGGTACTGGAATACAAAGTCGTCGAGCTGGGAGGCGGGAACGCCTCACATCTTGAGATTCCGATTACCGAAGGAATGATCCCGAATTTTTATTTGAGTGTGATCGCCCATGCCGGGCGAGAAGCTCCCTCCGGCGGCGCAGGGAAAGGTCGTCCTCCCATGCTTTTTTATGGAGAGACCGAATTGCACATTGAGCCCGAAAGCAAGCGCCTGAATGTCACGATCTTGCCGAACCGCCCAGCTCAAGGGGATCAGCCCGCAATTTATCGCCCGGGCGATGAAGTAAAGGTCCATTTAAAAGTTCAGGATGCCACCGGTAAGGCGGTAAAATCCCATCTCATGGTGAGTGTGGCAGACGAGTCGGTTTTGCGTCTTTTAAACTATCCCTTACCCGATCTCGTGAAACAGTTTTATTACCGACGTCCCAATCACGTGATTTCTTCTTCCTTGTTGAAACTCCTGAAGGCCGGCGATGGTGGAGAAAATCCGGCTTCGATGAAACGCCGCGTTTTTAAAGATACCGCCGATTTTGAAAAACACCTGGTCACTAACGAAAATGGAGAAGTCGATTTCAGCTTCAAACTGCCGGATGATCTCACCACCTGGGTGATCGAGGCCCTGGCGATTTCTGAATCGAAAACCTTCGAAGCGTTTGAGACCGATCGCAAAGCGGCGGCCGCTTCCAGGCCAGCAGGTCAAGTGGCCGTGGGCTCCGATTTAATTCTCTCCGACCACAACCTCGTGGGTAGCAATCGGGCAAAAATCATGACAACACGACCCGTCGTATTACGCGCCGCCCTGCCTCGATTTGCGGTGTGGGGAGATGAGATTCGCGGTCAGATCGTAGCCAACAATCGCAATCCTCAACCGGTACAGGGTAAAATCAGGCTCACGCTTTCAGGCGATGCGATTTTTTCAAATGATCAGGCAATGCAGGAATTTCCGATCAATATTCCCGCCAGTACTGAAAAGGCCTATCCTGTTCAGATGAAAATCCGCTCGGCTGAGGGTCGACTTGCCTTCTCGGCTGAAGCCCTGGATGATCAGGGAAATTTACTCGATGGACTCGAAACAAGTTTACCCGTTCAGGACCGTTTTGCTCCGGAGGTGGTGGCAAGCTCAGGAGTGGTCCAGGATCCACAACACGAAAAAATCGATCTTCCCTCCAACATCACGCCAGATCGTGGGGGAGTCGATCTTACGCTCAAGGCTTCTCTCGCCCTCGCTGCAGCCCCTTCATTAAAACACCTGATCGATTATCCTTATGCCTGCTCCGAGCAAAAATCTGCCGCGCTTCTGGCCATTCTTTTTACCGGGCAGCTCACTGATCAGTTGGGAGAGTCCTTTTTTGATTCCATCGCTCCTTTCCGCCAGGAAGAGTTGAAAAACACTCAAGGGCTGGAGGCCAAAAAAGCACTGCTTCACGAACGGGCTCAAAAACTGACGACGGAGCTTGTGAAAAAATATCAGGATCCGACAGGCGGAGGCATACGCTACTGGCCGGAGAGCCGCGATCCGGATTATTTTGCGAGTGTGCAAACCCTATGGGCCCTGACGACGGCTCAACGACAGGGAGCGGAGGTTGATCAAACCGCCCTGAACAAACTGGAAAGTTATATTCGGGCTCGCCTGTACTCACACACACCGTATTCTCTCACTCCGGATGAAAAGGCTTATGGGCTCTGGAGTCTTTCCCTCGCCTCGGACAACACACTGGATTTCGCCAACCTCGATCAGGAAGTCCAGAATATGAGCGTGAGCGGTCTTTCCTACCTGCTGATGGCGATGAAAAATGCCTCGTCCACCGCTGATGGTTCAGAAGTTTACAAACGCCTTCTTTCGCTTTCAAAGCAGGAGCCCCGTCATACCAGTTGGCCCTCTTCCGGATTTTTTTCATCGACGGCGACCAAAAATACCGCCCTCGCCTCTTGGGCGCTTTTAAACCATGATCCGAAAGATCCCCTTATTCCACGCGGCCTGGCCTTCCTTCTCAATCGTAAAACTGCCGGCTGTTTTTTCTGCACCCAGGATCCTCTCTACACCTCGGGAATGATTGTTCAGTATTCGAAGATCAGTCAGGAAGGGGAGACGCAGTTTAAAGCATCGGTTGCCTTAGGCGGCAAAACCTTGCTGACACAGAATTTTGATCGGGAGCACCTGTTCGCGGTGCGCTCAGAAAAAATCGCGATGAAAGATCTTTTGAGCCAGAAAATGCCCATCGATCTTCAATTGTCGAAAGAGGGAGCTGGAACCCTCTACTATGACATGGTTCTCAAATATTATCTTTCTCCCGATCAGACCCCCACTCGCGAAGAAGGGCTCATTCTTTCGCGCGAATATTACGAACTCAATGATACCAAAGAGGAAAAACCCCTCACCGAATTCAAAGTCGGTGAAAATTACAAAGGCCACATGGTTTTAGTGGTTCCGCAGGATATGAATTATGTCGTCGTGCAGGATCTGCTTCCTTCCGGATTTGAGCCCATCGATATGACCCTCGCGATTAGCTCGGCGGCGCTTCAGCTAAAAAGTAACGAGCATCCCGAAGAAAGCGAAGGGTTTCAGACGGATGATTCCGAAGAGTATGAAAACGCTCGATTCATTTTGCGATCTCATTCCTACGATGACGTGCTTGTTCCTGAAGATTACGGAATGAACTTCGGCTTTACGCACCAGGAGGTTCGCGATGATCTCATCTTGTGGTCCGATCGCTTCCTGCCCGCGGGGGTGTATCACATTCGTTATCCTGTACGTGCGACAACAGCGGGGCGTTATCTGATGCCCGGTGCGATGGCCTTCGAGTTCTATGAGCCAGAGATTTTTGCCCGTAGCCGGACGCGGATAGCGGAAATCAAGGAGTGAGGAAGAAAGACAGAAGAAGGACGACAGTTTCGTCTTGCGAGCAGAGCGAAGCAATCGCTTGGGTGCAATTTTCTTGTAGGGGCGACTCATGGGTCGCCCTTCAGAATCCAGAAAATAAATGGGACATCCTGAGTCCTGAGTTAAGTCGAAGGGGCGAAGGATGTCGGTGGGTGTATACTGGAGGTGGAGTGCAATTCAGTCGGAGAGATGTTCCTGTAGGGACATCTGGCGATACGCCCTACGCCTGGGCCGATGGTTTAATACAAACACCTCCATTCACTCTACTCAAGCACGGCCCGAATCGGCTTGTTTGCAAGCTCGATCTCCACTCGTTCTCCACACTGGATCGGATAACACACGTGATAACCATCGACAAAAAGATACCCACGGCTCATTTGGGGAATAAAGACGATCTTTTGTCTGGACGACAGAAATCCTTTCTGGATCCGGTAATGCTTTCCTCCCTGCAAAAAGGGCTCTCGCACCAGATACTGCAGTTTCTTGCTTTCAAGCGGCATGATTTTTCCGCCGGCCGAGTGGATGGCGGCGGTTGAGCCGGAAGCGGTTGAGATCCAGATTCCGGAAGATTTTTGCTCTTCGCGAATTTTTCCAATCTGAACAAGATAACGGGTAGTGCCGGCAGGGATTGGATTGGCGAGCAGCACGTCGTTTAATGCAAGAATGGGAAGAGTTTTTTTTCCGAGTTTGCAGCGAATGCGATTCAGCAAAACGAGGGGAGCCTTAAAGGCCAATATCCTTTCAAGCAAATTCTCAAATCCGGAAGCATCGGTGTGGCAGTAAGCCCCATGACTGGTTTTGGGATTGGAGTTGATTCCAACCATCAAGGGATTTTCACGCAGATAATGAGAGGAATCCAGAAAGGTTCCATCTCCTCCCACACTCACAATCAGATCAAAACCTTCAATTTTTTTAAGCTTGCCCCGTGGAATGGTGTGAAAAAAAAGCCCGTGTTTTTCAAGCACGTGTTCTACCTGACGGACGGCCTGGGCCTGATTTTTCTTTTGTGTAAAATCGGCATGTTCAATTTTTTTGGAAACGATCAGGACTTTTTGAAGCGAATGTTTTTTCATCGATAAAGACCCTTTTGTTGAATCCACTGAAAAACCTTATGGGGAAGATTTTCTGAAACTTTCTTTCCTTGCTGTAAACGTCTTCGAATCTGCGTGGAAGAAATGTTGGGAAAGGGCGAAAGTTTTCCATCCGATGCTTCCATCTCTCCTTCTTCTACGCGTGGGATTTCGATGATCTCAGCAAGTTTTTGCACCTCTTCAAAATCCTTCCACTTAAATCGCTCACGCATCAACTCACTTCCCATCACCCAGACAAAAGACCTTGTGGGAAAACGCCCCTTTAAAAAACGCAGGGTATCGACCGTGTAACCGGTCAGGGATTTTTCTTCTTTTTCTATTGGCAGGATTTTGACTCGAGACCCGAAGTCTTCAAAGGCAAGCTCACAAAGTTTTTTGCGATCCTCAAAGGGAATGAGATCTTTTCCAAACGGATGCCGATCGGCCGGAAGAACCCAAACCTCCTGAATGTCTGGCCGACTCAGCAAATAACGAACAACCGACACATGACCGAGATGAGGTGGATTGAATGAGCCTCCATAAAGCGCAATTTTCATCACCGGATTTTTCATCTGGAAAAAACCTCGACGCAGAAATCAGCTCATCGCATTGACGTCAGACCGCCCGTAAACCTACTGAATAAGGAAAACAACTTCAACCAAAAGCAAGGAGGACTTTATGAAATGCAAAGACATCATGACCCAAAATCCAACATGCTGTGCTCCGTCTGAAACCATTGAAGAGGCAGCGAGACACATGAAGGAAGAAGATATTGGCTCGGTTCTGGTTTGTGATTCACCCCAAAGCCATCACCTGATTGGAATTCTGACCGATCGGGATATCGTGATTAAAGTGATCGCTGAAGGACAGGATCCTAAAAATATTCCTGTCCAGCGGATCATGACTCCGGATCCTTTAACCTGTCACGAAGAAGAGAATCTTCAGCATGCGATGGATCTGATGGAAGAGCACCAGATTCGGCGAATTCCGATCTTGAACGAACATAATCAGTTTGTAGGAATTGTCTCTCAGGGCGATCTGGCAAAACGGTTTGGAAATCAGCAACGAACAGGACAGATGGTGGAAGAAATCTCGAAGTCACCGGAAGAGCATGGGAGAGGGATTTCGTAAGCGTTTGATTCAAATGGCATCGCTTTGAAGGTTACTAATCCTACATCAGCTGTCTCCATAAGGATAGACAATGACCTTGGTCCCCTGAAGGATATCTTTATCAGGTATTTCGATGAAGTTCTTATTGAGCCACTCGGCATCCTGCGTGAAAATACGACCACAGCCGTGGCTGGCGTGATAGCCAGGAATATTGTTGGATCCATGCAACGCAAATCCATTGTGAAAAAACATGCAGTATGGAATCGCGGCGCCTCCGGTGGGAATGGGGAATTTTCCTGACTTACAGGCGGCTCCCCCTTTTCGGTACATATAATACTCGCCGGCAGGGGTGCGGCAATTCTCTTTCACATCGGGACAATAATCTTTTCCGCCCGAAGTCGGCCCCCAATGCTGCATATGTCCTTCGGCATCGTAAGCCCCCCAGGCCATCCGGGCCAAATCGACAATCACGACTTTTTCCCCTGAAGGATTGATCTGTTCCGGCAGAAGAGAAATATCCGCTTCGGTAAGGCTTGCAAAATCTTTTGGAACTGCGATCACCATTCCTGCCCTTAACCGGATGTTCATCCGATTTAAACGCATAACCTGAGTTCGCTGAACCTCATCCGGCCAATGTTTGGCCCAGGCATCCCCTTTTTCAATCGTCACACACTCGTACCGGGAATCCCCACAAAGGGATTCTCCAAAGAGAGGTTTTTTTGCATGAAGAGGATTGCTGAAGATAAATAGAAAGAGGACTCCGAGAACGAAATGAAGAAGCGAGGGAGAGGCTGAGCGCAAAAAAGAAAAAAAGAGATTGGAATTCATGGCATGGATGTCCTTTCTCACATCCTTTGAACCCTAACGGAAACCAAAGGGATTAACTTTAGACATTTTTTACAAAGACGAGGAAGCGAGAGGACTTCAGCAAAACTCCCTTGAGTCACGGAAAAATTACGCGTTCTTAAGATAAAGGTTTTTGATTTGAGGATTGGTTTAAGATTTTCTTTCGCACTTTCCTTCGCCCCAAAGCAATTGCCTGCCGCAGTCCTTTTCCCAGACACAAATAACCCGCAATAGCCGAAGAAAGAGTGCATCCGGTTCCATGGACTCTTTTTCCCGCAATTCTTTTTCCTTTAAACCAGACAGCTCGGTCGCGTGTGAGTAGCAAATCGTGCGGTTCTCCAGGAAGATGCCCCCCTTTAAGAAACACGGCTTTCAGTCGACTGTTTGAAGAATGCTGATCGAGAAGAGTTTGAGCACTCTTGAGCATGGAAGAACGGTCTGTAATTGAAATGCCGGATAAAAAAGCCGCCTCATCGAGATTGGGCGTCATCAGATCGATTTGTGAAATCAGTTGGGTTTTAAGCTTTTTGGTACCCGAGCGGTCCAGAAGGGGAAAACTGGTACTGGAAAAGAAAATGGGATCGAGCAAAATCCAGCAGGGTTTTACCTGAAGAAGCCATTGGATCAGAGGGGCAATGAGCTCTCCTTTTCCCAACATTCCAATCTTGATGATTCCACCCCGTGACAATGACCGAATGGATTCAAGTTGCGATTTGAAATTTTTGATCGAGACCGTCTGAGCGGAGAAAAATCGATTTTCGTTTTGAGCGGTTACCGCCGTCACGACAGAGAGGCCTTGAAGCCCGAGGGTCTGGAGGGTCAGAAGATCAGCCTGGATTCCAGCTCCACCAGAAGGATCAGAGCCACCTATCACCACCACTCCTGGATGCGATTTCATCTTTTTCCCTTTTTAAACTCCGATACAAAAAAGCGGGTTGCTTCGGTTACATCAGGAGCCTGGGTGAGGGCGGTGATCATGGCAATCGCATCAACGCCTGTCTCCAAAACGGAACGAAAATTCTCACGGCCAATTCCTCCAATAGCCACCTTTGGCACATCAATCTGACGGACGAATTCGCGCAAAAGATCCAGCCCTTGAACAGGATGGCCAGCCCCTTTGGTTTTCGTTGGGAAAATGGCTCCCAGCGCAATGTAATCGGCACCCTCTTCCTGCGCTTTTTGAGCTTCAGCCAAAGAATGGGAAGAATATCCTATCAGTTTTTTTCCGACTCTTTTTCTTACCTCTGGAACAGGCAGATCGTTTTCGCCCACGTGCACTCCATCAACAGCAAGCTCAGCCGCCAGATCGACGTAATCGTTCAGGATGAACTTAAAGGAATAGAGTGTTTTAAGCTGAAGGATTTCTGTCGCGATGCTGCGCACACGCGAAAGATCATCTTCACCTTTCATTCTTAATTGGAGGATCGGTGCCCCACCTGCAAGCAACATACGAGCGAGCTGAAGATGGGAATATTGAGGAGAGAAAGTGGTGTCACAGAGGGTGTAGAGGCCCTGGAATGGATCCTTCATAAAGCATTATCCGTGATGTAAGTATTTTTCTAAAAGAAACATCAGAATCAAGCCAGATACGAAAAAAAGAAAAGCGCGATTTTTGAGATTGGAGTGTTTGTGAACGGCAGGAAGCAGATCTGAAAGCGAGATGTGTAAAAATGTGCCGGCAGAAAACCCGATGGCCATCCCAGCGAGGTGGAGATTCTCCTGACCAATCATGGCATACGAAAGCAGGGCTCCCAAGGGGATCGCCAATAGCAAAGCAGCATTCGCCCAGAGAATGTAGGATCGGCTTTTTTTCAGATGCAGCAAAATACTGGTCAGCGAAAAGGCCTCCATGGCTTTGTGAATGATAATGGCCAGAAAAATCGTAAGACCCATTTTGGGCACCGAAAGCCCAACTCCAAGCGCAACCCCATCGGTGAGGGAGTGAATGCAAAGCCCCATCACAGCCGCCAACCCGATCTTATGCACTTCGCAGGTATCGGCCTCGCACACATGAACCGTGACAAAACGCTCGATGAAATAAAGAAAAAAAAGTCCCAGCAAAACTGAAACTCCTGCCGAATCTCCCACCATTTCAAAGGCCTCGGGAAGCAGATGGATAAAGCACGATCCCAACATGAGTCCGGCCGAAAGAGAGAGAAAAAGAGGAACCCGATTTGGATTCCAGGAAAAACAGGCAGGAACGATCCCCCCTAAAATACTCGCCCCACAAACGAGTGAAAAATAAAGCAGAAGATGGATGAGGTAAGCTTCCATTATTCGTCTTCCCCTTCATGAGCAAAACGGGAAATACGTAAGGTTTTGATCATTTTTCGCAAGGTATTTCGGTTAATTCCCAAGGCACGCGCCGCCTGGATCTGATTTCCTCGGGTTTTTTTAAGCACCAGCGAAAGGAGCGGACGCTCCACCATCGGAAGGATCTTCGCGTAAAGATCAAGCTCTTCCTTACAATCAAGTTTTTCCAAAAAGCGTGACAATTTCTTTTCGATCAGATCTTCGAGCGATAAAGCCTCCAGGGCTTCCATCGTAAGGGCCAAAGGGGCTTCCTGCAAAAGCGGGCTCAAATCGTTTGCCCGAATGATTCCACCCGGAACCAGGACCATCGAGCGTTTCACCATATTCTCAAGTTCACGGACATTCCCGGGCCAGGCATATTCTTTCAGAAGCTGCAAGGCATCTTCGGAAAGGGTTTTAGGAGGAAGATTCAGCTCTGCGGAAAACTTTTCGATGAAATACTGCACCAATACTTCGACATCTCCCTGGCGCTCTCTCAAAGGTGGAATCTGGAGGGGAACCACATTCAGCCGAAAAAGCAGATCCTCGCGAAATTTCTTTTGGGCGGCCATGGCGGCCAGATCCTGATTCGTGGCTGAAAGAATGCGCACATCGATGGGAATGGTCGTGGGTGAGCCTAAACGGGAAATTTCTTTTTCCTGCAAAACCCTCAAAAGCTTGGATTGAAGCGATAAGGCCATGTCGCCAATTTCATCTAGAAAAAGCGTTCCTTTGTTTGCCGCTTCAAAATAGCCGGAGCGCGATTCTTCGGCTCCCGTGAAAGCACCCTTACGATAACCAAACAATTCACTTTCCAAAAGATCTTTGGGAATCGCCGCACAATTCACGGCGATAAACGGCCGATCGGCCCGGGAACTTGCCTGATGGATGGATTTGGCAACCAGCTCTTTTCCGGTTCCGGATTCACCCGTGATGAGTACGGGTACATCGGAGGCAGCGACCTTTCCGATGACCTTGTAAATCTCCCGAACTGGTTTTGACTGACCGATCAGCTTTGCCTGTCGGTCAAATTTCTTCGCCTGTACCTCCTGACGCAAATGAATCACTTCGGTCGACAGACGGTTAGTCTCCAGCGCACGATCGATGATAACTTCCAGCTCATCGAGCTCGAAGGGTTTCGTGATGTAATCGAACGCCCCACGCTTCATCGCCTCCACTGCGTTCTTCATCGTATCCTGAGCAGTCATGATGATCATCGGAAGTTCTGGCCGATCGTTTCTGGCTGCGGCCAAAACCTCGAAGCCCGAGCGCTCGGGCATGCGGATATCCACCAGAGCGACATCAAAAGTTTGGGTTCTGATCTTGGTGATGGCATGATCGCCCTGCATAACGGTTTCTACTTCCCATCCTTTTTTAAGAAACATGTTTTTCAGGATGGTCCGCAGCGATGGCTCATCTTCGGCAATGAGAATTCTGATATTTGCTGGATCCATAAGTTTATATGCGAGGTTCAGGAATCACAGGTCAGAAGTCAGAAAAAATGAGGATTCTTTAACGATTCCCCCAAATCATTTTCTGACTCCTGGCAGATGCACCCTGAGCACTCTGGTTACACGGCCCTAAGATAAACCTTAAAGGTGCTCCCTTTCTTGGGAGTCGATTCGATATGAATCGTTCCCTGATGTTCGCTGATGATCCGATGACAAATCGAGAGCCCCAGACCTGTTCCTTCCTGTTTTTGGGTATAAAAAGGAGAAAAAAGATGACTCAATACTTCATCGCTCATTCCGCAACCAGTATCAGTAATCTCCACCCCCACCATGGGAGAAGTGCGACCTTTCAGGGGCTTGAACTGATAGTCCGTCACCACACGGGTGAGAATCTGAACCGAACCTTTACCTGAAATTGCCTCTCTGGCATTTCGGATGAGATTTAAAAAAGCCTGTTTGAGCTGATCTGTATCGCCGCGAACCTTGGGAAGGCTAGGGTCAAAACGGCGCACAAACGAAATACGGGAGGCCGACTCGTTTTTTTTCTCAAGTGTCATAATCTCATCGAGAAGCTTATTGAGATTAACCGATCCCATTCTGATTTTTTTAGGCTTGGCTAGATCCAAAAGGTCGCTGATCAAACGATTCACCCGCTCGGATTCGCGAATAATGATCTGCAAATACTCGCGAAGATCTTCCTGATCGATCTCTCGCGCAAGCATTTGGGCAGCACCCTTAATGCCACCGAGCGGATTTCGAATTTCATGCGCCAGACCGGAGGCAATGGTTCCGATCACGGCAAGCCTGTCGGAATGCAAAAGTTCTTCTTCCATTTTTTTGATGGGAGACAAATCACGGAGCAGAAGACTTACAGCGGCGACTCCTCCTTCGGGCGCATAAATCGGACTGATATGGATTTCAAAAACACCTACTTCTCCTACCCGATTTTTGATTTCTTCTTCCCGAATCGTAAATGCACGGCCCGTTTGGGTCGTTGTTTCCAGCCTCTGGCACATCTCCTGAGACAAATGAATCAGGGAAGAAAGCTTCCTTCCCAAGGCATAGCCCTGGGAAACTCCCAACATGCGTTCTGCCTGAAAATTTAAAAAGAGAAGGGTTTTGTCGGGTTGAATTAAAATCAATCCGTCGGGTAGAGAGGAAAGGACATGATCGGTAAGCGATTGAAGGATCAGATTCACACGTCCCCCATACCTCAAACCCTTCCAATAGAAAACCCTCTCATTGAAATTTTCATCCTCTTTTTTTGGAAAGGACTCAAGATCTCCCGCTCAAGCCCACGTCCTTACGGCCA
>JBPOIC010000007.1:0-21617 GCA_052034865.1 Myxococcota bacterium | reverse complement strand
CTCCAAAGGAGGGGAATAAAAACAATAAGAGTCCAGAATGAGAAAAGACGTGATGGGTGATAAGGGGCGAGCCCTCTAGAGGCAAGACACCCGACTGCTCCTCATTTCCGAAACGCAAAATAAGAGGTCGCATTCCCTCTTTTGACAAACAGCTTCAAAACATCACCGGTTTTGGTTTTCTTAAGCAGGCTGTCATAATCGTAAAGCTGATTCACCGGCTGATCATTGATTCCCAAGATCACATCATTCTCATTTAGCCCAACCCATTCGGCCTTGCTACCTGGAATAACCTTTACAACAAGAACGCCTTTTTTCTCTTTCAAACCTAATTCCTGCGCCTCTTGCGGTGTGAGATCACGAATAATTAAACCCAAGTCAGTCGACTCTTTCTGCAACTGATTCTGAATCTGAGCGACCTGTTTTTCTCCCTGCTCCAGATCTCCTACTTCAACGGTAAAACTTTTTTTCTCTCCCTTGCGCAAGACCTCGACGCTAGATTTGTTTCCAACGGGGGTTTGAGAAACCGCCAGTTGAAGTTCATGAACGGTTTCTATCATTTTGCCATTGTAAGCGGTTACAACATCTCCTGATTGCAGTCCCGCTTTATCTGCGGGGCTACCCGCCTGAACACTCGCCACCAAAGCCCCTTTTTCGGAGGAAAGCGCAAACGACTTCGCCAGATCGGGTGTGAGTTCCTGAAGACTCACTCCAAGATAACCGCGACTGACTTTGCCGCGCTCGATGAGCTGGGGCGCGAGGTTTTTGGCCACATTTATGGGAATTGCAAATCCGATCCCCTGACCATTGGCATAGATGGCGGTATTGATACCGACGACCTCACCTTTTAAATTAAACAAAGGCCCTCCGGAATTTCCGGGGTTGATCGAGGCATCGGTTTGAATGAAATCATCATAAGGACCTGCACCGATTACACGGCCCTTGGCCGACACAATTCCAGCGGTTACCGTTTGACCAAGACCGAACGGATTTCCGACGGCCATCACCCATTCACCAATGTCGAGATGGTCAGAATCGCCCAACGAAACTGTCGGGAAATCGCCACCGCCTTTGATTTTGATGACCGCAACATCGGTTTTAGGATCATTCCCAACCACCTTGGCCTGAAGTTTTCGCCCATCGGAGAGATTGACGATAATTTCATCAGCATTCTGAACCACGTGATTATTTGTCAAAATCGTTCCATCCTTATTGATGAAAAAACCGGAACCCAGACTGTTTTGACTATAATCTTTGGGGGCTCCAAAAAACTGCCCAAAAAAGTCATCAAATAAGGGATCTCGTGCACGCGGCATTTGCGGACGCATGTGCACCACTTTGGTAGAGCTGATATTCACAACGGCAGGTTTATTTTTTTTTACCATCTCCCGAAAATCTGGAAGGGAGGCAGCCGGGAGAGAAATATTGGAGGGAGCCTGAGTAGCTGGAGGGGAAGAATCGATGGCCTGGCTTTTTTTGGGAAGCTCAAAACTGCAGGCAAAAAAGAGGGTAAAAACTATTGAAAGCACGGAGGTAAAAACAATCGAGCGGACTGAATATACCTTTTTCATTTTTTTAATTTAGGACCTTCTAAAGCGGTCGATCTGTGCCGATTAAAATCTCACAGATCATCCCCGAAAGAAAATCCTATCTCCTATTTTTTTTCTTCTAAATAACGCATTCTCAGATCAGCCAAAATCACCTGGAGGAGCTGATCCTCTTCCTTCGAAAGATTGCCTTTCGTTTTTTCAGCAATCAATCCAAGCAGATCGATGGTTTGTTTGGCATAAGGGAGGTTTTTTTCAACGGTTTGAGTAAAAGGATTGGGAGCAAGCCCAAGGGCCATTTGGGCAGAACTTGCAAGCGATAGCAGAAAATCCGGAAAAGTAACCGCTGGAAGATCTTTGATTGGTTCAGACTCTTTTTTAGAAGAAGGGGTGTCCGTTGAAGGACTGGGATCCTGCGAAGAGGATGAGCTTTGGCCCCCATCGGCTGCTTCTTTTTCAGACCCATCTGGGTTGAAGCGTCGGTGGTCGGCAACTTTAAATTCTGGGGATGATTTTTGAGATTCACTCATAAACGTGTTCTCCTAACGGAATCCGTTTGGATTGGATTTAACAGATATGCATGGAAACAAACCTGGACTTCTTGAGGATTGATCCTGACTTTCCAAAATCACCTCTTTTTTTGCTCCAAAGAAAAAATTGAAGCTCAGTCATAGATAATAATCACCTGTCTCGCTGTCAACCGAACGACTCGACTCTGTATCCAGTCAATAGAATAATAGGATTTTGATAAGATAAGGCAGCCACGTCCTGCAATCCAACTTAGCCCTTGTCTATCCTTTTGGAGTTCCTATAGTATCGCCGCCACTTATGAAAAGAGCTCTGCTTTCCATTTTTATCCTCTTTGCGTTCGGCCTTACAATTCAGGCGTGCGGCGGTAAGAAAATCCATACTACTCTCACCGGTCAGGAACAGGACAGTGTCGCTTTCAACAAATGCCTTCAACTCTCTTCCAAAAAGAAATTTCAGGAAGCCATCAATTGTCTTGAAGTTTTTAAAAGCCGTTTCTCAAGCTCTCCTTATGCCAACGAAGCCGAGATCAAGGTAGCGGATGCCTATTATCAGCATAAAGAATATCTCCTGGCCGCTGAAACCTATCAAATGTTTGCAAGGCTTCATCCTACCAGCGATAAGCTGGACTATGTTTATTTCAGGATGGGTTTATCCTACCTGCATGAAAGTCCTAAAAAAATCGATCGCGATCAGGAGCGTCTGCCGCAGGCAATCGATTCTTTTGCCGTGGTCCTGAGTCAATATCCTTCTTCCACCTTTTATAAGGCCGCAAAAGCAAAGCACGATGAAGCCCGAAAGCGTCTCGCAAAACGGGCACTCTACATCGGAAAATTTTATTACAAGGAGGGAGAATACAAATCGGCCATCGTCCGCTTTGAAGAAATCTACCGCGACTATCCACAATTAGGACTCGATGAAGAAGTGCTGTATGCCATGCTCCTTTCTCATCAGCGTTTGGGAAATATGAATCAGGCCAAGGCGATTCTTGCTGAAATGCAGTCGAAATTTCCTGAAAGTAAACTGACCCAAAAGGCCGCAAAAAAACTCACCTGAAATCCTCCGAGGATACTTATGAACAGAAACAGCCAATTGTTTCGGGATGGACGTCGATTTTTTGAAAAGAAAGATTATGAACGTGCGGAAAAATGTTTTTCTGCCCTCATCGAAAAACAACCTCACTTTGCGGATGTCTACAACATGCTTGGAGTGATTTATCATGCGAGTGGACAATTCAACCGCTCGATCGAATGCTTTGAAAAGGCTACCGAAATCAATCCCCACTACACCGAAGCCCTGCTCAACCTAGCCGTTCTCTACAACGATCTCGGTCAGTACAAGAAAGCCTCCGCACTTTATGCAAGAGTGCAGCCCCGAGACAAAAAGAAACCGGAGAAAATCGATCCTTTCATTAAAAACAAGCTCGCCAACAAACATGCGGAAATCGGAGATATCTACGAAGGGATTGGTCTCTACCCCGAGGCCATTCGCGAATACGAAAAGGCACTCGAATTAAGACCAAAGTTTTTGGATATTCGCTCGAAACTGGCGATTTGTTTACGCGAGGAAGGAAAAAATGCAGAAGCGCTCAAGATCTTTAATGAGATTTTGAAGATCAATCCCAACTACACCCAGGCCAAAATTCAGCTCGGGGTAACTCAATACGCCCATAGTGAGAAAAGCAAAGCCGTGGCAACCTGGGAATCAGTCTTGAAAACCAATCCCGAAGATGAATCTGCCATGATGTACTTAAACCTCGCCCTGGGCGCCGATTATGTCCCACCGAAAAAATCCGAAAAGGTAAAACCAAAAAAGAAATGATGATTTTTTGAAATTTTCTTTTGGGTTCTAAATTCTGATTTCTGTCTCCTGTATTCTATATTCTGAATTCTGATTGTTTTGATTCCCCTCCATGGAAGGGTGCCTGTCCGGGCGGGGAGGTTCTGAGGAAGGATGTTCATGGTTCGCCCCTTCGTCAAGCTCAGGGCCAAGTCCGCCGTAGGAGGATCAGGCTGTCCCATCTGTATCTCTGCTTTCTGCATTCAGTCTTCTTCCCTTTCTCCTCTCCCCCTCACTCTCTCTTCAAAAACTTCATCCCCTGAATTTTTTCTGGAAGGCATTTCATTTGTTTTGAACCTTCCGGGTCGGTGTGCGCATATTTGTAATCTTTTCCATAACCGAGATTTTTCATGAGCGAGGTGGGGGCATTACGCAGATGAAGAGGAACAGGAAGTGAGCCGGATTCCAGAACTTCGGCCCTGGCATTTTTATAAGCGGAGTAACTGGCGTTGCTTTTGGGAGCCAGAGCTAAATAGCAAGCTGCATGTGCAAGAGGAATCCATCCTTCAGGACGTCCTACAAAATCATAGGCCTGCATCGCTGAAATGGCGAGAGGAAGGGCGTGCGAATCGGCAAGTCCGATATCTTCCGAAGCAAAAATCACCATACGCCGCGCCAGAAACAAAGGATCCTCACCCGCTTCGAACATTCGCGCCAGATAGTAAACAGCGGCATCCGCATCGGATGCCCGCATGCTTTTGATAAAGGCACTGATCACATTGTAATGTTCTTCTCCGGATCGGTCATATAAAAGTGTTTTTTGCTGCGACGCCTCTTCAATCTGCTCGATCTGGATGGGTTTATTTTTCTCGGTGAGATTAGCAGCAATTTCCAGTGTATTAAGCAAACGACGTGCATCTCCCTGGGCGTACTCGATCAGAAAATTTTGCGCCCCAGCTTCCATGCGTACCTGCAAAGTGTTTAGACCGCGCTCCAGTAGAATTTGTGCAGCCCGTTCCCCCAAAGGTTCCAGTACAAAAACACGACAACGTGAGAGAAGGGGCCCAATAACTTCAAAGGAGGGATTTTCTGTCGTTGCACCTATGAGTGTAATAGTGCCGTCCTCGATATGCGGTAGAAGGGCATCCTGCTGAGCCTTATTAAAACGATGAATCTCATCGACAAACACCAGGGCCTTTTTTTGCGTAAACGAAAACTCTCTTTTGGCCTCCTCGATAATTTCCCGTAACTCTTTCACCCCTGCCATAACCGCCGACAAAATCCAGAACCGCGATCGCGTGTGATGGGCAATCACCTGGGCAAGCGTCGTTTTACCACTTCCCGGAGGGCCCCAAAAAATCAGGGAAGGAACGCGGTCTTTTTCGATTAAGACCCTTAAGGCTCCCTGAGGTCCCAAAAGCTTTTCCTGCCCCACCACTTCGTCCAACCCTTGAGGTCTCAAACGCTCGGCCAAGGGAGCCTGCTGCTTTTTGGCCTCTTCGGCCGCCTGGGTAAATAAATCGTTCATCATTCTTTCCTTTCAAAAGATCCATTGTTTTAAGGGACAGCTCCAGTGGCAAGGGCTCCCCTAAGATGCGGACGTAGGGAAATTCGCATATTCAGGATAAGCAAGAAAGAAGGAAAACAACTCCGTCTGCACAGCCTTCTTGAATTCATCCCGGAACCTTGTTATCCCGCCTGAACATTTTATAAACCCCTAACCCATAACTATTATTGATTATGACCACCAAACTCTGGGGCGGACGTTTCGCCGAAAAAACCTCCTCCGAAGTCGATGCCTTCAATGCCTCCATCGGTTTCGATTACAAACTTTGGCCCTACGATATCGAGGGCAGCCTCGCTCATGTGCGCATGCTCGGACGACAAAAAATCATTTCTTCAGCCGACGCCAAAAAAATAGAAAAAGGCTTAAAGGAAATTGCGACTGATATTGCCAAAGGAAACTTTGAGTGGAGAGTGGACCAGGAAGACGTTCATTTGAATATTGAGGCCGAGCTCATTCGCCGCATTGGCCCGGCAGGTGGCAAGCTCCACACCGCCCGATCGCGAAACGATCAATCCGCACTGGATGTTCGTCTCTACGGGCGTGATCAGATTCGAAAGCTTAAGAAAGCTCTTCGAGAACTCCAAACAACCTTACTGACTCAGGCCGAAAAAAATATTGATATCATTCTCCCCGGTTACACTCATCTTCAGCGCGCACAACCCATTCTATTGAGCCACCATTTACTCGCCTATTTTGAAATGGCTGCCCGCGATCTCGAGCGCCTTCAGGATTTATTGAAAAGGATGGAAACCCTTCCGTTGGGCGCAGGGGCCCTTGCCGGAACACCGTTTCCCATCGATCGTGCGAGTGTGGCAAAAGAGCTTGGCTTTGGACGTGTCGCCCCTAACTCTCTGGATGCGGTGGGCAGTCGTGATCATCTGCTTGAGCTTCTTTCGTGTTGCGCGATGATTATGACTCATCTCTCCCGCTTTGCCGATGAGATGATTTTATGGAGCAGCTTTGAGTTTGGCTTCGTAAAACTGCCCGAGAATTTTTGCACCGGCTCTTCGATGATGCCACAGAAAATGAATCCCGATGTCCCCGAGCTTATTCGTGGAAAAACCGGGCGTGTTCTCGGTCATCTCATGGGCTTATTCACCACCGTCAAAGGCCTTCCACTGGCTTACAATAAAGATCTTCAGGAAGATAAAGAACCGCTGTTTGATACGATTGAAACAACCCTCACCTGCCTAACCCTCACCGCCCACATGCTCGCTG
Organism: Myxococcota bacterium; assembly: GCA_052034865.1. Taxonomy (GTDB): domain Bacteria; phylum UBA10199; class UBA10199; order JADFYH01; family JADFYH01; genus JBPOIC01. The sequence goes on along the minus strand of JBPOIC010000007.1, from coordinate 14,981 downwards.
GTACTCAGTTTCGTGCGGACCGGATGCTTCAGGCCACACGCGATGGTTTTTTAGTCGCGACCGATCTGGCGGATTATCTCGTGAATAAAGGAATTCCGTTTCGTGAATCTCACCACATCGTCGGACAAATCGTGCGCGCGGCTCAGGAGAGAGCTCAGGCCTTGGATGAAATTTCACTGACGGAGTTGAGAAGGTTTTCGGATAAAATTGAAGAGGATGTTGCCCCGTGGTTATCCGTGACAGAGTCTGTGAATCGCCGGACAAGTTACGGTGGAACAGCAAAGAGTGAGGTAAAAAAGCAGCTCAAGCGCGCTCGCCTCAGTTTAAAAAAATAAATTTTCTGAAAAGATCATGTGAGGATAGAACTTCTCATAATCCTCTCCTGCGAAGCATGTGTTTTTCAAACACCCACATTTTTATTGAGAACCCAATTTATGAAATCATTTACTTACAAAAACAACACTCTCCACGCCGAAAAAACCCCTATTGCCAAAATTGCCCGTGAGGTCGGAACGCCGGTCTACATTTATAGCCATGCCGCGATTGAAGAGCATTTTCTGGCCTATCAGAAAGCCTTTACTCAACTAGATACCCTCATCTGCTTTTCGATGAAGTGTAATTCCAACCTGGCCATTTTGAATGCGATTGGAAAAATGGGCGGTGGAGTCGATATCGTCAGTGGAGGAGAACTTTTTCGCGCTTTAAAAGCAGGGATTTCTCCTCAAAAAATTGTTTATTCTGGGGTAGGAAAAACCGAGCAGGAGATGGAGCAGGCCTTACATGCGGGAATTCTTCAGTTCAATGTGGAATCCGAAGAAGAGCTCATCACCTTGAATCTGGTGGCAGGACGTCTTAAACAAAAAGCGCCCATTGCATTGCGTGTGAATCCGAATATCGATGCAAAAACCCATCCTTATATTTCCACCGGAATGAAGAAGAATAAATTTGGGGTAGATGTTCAACGAGCACTAGAAATTTATCAAAAGGCCAAAAAACTTAGAAACATAGAAGTCATTGGCCTTGATTGTCATATCGGAAGCCAGCTCACGCAGATCCGCCCTTTTGTCGACGCCTTAAAAAAACTGAAAGAGCTAATAAGCAAACTGAACAAGGCAGGAATTTCAATCCGCTATCTCGACCTGGGTGGAGGTTTGGGAATTCAATATAAAAATGAAACCCCACCGACGCCTGAGCAATATGCCCAGGCCTTGATGCGTGAATTAAAAGATTTAGGACTCACGATTATATTGGAGCCCGGCCGCTCGATTATGGGAAATGCCGGTATTTTGGTGACTCAGGTGTTGTATGTGAAAAAAACACCTGCAAAACGCTTTGTAATTGTGGATGCCGCAATGAATGATCTGATCCGACCCTCTTTTTATGGAAGCTATCATCAGATTGAGCCCGTGGTGAAAAACCGCCGCTCCACTTCAAAGGCGGATGTGGTAGGTCCCATCTGTGAATCGGGTGATTTTTTAGCCCAGGATCGCCTGCTTCCTGAGTTAAAACAGAAAGAGCTTTTGAGCGTCTTCTCGGCAGGGGCTTACGGTTTCGCGATGTCCTCCAATTACAACACACGTCCCAAAGCGGCTGAAGTGCTGGTCAAAGGAAGTGAGTTTGCAGTGATCCGTAAGAGGGAAACTTTGGAGGATTTGATCAAAGGGGAATGGATCCCTTAGTCAGAAGTCAGAAGACAGTAAGAAGACAGAATCCAGAAGAAAGCCTTGAATTCGAACTGCTGCATCCAACTTTCCAAAATGCTCATGGAACTAAAAAAATCACTCTTAACCCATAACTCATACCGCTCTTAACCTATGAAACTTAAATTCACAAAAATGCACGGCCTGGGAAATGATTTCATCGTCGTCGATTCCCGCGAAAAACCCATCCCGGAGCTTGAGAAAAAAGCGAAACTCTTATGCGATCGTCGCTTTGGAATTGGTTGCGATCAACTCCTGGTCTTGCGTCGCTCCGAAATTGCCGAGATGCGCATGCAGATTTTTAATGCCGATGGCAGTGAAGTTGAGATGTGTGGCAACGGCATTCGATGCCTGGCCCTCTATGCTAAAAAGCGTAATCTGGTTCCTGGAGAAATTCTTAGCATTGAAACCTTAGGCGGGATTAAAAAGGTAAAATTCCTGGGGGATCAGGTTGAGGTGGACATGGGTGAGCCCGTGCTAAAGGGGCCAGAAATCCCGGTCAATCTCGAAGGAATGGTCATCGGTAAAAAAATTGAAGTGGGCCATGACTCGCAAAGCATCACCTGTGTCAGTATGGGAAATCCGCACTGTGTTTTGTTTGTAGAGGATGTCGACCATGCGCCTGTCACAAAGCTCGGTCCACAAATCGAAAAAAACAGCCTGTTTCCGAAGCGAACGAATGTGGAGTTTGTGCAGGTGATCGATAAAAACACATTGAAGGTGCGCGTCTGGGAGCGAGGCTCTGGAGAAACCCTCGCGTGCGGTACAGGCGCCTGTGGATCTTTGGTCGCCAGTGTATTGAATGGTTTGACGAATCGCAAGGCAACCGTTCACCTCCCGGGAGGAAAACTTGAAATCCATTGGAGCGAGCGCGATAACCGCGTATATATGACCGGCCCTGGCGTGGAAGTTTATGAAGGAGAAATTGAGATTTAGTTGGTGAGCCTCTATAAATTCTCCCTAACGAGATACCGAACTGACTCAAGGAGTTTGATTATGTCTTTAAATTTTTCTGGCAGTATGGTCGCCCTCATCACCCCCTTTAAAAATGGAAGAGTCGATGAAGCGGCCCTTCGAAAACTCATCGATTTTCAGATCGAAAATGGAACGAGTGTTCTCGTTCCCTGCGGCACCACCGGCGAATCGGCCACTCTTTCCTACGAAGAGCATGATCGTGTCATTGAGATCACCGTGGAGCAAGCGAACAAACGTGCAAAAGTTTTGGCAGGCACTGGATCCAACTCAACAGATGAAGCCATCCAACTCACCGCACACGCAAAAAAAATTGGCGCTGACGGGGCCCTGCTCATCAATCCTTACTACAACAAACCCACCCAGGAAGGGCTCTACCAGCATTTCAAGGCGATTGCCGCTGCGGTGGATATTCCACTGGTCCTCTATAATATCCCCGGACGGACCGGCGTAAACATGAGTGTCGAAACCACCGCCCGTCTTTCAAAAATCGACTCGATCGTGGGCATTAAAGAAGCCTCCGGTTCTCTCACGCACGCGAGCGAAATCATCACTGCCTGTGACAAAGACTTTGCCCTGTATTCGGGCGAAGATGCCTTAAACTGGCCGCTTTATGCCATTGGAGCTCAAGGAACGATTTCCGTCACTGCGAACATCCTTCCCAGAAAATGTGCTGAGCTGTGGGATGCGTATCAGAAAAAAGAGATCGATCGCTGCAAGAGCCTGCATGATGAGCTGCTTTCAATCAATCAAACTCTCTTTATTGAAACAAATCCCATTCCCATCAAAACAGCCCTTGCCTGGATGGGATATTGTTCGGAAGAATTCAGGCTTCCACTAGTTGCGATGTCTAAAGAGAATCAGGAAAAACTAAAAGCAGTCATGAAGAGGTATGGTTTGGTTTAAGAAAGAAGAGAAAAACCTATGAAAAAAGTAAATGTCATCGTTTGCGGGGCTGGGGGAAGAATGGGCCAAAGTATTGTGCGTTTGATCTTACAGGATTTTAGCCATCGCATTCTCCTGGCTGGTGCAGTAGAAAATAAAGCAGATTTTATCACACCTCAAATTTCAAAAGAGCAAATCGCTCAGGATCTTGAAAAACTGATTTCCCAGACTGGAGAAGTCATCATTGATTTTACCGCTCCCGAATCAACGCTTAAAAATTTGTCCCTTGCGACCCAACATCAAAAACCTCTTGTCATCGGCACGACCGGTTTTGATGAAGAGGGAAAAAAACAGATCGCCGAGGCTTCCAAAAAAATCCCCATCTGTTTTTCTCCAAACATGAGCGTGGGCGTAAACGTTTTGTTTAAACTCGTAGCTGAGGCCGCACAACTTTTGGGAGATGGCTACGACGTCGAGGTGATCGAAGCCCATCACAATAAAAAGAAGGATGCTCCGAGTGGAACGGCGATGAAAATTGCAGACGTTCTTCTTCAATCGCTGAGACGAAATCCAAACGATCTTTGTTACGATCGACACGGTCTGATTGGTGAAAGACCTGCACGAGAAATCGGAATGCAAACCGTTCGTGGCGGCGATATCGTGGGAGATCACACGGTCATGTTTGCCGGAATTGGTGAGCGTGTGGAGATCACTCACCGGGCCACAAATCGGGATAATTTTGCACGCGGCGCCATTTTGGCTGCCGAATGGCTGGTTGGGAAAAAACCCGGGCTCTACGACATGCAGGATGTGCTTGGACTCAAAAAATGAAAAATCCTTCTTTGCCGATCAAACTCTACCAATTCAAACCCATGTGGGAACTTCCCAATGCCAGCCCTTACTGCATGTTGCTGGAAACCTATCTAAGGATGGCAAAGCTTCCCTTCGAAACGATCATCCATCACGATCCTCGCACCGCTCCCAAAAAGAAACTCCCTTATATTGAAGATAATGGGAAAATTCTTCCTGACACCTGGTTTATCATCGAATATCTTAAAAAAAATTATGGGGACCGTTTGGACGCGCACTTAAGTCCCGCTGAGGCCGCAACGTCGCTTGCCTTTCAGCACCTCATTCGTGAACATTTTTTTTGGATAACGTATTATTTGCGTTGGGCCGTGGATGAGAATTGGAAGAAGGTCAAAGCAGAATTTTTCGCCCCCCTACCTGCTCTCATTCGGCCAGTTGTTGCAGGTCTTATGCGCAAGCAATGCCTGGAGCAACTAGATGCCCAGGGCACGGCCCGTCACAGCCTCGAAGAAATTTATGAACTTGGAAAATCAGATCTGAATGCCCTCTCCCATTCTTTAGATAAAAAACCTTTTTTTATGGGAGAAAATCCAACAACGCTTGATGCTACTGCCTACGCCTTTTTAGCCAATCTCATATGGGCTCCCATCGAATCTCCCGTTCAAACATACGCCAAAAAATTAAAAAACCTGACGATGTTTTGCGAGCGAATGAAGAAGAAATATTACTGACACAGCTTACGCAATTTTCGGAGTCTGATGAATGGAGGAGGCGATTCCCAGGGGTTGTCCCTCCAGCAAACCCTTTTGTATAGGAGATCAGGCATTTCAGGAGAGAGACTCACTTCTCTCCATCCTGATCAAATCTCATGCGCCTTCAAACCTTTCCTAATCCAACAAAAATCATTGGCGTTGGCTTAAACTACACCGATCATATTCAGGAAATGGGTTTTACCACTCCATCTGAGCCCCTGCTTTTTCTAAAGGCCTTAAGCTCGCTGAATTTTCATGATCAACCCATTTGCCTGCCTGCCATGAGTCAAAAGGTGGAATATGAAGGCGAACTGGCGTTGGTCATTGGAAAAAAGGGAAAAGATATTTCTGAAGCCGATGCCTTCGCTCATGTACTGGGATATAGCTGTTTTAATGATATCACTGCGCGTGATCTTCAGCGCAAAGACGGTCAGTTTACCCGAGGAAAATCTTTTGATACTTTTTCGTGTATTGGTCCCTGGATCGAAACCGAGCTGGACCCTTCCGATTTAAAAATCGAAACGCGGCACAATGGAGAGCTCAAGCAAAACTCCTGCACAAAGAATTTACTCTTTCCCATCCCCAAACTCATCGCCTTTATCTCCCAGGTAATGACCCTTTATCCGGGTGACATCATTACCACTGGCACGCCATCAGGCGTCGCACCCTTAAAATCGGGGGATGTAGTGGAGGTGAGCATCGAGGGGATTGGAACTTTACGAAATCCGGTGAGTTAAATTGTTCATGGGAGCACTTTTTTCACATCTTAAAGATGCTCGTTTATATCAGGCGAGCGTTTTGCTTACTTTACTCGCCTATGGTGTTTTTACCCTAAATTTTGAGATTTCCCTCTCCCAGGTTTTGACCACAATCGGCTCTGCCTTACTTTTTCAACTTCTTTTCAATTTAGCCTGGAGACGTCCTCCTTTCGATCTTCTGAGTGCCTTCATTTCTTCTCTCTCTCTTTGCCTGCTTTTAAGAACCAATCAGCCCCTCTATGTTTTGATGACAGTGCTGATCACCATCGCCAGTAAATTTATAATTCGTATCCAGGGCAAACATCTTTTTAATCCAACCAATCTGGCGCTAGTGTTGATGTTGGCAACTGGCGAAATATGGACCTCCCCCGGCCAGTGGGGCTACGCTGTGGTCTTCGCATTTTTTATGGCGAGTTTGGGAAGTTGGGTCGTCACAAGCGCAACCCGAGCGGATGTCACTTTGAGTTATCTATTGTTTCATGCAGGATTTTTATTCGGCAGATCATTGCTTCTGGGAGAGCCGATGACGATTCCAATTCATCGTCTGCAAAGCGGGGCTTTGGTTCTCTTCGCTTTTTTTATGATTTCCGATCCAAAAACCACCCCCAACTCGCGCTTAGGTCGCATCTTGTTTTCATTTTTAGTCGCCCTTGGCGCATGGTTTGTGCAATTTAAGCTTTTCAGAACGAATGGGCTCTTGTGGTCTTTGGCCTTTTTCTCAATATTTGTTCCCCTGATCGACTTTTTGTTTCCGGGAAAAATTTATCAATGGAAAGGAACTCCTCATGAAACGATTTCAAATTCTTCTCCTGCTGATCGTCTTCAGCCTTCTGCTGCCTCTTAAATCAGCGCAGGCCTTTTGCGGCTTTTATGTCGCCAAGGCAGATACCAGACTTTTTAATCAATCCTCACAGGTTGCCCTCGTTCGCCAGGACGACAAAACCGTGCTCACCATGGCCAACGATTTTCAGGGCGATCCCAAAGATTTTGCCGTCGTGATTCCAGTGCCCACATTCATCCATAAAGAGCAGATCCACATTGCCGACAAGGCTTTGTTAGATCATTTGGATGCTTACTCTTCACCGCGACTGGTCGAGTATTTCGATGAAAACCCCTGCCTTGTTTACGATACCTTACCTCCCCCATTCTCCCCTCGCCAGATGGCAACCAAACCGAGTTCGATGGCTCGGGCCAAAAGCCTGGGAGTGAAAATCGAGGCCCAGTATACCGTTGGTGAATATGACATTCTTATTCTTTCTGCGAAAGAAAGCTCGGGGCTTTAAACCTGGTTGAAAGAAAATGGTTATAAAATCCCCGACGGGGCCGGCCCGGTTCTCACCAGTTATCTGAATCAAAACATGCGTTTTTTTGTCGCGAAGGTGAATCTGAAGGAACAGGCCAAAACCGGTTTTACCTACCTGCGCCCCATTCAGGTTGCCTATGAATCTCCCAAGTTCATGCTCCCGATTCGACTGGGAACCGTGAATGCGAATGGACCTCAGGAGCTTTTCATCTACACCATCACTCCCAAAGGCCGTGTGGAAACAACCAATTACCGGACGGTAAAATTACCTGAAGGGATTGATCTTCCTCTTTATGTGAAAAATGAATTTGGATCGTTTTACAAAGCCCTTTTTTCCGAGCAGGTGAAAAAGGAAGATATGCGAACAGTTTTTACTGAATACGCATGGGATATGAAATGGTGTGATCCCTGTGCCGCCGATCCTCTTTCAAAAGAAGAGCTCAAGCAGTTAGGGGTCTTCTGGCTGGAAGATGAAAATCCAAACCCATCCAACCCCATTCCTCCTCTGCGAAACCGGAAAGGTCTTATGTGGAACCTGCCACTTAAACCCCAGGCCGGCCTTTTCCTTACACGTCTGCACCTACGTTATGATCGTGCTCATTTCCCGGAAGATCTGGTTTTTCAGGAAACGGCTGACGCCCAGAATTTTCAGGGACGCTACATCCTGCGCCATCCCTGGACAGGTAACGATTCGTGCCCAGCAGCCAAAGATTATAAAAAGACTCTTCCCAAACGCTTCGAGCAGGAGGCCAAAAACCTTTCTCACCTGACAGGTTGGGACATCAATGAAATCCGAAAAAAAATGGATTTAAAGACGGAGGAAAAATCAGGCTCTTCATCGGATACCTGGTGGAAGAAACTCTGGAAGTGAGTTGAGACAAAATTGTTTTTTATAGGAAGGAGTTCTTCCTGGATTTATTTGGATCCCCGTTCGCCCATAAAAGGTGAATGGGGATTTTTTTTAGAAGGTTTTGTTTATTGGACTGAGGAAAAGGAGGGAGTTGCGATCTTATCCAGCAAAATAGGTCAGGGCTTCTTTTTCTTCACGCACTTTTCTTTCTTCATTCCAGCTCAACTCCTGGGCCATCAGCTCAATCACACGCGGCAGTACTGTGCGTGCCGCTTCCTGATCTATGAAGGATAGACGCATACGACGCGACAGAACGTCGATCGCCGTGCGGGCGGATTCTTCACGAATCCCATACAGCACTTCGGCTTCCATGTAGGGATGTTTTGAAGAAAGTCGGTTGGAATAGCCAGCCTGGGCAAGCTGGGCGATTTGTGGTGCGCGGTCTCCGTAGGCACGACAAAGATGGCGGGCAACATCAGCAGGCAGCGAAAAACTATTCTCAATTTCCTGAACTAAATTAGGATGGAAATCTGCGCCTCCAACAAGATAGGTGCTCTCAGTTCTGGAAGGTTTTGCCTCAAGTCCACCGACTTTGATCGCCTCATCGATGGCATCTAGAGCCATATTGCGATAGGTCGTCCATTTGCCTCCGGTGATGGTAATTAATTGCGATGGGCTCACATCAATAACGTGATCGCGAGAGAGAGATGCCGTATTATTTAATTTTGGATTGGATACCAGTGGACGCAAACCCGACCAGCTGGAGAGGATGTCTTTGCGAGTCACATTCATCTTGAAATAATGATTGATGTGACGGATCAGGTAGTCGATTTCTTCATCGGTTGCCTTTGGATTGTCGCGCACTTCGGCGGGGCAGTCAGTCGTTCCCACAAGAGTCGTCCCTAACCAGGGGAGCATGAAGAGCACGCGACCGTCTTCTGTTTTGGGGGTCAAAAGACCCGTATCGGGAGGACAAAAACTGCGATCCAGCATGATGTGCACGCCAGAGCTGACAGTGAGCATGGGCTCACTCGCTGGGTCATCCATCTTGCGAATCTGATCGACATAAGGTCCTGTAGCATTCACAACGACTTTCGCCTGAATCTCAAAAGATTGATTCGTTAAACGATCAAGAAGTTTTGCTCCGCGAATCTTTCCACTTTCTTTTAAGATCCCAGACACTTCTACATGATTTAAAAGCACCGCTCCTTCCTGCTCCGCAGTTTTGGCTAACAAGACATTCATGCGGGCATCGTCGAACTGACCATCATAATAAAGAATTCCACCTTTTAATTTATCGGATTTTAAGACTGAAAAACGGGCAAGGGTTTCTTTCGCGCTCATCCATCGGCTTTTGGCAAGATTGGTTTTTCCGGCCAAAAAATCATAGGCTTTTAATCCAGCCATGTAATAGGGAACCTCAACCCACGAGTAAAGGGGTGTAAAAATCGCCAGCATGCGGGTGAGATGAGGAGCCAGTTTGAGAAGCAACGCACGTTCATGCAGGGCTTCGCGCACCAGATCGAGCTGGCCTTTATCCCGCTGTTTGATCGCCAGCTCCAGATAGCGCACTCCCCCGTGAATGAGTTTCGTACTTTTACTGGAAGTCCCTGATGCAAAATCATCACGTTCCACAAGAGCGACCTTGAGGCCACGGGTGGCAGCATCAAGGGCTGCACCTGCTCCAGTTGCCCCCCCACCGATGATAAGAATGTCGAAGTTTTGTTGGGATAGAGAAGAAAGATTGAATTCTCGTCGCATAAAGAAAATGGAATGAAAGGAACTTAAGTTCTGTTGGTTTTGTCCGTATGAAAGCTGAATACGGTTTATGATAAAGATAAAAGCCGATTTTTTTGGATACTTTCTTTTTTTTCGAAATGGAAGTAACAAAAACTATCTATGCAAAACATACATGAAATCTATCGCAGCAAGAAAAAATCCCTCGAAGAATTTCTAGAGTTGATCCACCCCAAAGACACCCTTGGCTCCTCGATCGCAGCAGCCCAGCCTCGTACTCTTTTCAAACACCTTGCCCACAAACCCAACATCGAAGAGATCCATATTTTTACAGGTCATTGCGCCTATCCTTACGAACTCTTCAAACACCCTAATGTCCATGTCAAAAGTGGCTATTATGGACCTGCTGAGCGTCTGTTGAACGAATCAGGGGGCAATGTCGCCTATTTGCCTCTTGCCTTGATGGATTTTGAAGTATTTTCTGAATATTTTAATCCGCGAGTCATGTTGACCACCCTTTCCGCAATGGACGAAGACGGGTATCTTTCTTTTGGGACCAATGCGGAAGCCGTTTACCTGCCCTTCCTCAAGGCGGCCCGAAATCCTGAACGCTTGGCCATTGCCGAAGTAAACCCCCGGATGCCACGAACTTTTGGAATCGTCGAACAGGGAGAAAACCGGATTCATATCAGTGAGCTGGACTTTCTTGTGGAGTGCGAACAACCCCTTCTGGAAGCCATCCCCCCGCAATCATCTGAGGTTGAAAACAAGATCTCCGAGCATGTCACCCATCTCATTCGCTCCGGAGATACCCTGCAGTTTGGCATTGGAGCTATACCCAACACCGTCGCGCGGCTTTTATCTCAAAGCTCTGTTTCAAATCTGGGGGTACATTCAGAGTTGGTCAGCGATGGTTTTTTAACCTTGATGGAATCTGGAAAAATTACCAATACAGAAAAAGGATTGAATCCTGGCCAATCAATATTCACTTTCGCCCTGGGCTCTCAAAAGCTTTATGACTGGCTGGATGAGCGCAATGGGAAAAACAGACGGAGGGCGATTGCGGTTCCTGTGTCCTACGTAAACAATCCGGCGGTGATTGCGAAAAATAAAAACATGGTCAGTATCAATGCAGGCTTCATGATCGATTTTGCCGGCCAGGTTTGCTCGGAAGCCATTGGCGAAAAACAGTATAGCGGAGTGGGAGGTCAACTCAATTTCGTACAAGGAGCCTATCACAGCCCGGGAGGAAGAAGCATTCTTTGTATTAAATCTTCGGTGGAACTGCAGGGGAAACGTTATTCTAATATTGTGAACGACCTGCCGCTCGGATCAATCATCTCCACTCCACGGCACTACGTACAGTATGTGGTAACCGAGTACGGAGTCGCCAAACTCTTCGGATTAACCGATGAAGAGCGCCCTTATGCCCTCATCCCCATTGCCCATCCGGATTTTCGTGATCAGCTCTTAGAGCAGGCCAAACAGAGAGACCGAATCAATTACAAGTCCAAACGGGTCTGACCAAAATGCAGTGAATTGCATTTTAGCCAGAGTCCCATTAGATTTTTTCAGGTAAAAATCAAATGGCAGGATCCTCGGCCCTCGCTCTCGTTTTCTTTGCTACACCCGCTCAAAAATCCAACCGAGCTCAAAGTACATCCCTGCAAAATACATTTAACCTTCGAGGGTTATCTCTTTGTTACAGCAGACTCGATGGATAAAAATTTTAAAATCCCAGCCCTTGTCATATTGTTTTCATTAGTGATGATCGATAGCACACGCCCTTATTGCTTATGGAAAGCTAAAAAGAAGCCGGACATTTTTTTATCATAAATCCTGCTTTTCAAAATAATATTGATCTGCCTAATCTGGAGCTCTACAAACTTTCTATTTAAAAACTTATGATCATTCGCATCAAAAATTTACGCCTCCGCACCATCAATGGAATTTTTGATTGGGAGCGAAAAGAAAAGCAGGATTTCATCATTAATGTCACCCTGGAGTTTGATGAAGGTTCCGCACCTAAAACCGATCGGATCGAGGACACCCTTGATTACAAAACCCTCAACAAAAAAATCATTGAGTTTGTCGAGAAATCCCAATTCTTTCTTTTAGAAAAATTGGCCGATGGAATTTTAAAACTCATCCTGGAAGACTCCCGCGTTTCACAAGCCGAGGTGGAAATCGACAAACCCGGAGCCTTGAGATTTGCTGACTCGGTTTCTGTTCAGACCCGTGCAAAAAGGTAAAGAATGATGGGTAAACATCGGGTCATCATTGCAGCGGGATCCAATCAAAACCCGGATGAGAATCTGAATCAGGCCAAACGAAGGCTTGCTGATGTTGCCGTGTTAGTGAAGACCTCCAATGTGAGGATCACACCCCCGTTTGGAAATCCCAACCAGCCTGATTTCCACGATCAGGCACATCTGATTGAAACAGAAGATGATCACGACACTTTGAAACTAAAATTAAAGCAGATTGAAAAATCCCTGGGGCGTCTATTAGGGCAAAAAAATTCAACGGCAATTCCCATCGATCTGGACATTATTGTCTGGGATGGCATCGTGGTTGATCCATTGGTCTATGAACACGACTTCTTAAAAGAATCTATTGTTGAAGTTTCACCTGAGCTTAAACTTTAAAAAATATTCGACTATGAATCTTCAAAACAAAACAGTTCTCATTACCGGAGCGGCAAAACGGTTAGGAAAGGAAATGGCCCGCGCCTTTGCCAATCAGAAAGCGCGTGTTCTAATCCACTACCATCACTCCGAAACAGAGGCGAAAGCTCTCGCTGAGGAATTAAAAACCGATGGAGTCAAAACGGAAGTTTATCAGGCGGATTTATTGAATCATACCGAACTTGAAAGAATGTCTGAGGAGATTTTAAAAAAAGAAAATGGGATCGACATTTTGATCAATAGCGCCTCCCTCTTTTTTCCAACTCCTTTTGAATCAATCACTGAAAAACACTGGGATGATTTTTATTCGATTCACGTCAAGGCCCCGTTTTTTTTAGCCCAGGCTTTCGCTCCCGAAATGAAACGACGAGGCGAAGGACGCATCATCAACATTGCCGATTGGAACGGGCTGCGCCCCTACAAGGAATACCTCCCCTACTCGGTCTCCAAGGGCGCCCTGATTACAATGACTCAAGGCCTGGCTAAAATCCTGGCTCCGGAAATTCTAGTAAATGCCATCTGCCCGGGCCCTGTTTTGCCTGGCGAGAAAGCGACTGAAGCGCATAAAAAAGAGGTCGCCGAAAAAACCCTTCTGAAGCGCTGGGGCTCTCCAGACGATATTGCAAAAACGGCTCTTTTTCTGGCGCAAACCGATTACATCACGGGGCATTATCATCTGGTAGACGGAGGAGAGTTTTTAAAAGGATAAGTGAGGATCGAACGATCCTGAAGAGGAGGTTTTTATCCTCGATCAAGACCTCCCATTTTGAAACAAAACATATGTATAAAATTATTCGAGATCTCCATTTTTGCTACGGACACCGTCTTTTAAACTACAACGGCCCTTGCAAAAACCTGCACGGTCATAACGGAAAAATTGAAATTCAACTGGCGGGAGAAAAACTGGATGCCCTGGGGCTCCTCTACGATTTCAGTGAAGTCAAACGCATTGTAAAATCCTGGATTGATGAAAACCTGGATCACAAACTGCTTTTGCATCGAGCGGATCCTCTGGCCCAAACGCTCATTGATGCTGGAGAAGATATTTATTTGATGGATGAAAATCCCAGCGCCGAGGCAATTGCAAAACTGATCTACGAATTCTGTGCGGCACATGGGCTACCGATCGAACAAGTCTGTTTGTGGGAAACTGAATCAGCAAGAGCCATTTATCGTCGCTAGTTTTTCTGGCAAGAAATTCTTCATTCATTACAATTTAATTCTTAACAACTGGTTTCTCCCAAAAGGATTCATCTTCCGATGATCGCCCAACTTTTTGCTCTTCTTTTATCAGGAAAAGCAGTCAGGCTAAATCGAAGATGAAAAACAAGAGAGATCTTTTATTACCTATGAATACAAATTCCTCTGCCCTAAAACACAACCTCAGTCCTCACTTAACCGATCTGGCGCAAAATGATTCGACTAAATCTTTAAAACAATCTCCGCTTTATCTGTACCTGCTGCCCGAGATCGAAAAGGTTTTAAAGGGATATGAGGTTGGAGAGTTTGCGAGAGAGCAGGAGGCAAAACCTTTCTACCGAATCGCTGCCTGGAATCTGGAACGTGGGATTATCTTTGATGGAATTATCGAGACCTTAAAGAAAAATCCCTTGCTAAAAGATGCGGATGTCCTGCTCGCTCCGGAAACAGATCTGGGAATGGCAAGATCTTCCAACCGGAATGTATCTGAAGAAATGGCCAAAGAGCTAGGGTATAATTATTTTTTTGCTCCGTCTTACATCAATTTGGCGAAGGGATCGGGTATCGAAGCCGATTTTGAAGGCGAGAATAGCTTAGGCATTCATGGCAATTCGATTTTCTCGCGCTATCCCATGAAAGATTTTCATCTTATCCCTTTAAAAAACAATAAGGACAAAATGCGAGGAAAAGAGAAACGGCTTGGAAATCAACAGGCCCTTGCTGCAACCGTCTGCCTGCCAGATCAAGAGATCCGTGTGGTGTGTGCCCATCTGGACGCCCATTCCTCCAAACGTCACCGACGCAATCAGATGCGTACAATTTTAACTTATCTAAAAACACTTCCCGATCTTCCGACTATGATTGGCGGTGATTTCAACACGACAACATACAACTCTCGCCACGCAGCTTTTGCAATCTTTGGTTTTTGGGTGCGTATCGCCATGGGCGTCGGAAACATGTTGCGCAATCATTATCCACATCCTGATCGCTTATTTGAAAAAGGACTTTTTAAATCGATGGAAAACGAAGGTTATGATTACCAAAGTTATAATGTTTCTGGAGGATGCACCCTTCATTATCATGTGCAGGATATTAAAAAATTCAGAAACCTCAGTGACTGGATTCCCAACTGGTGTTTTCGATTTATGGAGTGGGCCTTAAAGGATCACGGTGGAAAATGCTCATTTAAAATCGATTGGCTGGCGGGCAAGGGGCTTAAAGTCGTTCCTGATAGCCCAGCGGTGATCGGAGATATAAAATACCAAGGGCAAGAAGTTTCAGATCACGATGCGATCAAAGTCGACATCCGTTTTTAAAAACCACTCAC
>JBPOIC010000054.1:0-5722 GCA_052034865.1 Myxococcota bacterium | reverse complement strand
GGTCAGAATCGCATTCTTGGAAATTATGTAGGCGTCGATCGAACCGGCACCCAGTCGATAGGAAACAGATATATTGGGATCTCTCTTGGAGAATCTGCTTTCAATCAGATTGGAGGGGTCTGTGTCCCAGAACTTTCAAATCATGCAGGTCGAAGTCTGTGTGGAAATCTGATCTCGGGTAACGCCCTCATTGGGCTCAGGCTTCTTCTCTCCTCAAATAATACTATCATCGCCAATCAGATCGGCACTGATGTTAGCGGAACGGCTGATCTCGGAAATGGAGATGACGGAATTGAGATTCAATTCTCTTCCAACCATAATCGAATTGGCGGGGTTGGAACGGATTTTTCGGAGGGAAATCTGATTTCAGGAAATGATGGAAACGGTCTCACCATCGAATTTTCTTCTTCAGAAAATATAGTACAGTCCAACCTCATTGGAGTCGACCGAACAGGAAATTCAGCACTTCAAAATCAGTATCAGGGAATCTGGATTCGTAATGAATCCAACCAAAACCTCATCGGTGGAAATCTTACCGGTGAATCAAATACGATTTCAGGCAATCGTTCTGATGGAATCTATATCTATTCCGCTCACCGCAACCAGATTCTTGGAAACTGGATCGGCACAGCAAAGGGAGGAACGCAAGCTCTTGTAAACCAGGCCTGGGGCAATCAGGGAGCGGGAATCTATATCTTCGCAGAATCCAAGGAAAATGTGATCGGCAGTGCTTTGGCTGGAAACGTCATTTCTGGAAACGAAGACGGTGGAGCCGCAGTCGTCGGTCTTTCCGAGAACAACACTCTTCAGGGAAACAAAATCGGTACCGATGTGAGCGGCCAAATTGCCCTGAAAAATGGTTGGGATGGGTTGCTGATTGAAGGAAAAAACAATCGCGTCGGCGGAGATCAGCCTGGAGAAGGAAATATTATCTCCAACAACGATCGAGTCGGGATTTTCATGTCTCAGTCTATTCAGGGAACAGTTCAGGGAAACAAAATCGGCACGGATGCCCAGGGACTTTTACCAATGGGAAATGCAGGAGGCGGAATTGCCGTTGCACACGAATCCTATAACAACCTGATTGGGGGATCGACAGCAGGCGCTCGAAATCTGATTTCTGCCAATGCCTATAATGGAGTATCGATTTCCGGTTTAAACACGCTCCAGGGAAACTATATTGGGACAGACATTTCAGGACTGCTTCCCTTGGGTAATCAAATGCTGGGGGTTCTTCTTTCCGGAAACAGCACGGTCGTAGGAGGAAGTTCTCCAGGACAGGCGAATGTCATCGCCTTCAATCTGATGGAAGGTGTGGGAGTATGGAAGTATCCATCTGAATCAGCTCTTGAAAATCTGATTTCAGCCAATTCGATTTTTTCTAACGGAAATTTGGGAATTGATCTTACCCTGCATCAAAGCTCTCCCCTTTCAGATGGCATCACCCTCAACGATGCAGGAGATGCTGATATGGGGGCAAACGATTTTCAGAATTTTCCTGTGATTGATTCTGTCGAATCAGGAAACGGCATTACCCGGATTCAGGGCTCACTGAACAGTCTTGCAGACACAATTTTCAGAATCGAATTTTTTTCAAATGATGCCGTCGATCCTTTGGGAAATGGTGAAGGTCAGAATTATCTGGGAGCTTTTGATATTCTGACAGATTCACAGGGGAACAACTCCTTTATGATTATCTTTCCCTTTGAAGTTCCCGCTGGAAAATTCATTTCTTCTACTGCCAGCAGAAAGGTTTTTACACTGGCCCTGGGCTTTCCGACTTTTGTCGAACGCGAAACCTCGGAATTTTCAGGAACCAAACCGAATTCCACAACCAATATTCCACCCTGCAGTGTCTTTTTCAATCAGGCGGACTACATTGTAATAGAAAGCGGAACAAGTGCCCCTATCACAATTACCAGAATGGGAGGATGTACCCTTCCTGTTAATGTGGATTTTGCCACAAGTAATGGAACTGCCCTGGATGGAAGTGATTACCACATGACCGTAAAAACCCTGCATTGGGATCCATCCGATCCTCCGGTTCAAACCGTTTTAATTCCCATCATTGATGACACCGTTGCAGAAACCCCTAATGAAACCGTTATTCTGACACTAAGCAATTCCAGCGCCGGGGCGTCGATTCTCGCTCCCAATCCGGCCCATCTGATCATTGTGGATGATGATCGACCTGAGTACTGCGGGAATGGAAAGATTGCGACGGATGGAACCGAAGAATGCGATGATGCAAATCATTTCAATCTCGATGGATGCGACGATCATTGTCGTCTTGAAACTTTTACAGAACCTGATCCCTCTTCACCTACGGAAGAGCCTCAAGACCCAGAACTTCCACCTTTAGATGAAGGCGAGAATCCTCCGACAGACACCTCAGATCCGACCGACCCATCTTTGAGTTATCTTCTGGAAGGAAGCGGGTGTTCTCTTCACGCATCTTCTACCCTCACGCCTTACTCCATTGTATCGTACGCATTCGGATTAACAGTCCTCGCTTATGTTCGAAGAGGATTGAAAAAGGAGAATCTTCCGTGAATCATTTGATAAGACGAATTAAATTCATCCTGCTCGTGCTCATCCTTGCTTTGACGTCTTCTGTTTCAAGTGCCTCGGTTTATTTCTATCCCGGCGTAGCTCCCTGCGATCAGACTTTGAATGACTGCATCTATGCGGTTTCAGATGGAGACTGGGTTGTTGTGGAGGATGCCATCGCCCATGCGCTTCAGGGACCACTTATCATATCGCATTCCATCAGCCTGGTGAGCGCCTCAGTCTATGCGGAGATGGTTGCCAATGGAGAAACCTGTGGCAGCGGTCTAAAAGACCCTATTGAAGCCTGTGACGATAACAATCTGAATAATGGAGATGGGTGCTCCAGCGGTTGTACGATAGAGGAAGGTTTCACGTGCACATCAGAATCACCGAGTGTTTGTACTCAACTTAACCTGAATGCAGGCACAAGCTCAGGGGGCTGCAGTCTTTCAAATCCAGATCCAACAGTATCTTTTTTCTCCTTCACTCACTTTCTGTTGGGAGGTTTTTCTCTTTTTCTTTTAAGAAGATTTCATGAAAAAAGACAAAAACAGCCTCTGTAAAATTTACAGCGCTTTATGGTCGGATTGACGATTAGATCAGGGACAAGAGAACTGCGAAAAAACAGGATCAGCGCCAGGATGAAAGTTTTTTTGTAGAGGATAACGAAAGTAAAATGAAACAATCCAGAAGATTAAGGTGGGATCCAGGCAATTAGAGAATACAGAATTCTCTGATTATCCCAACAAAACTCTGGACAGCAGTATCTATGATGCAGGATTTTTTCAAACCCATTTATAACCATCAACAACATTCATTTTTTCCACTGGAGATCTTCTTATGAAAAAAAATATCGCACTTCTCATGCTTGTGTTCGTACTCCTTCTTTCTTCTTCCTGCGGATCAGAAAACAATCCCGATTTGAACACAAGTCCCATCCTCACCCAACAGGAAGTCGACTCACAACTCAGCAATCTGTTGACTGAGTTTTCACCGCTTTATTCCAATCCTTCTTCCGGCTTGTATCTTGCATCCGATTGCAACCAATTCAACAATGCCATCACCGCCATTGAAAATGTGAGCGCATGTGAATCCGGCAGTATTACGGTTACAGCGGATGACACCAGTTACGGCTGCAGTGAAAATCCACTTCAGGCAAGTGTTGATTTTTTAATCCAGGCAGAAAATTGTAAACGCGGTGATTTTGTCCTTCAGGGAAATGCCAAGGTCCTGTTCGATCTGAATCAAAATGGCAGTACCATCCAGGTAGAGATGAATCCTTCGATGAAAGTGAACACGGTCAGCTACACTGCATTTGATGAAGTGATCTTTACTCTCGACTCAAACCTCAACCTCTCCTGCAGTGGACTCTTCTCTGCCAATGGTTTTGACTTTTCCATCCAGGACTGTGCGATTTTGGAAGTAACGGAAAGAAAATAACAAAAGGAAATTCGGATGTAGATCCGGTGATTGGCGAAAGATCTCTGCATCAAGGTTCGGACAGTTTTGCGGCAATCACCGGTTCTCTTCTTCAAAGTGTAAGCTTTTTGAAAAAAAAATCAGATCCGTATTAAAAGCCTCCCTCATCTCTACTACGAAAACCTCACCGTCTTATTTTTCTTCACGGCGTCTTCTAAAAACTCGATGAGCTGCTTGAATAACTCGAGGTATTCTTTCGCGGGTATCGTGGCGATAAATGTGATGATATGGCATGGAGGTGGATTGAACTCTGTTTTAGAAATGATCGATTTGGGATCCAGCTTTTTTACATAATTAGCTTCATAGTTTTTCAGGATTTGGATCATCACTTTTAACTGCTCAGGATTTAAATCCTCTTCTTCTGCAGTATCTTGGTATCAACATAATTCCTCTACGGGTCTTTGTCTGAAACCCAAGCACAAAACTATTTCACTTGAGTCAGATGTGCTTTTGCTTTTGTGAGAATTTCTATCATTTCATCAAATTTAAAGTTCCAGGGTTTGCCGGAAGTCTGGGGATAAAATGTAATGTGGACATCCTCTTCTTGAGTAATCAATGCAAACTCCTCTTTATCTATCAAAATCTGGGCATATACTTTTTCATGCTCAAAATCGCTGGCGATAACTATTTCTGCGTTATGGATCATCATGGCTCAAGCACTCCTATAAAATTGAGTTGTTCATCATACCTAATGCCAATATTTTCAGGTGTTTTTATATCAATCACCTTAGCTCCAAGTGTTTTACTATATCCGAATTTCATTTTACTTAATGGATTATTCAGTATCTCATCCACGACTCTTTGTCCCTCGTGATTTAAGTTTTTAAAATTCTTGCTTGAAGGTTTCGCAAACGCACTTCCTACTCGGTCACTATGTTTCTGCAACGCCCTTCCCGCCTTGGTAAGCCCATTGCGATCCATTTCAGCGGCCGCTTGTGAAAGCTTATCTAGAGATGGCAATTGATTTGAATGTATTGCCTCTGACAGCAACTTCTCTCCTACTTCCATCTCTTTAGAAACAACTTTAGCACCCCTAACCCATCGGGAGGTCTTGGCAAGCACCCCCAACCCATACGCCAATGCATCGTCTGCCTTAAAGACAGGCCCGGGCCCTTCCGTTAACTGAGCCACCACCATCAGCTCGTTGATGCTCGGCCCTCCTCGGCGCACACTCTCATCCTCTAAGGCTGCAGGAAGATCCAACAGACACACCCCCGCTGCATTCGTGACCGAATTCACAGCCCCGCTCAAAAGCCCCGTCAGGTTATTTACCTGATGATCTAAAGAGTTGAGGGCTGGATTCTTCGATTGAAAGTCCGTGGCTCTTAAAAACGGCACATCCCAAGGGCCCATCTTGCCTGTCACTCTCGTGTTCCAGCTATTAAGATCCTTTCTTTGCTCCAGATCCCACAGCTGCTTCACGCTCGCCTTGGCTTGCGCGGCATCATTTGAAAGATTCTGAAGGGATTGTTTGATCTCTTCTTTGGTCTTGGTAGCAGCGGGAAGAAGAGTGTGCAGGGTTTTCTGGTAGGCTTGAGCGATAAAAGACAAGTTCATGCTTTAGAATAAAGCACAACTCATGCCAGACGATTGTTAAAATCAGGACAGACGGGAAATCCATTCAGGATCTGAGCTAAAGAGGATTGATGAAATGAAATGGAAAAGAATCAAAAAATAAAAATCCGGATTCCAA
>JBPOIC010000028.1:0-35420 GCA_052034865.1 Myxococcota bacterium | reverse complement strand
ATCGGTGAAACGGCCGTTTTTATCAATACCCCAGAGCGGCGTTGGATGACGGCCCTGTTGATCAACAATCGGGAGAAATCCCTCACCCTCCGCGAATTTGCCGCGCTCTCGAATTTAAGCCTCGGGTTTATTTCGAAGTTTGCCAACTTTCTGAGGCAAAAAGGTTTTTTAAAAATAGGACAGCGACTTCACCTCACCTCGACCGGTCTGCTTCTCGATATCATCCGGGATCTCTACTTTTTTGAGGCCAATACCCTCATCTCCTATTACTCGCCGGATTCTCCGGAGGAGATATTGAGAAAAATCAAACAGGCAGATAAAAAGCAATCCTATGCTCTCACTAGGATGTGCGGGGCCTCTTTGGTGGCACCTTACGTGCGCTATCAGCTCATCGATTTCTATGTCGAGGATGCGGACAAAATAGCTTACTGGAAAAAGTATTTAAAACTTGTGGATGTGGAGATCAGCGGAAATGTAAATCTCGTGATTCCCCAAGACCCTAAGATTTTGGCTCAAGCCCAAAGTTTGAAAGGCTTCTCAGTCGTCAATAACATCCAGCTCTACTTGGATCTCTATAAATATCCGGCCCGAGGGCGGGAGCAGGCGGAGTATCTTCGAGAACAGGTATTGAAACTATGAGCGAGCGCTTCAGTACCCATTTCGAAAACAAGGAGGCCAATCTCTCCCAATCGGTTCTTTTGGAGCTGATGACCATTTTGGGCCGCTACCGTCAGGCCCTTTATCTGGTCGGGGGATGGGCGCCTTATTATCTGCTGAAACAGTTTCAAAAACCTTCCGATCCATTTGAGCATGTGGGCTCGATCGACATCGATCTGGCGGTGGATTTTAATACCATCTCTAAAGATCAATATGCGGGCATTGTAGAGCTGCTGGAAAAGCGGGGGTATAGACCTCGAAAGGATCGACGCGGTTTGGAGATTCCTTTTTCATTTGAGATCGTCCACAAAGGCCTGGCCTTAACAGTTGATTTTTTGGCCGGGGAATACGGCGGAACGGCTAAAAAACATCGCCATCAAAAAGTGCAGGAGGATTTTCTGGCCCGCAAGGCCAGGGGAGCCGATCTTTTACCGGACCATCATGTCCTGATTCAACTAGACGGATATCTGCCCGAGGGAAGCCATCAGAAATGCGAGCTGAGGATGGCAGACTTGGTGAGCATTCTGGCGATGAAAGGGATTACAATCTCCGAGCGCTATAAGGAAAAAGATGCGTATGACATTTACTCGCTCATTGCCCACTATAAAGAAGGGGCGATTTCTTGCTTCGAAGAGATCTCTCCTTTTTTAAAAGAAGGGCTGGTGCGAGAGGGCCTGCAAAGTATTTTAGAAAAATTTGCAAATGAAGATTCGGTAGGACCTGCCTGGTCTGCAAGATTTATTGAACCCAATAACCTCATGGCCGCCCGGGTAAAACAGACGGAGATTTACCAGCAGGTTTTACCCTTTGTGGAAAGGGTTCGTAAGAAATTCTAATCTTCGTTACCAAGTTAAAAAGACAGTCGCCGATCTAGAAATCTAATTCGATTTTTCAAACCTAATTTTAGGGGTAAATTCGGGGTATGAGGTTCAAGAAGAGTAGGAAGTAGTCGGTTGTCTTCGTCAAATCCTGACGACAACGAGTAAATTTTCTTTAAAAAAATCACAAATCTAAAATGGCTTTTAACCTTTCAACCGCCTTCCGATGTATTGGCGGCTTCATTCTCCCTAAATTCTCAAGCTTCCATTGCACCGCAGGAAGATTCTCGATTCCTTTGAGCCCCAGCAATCTCCAATTAGGGGTCCTTTCTTTTACCGACAGCAGGAATTGGCGCTCCGCTTCGGACAATTCTTTTTTGAGCTTTGCGATCAGGGTTTTTCTGGCTTGGTCGAGCTCTTGATAAGACACCTCTCGAGCCGTCATTCCGGCAAAATCGCTCTCGAAAGTTTTTTTAAAGTCTATCAGTTTTGGATTGAGCAGCTCGTGGATAGGACGGTTGTGGCTGATTAAATAAACCGTGAATATTTTTTAATGATTCTTCACGGGATTTAAGAGGAAGGTAGGTGAGATCGATGTCCACCGATAATCGGGGCATGTCCCGCACAAAAAGATTAATCGCCGTCCCGCCTTTGAGGCCGAAGCATTTTTCTTTGGCGACGTAAGGCAAGAGGCGAAGCATCAGATACGCTTGTTTGAAAAAACGGCTGTCTTTCATTTGGAAGATCCCTCGGTTTCCGGATAGTAATTTTTAGGAACCGTGATTTGATATTTTTGATCGAAGACCCCGGCGGGAACAATGGAGCGCTTTCCTTTTCCAAAATCGATTTTTTTTAAATTCAATTTCTTCACCCAAGGATGGTTTGATTTCTCGGCCATGAACATGAACAGACGTTTGACCTTGATGGACTTGCAGTTTTCCAGCAGCTGCTGGACCAAGGTTGGACGAAGCGTGTTTAAACCTTCCATGAGATGAAAGGCTTCTTCAAACGATTGTTGTTGAGGAACCCGGGAAAGAACTTCCAGGATGGCTCTCTCCGGAGAGGAGAGCTTAATTGCAAAACTTCCGGTTTGTTTTTGAGTGATACCGAGTTTTTTTAAACCGCCAAAAAGATTGCTATTAACAAAATGGATCTTCGCCTTCCAATCATAATTCTTAAACCATACCGGTAGACGTACGCCCGGACTTCCAAAAAGAAACACCTGGGGTTGCTGAAGACGCACATAATGGGTAAAGCCGGACATCTCCAAGCTTGTTTTTCCTCCCACATGCACCGCAAGCTCCAACTGGTTTTGGAGGGCATAGACGCCTCCCTCCCAACTGACGGTGTCGCCCGAGCGTGCAATCGCGTTGTCTCCTACGGTCGTGATCCAATTACTTTTTTTATACCCTTGGAGGAGATCGGAGCTGTATCCTTTCCGGTTTAGCCAGGACGAGACATACACAACCCCTGGAGGCCACGTGTTGATCAAAAGGTTCAGTTTTCTATGTTTTAGTGGGGACATTACCTGTTATTATGCATAATAATAAACTGATTTCAAATATTAGTTTAAAAATTATCTTATAAACAGAGCTTGATCATGTTTAGAATAAATAAAATAAACCGATTGTTAAATTTTCTGATGATTCCTTTCCTCCCCTTTTTATTTTGTAGGGTATGTTGGAGGGAAAAATTCCAAAAAAGTGTCCCTTATAAACTATTGTTCCAATGAGGCAGCAGTCCGCTGCCCAATACAGGAAGACCCTTCAGAATCCGATCCATTTTCGGGGTAAATTCGGGGTAAGAGGTTCAAGAAGAGTAGGAAGTAGTCAGGCGCCTTCGGTAATGCATGGTGGTAAGTGATTGTTTTTATTTATGAATTAAACATCGAATAAAACTGCGATTTTTCCAATTTTGCCTCAAAAGTTTCCCAAGCTGAGGGTCGCGGGTTCGAGACCCGTCTCGCGCTTTTTTGCAGGCACTGAGTTATATCCGGCTCAGTGCTTTTTTGTTTCTCAACCTTTCTCCATCCTCACTCCTTCGATCCGATATTTTTTCTTTCCAAGAATTAAATAAAAAAAACCATCCTCAGGATTCAGCCCGATCGATTTTGCGAGCTCAAAAAAGGCCTTGCGATGAAAGCGGGCCTCAAATTCTTTCTGTCTGACACGACAGTAAAAGACGGAATCCTTGCCTACCTGGAGCGTCGACGGATCAAGAATTTCTTCGTAACCCCCTTTAAACCTGAGAAGAATCTGATTCTCTAGCATCTGAAAATCCTGCACCACGTAAGGCGTATCCTCGGCATAAAAAAGACACCGCTCTCCCTGGCAAAAGGCAAGCCAGTGGTCTTTTTCTTTTTGAAGGGTTTGCATAAAGTGTAAGAGAAGGTTCTCTTCTTCCCACTCGACTCCATCATGAAAAAAATTGCCATCCAGGTCGATATGAAAGGTCCAGGTTGGGACATTGGAAGAAGAGATTGAGTTCATGGATTTAGCTCACTTGAAAAAGGAGAAAATGATGTCACTCCGTGAAAAAAAATGTGTTCCCTGTGAAGGAGGATCTTTCGGACTGAGCGAATCAGAAATCCGAATTCTTCTGAAGCAGGTTCAAAACTGGAATCTTCAAAAAAATATTCTCTATAAAAAATTCAAGTTTAAGGATTTTTTAGAGGCCATGCGATTTGTCAATCAGATGGCAGAACTTGCTGAAAAAGAGGGTCATCATCCGGATTTCAAGGTCCACTACAACCAGGTTGAGGTGAGCCTATGGACCCATGCCATCAATGGACTTTCTGAGAACGATTTTATCCTGGCATCTAAAATCGATGGTCTTTTTGATTCATAAAATTTCAGTAGCTTTTAGCAAGGTTTACAAACTCTTCTCCTTTTTTATTCTTTCCTAAAAATTCTGCTTATTCCTTCATCCCTTCCAACCGCTCCTTTAAAAGTAAGGCAAACACCCCCACAAAAGATACGTCCATAAAAATGAAGGAATGCCTAAGATGCCCCACTTCCGCATTTCCACTTTTTTTATCTTCATGGCTGCCGTGATCCTTTTGGCAGCTATGGATCCCAAACAATGTTTTGCAAGCCGCCATGCCATTCCCATTCAGGGGAGCATGACCAGTCTGGATGGGGAAAACGTGACCGGGGTTCACACGCTTGTTTTCAGCCTTTATCCAGACTGCTCGAGCTCTGAAATCATCTTCAGCACGACCAAAAATATTGAATTCGAAGAAAACGGAATCTTTCAGACAAACATTTCCCTCGATAGCCTAACCGACGAACAGCGAAATCAGATGAATCTTAGCGAAGATCTCTGTCTGGAATTCTCCATCGATGGGGATGTGCTATCTCCCCGCCTGGAATTTTCTACAACTCCGTATGCAAGAGTTGCAGAGTATAGCGATGTGGCTGAAGTCGCCAATACCGCCAGGGCCCTCGAGCCAGGATTTTTTGGCTCAATTCTTGGCAGCGGACTTTCATTTAGCAATGGAAGTATTGAAATTGATACTGGTTCTGCTTTTAGCTGGACGGGAACAAATTCCTACACGGGCCAGGTAGTTCTTTCCCAGGCCCCCAACACGACAAGTTCGAATAACGCAACCTTATTGATCAACGCCAATTCATCGGTTTCAAACTCCAGTTACCTGACTGTTCAGGACAATGGAACCGACCGGTTTAAAGTCACCAAGGAAGGAAATGTCGTGATTGGTGGGAATCTTCAGGTCAGTGGAAGCTTCACACTACCCGATGGAAGCGTGGATTCAACGCAACTTCACGACAATGCTGTCACAACTTCCAAAATCAGTGATGGGGCCGTCACAACACCCAAAGTTGCAGACAACGCCATCACCACTCCCAAGCTCGCAGATGACGTTGTCACTTCGGCGAAGATCAGCGATGGAAGCATTGCAAACCCTGACATTTCCTCTTCGGCTGCAATCGATCTAAGCAAACTCGCCTCCGCTTCTCACTCTGATCTATTCGATCTCTCCGCGGCAACCGATCAGGGTAAGGGTTTAAAGCTTCCTCAGGGAGCTGCCGATCCAACCAATCCCGCATCGGGAGAAGGACTTTTATTCTGGGACGCGACGGCCAATCTTTTGAAGGTCTACGATGGAGCCGCCTGGACAACCATCGGCAGCGGATCTTTGGGAGGAAGCATCGATAGCGCTGAAATCACCGACGGATCCATCGTGAATTCCGATATCAATGCCGCAGCAAGCATCGCTTATTCCAAACTCAATCTTTCAGGCAGCATTGTCGCTGGCGATCTCACCAACAATGCCGTCACCTCCGCCAAGATTCTGGATGGAGAAATCGTCAATAACGATATCAACGCCAGCGCTGGGATCTCCTTCTCAAAACTCGCCTCGTTAAGCTCCGGCTCCGTCTTGATTGGAAATGGATCCAACGTCGCAACAGCCACCTCATTGACTGGGGATATCACGGTGAACTCATCAGGAGTGACGAGTATCGGGACTGGAAAAATAACGACGGGGATGATCCAGGATGGGGATATCGTAAATGCAGACATTTCCTCTTCAGCAGCCATCGCCTATTCCAAACTCAATCTTGCAGGCAGCATTGGTACAGGAGATCTCACTAACAATGCAGTGACTTCGGCGAAAATCAACGATGGAGAAATCGTCAACGCCGACATTGGTACCGCAGCGGGCATTGCCTATTCAAAGCTTAATCTTTCAGGTAGCATCACATCTTCGGATATTACGGATGGAACCATTGTAGGCGGTGATCTTTCCGGAAGTATCGGCATTACCTCTACAGGAGCGCAGGATTACAGCGGGGCCAGCTCTTTCAGGATTCCTGTTGGATCAGGAGTTTCAAGTCCCACAGTCAATGCGGCTGGCCAGATCGCCATCGACACCGACGACGATCAGCTTGTGATCGGCGTCGCGCTGAACACCAAACGGGTGATTCCTTATCGGCAAACGAAGTGTATGACGATCAAGAGTGCGACTGCCGATGACGATCTCATTCCCATGTTTATCTTCAACCAAAACGCAACCCTCATTTCGACATCCTGTTATACGACAAGCTCTACAGCCACACCGACCTATACGCTCGAAGATGCCAGTGGAGACACAGTTACAACTTCCGCAACCTGTACGAAAAATGCATCCACCACCTGGGATTCAACCACGGCCAACAATTCTTTTGTGAAAGGGGATCCCCTCCGTTTTTCGATTGGAACTGCGCCTGATGGAGGAAGCTGGATGACGATCTGTGTGGCATATGCAGAAGATGCCCAGTAAGTTTTTATCGGTCTTAGTGAAGGAAGGAAATACCCATGCGCAAAACAGCCCTGGCTCTTATCCTGGGAGCGCTCATTCTCTCAGCCTGTAGAGATGGAAACGAATCGCAACGGACCAACGACAGCGGAATTCAGGCTACGTTTTATCCTCCACCCAGAAATGTCGCACAGGTTCAGTCAGATCATTTTCATGGGATGATCATCGCCTCTCCCACCGCCATACCTGCGGAGATCAAAGGAGTTCACTATCAATTGCGAGATCCGGTGATTCAGATAAAAACAAAAAATCCTCAAGAAACTGGCCGTTTGAGATAAAACTTCTCGCATCTTTTTCTATGGATGAGATCTTTTGAAAGCCTTCTCGTTTTTTTCTTTTCGCAGGGCTTGAAAAACGCAAACGCTTAACCGACAAGCTGTCTGAGAACGTAAGGCAAAATTCCACCGTGACGGAAATATTCGATCTCGTAAGGAGTATCCATACGCAGGATGACACTGATCGATCGGGTTTGTGAGCCGGAGATGATTCGAAGCGTGAGAGGTTGCAGGGGCTTTAAGTTTTCAGAAAGAGCATCGATCGAGAAGGTTTCATGACCCGTGATTTGCAGGCTCTGGGCATTTTCTCCATCTTTAAACTGCAGCGGCAAAATCCCCATCCCCACAAGATTGCTGCGGTGAATCCGCTCAAAACTTTCGGCAAGCACCGCTTTCACGCCTAACAGCGCGGTTCCTTTTGCTGCCCAGTCACGCGATGAACCGGTTCCATATTCTTTTCCTGCAATCACGATCAGAGGCACTTTTTCTTCACGGTAGCGCATGGCAGCATCGTAAATCGAAAGCTGCTCGGACCCAGGTAAATGCAGGGTCACACCACCTTCGGTGCCAGGTACCAAAAGATTTTTGATACGGATATTGGCAAATGTTCCCCGCACCATCACCTCGTGGTTTCCGCGACGCGCCCCATAAGAATTGAAATCGACGGGTTGAACACCCAGCTTTTGCAGATAAACTCCGGCAGGGCTGGAGGTCTTGATTGATCCAGCGGGTGAGATATGATCGGTCGTTACGGAATCACCCAATAAGGCAAGTACGCGGGCATTTTGAAGATCCTGAACCGGATCTGGTTTGGATTTGAAATTTTCAAAATAAGGAGGATGTTTCACGTAGGTCGATTTTGTATCCCACTCAAAAATTTCTCCTTTTGGGTAGGCGAGCTTTTGCCAGGCCGCATCTCCTAAAAAGACATTCGAATAGGTTTTGGCAAACATTCCTTCGCCCATCGCCTGTCTTAAAGACTCTGTAATCTCGTTTTGGCTCGGCCAGATATCTTTCAGGAAAACTGGATTTCCTGCCGCATCTTTTCCCAAAGCCTCGGTTTTCAAATCGAGGGTAATGGAGCCAGCCAGGGCATAGGCTACCACCAGAGGCGGAGAGGCCAGATAGTTGGCGCGCACATCGGGGTTAATCCGTCCTTCAAAGTTACGGTTTCCACTGAGAACCGAAGCTACCACGAGATTCGCAGACCGAACATTTTCAGAGATTTTTTCATCGAGCGGTCCACTGTTTCCGATACAGGTCGTGCAACCATAACCCACGACGTAAAAACCCAATTTTTCAAGCGAAGATAAAAGTCCTGCACGCCCCAGATATTCGGTGACGACCTGGGAGCCCGGAGCCAGCGAGGTTTTCACCCAAGGTTTGGAAATGAGTCCTTTTTCAACAGCTTTTTGGGCCAGCAATCCTGCGGCAATGAGGACGGATGGATTTGAGGTGTTGGTACAGCTGGTAATCGCCGCAATGACGATGTCTCCGTCTTTGAGTGAAGTAGAGGAATTGGCTTTGGTTTCTCCCTTGGGCTTCATCTCGGGAAGTTTTTCTAAAAAGGAGGTTTTGATTTCTGGAAGGTTGACCCGATCTTGGGGACGCTTGGGACCTGCCAAACAGGGAACAACGGTTGAAAGATCGAGCTCGAGGGTATCGGAGAAGATCGGGTCTTGCTGCTGATCGGTCCGGAAAAGATCCTGAGCGCGAGTGTAATCATTTAAAAGACAGGCAGCCTCGGCACGACCTGTGAACTCCAGATACCGAACCGTTTCTCCATCGACCGGGAAAAATCCGATTGTTGCACCATATTCGGGAGCCATATTGGCAACCGTTGCACGGTCCGGAAGAGAAAGGTCTTTCAGTCCAGACCCATAAAATTCGACGAATTTTCCAACCACTCCTTTTTTGCGTAACATCTGAGTAATGGTAAGGACCAGGTCGGTGGCGGTGGCACCTTCAGGAAGCTTTCCTTTGAGGTTAAATCCTATGACTTCAGGGATAAGCATTGAAATCGGCTGACCGAGCATCGCCGCTTCGGCCTCAATTCCACCGACGCCCCAACCGACCACCCCAAGTCCGTTGATCATCGTCGTGTGCGAATCGGTTCCCACAAGGGTATCCGGATAAACATACTGAGCGGATGCGGCCGTCGCCGTCATCACACCGTGAGCGAGGTATTCCAGATTTACCTGATGAACAATGCCGGTATCGGGCGGGACGACTCTAAAGTTATCGAAGGCCTGAGAGCCCCAGCGTAAAAAGCGATACCGCTCCTGATTGCGCTCGAATTCGAGATCGGCATTTTTCTGAAGGGAATCGGCAGTTCCAGCAAAATCAACCTGCACCGAGTGATCGATAACCAAGTCCACCGGCTGAAGGGGGTTAATCTTTTTGGGATCACCTCCCAACTTTTGGATTGCCTCACGCATGGCTGCCAAATCGACGACGGCAGGAACGCCGGTAAAATCCTGAAGGATGACACGGGCAGGGCGAAAAGAAATTTCTTTGGTAGGCTTTGTTTTTGGATCCCAGTCAATAATGGCCTGAATGTCTTCTTTTTTGACCGAAACCCCATCTTCATGGCGCAGCAGGTTTTCAAGGAGGATGCGTAAGGAAAAAGGAAGACATTGAATCGAAGGATGAGAGGCTGCCAGTTTTTGTAGGCTGAAATAGGTATAGGTTTTTGAGCCCGAGGAGAGTGAGGCTTGAGTTTTATAGCTGTCGGCGGATGACATAAGAGAGACCTCGTTGTTGAAAGATTATTTACTGAAGCACAGCAAAAAGAGTTGTTTTTCTTGGACGGTTCTTTGCTTTAATGAAACTTTAATTGAAATGACCAAGATCACGTTTATAGATTATCTTGATAATAAGGATTCATAACTCACCCCCTCGCCATTCTCATCGCTCACGGGCAGACCCAAATCTCTCCAGCCGGTTTGGGCAGGGCTTCCACCATAACCTCCCTGAACGTTATAAAGTGTCGAAAAACCTGCCTGTGCCAGGGCTTCGCAGGCTTTTTGCGAGCGTCCTCCCATCATGCAACCCACAATGAGAGGCTTTTCTTTAGATAGCACTTTTTCGACGACTTTTAAAAATTCAGGGTTAGGAATCATGCCTTGGGGTGTTTTGTGAAAGATGGGAATGTTGAGGGCTCCGGTGGCATGACCTTCTTTGAATTCGGGCACAGAGCGGACATCGAGATAGACAACCTCGGAATTTTGATCGAGAATTTCCTTGGCTTGGATAGGGTTTATTTGCTGTATTAGCATGTTTTAAAATCCTCCACATGGATAAATTTGGACACAATCTAATCAAATGGCCCTTCAGGCCGCAACCCAGAAATGAACAAAAATATGAGATCACAACAACTGATCAATACCTATGTCGAAGGATCTTATCTCCTTTCTTCTCCTCAACAAATCCAGGAACTTCTCCCTCTCACCGAGGACCACATCCAAACCGTCACTGAAGGTCGAAAAGCCATTCAGAATATCCTGGATGGCAAGGATTCCCGCCTTTTGGTGGTGATTGGCCCCTGCTCTATCCACGATCCCAAGGCGGCCATTGAATATGCCGAGCGGCTTAAAAAACTGTCAGATCAGGTACAAGATGAGCTCTTTTTGGTCATGCGGGTCTATTTTGAAAAACCCCGCACGACGATTGGCTGGAAAGGCCTCATCAACGATCCCAAAATGGATGATTCATTTCAGATCGAAGAAGGAATCAAGCTTGCCAGAAACATACTATTAAAGATTGTCGGGATGGGTCTTCCCACCGCCACCGAGGCCCTGGATCCCATCATGCCGCAATATCTCTCCGAGCTGATCTGCTGGTCGGCCATTGGCGCCCGCACAACCGAATCCCAAACCCATCGCGAAATGGCCAGCGGACTCTCAACTCCAATCGGCTTTAAAAATGGAACCGATGGAAACATCCAGGTCGCTATCGACGCCATGAAATCTGCTCTTTCCTCCCATCATTTTTTGGGAATTGATGACTCCGGTCGGGTCTCTGTCTTTAAAACCCGCGGAAATCCTTATAGCCATGTGGTGTTGCGTGGCGGAAAAAGCAAATCCAACTACGATGCCGAAAGCGTCGCGTATTGCGAAAAAATTCTCGAAAAAGAAAAATTAAGAAAAAAAATCATGATTGATTGCAGCCATGGCAATTCAAACAAAGACCACAATCGTCAGCCTCTGGTTTTTGATTCAATTCTCGATCAGATGATTGCTGGAAGCACTTCCCTGGTGGGAGTGATGATCGAAAGCAATTTGTTTGAAGGCAATCAATCCATCCCTTCGGATCTAATTCACCTTAAGTACGGTGTTTCCGTGACCGATCAGTGCATTGACTGGAATACAACCGAGACGATGATTCTGAAGGGCCATGAAAAGCTGAAACAGAAAAGGAAATAATCATGCAGCCCAGATCCATTCAAAAAAGTGGAAACTATATCCGGATTTTGTGGGAGGATGATCATCAAAGCGCTTTAGAGATAGGGTATTTGCGACGCAAATGCCCCTGTGTGATGTGCAAGAACTCAGAGGCACGCACCCCCGATGGTGGCATTGCACTTCCCTCTTTCGCCTCACAACCGACAGAAGTGACTAAAATTCAACCTGTCGGTCGGTATGCCGTTCAGTTTACTTTTAGCGATGGCCACGATACCGGAATTTATTCCTACGATCACTTAAGAAACATCTGCCCGTGCACCGAATGCGCAAAACCGGCTCTTCATGAATGAGGATAATGTGCCTCTCACTGCCCAATCGTATGTGCTGATTTTATCCACCCTGAATTCGCTGCCTGTCGCGCAAAAAATTGGACGGGTTTTGGTTCAGGAAAAAATGATCGCCTGCGTAAACCTCATTCCCAAAATCCATTCGATTTATTTCTGGCAGGATAAAATCTGTGAAGACACCGAAGTTCTGATGGTCATGAAAACCCGAAAGGCACTTTTCTCAAAACTTGAAAAACGTCTGGCAGAGCTTCATCCTTATGAGGTTCCGGAGATTCTGGCCCTTCCGATTCACAAGGGAGCCCAAAATTATCTGGACTGGATTTCAACAAACACTCAACCCTTTTCCTCCAGAACCCGATCCATTAAATAAAGAACGCTTTTCAAGTCACTCAGATAAAGCGATCCATTTAAAGTCTGATTAAGACAGAGTGTGCGAAAAATAACAGGACCTTTTCTCATGCAACAAATCCTTCAGAAAATTATTAGTGAAAAACTGAATCTTCCGGGTGAGATCCTTAAAGTCGATAAACTCTTCGGCCACGCATCTTATCGCACATATTACCGTGCGCATCTTTCAAACCAGCAAACCTATGTGATCATGCAAATGCCCGAAGGCCTTTCATCGGTGTCCGAAGAAATTACGAATTACCAGGGCGACCGAAAAGAACTTCCATATCTGAATATCCAGCGTTATCTCAAAAATCTCGAAATACCGGTTCCCTCAGTTTTAGGATGGTTTGAAGAGGAGCGTCTGATGGTGCTCGAAGATTTGGGCGATCGTCTTTTGGAAAGTTATCTTCAGGATACGCCAGAGACGCTGAAGATTTCTTTTTACAAAAAAGCGATCGATTTGCTGATTTTGCTTCAGATAAAAACGAGTAAATCTCCTTCAAAAGCCTGCATGGCTTATCATCGCAGTTTTGATGAAACCCTTTTAAACTGGGAGTTTAATCATTTTCTGGAATACGGAATCGAAGATCGCTTCCAGATAAAAGTCCCTGAGACTGAAAGACATAAATTCATCGAATGGACACGTCCCATTTCACACAAGATTGCCCAATCTCCGATTCTTTTCGTCCACCGCGATTTTCAAAGTCGAAATCTGATGATGAAGGATTATCAGCTTTATCTGATCGATTTTCAGGATGCCCTTCAAGGGCCAGAAGTTTATGATCTGGTTGCCTTGCTTAGAGACTCTTATATTGTTTTGTCGATGAAAGCCGTGGAGATCTTGATGGATTATTATCTAGAGAAGCGTGAGAAAGAAGGTTTCCCGGTTGCTGATAAATTTCAATTTCAAAAACTTTTTTATCTGGTTACACTGCAACGCAAATTAAAAGATACCGGGCGTTTTCAGTTCATCCATACCGTGAAGAAAAATCCGAATTTTCTGGTTTCTGTTCCAGCCTCGCTGGGCTATATCCGTGAAGCCTTTGAAAAACTGCCTGAGCTAAAACCCTTGCAGGAATGGATTTCGCAATACGTTTCAGAACTTCGATAAAAATATCCGTTAGGACCTCGATTCATACTCACCACTTTTGAAAAAGGGAGCAGACCATGACTGATTCTCAAACTCCAAACACACCCCAGAACGAACCCCAGGTACCTCCCGCTGTTCAGTCGGCTCCGCCACCCCCTCCTCCTCCCCAAACACCACCGCTTTCACCGGCTCCCAAAAAATCGTCCGGAACTTTAATTATCATTCTTCTTCTTTTGTTTATGGCGGCTTTGGGCGTTGGCGGTTACTGGGGTTGGGTCTATTACAACAACACCAAGCTCGCAAACCAGATTCAAGACCAATGGCAAAAACAGGCTCAGCAAGCTCAGGATCAAATCCAGCAGATCACCAACAGTCTTCCCAAAATGCCTCCGATGCCTGTCATTCCGGAAACACCCACGCCCCCTGCAATGCCAGGCATCCCTTCAACTCCCAGCGTTCCTCTCGTTCCCGGAACACCCGTTCCTCCTCCAGCTCCAGAAGCAAACGCAATAACAACTCCTCCGACAGAATCCACTGTAGCGCCGGCTGGCTTTCCGACTTCAGCTCCTGCAGGCTTAAGCGAAACAAACCCAACGGCCGCAACTCCACCGGCGAGTCCCCAGGGAACTCTGGATCTGAAATCAACGCCTCCGGGTGCCAGCATCCTGATAGATCAAAAAGATTCAGGCCTTAAAACCCCAGCCCTTCTGAATGCATCGGCCAACACTTTGCATGTCATCACCCTTAAACTAGAAGGCTATGAACCCTGGGAAAGAAATTTAACCCTGCTACCCTCCTCTTCGCTGAATATCGAGGCCCAACTCTCCAAAGGAAATATTGGGCAAGCAAGCGTGATCAGCAATCCTCCGGGCGCTGCCGTTTATCTGGATGACCAGCCTACCGGACTGCTGACGCCTGCAGTGCTCGGCCAGTTAAGCCTCAACCAACCCCATCGAATTCGTTTGGTGAAAGAAGGTTATCTCCCGCTCGAAGCCGTCTATACTCCGATCAATGGAGATCTTCAGAGATTGGATCTTCCCCTGCAGCCCAATCCGGCTGTGAAGAAAAAGAAAACCACCACGGGTAGCACGGGAGGAAGCAGTTTTCCCCTGAAACAAACTCCACCGCCCCCCTCGCCAGGAATGATTATCGGGTATTAATTAAATAGGGAGGAATCTTTTCAGGATGAGCTCTTTATCAGTCATTCAAAACGGCATCGGATGGCATCTCTTATCCGATGCCGTTTTATGTTTTGAAGGAAGTGATTTAATAA
Organism: Myxococcota bacterium; assembly: GCA_052034865.1. Classification (GTDB taxonomy): domain Bacteria; phylum UBA10199; class UBA10199; order JADFYH01; family JADFYH01; genus JBPOIC01. The sequence continues at coordinate 20,850 of JBPOIC010000028.1, read as the reverse complement.
AAGTTTTGCAATCAACATGGACGAATGATCTGGAAGATCTCACTCCCGAAAGCGGAATGATCGCCTGCCAGCTCACCCCCAAGGGCCGCCTCATTGCCATCCTGGAATGTTTTTTATCAAATGGTCAGCTTTGGGCGAAAACATCGAGAGTCGAAGTCGAAGGTCTTTTGGACGCAATGAAAATCCCGCTCATGTTCAGCGAAACTTGTGTGCAGAACCTTTCTTCCCGCTATCAATGGCTTCTTCTTATCGGAAAAAAACTGCCTGAATTTATTGAAGCAAATACGGGACAACCCTTTGTTTTAAAGTGTTCGAAAAGAGATTGGAGCTGGAAAGAGAAAAAAATTCCTTTTTTGCAGACAACCCGCTTTATTGAGCCCGCGGTTTTCTTCCTTTTAGAAAATGAAGAGACCGCTGAATTTATTGCGCACTTAAGCGCGGAATATTCTTTAAACGGGATAATGCCGCTGACGGAAGAAGCTTACGAAACCCTCACGATTGAATCTCAAATTCCAAAATTTGGAATCGACGTCAATGAGCACACCCTTCCTCCCGAGGCAAATCTGGAAGAGGCCTTGAGCTACACCAAGGGCTGCTACATCGGTCAGGAAACCATTTCGCGAATCAAACATTACGGAAAAGTTCAGAAAAAACTGATTCAGGTTCAGCTCGATTCAGACCCATCGCTTGAATCTCCCACTCCTTTGTTCAGTCAGGATAAAGAAGTAGGAGTTCTTACCCGAACAGCTTACTCCGATCGATTTGAAAAATGGATCGGTCTGGCAACAATTCGTCGTGAGGTTTTAGAATCGATCGCACCGCTCCACTTAAAAACCCCTGAGGGAAAAACAGTTTTTGTTCATCCATTCTAAAAATCATGAGTCATTCTATCCTCGAAGCTTACGTCTACTGTGAATCACTGGCCCGCAAGCATTACGAAAATTTTCCAGTTGGCTCCCTGCTGATCCCAAAATCCAAACGACGGCATGTGTTTGCCATTTATGCCTTTGCGCGACTGGCCGATGATTTTGCCGATGAAAATTATCCTCCACGTGAAAACTTTGAGTCGGACACCGCCTGGCGGGAAGCGATTTGTCAGCAAGAAACAGAGCGTCTTGAAAAACTGAATCACTGGGATGAGCTATTGCAACAATGTCGCACAGGCGAAGGAAAACACCCAATTTTTATCGCCCTGGGAAAAACCCTCCAGGAGATGAATCTGCCTTTAAAACCCTTTGAAGATCTATTAAAAGCCTTTAAACAGGATGTAAAAAAGCGCCGCTATCAAAATTGGGAAGAGGTTCTGGAGTACTGCAACCATTCTGCTAATCCGGTGGGAGAGCTGATCCTAAGACTTTTTGGCTACACCGATCCAGCCTTGTTTGAGATGTCGAATGCCCTTTGCACCGGGCTTCAGCTGGCCAATTTCTGGCAGGATATTGCCGTCGATCTCAAAAAAGATCGCCTCTACATTCCTCTCGATCTTTTATCCCGACACTCCTTGAGTGCAGCGAACCTTTTCGATTCTGAGCAACCGAGAATCCCCAGTGCCCTATTTGAAGAGCTTGGAAATTTTACAAAGTTTTTTTTTGATAAAGGACGCCCTCTTCCCTCAAAGATTCGCGGGCGACTTTCCTGGGAGCTCAAATGTACCTGGCTGGGTGGAATGACGATTTTAAATCGCGCCTGTTTTGATCTTCATCGTCGGAGCTTAAGTCGACCTCACTTAAACCGAAAAGATCAGTTTTTAATTCTATGGAAATCCATCGTCTCCAAAATATGAACTCCGTTCAGGAGATCAATCAAAAGAGCCAATCGAATTTTTTAAGCTCTTTCTTTTTTCTTCCTCCTCACAAACGGCGTGGGATCGAGGCTGTCTATGCCTTCAGTCGTCTGGTGGATGATGCAGTGGATGAATCCGCTTCGCCTGAAGAAGGACATCAAAAACTGTCTCAATGGAAGATGGAGATCGAAAAGGCCTACCAGGGAAGATCCGAAAATCGGGTGATGCAGGAGATTTCATGCACGATCGAAAAGTTCGGCATTCCCAAAAAATATTTCGAAGAGCTTTTGGAAGGAGTTGGAAAAGACCTTGAGAAAAACCGCTACGCCAATTTTCGAGAGCTTTGCGAATATACTTACGGTGTCGCTTCGGTCGTCGGACTGATCTGTATGAAAATTTTTGAGGTGGAAGGAGATGAAGCCGAAGAAGCGGCAATTTTGCTGGGCCGGGCCCTTCAGATGACAAATATCCTGCGGGATATTCGAGGCGATGCCATTCTGGGGCGCATTTACCTGCCTCAGGAGGACATGAACCGGTTTTCAGTCACAGAGGAAGATCTTTTGCAAGGAAGGCTCTCCGTCCGATTTGATTCTCTGATGTGCTTCGAGATCAATCGAACCGAAGAAATCTACACCCAGGCCTTTCGTCGCATGAAAAAACTCCCGCGCAAATCGCTGTTGGCTGCATGGATCATGGGAAAAATCTATTATCGCATTCTTCAAAAAATCAAACGCCACCCCCGTAAAGTCCTCAAAGAAAAAGTTAAGCTTCCTGCTTATCTAAAAATTTCCATCACCCTCAAGGAATGGGCTCGCAGTTTTTTTTAGGCAAATGGGAGGGGGACCGTCCGTGCAGAAAAATTGAACCCACTGGATTGCCGCGTCGCTAAGCGTGACGATAATTTCATCTTTGCGATCCGCCAAAGGCGGACTTATCCTCCTACGGAGGAAAAACGGCGAACGTAAGTGGAACGAAGTAATCCAGGACAGAATGCAGAAGAAAAATTTTGAATTTAATTTCTCGTTAGAACCACCCCGCCCTGGCGGGCATCCCTCCAAAGGAGGGGAATAGATAAATCCAGAAGTCAGAACCATTAAATCATGAATACCCAACCTAGCAAAATCGCATCGACACAATCCGACGTCATCGTTCTTGGCGGTGGACTCGCAGGACTTTCGGCCGCAACGATGCTGGCAGAAAAAGGCTTAAAGGTCTGCGTCCTCGAGCGTCGTCCGATTCTGGGCGGACGGGCCTACTCCGTTTCTGATACAACCACCGGAGATCCTCTGGACAATGGTCAGCACCTGATGATGGGCTGTTATACTCACACCTTCGATTTTTTAAAACGCATCGGCACGTTCTCCAAACTGAAGTTTCAAGAAAAGGCCCAGGTCGACTTTGCCGATCTCAACGGAAATCGCTCGAGCCTGAGGTGCCCGAACCTTCCTCCTCCGCTACATTTGCTTTTGGGACTCCTCCGATTAAAAACCCTTTCAGGCTCAGAGAAATGGGCCATGATGCGCCTGATGAACTCAGTCGCTTCCCTCAGCTCCCCTCAGCTTCAAGCCCTGGATGAGCTATCGTGTGAGCAATGGCTGATCCTGCAAGGCCAGACAACAGAAAGTCTTCAAAACTTTTGGGAGCCTCTCATTCTGGCAACCCTCAACGAGTCGGTTTCGGAGGCCTCCGCTTATCTTCTGGCGATCGTTTTGCGAGAGGCCTTTTTAAAAAACAATCGGCAGGCTTCCAGGATGGTTTTCTCCCAGGTCGGTCTTTCTGATCTTTACGTCCACGCCGCCAGGAATTTTATCGAATCTCGAGGAGGTCAGGTGCTTTTGAAGTGCGGAGTTTCAAAATTTGAGATGCATCTTTCTTCTGTAGAAAATCCGGATAAAATCGAGAAGATTCTTTTAGAGGATGGCCGAGAGCTGAAGGCCGATTTTTTCTTGAGTGCTCTTCCACCCGATGCCTTAAATACCTGTCTGAAAAAGGGACCGGCAGGAAATTTTTTATTTTTCAAATCGCTGGATGAATTTTCATTCTCGCCCATTCTTTCCATCAATCTGTGGTTTGATCGTCCAGTCCTGGATTGTTCTTTTATCGGTTTTATTGATGCGCCCATCCACTGGGCCTTCGACAAGGGAAACCTCCTTGAAAACTTAAGTCAAAAGGGAAGTTATCTCTCCCTGGTCATGAGTGCGGCCAAAAATTTAAAAGATCTTGGACCACAAGATCTTGTCCAGCTTGCTCTTGAGAATCTTCATCGGGCTCTTCCGAGCTCACGTCAGGCAGGCCTCGTGCACAGTCGCGTTCTCAAAGAGCTGAAAGCGACCCCTTCGTTTTCTTTAAATTCGCAAAAATTAAGGCTTGCCAGCACCACACCGATTTCCAATCTTTTTTTGGCAGGTGACTGGACGGCGACGGATCTTCCAGCCACCATGGAAGGAGCCGTTAAAAGCGGTCATACAGCCGCAGGGCAGGTAATGGCGCACTGGAATGAAAAACAAAAAATCTTATGACGACACTTTCAAAACAGCTTGAAAAAACCTTTGAAGAGCTCATTGAGCTGCAACGGAAAAAACTGAGGGACATTGCCCGCGAGCTAGGCATCAGGGCCAGTGGAGATGACCTCCTCAGCCCTTATGATTTTCCTCAACTCAACCAATCTTCTCGTTTTCATTTTGAGGATGGAATTCTTGCAGGACTTTTGTCCGCTCAAATGGCCCTGCGTCGGGTTCTGGATGGGAATTTGGATGAAACTCAACGGGGAGGATAAGGTTGATCCTAAAAATAAAAGCCTGTAGCGTTGTATTTTTGAAATCTGTTTTTCAATGTCTGAAACAGGAATGAATTCTCTATGAAATCGATTGCCTTCTTTGATGTCGACGGAACCCTCATGAACGGCGTCTCAGGCTATTATACGACCCTCGAGCTGATTCGCCGTGGCTACTTAAAAAAACGCAAACTCCTCTACGCCCTTCTCTACAAGCTTCTAAGCATCATCTACGTTGGGGATGTTCGCAAGATGTATGAGCTTGCGACTGCAGACCTGGCAGGATCCAATATTCATAATATTCTGGAAATTGGGAAATTTGTCCTCGATCAATTCGTCAAACCCCGTCTTTATCTTGAGGCCATTGAACTGATTGAAAAACATCGATTGGCTGGAGACCGGATTGTCCTGGTTTCTTCTGGCCCTTACATGACGATAAAAAATCTGGAGCAATTTTTAAAAGCGGATGCGTCTTACTCAATTGGACCTGTGATCGAAAATAACATCCTCCAAAAAAACCTGATGGAGCCGTTTACTTTCATGGAAGGGAAAGTGATCGTTGCTGAGAAGGAAGCGAAATCTCAGGGAGTTTCTTTAAAGAAATGCGCCTTTTATGCGGATAGCTGTCATGACATCCCGCTTCTAACGGCCGTGGGATATCCAGGCGTGGTCAATCCGGAGAGAAAACTTCGAAAAAAAGCCGAGGATCTGGGCTGGCCGATCTTAAGTTTTAAAACGCTTCTGGGAAATCAGGGAGCTTAAAAAAAAAATCCATCCAGCATTTCATCCACTTTCCTGTGCTACTTCTTGAGTCGGAAAACTGAAATCATCCTCAAAAGTACAGAAGGCTTAATGAACGGTATCTACCGCTAGTCCAACCACATTGACAGCTCCGGATACAGTCACGTTCTGATCGGGAGCCGTATCACCTTCCAACTGACTTAAATTCGAACTCCAGATTCCAAAATTGGAATCTCCCAAAATCGCGTAAAACCGGTTGCTATTAAACAGGATCTGGCGCGTTTTGTTGCTGAGGACGGTAGAGCCTCCTTCCAATTCACGATCGGCGGGGCTAACTCCAGTGAGTTTTGAGAAACCATCAAAAATTTCAATTGAGGGATTTTCGCTCTCTGCAACAAAAAGAATATCGTTCGCTGTGTTCATTGTCAGGCTATCAAGCGTAATAAATTCGCGTGTTTCATTTTTGATCGTACGGGCTGGATCGGGAATTGTCGTTGCAGTAGAAGTTTCTGTATAGACCAGAATGGCAAACTGGGATGGATCTGAGACATATAAAAGATCTCGTTGGGGATCATAGATAAATCCGGCAGGAGTATATTCTAATGAGAAAGTGCGGGTGGGGTTTGCTCCGTCAGACAAACTGCTCGCGTTGTCCCAGACTTTAATAGCGTCATCCAACAGATCGCTGGCGTACAAGTCATCGTGGCTGGAATCATAATAAAGTGCCCCTGCCTTTTTAAGCCCTGCGAAACGACGACCAGGAGCGACATCGCCATCTTTTTCAGAGGCTCGAACAAAAACGAGAATGTTCTGCTCGGTCGTATCGCTCACATAAAGAAGATCATTTTTACTATCCACAGCCACTGCCGTCGGACGAACAATCTCGGTCGTATCTCCATTCAAAGTGCGCACGGGAGTCACCGTGCCAGAAAGGGTAGAAATGTTTTCCAGAACATAAATGGAATCGGTCGAGTCATCAGCCACATAAACAAGACCTGTATCACTCGAAGAGGAAGAGCCCGGAGCATCTCCGAGGGTACACCCCAAACCTCCCATCCCCAAAAAAGTGAGAGCCACTCCAGTCAGCAAAAAAAACTGCCTGATCTTTTTCATATCGTCTCCTATATAATTTCTGTCTGGAAAATAAAGATTCTGGTTTCTTCAATCAAAACTTCAGCAAGAGGTTACCGTTGCGAGTTTTTCATCCGTTTGGGATTTCGACATCAACAGGTCTTATAAAACACTACCCATCTTTATCTTTAGTATAGATTCATTCCAAATAATTTCGTAACTTCCAGTGCACGTTTTCATCACTTAAAGCTTAAGCCCAAGGAGTTTTTATGAAATCACTATTACCTGTTTTCTTTTTATTTCTGATCACTGCCACTTCATACGCTGAAACCTGTACCGCAAACATTACACGCACCTGCCAACCCGGAAAACCCTGCCGCACCTCCGAAACCCGCACCGAAGCCGTTTCTGCATCTTCAGACTGTGCCCGCTTTGCCAAAGCACAATGCTCGGTTTATTTCAGTGACGCTGTCCTGAGAAAAGAAGTCCGGGCCCGTTTTGGTCACCAATCTGTTGAAGGTGGACAAAATCTTTGTCGGTAAGATCCTGATAACGAATTCCGAATTCTTTAAGGGCGAGACATGCTTCGTCCTTACCGAAAGATTGAGATGAGAGATTCTCTTCTTACTTCTAATTTCTGTTTTCTGAATTCTGCCTCCCCCTCACTTCAAATGCTCATATAAAACCTGGGCAATCTTTTCGCGATAGCCGCCTTTTTGATTGAGCAAAATCACAAAGCGCACTTCTTTAAATTGTGCTGAGTCAAAATATCCCGCCAAACACGACACTCCGTTCAAAGTTCCCGTCTTTGCCAAAATCTTATCGAGTTTTTCAGGAAGCAGATTTTTATATTTTTCAAAAGACTTGAGTACTCTCAGCAAATTCTCAGGTGTGATTTTATTCTCACGTGAAATGCCGGAACCCTCTTCCACATTAAACTGAGTCAGTCCCACCCGATTTTTCAGAAACTCCGTCATCACTTTTTTGCCCTTCGCCAGATTGGCCGGGGCACTCAAGCCTTCAACTCCCAGGGTTAAAAAGAGTTGATTGGCTATAAAGTTCGTCGAGTATTTCATCATTGCCTGAACGACCGCTTCTAAAGATTTGGAAGAAAAATGGCGATACACCAACTTGGCCTGGGGACTGACTTTTCCCCGGATAATTTTTCCCTGCACGAGCACCCCTTCTTTTTGCAGAAAGGCCTTCAGCAAATGACCGACATATAAAAGCGATTCCTGGGGGTTGGCAGCTAGGTTGATCCGACTTTTTCCTAAAGGAGCTCTTTGAGCAAGCGCTTGCGTGAGTTCCGTCATGGGGGTTTGCGGCTCGGCGGATTCAATTCCACTGGAATTCTTATTGATGAAGATCGTGTTGAAATTCGCCGACAGGGCAGAATTTAAGGCGTCATAAGGATTAAGTGAGGCTGAAACCCCTGGCACCAGAATTTCTTCGAAGTAGGAAGGATCGAGCACGATCTCACTCACACCTCCAACTCCTTTTGATTTGATTGAGGAGGCAATGGAGGCCAATTCTTCAGAAACGAGAAAGGGATCTCCGTAACCTTTCACATATAGCACGCCCTCAACATCAAGATAAAATTCCGTTTTGAATCGATATTCTTTTCCTAACAATTCGAGTGCGGCAAGACCCGTCACTAATTTAAGGGTTGAAGCGGGGACAAAGGTCGTATTTCCCTGATAATCGAATAAGATTTTCCCATCTGCACTTTGGACATAAACTCCACCATTCTCAATCAGACGTGTTACTTCGGAAGCCCAAGATGGAAGAGTAGAGGCCTGAAGAGTGAAAGACCAAACAAGCAAAAAGCAAAAAGGCACAAAGGCAAACACACGTCGCATAGGGGCTCCTGTTTTTATTCAAAGGATGGATAACTAAAAGCCTCCCTTTTCTAAAAAAAGGGAGCAGGTGGGAAATGACTTAAAATCGAGACTACGAATCACTTCAACTTAATCACGCCTGAACCCAATCCACATTTCATAAAAAGCAAGTAAGGCTGGAATAAAAAAACTTACAAAAAGCCCGATACCTCCGATGGTAAACGCAGACACGAGTTTTGGGGATTCATAGCGCACGAGATATGGCGAAGCGTTATAAAGCAAAATGGAAAGCATCCCGACAATAATGCATATTTTTTTGAATGCCGAAGAAACTGAAGTACCCTGAAGTAAAATCCAGACCGAGAGAAAAACCAGCGGCATCGTAAAGCTATGCACGTGGGTCACGGATAAAAGATAGCCGTAAGGTTTGGGGATGGGATCTCCTTCGTCAGGACTCCCAAGATAATGCTCGATGGTTTTTTGATGGTCCCATTGATAGCGATCGTAGCTTTGAAGAGAAGCGATCCCAAACCCAAGGGAGATGAGGAAAAGATAGGCCGAAAGGGCCCATTTGAAAGCAGAAGAAAGCTGAGAGAGTTTAAAGTTCATGATCCGTAAATAATTTTCCAGAGTGTAAGCGCCCGTTTCACTCCGACGACCAGCGCCTGAGAAGAAAGCGTCGCCCCTGTGACGTGGACAATATTGCCATGCAGTCGAATCTCATCGTTAAAAGTTTTGTTTTTAAACTGATTTAAAAAACGCTTGCTGGTAACTTCTCCCCCATGACTTTCGCGATAAACCATAATCTCTACCTGGGCGACCTTTCCTTCTGGCTTAATCAGGGTGACAAAGGTGATGGGGGATACCTTTCCGATCTGATCGTCAATAAGAGCGTAGCCATCGATTTGATCCCCGGTTTTCCCAACATAAAAAGGATAGTTGGATTTGGGAGGTTCATACCCAAGTTCTTTTTTGAAACGATCCCGAATCTCGGGAGTAAGCGCATGATCCTCCCTGAAAGTTTCGGTTGAATTCTTAAAAAGGAGTTTGATGGCCTCTTCGGGTTTTAAATATACAGTGGTTTGGGCATTCAAACGAAAAAAGAAAAGTCCTGAAATAAAAACTAAAAGTAGAAAGAAATAGATTTTTTTCATAATCCAATCATTCAAAGATCTTAAGCAGACAGAGTTTGCGGGATGGCAGAAACTTTCTGAAAGATCGCTTTCATTCGATTCAGAAACTGATCAAAAAAAGGTTTTTCTGATTCGAGAAGGGGAGAATGTTCAGGAGAAAGGGCCTCAGGAAGTTGAGGGATCTGGTTCTCAAGATAGTTTAAATGCTCCGATTCATCCCGAATGATTTTTTGAATCATTGTTTTTAAAGGAGTGTGAACAATGCGAGACAAATAGGAAGAATAAACCTGCATCGCCCGTTTTTCGATCATGTAACTCACCCACACATAACAGCTTAAGCGATCTTCTTTCCCCAAAACTCGACTCACCCACTCGTTTGCCATTTGATCAATTCCCTGAAAATATTCTTCTGAAATCTCGACCAACTCATCGAGGGTGGATTGAGAGACCTGAATTTGCTCGAAGGTTTTTTGAGCCATCTCTTTCAGCATAAAACTGTGCTGAATCTCATCACTTAAATGACGAAACACGCCCTGTTCCACTTCCTGATACGGCACCGCCTTCACCATTTTTCGGTAACCAATATATTCGAGGTAACTAATCGATCGCAGCCACAGATAATGATTTAAATCGGATGCGAGTACTTTTTCTAAAAAATGAGACCACTCCAAACCCATATTTTTTTCCTTTTTCACAAGATTCTCTCGAGTTGCCTAAAATTGCCAAAGCTTGTCAATGAGCATGTGGGAGAAATGAAAAAGGATAAAAAATGAGAAGTTTTCCATTTGCCTGCAGACATATTTTTCTCTAATTTAATAGAACTTCTTATGATGATTTTTTCGACGCTCGCCACACAAACTACCCTCAAACCATCGAACGCATGCAAAGAGCCCTCCTCCCAAGTTGCACAAAATACCTGTGAATCTTTAAGCACTTATCTTGAAGTTTCTCCTAAAAAATTTCACCGCCCAATTGATGAAAAACATCTGAGTTTTATCGGCCCTCAAAAAATTCCCATCCTGAAGCATTTTCAAATTCTCCCCAATAAACTTTTATCAGACGCCGAAGTCTTTCAAGCTTTTCTGGATCTGCTCGAAGAACCAAGAGAGGTCACCTTAGAGCCCAATGCAAAGGCCAATTACCATCCAACCTTAGAGATCATCCTGGGTCTTAAAAAACGTACCTTAGAAATTCCCTGGAAAGCAGGCATTGCCCAAACCTGGATCATCGATAAACGCTTGGTCGACCTTAAGAAAGAGTTAGACCAAATTCCTCAAAATTCCAAAGATCGGTTTGAGCATGAAATTAAGGTAGGAAAGAAGTTATTCGAACTTTTGCAGCGCTCACGCAAAGAAGGGGGCTTTGGTTTTCAATTTGTAGATATTTTAAAAAATCCCAGTCCGCAGAGAACTCTTTCTGAGATCATGAGAGATTTTACAATCGGTGGGAAGGTCGAGGCTTCCTGCGAAGATTTTACCCTGGCCTTTCTATCGTTTGCCTGGAGACTTGGCTTTGTATCTGTAGAACCTGCCTATCTTTACAAAAACAAAAAAGGATATACAGAACCCCACATCAGCGCGGCCTTTGTAAATCCATCTTCTAAAAAGATCGAAACCGTTGCCGATTTTAATGCAGCACCTCATTTTGGAAACCCTCCCTCCAAAGAATTTTGGGAAAGTATTACCAAACGAGAATTTTTATCGAACTTTTATAACTCAAAAGGCTACACCGATAACGATGAATCAGCGATCGATCTGGCCTTAAGTATCGCTCCGCGAAATTATTTAGCCCTTCACAACAAAGGTTGTTTTCTTCTCCGCGATAAAAAAACCGAAGCAGCCCTTACTTCTTTCAACAAAGCCATCAAAGCGAATCCTCTTTTTCCCGAAATCTATAAAATGCGTGCGCAGTCCTACACCCAACTCGGAAAGCTCGATTTGGCAAACGAAGACATTCAAACCTACACGACCCTCACAGGGCGGTAATCCTCCGATTCCCAAAAACAAAAAAGGCCCCGCTTTTTAGGCAGGGCCTGAATGATAAAATCCAGCATAAAACTTACTGCACTTTTTTGCGCGGTCCAAAAATGACAGATCGTCCATCACCTCCAACACGAACCATATCGTAACCTAATCTTTTCAATTCACTCGCCACCCCTTCGGCGGTTTCACCTCGGCGAATCTCTAGTTTACGAAAACCCTTCCCCATCATCTCATAAGCAGGGGCGCTGTTGGCCCTATCGGTCAGATCATTATCTTCCTCTTCATCAAGGTCAATCACCTCTGCCACTTTTTTTCCCCCTGTGGCTGCCGCCCCGGCAGGAGCTTTCCCCTCTACTGCATCTCTCATAGCGGCCTGAAGATCCAGAGTTTTTCCGGGGTGAGCAGCGGGAGGGGTGGGTGGGGTCGGAGGAGTTTGTGCGGGTGCTGGAGCGTACGAACCATCGGCGAGTCGAATTTCCTCATGCGCTCTGACTTTAGTAACCGTCATTGTTTTTGGATTGGTTACGTTTACAATTATAGTTCCCATCGCCCCTGTTTCCATCGAGGCACGATCATCAGGTTGAATGATGTGGAGGCGTGTTCTACCGCTATCAAACACCTCATTGCCTACAACCTTAAAACCCGCAGCCTGAAAGGCAAGAACATTCTTTTTAAACTCTTCCTGTTTTTTGGGATCAGTAGGTCCTGCTGCAACGGCCTGAGCGGCTGGTTGTTTAGGAGCCAAATCACTTTGAGTATGTACCTTAGCTTTACCCGCATAAACACTTGGAAGAGGGGGATTACCATCTCTTTTGGCCACATAGGCCTCGGCCTTCTCTCTCGATAGACCATACAAATTCATCATGGCCTGCGCCTCTTTAGAAGGAGGACCCTGAGGAGCAGGAGTTGAAGCGGCTACTGGAGGAAGTGTCGCTGGTTTTGCATCATTTTGTACTTTGGAATCTCCGAGCAAGACAGGAGTTTGTGCTGGAGGAGAGGGCTGAAGAGTTTGTACTTCAAGGGCTGCCTGGAATGCATCCTCATCAACAGGGGTTTTGAAAACTCGTCCACCCATCCCCTCTTGAACGGGATAACTTAAACTATACTCATGCGAACCCGAACTCATCTCCTCGATAATTTTCTTACCTGTTGGTGTCGTGTATCCTTTAATACCGGCCCCTTTGATTTGGATTGGTTGATTATAATCACCGGAAGGGACATTACTGATTTTCACATCAAACTCTTTCACATTACTTTTCGAATCAATCACATCCCCTTGAGCATTAAAACGAGGCAGTTTGCCTTTGCCATCGGGCTTGTAGGTAAGCGTAACCTCCTCTTGCCCATTAGACTTGGTAAGGTACCCCAATTTAACGTTTGCATCTCGTGCAGCTTTGACGCCGACATTGGGAGGTGGAGGAGGACCTGAGGGTGTTTTAGAGGGCTCACCAGCATTACTATATTTTAAAGCAGAATCATTCAGCACATCTCTTAAAGCCGCTAACCCATCACCCTGCCCCACTTTTTTAGTCATACATTCCCCTTTTGGATTTTGTGATTGTGAACTCTTACAGGTCAAAGCACTTATAGAAAACAAGTCTTCAGCTCATACCTCTGACCTGTGAAAAGCTTATCGGAACCCATCCTATAGAAGTTGCCCTTAAATTTCTCTTTCATACTCTTCAATTTTTTTCTGCCAGACTTTTACCCCACAAAATCGCTCGCCCTCGGGACAAATCGGCTTCACACCCGCAGACTTACGAATAAAACACGGCGCCAAAATGTGAGAGCCCAGGTGGGGATGAATTTTTTTAACCTGCTCGATTTCTTCGATCGTCGCATGAAAAATTTCTTCCTGGGCGGTGTAGCAGGCCCGCGTGTGCCACTTATGATGAAGGTTTAAAAGATCGCCCGATTCTTCGAAGCGAATCGGAAAGGCATTGGGAAGTAGATACAAGGCTTTTTCGATCGGGGCCCCGGACTCCAGGAGACGATTGATGGATGAGAAAATCCGCTTCATGGACTCGCGATAGGTTTCTTCTAGCCTGTCGTTTTGCAGAATGAGTTTAGGAAGGATGTAATCAGGCCGCCCTGTATAGTGTGTCGCCAGAATGGGCCGTGAACCTGGCGTCATGCGATGACGCTGATCCTGACTATCGGCCGTGTGGGAGATTTTTTTGCGGAAAGTGTAATGCGCGTGCACCATACAGCGCGAAAGTTTGGAAAGCGTGTTCACATTGAGGGTATCGGATAGATACGGATTACGTGCCGGATTCATGAGCCGATCCAGGGCCTCGACATCACTCATCTCCGAACGCGGACACCCAAACACCTCGCGAACCGCCTGAGCGACGGTCGTCTCCGCGTGAACCTTGTAATCGATCAAATCGGAATAGCGGTGCTGAAAAGAACTATCGAACTCGCGTATGAACTCCTCACCATAAAGCTGCTCGGCAATCCGTCCTCCATGAATGCGGGCATCCAGATAATTCCACTCGGGTGTTTTTTCGAGAGGATAAGGATCATCGATTTCCTTACCGAATTCGGGATCGACCTTAAGCACCTCTTCGATCATGCGCTGAATGATCAGACGCTGCTCCTCGGGCGCATCCCAATAATGCATGAGTCGCGCATACCGCAGAAGAGTGACAGCGCTGATCGTATGATAAAGATAAGTATGTGTCGCGATGGGAAGAACATACCGCGCAATCTCATAGGCCTTTTTAAGAAGAACAGGCTGGTATTTGTCTGTCCATTTTTTACGGATGGGAAAGATCTCGAAATAACGCTCGGCGACGATGGGAAGCAGAAGCTGCGTGAGATTTTCGTAGGCCTCCATCTGATGTTTTAAGGCATCCTGATAAATCAGAAGCTGGGTGTCGTTTAAATAGGGAATGGTCCAGTTTCCAGCCTGAACCTTGACATAGCGCTGACTGACCTGCTCCGAATTGTAGAAAGGATGGCTGTGCAAAAAACTCCAGACGACGTGGCGAGAAACTTTATCGAGGGAGAAAACAAAATGGGCATGTTGGCGGGTGGTTAAATGACCGGCATCGCGGGTGGATTGGGCAATTTTATCACGCAGAGCCCGGGCTTTTTCATCGCGGCTCACATCGGGAATGCGAATGATTCCTTTGGAAGAATAACAGGTGCGCGCCGTCGCAACGGCCAGATCGTAAGGGTTTTGGATCACGGCCTCCAAGCGAACGATGGGTTCATGAGATAAAAGGGGGGAGCTCATAGATCTTGGTTAGTAAACGTCCCCTATCTCGGTGTCAACGAAGGGATTTTTGGTGCTTTTAAAAGATACGAGTTTGAAACTTTCCGTTGAGCGCGCGTAATTTCTATGGAGAAATCGTTTGGGATCTGGTTAACTTTTGCCTTCGTCGATCCGTCAAAGATAAACGCCTTATATAAGGAGAAACCCATGAAAGCCGTCAATTTCCTCTTTTTCATTATCTTACTCGTCATCGGCGAAGCCTTCGCCTTAACGGTTTATCAATACGAACCCCTTCTCGGAAGTTTCGCTGTCATCGGGGCCTTCTTCTTTGCTCTCCTGGTTTCCATTGCCATCAAGATTGCCGATCAATGGGAAAAAATCGTGATCCTAAGACTCGGTCGTTTTTCAGGGATTAAAGGCCCCGGCGTTTTTTTAGTCATTCCCGTCGTCGATCGCGCCATTTTCGTCGATACCCGCATCTTAACCCTTGATATCCCCAAACAGCAGGTCATCACCAAAGATAACGTCCCTGTCTCCATCAATGGTGTCGTGTATTTCCGCGTGGCCAAACCCGAAGAAGCGATCATCACCGTTCAGAATTTTGCCTTTGCGATGAGCCAATACGCCCAAGCGACTTTAAGAGACGTCATCGGCGGAATGACCCTAGATCAGCTTTTGGCCGAGCGTGAAAAAATTGGAAAAGAGATTGAACAGGCGGTCGAGAAAGTAACCGCCACCTGGGGATTGGAAGTGAGCAACATCAAGATTCAGGATATCGACATGCCCGAAGAGCTCAAGAAAATGATGAGTCGCCAGGCCTCGGCCGAAAGGGAAAAACGCGCAACCATCACCAAGGCCGAAGGAGATAAAGAGGCCGCTTTCAATCTCGCTGCAGCTGCAAGTACGATGGCCACTAGTCCTGGGGCGATGCAGTTAAGAACCCTTCAAACCGTCGATGGCTTGGGGCCTACTGCTTCAAACACTGTCGTTTTGGCAGTTCCAATCGACATTCTGGAATCTCTTCAATCTTTTAAAAATCGTAATAACACAGCACAATAAGAGAAAAAAACTCCCATCGTTTTTTTAAAAAAACCATTAAACTTTTAAAAAAACGTGGTCTCCTTAAGAAACATTCACAAGCTCTTATTTAAAAAACCCCAAAAATATCGCTTGGTTGACACTCTGTTGGAATTTGGCTAGGCAGAGTTCTTCCATTCAATCCGAAGAGGAGACCCTATGCCCTTGCAAAATTTTTTCGAAGAGGCCCTTCAAAAAGGGGAAAAAATCAAAAATCAACTCATGGATGAAATCATTCAATCCTCCTGGACCGACCGTTTGCTCAAGAATGAAAAGTTCATCAATGGTGTTGTGAACCTGCTAAAGAAAAAATCGAAGATCGAAAAAAATCTGAATCAGGTCATGTCCCTCCTCCTGAAGAAATTCGATATCGCCACTCAGGATGAAGTTCGTGGAATGGAAAAAAAGATTCATCAATTAGAAACTGAGCTCCAAAATCTCCACAGAAAAAATTTAAGCAGAAAACTGAACCAGAAAGCCGCAACCAAAGAAGCCAAGTCTCCAGCTCGAAAGAAATCAAAGTCATAAAGACAACTTTGATTCAAACACCTCACTTCTTTTTTTCTCCCTTCTTTTTTTCATGGATGCATTGAATAACAAAGCCATCGGGCTTTTCGACTCCGGCATTGGAGGTCTTACCGTTCTCAAAGCCATCGAGGAAGCCCTTCCCAAAGAAAACCTGATCTACCTGGGCGATACAGCACGCGTGCCTTATGGCAATAAAAGTCGTGAAACGATCACACGTTACTCTGAAGAAAACGTGAATTTTTTAATTCAAAGCGGAGTTAAGATGGTCGTGGTTGCTTGCAACACGGCCTCGGCCTGGAGTCTGCAATATCTTCAGAAAAACTTTTCAATTCCAATCCTGGGTGTGCTGGAGCCAGGCGCGAGGGCTGCGGTTGCGGCCACACGTACGAAAGAAGTCGGAGTGATTGGAACCGAAGGCACCATCTCGAGCGCTTCTTATTCAAAGGCGATTCACGCCATCGACCCTTCCATTCGTGTTTGGGGAATTGCCTGTCCACTATTTGTTCCACTGGTTGAAGAAGGCTGGATTGACGGAAGCATCACCGAATCGATTATCCGCAAATATCTTTCATCCTTTCTAAAAACTCCCATCGATACTTTGATTTTAGGATGTACACACTATCCACTCCTCAAAGACATGATTGCCCACGTGCTGGGAGATTCAGTCACACTGGTCGATAGCGCCGAAGAAACGGCACGGGTGGCCAAAACCGTTCTGGAAACTTCTCAGCTCCAAAAAACCTCATTGGAGCCAAGAACCGAAACATTTTTTGTGACCGATTTTCCAGATCGCTTCAAACAGGTTGGAAGAAGTTTTCTCAAACGCCCTTTGGATGGCGTTTTGCTGGTGAGTGTGTGAAATCCATTTCAATCAGAGAAACCCTGCAGAAGCTGACCGCTTCTTTTGCAAGCTGTGGGATCGACACTGCCAGGCTTGATGCAGAAGTGTTGCTTGCTCATGCTCTCAAAATTTCGCGCATTGGACTGATTACTCAATCTCAACGACTGCTCACACCCTACGAACAAATCCTCATCAACACTCTGGCTGATCGCAGAATTCAACGAGAACCCCTCGCCTATCTGTTGGAAACCAGGGAATTTTACTCACTGGATTTTCACGTCACACCCGATGTTTTAATCCCCAGGCCCGAGACGGAAATGCTGGTAGAGCAAGGCCTGCATTTTTTACAGACAGAATCGCGCCCCCTGAAAGTTTTGGATATTGGGACAGGGAGTGGATGCATCGCCTTAAGCATCACCCATCACTTGCCTGAAGCTGAAGTTTGGGGTGTGGATGTTTCTTTGCCGGCCCTAAAAATCGCTCAAGTGAATACCAGAAATCTTAATCTCGAATCGAGCGTGCATTTTTCTATTTTCGATTTGATGCGATGGGAAAAAGATCGAAAAATTCCAGATGATTTTCCCAGCCAATTTGATCTTATTCTTTCCAACCCACCCTATATCGCTACCGATCAGGTTCAACACCTGGCCCCTGAGCTCCAACACGAGCCACTCTCAGCCTTGGCGGGAGGAAAAACCGGAGTTGAATTCTATCCTGTCCTTCTGAATTTTGCGGATGCTTATCTGAAAAAGACAGGCCTCGCCTTGTTTGAAATAGGATCCGATCAAGGGAAAGAATTGCTTGAGCTAAGTCAAAAGAAAGGATTTTTACATACAGAAATTTTAAAAGATGGAGCAGGGCTGGATCGAGTTTTAAAAATTTCCAAACTCAAAAACTGATCAAGCAAGAAGACTTGCCTTTTCACACTCAGCAATACTATCCCCTTTTTCCTTATGGATAAAATCGTTATTCAGGGTGGTAAAAAACTTAAAGGCCGCGTGAAAATTTCCGGTTCAAAAAATGCAGCCCTTCCGATTCTCGCCGCTACCCTTCTTTCTTCCGGACAAAGTGAAATCTCCAACGTCCCTGAGCTTCGGGATATCGAAACGATGTCTCATCTTTTGAAAGATCTCGGCCTGAAAGTCAGTCGCTGGGGACATCGTCTTAAAATCCAAAACTCGCATTTAAAAAGTCATGTGGCTCCGTATGAGCTAGTGAAAACCATGCGTGCCTCGGTTGTGGTGTTGGGCCCTCTTTTGGCAAGACTCGGAAAAGCCAAGGTTTCGCTTCCGGGTGGATGTGCGATCGGCGCTCGTCCGATCGATCAGCACTTAAAAGCCCTGGAGGCCATGGGCGCAAAAATTGTGATTGAACATGGTTACGTCGAGGCGACGTGCGAAAAATTAAAAGGCGCCACGATTGAGTTCGACATGGTCACCGTGACCGGAACCGAAAACATCATGATGGCAGCGACTCTGGCCGAAGGAGTCACCATTCTGAATAATGCCGCGCAAGAGCCGGAGGTCACTGATCTGGCCATCTATCTCAATGCCATGGGCGCTAAAATTTCGGGAGCTGGAACTTCTCAGATTATCATTGAAGGAGTGAATGAGCTGAAGGGCGCGCGACACAGCGTGATGGGCGATCGCATCGAGGCAGGAACTTTCATGATCGCCGCTGCCATGACTCAGGGCGATGTGCGTATCGAAGGGATCTCCCCGGTCTGGATCGAAGCCCTCACCGAGAAATTAAGAGAAACAGGCACGCAGATTGAGGAAACCGCACAGACATTACGAGTCATTGGTCCTAAAAAAATCAAAAGTGTGGAAATTGAAACCGCTCCTTTTCCCGGCTTTGCGACGGATTTTCAGGCCCAGTTTATGGCCTTGATGACCCTGGCCGAAAATACATCTACAATCACTGAAACGATTTTTGAAAATCGCTTCATGCACGTAGGCGAGCTCATTCGAATGGGTGCGGATATTAAAACAGAAGGAAATCGCGCGATCGTCCAGGGCGTCTCTTCTCTCTCAGGAGCTCCCATCATGGCGACCGACCTACGCGCCTCTGCGTGCCTTGTCCTTGCGGGCCTTGCGGCCGAAGGCATCACCGAAATTTCGCGTGTCTATCACATCGATCGAGGCTATGAGCACATCGAAAAAAAATTCAGGAAACTCGGAGCCAAGGTAAAACGCGTGAAAATAAAATACTAAGCGTTACGTGTCCTGAAATAAAATTTGGCACTTATCGTCTGCTAAAAAAATTACCCAAGAATTTTCAGAATCAGCCTCCTTTTCCCAGGCAGATTCAGGAACTTTTGGATAAAATCGAGTAAATTATGCGCCTGCTTCAAACCACCGATAAAAATTTTTCTAAAAATTTAAATCAGACCCTCTCTCGACGAAATTCCCTGGGAGAAGGAGTAGAGCAAACCGTTCGTCAAATTCTTCAAGCGATAGAAAAAAGAAAAGACAAGGCAGTCCTTCAATTCACTCGTCAGCTTGATCAATGGAAAATCACCTCTAAAAATATTGAAGTCAGTGCGGTCGAAATCGAAAACGCTTACAAAAGTGTTTCAAGCAAAGATCTGAAGGCCTTAAAACTCGCAGCCCAACGCATCCGTCAATTTCATCAAAGAATTACTCTTAAATCCTGGGAGATTCGCAAACAGGGAGTTCGACTTGGTCAAAAAGTCACTCCCATGGATCGCGTCGGCATTTACGTTCCCGGAGGCAAGGCCGCATATCCATCTTCTGTTTTGATGAACGCCATACCCGCACGCGTAGCGGGCGTAAGAGAGATCATCATGGTTTCTCCCTTTCCAAAAGGATTGAGCACGCCCCATGTTTTGGTTGCGGCTGATCTGGCTGGAGTGGATCGTATTTTCAAGATTGGCGGGGCTCAGGCCGTGGGGGCTTTGGCTTATGGAACACAAAGCATTCCCAAAGTGGATAAAATCGTTGGCCCTGGAAATATTTATGTCGCAACGGCAAAACGTCAGGTGTTTGGTCAGGTCGATATCGATATGATTGCGGGACCTTCAGAGGTGTTGGTTTTGTGCGACGGAAAAACGAACCCATCGTGGGTTGCAGCCGATCTTCTAAGCCAAGCCGAGCATGATGAACAGGCGAGTGCCATTCTCATCACATGGGATCCCGAGTTCATTCCCAAGGTTCAGAAGGCGATCGAAGAAATTTTAAAAATTCTCCCTCGCTCAGCCATTGCTCGAAAATCCCTAAAAAATCATGGGGCCCTCATTCTCGCTCAAAATGCAGAAGAAGCCGCTGAGATTTCCAACGTTATAGCTCCCGAACACTTAGAGCTTTCTGTTTTAAAACCCAGAAAACTTCTTCAGAAAATTCGTCATGCCGGGGCCATCTTTTTAGGTTCTTACACCACAGAATCTTTTGGAGACTACCTCGCTGGTCCCAATCACGTTCTACCCACGAACGGAACCGCACGCTTTTCTTCTCCTCTCTCAACCCTCGATTTCCTGAAGTTTTCAAGCATTGTCGAATCTTCAGCCCGATCTCTTCGAGCACTCGGTCCCACCGTCGTCCACCTGGCCAATCAGGAAGGTTTGCAAGCCCATGCGCTCGCCATGGAGCTTCGCTTGAATAGAATCTGATAACCCTTCGTTCGTCCTCATCCGGAGCGTCGCGAACAAATCAGGTTAGAACTTAAGGATTTTGATAAACCCGAGGGGGAGCGACAAGATCAGACAGTTTTTCAAGCAGAGCTTTGTGCTTTGAGTTTTAGCTCGTGGACGGGGGTGAGTGATTGCATTGTGTGTTCTGAGCTTTCTTTCACATGCTCATACACCTGCTTATGATCTTCTTTCAGATAAGAGATAAAGCTGTCCC
>JBPOIC010000034.1:0-1508 GCA_052034865.1 Myxococcota bacterium | reverse complement strand
AAGGATGATGCGAAGAAGAAGAGCTTGCCAACCACATATGGTTTTTCGATTGGGAATTCGGTCGATTACGTATTTTACACCTCAAGCCCGAATGATTTTCTTGGATGCACCGTAAGATTTGATGCCGGAATCTCAATCATCGACAAACAGGCAATCAGCAAGCTCCTTGGGGATGAGCTTTATTTTTTCTCAATCACGGTCGGAGCATTTGGTTATGGATCAAAACTCCAGTGACCACATCAAGTGGACGCAGCCAATGAATGATCTGCAAGCAGAAAAACAAAATGTTCAGATTTGCAAAAATGGAAGGGTGAAACGAGAGCCACAATGAGACCGCCAACAAAAGTCTCACCAAACAGCTCAAACGTTCCCCATTAAATTCCATTCCACGGTGACACGAAATTCAACTTCTTCCCATGGAGACGCTAGATGATTCAGTGCAGCGAGTGCAAAAAGGAACTCACTTCAACCAATCACATCACGCATAATGGACTCCAGTTTTGCGGCAATCTTTGCAGGGTATTGTACTATAAAAAGGCAAAATCTTCACCCGAAGAGATCGCCGGCAAGGGTCAACAAACAGCCAAAAAGAAGACCATTTTTATCGCGGCAATCTCGATTGCAATATTTTCCGCCCTCGGCTCCTACGGCGGAAAACATCTGGCCGAATATTTCAGGAATCGCAAACCGACTGATGCCGAGCTAAACGCCTTTGCATCTCAAATCAATGCCAGCCTTCCGATGATGCTTGACAACGCGACCCAGCTAAAAAGCCTTGTAGCGATAAATGGGGCGGTCAGCTACTATTGCACTCTGGTAAATTTGCCAAAAACCGAAATCGACACCATGGCATTAGGGAAATTCATAACATCCAATTCGATGCCTTTGGCTTGCGGAAATCCAGATTCGCGCGCTTTGCTCAATCGCGGAATTGATTTCAAGTACATTTACCATGACAAGAACAACCAATACGTATGCACTCTTGTTCTAGACAAAAAGAAGTGTGACGAGATATCTCCCATCTCGAACTAACACCCATTAAAGATCAATCCTTCACTACCGATGAACGACAGGCATTGAGAATCCGCTCGAGGTACCGATAAGGGCATCGTGATCGCCCCCCCCCCCTGATCCTGGTTGGCAACCTCCAGATCCTCGCAGGCCTGATCTGCCGACACGGGAACCCGATCTGGTTGCAGAACCCGTTCCCGAAGACGACGGAGAGCTTCGGCCAACTGTCCTGGGTCTTTTTGGGGATTTCTTTCTATCCCTGGTTTCCCTGGGTGATCGGATCGGCCGTGCTGTTCACCATGCCCCCGGCGTCCTTCCATTGGCCAGGAGCCACCGAGACTTGGACACAGGATTGGCGTCAACATCGCCTGCTCCAAAGGCCACCGCCTTTGCCGAGCCCCTCCACGGAAAGCGGGTCCGCTTCCAACAAGGCGGGATCGAAGGGAACTCACGCCCCTTCTTGAGGGACTGCTTCGACATCTCCACTCGATCTCGAG
>JBPOIC010000022.1:0-22435 GCA_052034865.1 Myxococcota bacterium | reverse complement strand
ATCCAAAGATTCAAAAAAACTGAAATCCTTCAGAGCCCCAGGTGCCTCATAGCCCACCTGTTTTTCAGATCCATCACCCGCAACTGCAGAGAGGCTAAACCTTCCGCGCATACGTCGATCTTCCTTGTAAAGTCCATCGCTATTGGCAATCAGAACCTGTTGGGTCTCATCAAAGTAATCCACATTCACCTGAATGATTTTGGGTGAAACACTTCGGCAGAGCTCATTGGCCTGTTTTAAGAGTGCGATTTTATGCTCCCAGGAAACAGAGCGAGGGGATTGGGAGTAAGTAGACGATTTTGATTCGAACGAAATTTTTTTTCCGGGAGCTTGAGGGGAGCTTTGACCTACAGCCTCTGAAACTTCTCGGGCAATCTGAAGCAGGCCCTTCTCAGACAGGTCGTTGGTATAGGCGTAAAATTCTTTCAGATCGGCCACCACACGGATGCCTGCTCCGGATAACGTGTTTTGGGCGATATTTTTGGTTACCTGATCCGAGAGATGAGCTTGGTGGGAATGGGTTTCTTCTAAAAAAAGATCGGCCCATTGGCCTCCTTTTTTGAGAGCAGTTTCCAGAATCTCGGAGATCTTTTCTTTGGAGAACATGATAAGCCTTTAGATGAATTGAATTTGACGTAAAACTGCTGTTTTTGGGGGAAAGAGCCGTTTCAGAAATAAATCAAATTTTACTTGGGGTTGGGAGAGAGATCAATCAGGTCCAGAAGATTTTATACGTAAAGAATAGGGATAATTTCAAATCGGTCATTCACTGAAAGGAATGCGAGAGGGGGGATTCGAACCCCCACACCCTTGCGGACGCCAGACCCTGAATCTGGTGCGTCTACCAGTTCCGCCACTCTCGCTTAGATACAGCTCAATACAGCTACGATTTTTAAAACCGCTTGACTAACTTCTATAAGTCTTCATCTTCATCATCTTCATAACCAGGAGAATCGTCATCTTCATCCTCATCAAATTCATCCAGATCCTCTTCGTTGTAGATCTCATTTCCACAATTCGGACAAATGCTTTCCCCGGCAAGGTACTTGCCACAGTTTGGGCAGTATTCTTCAAACGGGTTTTCGTCATCGCGTTCTTTCTTTGGCATAAAGAACCTTAATCTATTAAAGATAAATGTCTTTTTAGGGCTTTTTGTCTTTTTAGTTTACTTCGCGAGGAAGTCTTAGGAACCTGATTGCCTGTTTCCCAATGAATGTGAGAGGGTGTTTCAGTTTATGGAATAAAACAGTATCTGCGCGCTCGTGAACTAAAAGAGCTTTTCCTATAGTTAAAACAAATACCGACGTCAAAAAAAATATCCAGGCAAAGAATTTCATTCCGGCAGAATACAGCTCGCCTGCTTTCAGAAAGGATTTCCGATGAGCCGAACGACATCCAAGACAACAAGTAAAATAATAGGCATTTTAGATCTTCACCCGAATGGGTTTGGATTTGTGATTTCAAAAAATCCAGATCAGCCAGATGTTTTTATTCCTCCCTCTGGCCTGGCCGGTGCGATGGATGATGATCAGGTTGAAATTGAGATTTATAAAAATCCAGAACGCAAAAAACCCGAAGGACGAGTTCTTAAAATTATCGAGAGGGCAAGAAGTCAAGTCGTGGGAGTTCTCAAGAAATCCTCTTCAGGATTGGGAGTGACTACGCATGGATCAGCGGCTCCCATTTCAGTAAAAATCCATCCGGCCAAAACCCTTCAGGCACAGCCTGGACAACTAGTTTTGGTAAAACTGACCCAATTTCCAGAGAGTACAAAATCACGGAACCAGCCTTTTGAGGGAGAGATTACTCAGATTCTGGGTGACCCTGAAGAGCCTTTTGCGGAGGTCGAGGTCACGATTGCCAAACATCAACTGCCTCAAGGTTTTTCCGAAAAAACTTTAAAGGAAGTCGCGGGCTTTAAAGACAATATCTCTGATCTTAATGAAAAAGATCGGCGTGATTTAAGAGAGTTTCCGATCGTCACGATCGATGGAGAGAATGCCCGTGATTTTGACGATGGAATCTTCGTCGAAAAAAACCGGACTGGATTTAAAATCTACATTGCGATTGCAGATGTTTCCCATTTTGTAAAACCCCATACTCATCTGGATCAGGAAGCCTATCAGCGGGCGACTTCAGTCTATTTTCCATATCGCTGTATTCCAATGCTTCCCGAAGCCCTCTCCAACAATCTTTGCAGCCTCATTCCCCATCAGGATCGTCTCGCCTTTGTGGCCGAGCTCGAATACGATCGCAAGGGATCCAGAATCAAATCAGATTTTTACAAAGCAATTATTCGCAATCATGCGCGGCTTACCTATACGCAGGTTTCAAAAATGATGATCGATGAGGATAAAACCCTGCGTGATCATTATGCGAGTGTGGTGCCCGCCCTTGAAGTGGCTTTTGATCTTTTTCGGTTATTGAGAAAAAAACGGATTGCACGGGGCAGTATCGACTTCGACTTACCCGAGCCGGAAATTGTTTTGGATATGGAGGAGGGGATTGCCACCTCAATCGTGAAAGCTCCCCGAACGCCCTCACATATGCTGATCGAAGAATTTATGATTGCTGCCAACGAAGCGGTAGCCGAATTTGTCGAGTCGCAGGGTTTGCCGATGGTTTATAGAATTCATGAAACTCCCAATCCTGAAAAACTCGAAGATTTCAAAATTCTTGCACAGAACTTGGGGCATGGACTCCCCGAAGTCGAAAACCTGGCTCCCAAAGACCTCGCTAATCTCATCCATGAGGTGAAAGGTAAGCCGCATGAGCGTTTGATCAATACCCTTCTTTTACGTTCATTAAAGCAGGCGGTTTACGCCCCCAAAAACACGGGGCATTTTGGTTTAGCCCTCACGCATTACACCCATTTCACATCGCCCATTCGACGCTATCCTGACCTTATTGTTCATCGTCTGCTGCAAGAGGCGCTTCGATTAAAGGAAAAAAAAGCCAAAAAGAAAAAATCAGAAATTTTTGAGACCCTTTTGGAAATGAGTGAGCATTGTTCAAAACGTGAACGAATCGCCATGAAAGCCGAATGGGAAGTGCGGGATCTCCATGTCGTTTTATTCATGAAGGATAAAATCGGTTTGGAGTTTGATGGAATTATCTCTGGCGTGACGAAGTTTGGTTTTTTTGTGGAGTTGCTCGAATATTTTGTCGAGGGGCTGGTTCACATTAAAAATCTCACTCAGGATCATTATCAGTTCGATGAGAAGCATCATGAGTTACTAGGCAATCGAACCAAAAAACGTTTCAGAATAGGGGATAGCGTGCGAATCCAGGTTGCAAAGGCGGATGTTACTTTAAGAAGATTGGATTTCGTTTTGGTCGGCGAAGAGAAAATGAAACGTTAATGTTTTTGGATCCGATATCCTTGTAAATATTTAAACCTCATTCACTCCGGTTTGCGACAAGTTGGATGAGCTCTCCAAGCATTTTCAAATCCCGCAAAAATCAAAAAAAAAATCAAGCAACTCTCTGTAAAAAAGGTCGATAATTCAGCAGGTTTTCGGCAAAAGCAGGGCAGGAAAAGCTTGCGTAAGAAATCGTTGGATAAATACCCAAAGTCAAAATTTTGAATGGATGTTTCTGACTCGGCAATAGGCTTGACACGCCGCTTCATCTTTGAGTAATACCGGCCAAATTTTTTAGATAATTCTGATAGATAGGAAGTTTTTGTTCTCTGGATTTTTTTGAAACAAGCGCAGTATCAATCATAATAACCCGCTTTTTCAAGTCAGCTTTTGGGTTTGCCAAAAAGCTGACTTAAAAAGGCTTTTTCAAAGGTGGTTCGGTGGAAATTTTTCTTTATTCATTTATTGGGGTTTATTTTGCAATTCTCGCTGTCCTGGCCGTATTTGGTGTTCATCGCTATCATCTGGCCTATCTGTATTATCGGTATAAAGATCGCCGAATTACTCGCCCCCTCCCATTCGATGAGATCAAAGAAATTCCTTTCGTCACAATCCAACTCCCGATTTATAATGAAAAATATGTCCTTCAACGCCTGGTTCAGGCCGTGTGTAATATCGAGTATCCTCGTGACCGTCTCGAAATTCAGGTTTTAGATGATTCTACCGATGAAACGACACAAACCGCCCGTCGCATTGTTCAAAACTTCGCAAGACAGGGCTATCCTATTACTTTAATTCACCGTGTTCATCGTGAAGGTTTTAAAGCTGGAGCTCTTCAGGCTGGAATGAAAGTCGCCAAAGGCGAACTGATTGCCATTTTTGATGCAGACTTTATTCCGGGAAAAGACTTTTTAAAGCAATTGGTTCCTCATTTTGTGGAGAGTTCTAAAATCGGAATGGTGCAAGCACGCTGGGGACATATCAATCAGGACTATTCCCTGCTTACCCTCGCCCAATCCATTTTTCTTGATGGCCACTTCGTGATTGAACACACTGCACGTAATCGTTCAGGGCGTTTTTTCAATTTCAATGGAACGGCTGGTATGTGGAGACGCAGTTGTATCGAAGATGCAGGAGGATGGCAGCACGATACTCTCACAGAAGATCTCGATCTTTCTTACCGTGCTCAAATGAAAGGTTGGCAATTCGTTTTTCTTCCAGATGTTGTGGTGCCTGCAGAACTGCCTGTTGAGGTGAACGCCTTTAAGGCTCAGCAGCATCGTTGGGCAAAAGGTTCGATTCAAACAGCTAAAAAACTGGTTCCTCAGATCATTCGCGCAAAGATTCCTTTTCGGGCCAAAGTAGAAGCCTTGTTCCACATGACAAACAATTTTGCTTACCTATTGATGGTGGTTCTCTCACTCTTAATGCCTTTTTCGATTTATTTCCGCTATCAACTGGGTTGGATTCATTCGTTTTATATAGATTTACCTCTCTTCCTTTCTGCGACTTTCTCGGTGACTTTTTTCTACACCTGCGCTCAGCGTGAGGCCTACGCAGACTGGAAAAAAAGAATTAAATATATTCCTTTCAATCTGGCCCTGGGGATTGGCATCTCCGTGAACAATGCTAAAGCAGTGGTTGAGGCGCTCTTCAACTACAATAATGTTTTTAATCGCACACCCAAATACGCCATTGAGAAAAAGTCCGATGAATGGAAAAACAAAATGTACATTCATCAATTCAACTGGATTACCTTTGTCGAGCTTTTTCTGGGGGCTTACTTCTCGTTTGCTTTGAGCTACGTCATTGAGCAACGTGTGTACGTTTCCATTCCCTTCATTATTCTTTTTCAGATTGGCTACTTCTACATTGCGCTCATGGGTCTATTTCAGGCAAGGTCAGTACTGGCTCTCGCTCCAAATAGTCGTTAGCAAATCTCTCCAATTCTTTTGTAATCTTTCTTTATGAATCCAGAAAAAATTCAGGATCTTCGGAAAAAAATCGATGAGATCGATCAGAAGATCATCCAGCTGATCTCAAAAAGAGGTACGTATGTTATTGAGATTGGAAAGATTAAAAAGAGTTTAAAAAGCCCCTTTCACGTTCCTGAACGCGAAGAAAAAATTCTAACCCGTTTAAAAAAAGCGAACCCGGGTCCGTATCCTCCTGAAGCCATAGAGACTCTATTCCGGGAAATCTTTTCTGCATCACTTGCCTTGGAAAACCCTCTCTCACTTGCCTTTTTGGGACCTGAAGGTACCTTTACCCATCAGGCAGCCATCAAACGCTTTGGCCTTTCCGCCAACTTTGTACCACAGGAAACCATCCAAAAGGTATTTCAGGAGGTTGCCTGCAAGCGTGCTCACTATGGTGTTGTTCCCATCGAAAACTCAACCGAGGGGGTCGTGAGCTACACGTTAGATCTTTTTACCGAATATCCTCTCCGCATTTGCGGTGAAATTAAAATCCCGATCGTCCACAATCTTCTCTCTCAAGAAAACGATCTTTCTCAGATTGAGAAAATCTATTCACATCCTCAAGCTCTTGCTCAATGCCGAGGCTGGCTTGATAGCCATTTTCCGCACGTAAAAATCATTGAAACGACCAGTACTGCCAAGGCTGCCAAAATCTCAACGCTTGAAAAAAGAGTCGCAGCTATTGCTTCGGAATATGCAGCATCCCATTACCATCTAAATATTTTAGCCAGGCATCTGGAGGATCACTCAGGAAACTTTACCCGTTTTGTTATCATTGGAGAGCAGGAATGTGGCTCTACTGGAAATGATAAAACTTCCATCATGTTTTCTACGAAAGATCAGGTGGGAGTTTTACACCGTCTACTGGCTCCTTTAGCGAAAGAGCAGATTAATCTTACAAAAATTGAATCACGCCCTCTCAAAGGGAAGGCATGGGAATACATCTTTTTTGTGGATCTGGATGGTCATCAGGAAGATCCCAAGGTGAAACACGCGCTCAAAAGCATGGAACGGTTTTGTTCATTTCTTAAAATCTTAGGTTCTTATCCACAGGGAAATGCCCAGTGAGACCTCTCTTTAGAAAAGTGCTTATCATTGGCCTGGGCCTTATCGGTGGCTCCATTGCCCTAAAATCAAGGCAGGAAGGCTTGGCCGAAAGGGTGGTGGGAATTTCTCCCTCCGAAGAAGATTGCCGTCTGGCTCTTAAAAGAAAGGCTGTGGATCAGGCTTTTTTGAAAATTGAGGATCACTTCTTAGATTCAGATCTGATTATTCTTGCTACTCCTGTTAAGCAGATCCTTCCTATCCTCCAGCAGATTCTCCCACGGGTTTCAAAAAAAACGCTCATTACGGACGTGGGAAGCGTAAAGCGTGAAATTATTCAGCAGGTTGCAAAATTCAGGAAAATTCACTTCATTGGAGGCCATCCCATTGCAGGGACTGAAGAGTCCGGAATGAAAGCAGCTCAGTCCGATCTTTTCGTAGGACGCAAATGGATTTTAGTGCCTGCCATTCAAACACCTGTTGCTTTGCGTAACAAACTTTCCCGATGGGTTAAAAAATTGGGATCCGAGGTTTTATGGATGGATGCCCATGAACATGATCAGATCTTCGCTGCCACTTCACATCTTCCGCATGTTATTTCTTATTCTCTTGCCAATACCTACGAAGGAATGCCTCCCGCTCGACTATTGCGCGTAATGGGGCCGAGCATGCGCGACATGACTCGCGTGGCTTCCAGCTCACCAGAAATGTGGAGAGATATCTGTCTTGCCAATCAAAAAGAAATTTTAAGAATGGTTCACCGCTTCGAAGTTGAGCTGGGAAAGTTTAAAAGAATTCTGGAGTCAGGGAATGAAAAAGAACTTTTTAAAATTTTAGAGCGGGGAAAAAAAATCCGGGGTACTCTTGAAACGCGACGAAAATATCAATAACAGACTTTTTTGATTTTTATCATGCAATCTGCCTACGTTCATCCTGTTTCATCCCTTCAAGGAAACTTGATAATCCCTGGGGACAAATCTATCTCTCACAGAGCCATTATTTTTGCGGCTATAAGTGAAGGAAAAAGTCGTATCCATCACCTACTGGAATCCGAAGATGTTCTGTGTACTATCGATTGTTTTCGTGCTCTGGGAGTTCCGATCCATAAGGATGGAAATGAATGGGTGATACAAGGCGTTGGACTTCGAGGGCTAAAACCCCCGACAAAAATTCTTTACTGCGGAAACTCAGGAACGACTCTTCGTCTTATGCTGGGGGTTTTATCTGCTCAACCTTTTGAAACGGGTTTAAGCGGGGATGCATCTTTAAGTCGCCGTCCTCTCAAACGTGTGATGGATCCACTTTCTGGCATGGGAGCTTCTTTTCGAGTTGAAAATGAGGGTGAGCCAGACCGCGTGGTATGGGTGCGGGGAAGAACTCTTAATGGGATACAATACCAAAGCCCAGTTGCCAGTGCTCAAGTTAAGTCTGCCATTTTGCTGGCAGGTCTTTGGGCAAAAGGTTCCACATCCGTAAAAGAGCCTTCTCTATCCCGAGACCATAGTGAAAGAATGCTTCAGGCATGCGGAGTTTCGATTGATCAACAATCCAATCAGGTTGTATTACAGCCTCCAGAATCACTCCATTTCCCTTTATCCTTTCAAGTCCCTGGGGATATTTCCTCGGCGGCATTTTTCTTGGTTGCAGGCCTCATTGTTCCCAACGCTCAAATCCGGGTGGATCATGTTGGTCTGAATTCTTCCCGTACTGGAATTCTCGAAGTTCTCCAGAAGATGGGTGGTAAAATTACCATTACTGATTTAAAAATTGAGGGAGGCGAAGAGGTGGGGTCTCTTTGGGTCCACCCCTCAAAACTGATAGCTACTCATATTGCAGGCGACCTCATCCCAAAGCTAATCGATGAAATTCCTATTCTTTCGATCGCAGCCGCGAGAGCAGTGGGAACTACTAATATTTCGGATGCTGCTGAATTAAGAGTCAAAGAAAGTGATAGAATCCATACGGTTCATCAACTCCTTGAAAAACTGGGAGTCGTCAGCCGGGAAAAGTTGGATGGTTTAGTCATTCAGGGGGGAAAGATTTTTCGATCCTCTACAATTGAAAGTTTTGGAGACCATCGCATCGCCATGTCTGCTGCCATAGCAGGTTTAGTTGCATCATCTCCATTAACTATCCAGGATATCCAGTGTGTTCAGACCTCATTCCCTTCATTCTGGGAAAGCCTAATAAAACTGGGTGGGAAGGTCGAGTTTCATTCTTGAGATATCCTTTCACCCAAGTAAGAAATGATTTGCTAAATCAAGCATGGAAAAACCTTTGACAAGGTTTGAACGATGGGCCTATATAGCCACGCTCTTTGCTCTAAAATTTTGAAAATTCAAATACATACAGGAGGTTGATTCAAACAATCATGAGTGTCACGACGCTAGATTTTGAAAAATTATTAGAAGAAAGTTCACTGAAAAAACCCATTAAGCCCGGCGAGCTGGTAAAAGGCTCCGTAGTTCGGGTCTTAAGAGACTATGTCCTGGTAGATATTGGTCATAAGTCTGAAGGGCAAATCCCAATCGAGGAGTTTAAGAATCTCGATGGGGAAGTCTTGGTTCAGCCAGGAGATCCTGTGGACGTCGTGTTTGAGACTGTTGAAGACGAAAACGGTCTCATTGTCCTTTCCAAAGAAAAGGCAGATGCCTTGGCTGCCTGGGATAAACTCATTGAAGCCGAGCAGAGCGGTACCCCAATAGAAGGGGTCATTATCAATAAGATAAAGGGAGGCATGGTCGTTAATATTGGTGGCGTTCGAGCTTTCCTGCCTGGTTCTCAAATTGATCTAAAACCCGTCAAGAGTCTAGATAAGCTTATTGGGAAAAAATATCGCTTCCAAATCCTTAAACTAAACCGTCCTAAAGGAAACGTCGTCGTTTCGCGCAGATCCATTTTGGAAAAAGAGCTTGAAGAAGCAAAGCATGAGTTGCTTTCCAATTTGCAAGAAGGGCAGGTGGTGGAGGGTATTGTTAAGAACATCACCGATTACGGTGCATTTGTGGATTTGGGTGGGGTTGATGGTCTGATTCACATTACAGATATCAGCTGGGGGCGAATTGGTCATCCTTCCGAGATTCTCAGAGTAAATGATAAAATCCATGTTCTGATTCTGCGCTATGATTCAGAAACCAAGAAAATCTCATTAGGGCTCAAGCAGCTTACTCCTGATCCCTGGGAGAATGTGAAAGATAAGTACATCCCTGGCACACGCGTGAAAGGGAAAGTCGTTAATATCACGGATTACGGTGCGTTTATAGAACTTGAGAGTGGCATTGAAGGTCTTGTCCATATCTCTGAAATGAGCTGGACCAAAAAGGTAAAACATCCCTCCAAGATTGTTAATCTAGGGGATAATGTCGAAGCCGTCGTTCTTGACATTGATACCAATAGCCGCCGCATCTCACTAGGAATCAAGCAGATTGAACCAAATCCTTGGGAAGCCTTGGAAGCAAAGTATCCGATTGGAAGCCACATAAAAGGAGAGGTTAAAAACATTACTGACTTCGGTGTTTTTATTGGAATTGAGGAGGGAATCGATGGTTTGGTTCACATCTCCGATATTTCTTGGACCAAGAAGGTGAAGCATCCCTCTGAGCTGTACAAAAAAGGTGATATAGTTGAGACAGTTGTATTGAATATCGACAACAAAAATGAACGCTTTTCCTTGGGAATTAAACAACTCGAAGAAGATCCTTTTGCGAATGCCTGTAACCAGTGCTCTGTGGGGAAAGCCGTTGAGGGTAAAATAATCTCAGTGGATGCCAATGGAGCTACCGTCAATTTAGGATTTGAGATTGAAGGTTTTCTTTCTGCAAAAGAATTTGATCGTGAGCCCCCCAAGGTCGATGACGCCATTGATGCAGAAGTCGTGGGTCACGACGAGAGGGATAGAAAAATTCTTCTCTCGACCAAACAATACAGAAAACATGCTCAGAAGCGTGATTTTGAAGAATTTAAGGCAAAGCAAGGTGAGTCCAGAGCGACCCTTTTCGATGTTATGAAAAAAGAGTAGTTTTGTTTTAAATAGCACTTCGTAAGGATCAGGAGTGCTATTTTTTTTCATGACTCATTCACACTAACATGAAAGCTTTTCTGTTCATCATGTTAGGTCGACAGGGGAGGGAATTGCTTTGAAGACCAGAACTTACTGGATTCTTGGAATCATTTTTTTCCTGCTATTAGTCATGGGAGGATTTTTTTCTCTCCTGGTTTTAGCCATCCTTTCGAACTCTTCAACCGATCTCCAGTTGGATCGTGGGGATATTGCCATCATTGAGATTAAAGGCACTATTCTCGACTCTGAAAAAACAATCGAAAAACTTAATAAAGTTAAAAAAAACGACAGCGTGAAGGCTGTTGTTTTGCGTATCGATTCACCTGGAGGAGGTGCTACCGCCTCTCAGGAAGTATATGAAGAAGTGAAGAAGCTGGTAGTGAGCAAGCCAGTGGTTGTTTCTATGGGAACCTTAGCTGCTTCAGGTGGGTACTACATTGCCTGTCCTGCAACCAAGATTGTAGCAAATGCCTCTACAATCACTGGAAGTGTTGGCGTTCTGATGGAGCATGTGGAGATTCATGAATTGTTGAAGTGGGCAAAAGTATCTGCTGAGATTTTAAAGTCCGGATCGATGAAAGATGCGGGAAGTCCTTTTAAAAACTTGTCCCCAGAAGAAAGAAAATATTTTGAAGATATTCTGAATAACATGCATTTGCAGTTTCAAAGGGCTGTTTCCGATGGGCGCAAGATCTCCTTGGAGGAAGTAATTAAAATTGCGGATGGTCGGGTGTTTACAGGTGAGCAGGCCTTGCAGCTAAAGTTAGTTGATCAATTAGGAAATCTTCAGGATGCTATTGATTTGGCTGCTTCTCTGGGGGGAATAAAAGGAGAACCAACTCTTCTCAAGATGAATAAGAAAAAATCAATTTGGATGAGTTTGTTTGATCAGGATGAAATGGAAGAGATGATTCAGAATTTAATCTCACAACAGGTAGGGACAAAGGCTTTTTATAAGATGGCCTATTAATTAAAAAGGTTGATTCATGACAAAGAGTGATCTGGTTCGAGCGATGTCTCTAAAAGTTAAATCCCTTTCATTTCAAGAAATGGACCTTATTGTAGATTCTGTATTTTCAAAAATGACCCAAGCCCTTGCAAAAGGAGATCGTATTGAGATCCGTGGGTTTGGCAGTTTTGAGATTAGAATCCGTCCATCCCGCCAAGGCAGAAACCCGAAATCTGGAAAACAGGTATTTGTTGAAACCAGGCGAGTTCCTTTTTTCAAAGTTGGGAAAGAGCTGAGAGAAAGAATTAACGAAACAAGTGAGATGCCAATGTCCTACGATCTTGATTTAGGAAAAGAAGCATAATAGGGTATTTGACACAGGAGAGTTATGGTCTGGAAATTTCTTAAGATCATTTTTTTTGTATTTCTATTTGCCTTCCTAATGCTGTTTCTTTTTTCAAATGTCGATTCTGACACCTTAGGACACGAGATTCGATTTCATCTTAAATTTTCTCAGATTCAATATGACCTCATCCCTTTTCGGGTGGGGGAGTTGATCATTCTCTCATTTTTTCTGGGAGCTCTATCGGCTATCACCTTAGGAGCTATGACAGCTTTTTCCAAAAACCATGAGCTGAAATCCAAGAAAAGGGCTATAGAAGAGCTTGAGAGAGAAAATGAAGAGCTGAGAGCGCTATGTAATTCACAGCGTAAAGAAGTTCTTCCATCCCATACTGTCTTATCTACTTCATCTTCACAACAACCTCCTCAGGATCCTTTAATAGAGTGATCTCTTTTTCAAACATTTCTCACTAAAACAGAGTGGTTCTCTCAGCCTCTTCGGGATTCACACTCATTCCTGGATCACCCGATCGTGGAAAGGTAAGATATTCCATTGAATGCTCCCGAAGCCAGCGTCTGCTCGCCTGAGCTTCAGGCAGGATGGATTCAAGTTTTTTCCAAAAACGTTGGGAATGATTTAAATGAAACAAATGGGCAATTTCATGAGCGACGACATAGTCAAGAATGGATATCGGGAGAAGGATCAGTCTCCAGTTAAAACTAAGATGATGTCTAGAGGTACAACTTCCCCAAATTTTTTTCTGATTACGAATGCTTATTCGTTTTGGGTAAATTTTCGCCTTCTCACAGAAGTGCTCAAGTCGTTCGCGAATGACTCTTCCAGCCTCGTCACGATACCAACTCAGAAGGGTCGACTGAATTTTAGATTTTGATTCTTTTCCACGCAAATGGATGAAGATTTCATTTTCTTCAAGATGGCAGATTCTTTTTTTTGAACCTGCTCTGACCTTTAACTTGTAAGGATTTCCCAGATAATAAAAGCTTTCTCCCTCGATGAAAGAATGGCGGACAAACCGGTCTTTTAAGATTTCAAAATATTGTTGTTTTTGAAGAATCCAGTGCGTTCGTTTTTCAAGTATTTCGGTAAGTTCACTCTCACTTAAATCATGGGGAATTCTTAACAGCACTGGAGCTTGAGGACGAACGTATATCCCTATCCGCATTTTTCTGCGCTGAGTTCGTTCGAGGGTATATGAAAATTTTCCCTTTTCAGTTTGAAAAAGTTTCACAGATCAATGCCTCCGCTTTTTGGGATGAAGTTTATTGCCAGTACCGCAAGATGTAGAAGAGGGAGAAAATGCGTTGGTTTTGAAGATCAGTTCTGGCTGGCAAAAGAAATTTTACGAAGGCATTTCATGCATAGTCTCATCTGATTTTTCAACCTCAAAATGATCAAAAATCAGGACGAAGAAGAAGGTTCGGTTATATCTTTGGGTGAAGCAGCCGATGTAGGGTTTCCTGAGTGAGGTGCACCTCCTCCTTTCCGGCCAATCTCAGCCATATGTGCTCTGTCTTGACTGACTTTTTCTCCGCCCTTTTTTCCTATTAAAGCATAAAACTCAGATCCATGAGTTTGAGAGGTCACTTCTCCTCCCTTATGTCCGATATTTGAGTAGAACTCGCGCCCATATGTTCTTGCAGTAGATTGCCCTCCTTTTTTGCCTGCTTCGCGACGAGTCATTTTTCCCTGTGAAACTCTTTCTTCATCAGATCCTCCTCGTACTTCACTTGGTGGGTGATTGGATAGGTGTTGAGTAGACATAGGTCACTCTCCTGATATTTATTAAAGATGAGTTTTAAAATCGCCCTATTTTCCCGATGGTTTTTGTCATGATCCTTTCTGGTCCTCAGAGATACTCAGCTCCAATTTTCTCCGCATTGGCAGCGGATTATGATGAAACGCTTGCTTGTCAGGGAACGCTTTCCGATTCTGTCGTGCGCTATTTTCATGAGTTAAAGAAAAAAGGGGTTCGGCTCATACTTGTGACTGGTCGTATTCTCGATGAGCTCATTAAGATCTGTCCGCACTTAAATCTCTTTGATGTTGTCGTTGCTGAAAATGGAGCTGTTCTTTATCAGCCAGATCAGGATGCGTCGGTTCTTTTAGCCAAGCCTTTTTCGATATCGGTTCTTAAAAAAATAAGAACCCTTGATTTGCGTCCTTTTTCTGAAGGGCGGGTCATTTTGGCGACCAGAAAAGAAAATATTAAAAAGATCCAGTCTGCCTTTTCCGCTCCTTACCCTTTCAGTTTCATCTTCAATAAAAACGCCCTCATGCTCCTTCCTGCGGGAGTTGATAAGGGATTTGGTTTATCTACCGTTTTAAAGCGCATGGGGATTGATTTTTATACGGTGGTTGGATTTGGAGATGCAGAGAATGATCTTTCGTTTTTGAGGTTGTGTGGGGAGAGTGTGGCAGTCGCAAATGCAATTAAGGAAGTGAAAGAACAGGTGAAATGGGTAACGCTGCAGGCGTGTGGGGAAGGAGTAGTGGAGTGGCTGAATGGCTGGTTTTCAAGGACCCTAGAGATTGAGGAATAAAATACACTGTGAAATACGTGTGCCCCTTATTTGACCAATCAATCTTCTAAAGCCAAAAAGATCAAGACTGGATGGAAATCCATCTTTAAAGAATGGGGTAAATACAGGTCGAGGCAAGCAAAGTCTTAACAAGAAATATTTTGATAGTACCTAGCTAGAGCCAGTGTTGGAAAATAATGGCGGTATCCGTGGTATCGAATATAGAAGTGTCCAGGAAATCCTGTGCCCGTATAGGCTTGCTCATTCCAGCTTCCTTCCGGGGTTTGTGTCCGCATTAAAAAATCAACCCCACGTTTAACGGTATCACTGTTGCCCTTTCCTCCAGCGATCATCCCCATTAAGGCCCAGGCAGTTTGAGAGGGGACGGAGTAGGGAAGGGGAATGTGTGTTGATCGAAGATAGCTTTCACAGGATTCGGACCATCCTCCATCCTCATTCTGAACAGATTTCAACCATGAGACGGCATTTTGAATGAGAGAGGACTCTTGAGGAATTCCAATTTCAACCAGCCCCTGGAGCACGCACCAGGTTCCATATAAATAATTCACGCCCCATCGTCCCCACCAAGATCCATTTTTTTCCTGAGTTTTTTCAAGAAAGCGGATAGCTTTTGTACAGGCTGGGCTGGATAGAGGGTAGCCCATTTTTCCTAAAAGCTCCAAAGCCCTGCCTGTAATATCAGGGGTTGGAGGATCTAAGCAGGCACCGTGGTCGGAAAATGGAATTTTATTCACGATTTTCAGAGTGTTGTTTACGTCGAAGGCTGCCCACCCTCCGTTTTTGGATTGCATCGAAAGCATCCACGCCAATCCCCTACGGACAGGTTCATCTTTTTCATGTGTAGGGAGCTTGAGTTGATTTAATACCGATAAAATCTGAATGGTATCATCCACATCTGGAAAATAATCATTTTGAAACTCAAAAGACCAACCCCCAGGAAAGGCTTTTCCATTCTTAATCGACCAGTCCCCATAAGTTTCAGTGATTTGTTTCGAAATCAACCAGCGTCCTGCCTTGATTAAGGCAGGATGTTCCGGGGAGATACCCGACTCCAAAAGTGCAGAAAGTACCCAGGGAGTATCCCAGACAGGGGAGACGCAACATTGTTGATGAAGGGCGGTTGCATTCTCAAAATCGATCTTAAGGAATGGGGTTGAAAAGGTCGCCTGAGCAGGAGAATTTTTCAGGGAGTGAGAAAAAGAAGGAAGGGCCGGCAATTCTCCTACCTGATTTTGATGAAATGATAGGAGACCTTGAAAGCATTTTTGGATTTCAGGTGAATTAAAAGAATAACCCAAAGCATCTAGAGCCATCACGGAGTAGGCAAGTGCAGGATAAATATCTTCTGTTTTTTTAGTATGTTGAATAATCCAATTACAAGCCTTATCTTGCGATTTCTTATCCAACCTATTGTTTTTATAATATTTTTTAATAAATTTAATAGTTTTATCTAGTTGGATAAAAAAGTTACTCCAGGATATTGGGTTTAACTTTTTTTCATTAAAACACTTTTCATTCTGATTAGTTATAATAAGTTCTTCAATAGAAATATTCTCAATTTTCACCACTTTTCGTTTATTTAGGAGTAATAGTAAAGGAACGATACAAGATCTTGCCCAACTAGAAAATTCGTAGATTGTGATAGGGAACCATTCGGGGAGTAAAATGAATGAAATGGGCATTGCGGGTGCTTCATCCCAATCTATAAGACCAAACATTGCCAGATGGATTTTGGTGAAAACCCGAGCCTGGTGGAGTCCACCATGATTTAAAATAAAATGACGTGCTTTTTTTAATGGGAGAGAGTCCGTCTCTAAACCAGACATTTTAAGGGCCACATAGCACTCAAGTGTGGTTGAGAGATCTCCAGGCCCACCAAAATAAAGCGTCCAGGATCCATCAGGCAGCTGCTCGCTGAGCATACGAGCTACAAGCTTATGTTCAATTGAAGAATAGTTTTCGTGTATTTTCAGATAATGAAGAAGGAAAATGAATTCTGCACCAATCGATTCATTGGCCTCGAGAGTATACCACCAGAAACCTTCCAAAAACTGATGAGAAAGAAGAAGGTTGGTGGATTTCTCCATGGCTTCATTCAGGGTGGAGATTTCAAACTCAGATGTCTCGACTTTAGGTTGTGCAAAGGACAAAATATTCATGCGCTTTGATGTTGGGAAAATGAATGAAAAGCGAATATAGCTCGGCAGATAGAAGTGTCAAGGTTGAGGAAGGGTTGGTTGTGGGAGGTCGGGAAAAATAAATTAAAGGAAGTGATTTTCTTGCATGAGAGGTTTTAAGGATTCCAAATTAAGGGGTATCAGTAAGCGCCAAGACTAACAAATTTCCTATAATGTATATTATGTGACATTATTTAAATTAAGATTCCTTATGAATGTGGATGAAGCCATCCGGTAGAGGGATGTATTCAGCTTGAGAATCCTTTCCTCATTCAATATGGTCGCTAACATGCTCACCTCAAAAAAAATCCTTTTGGGAATTTCTGGCGGAATTGCTGCCTATAAAGCTTGTGAATTGGTTCGTCGCCTCAGAGATCGCGGCGCATCTGTCCGTGTTGTGATGACAGAAGCTGCGTGTCAATTCATCACCCCCCTGACTTTTCAAGCCCTTTCTGGAAATCCCGTTCATACCTCTCTTTTTGATTTAAACCAGGAAGCTCAAATGAGCCACATTACCCTGGCGGATGAGTCCGATCTGATTTTGGTTGCACCGGCTTCTGCGGATCTTCTGGCAAAAATGACTCATGGAATCTGCAACGATTTACTAACGACTCTTTTATGTGCAACCTTAAAACCGGTGTTTATCTGCCCATCGATGAACGTGAACATGTGGAATCACCCGGCCACGCAGTCCAATATTTCCGTTCTTAAGAGTCGTGGGATTCACCTCATCAATCCTGATTCGGGATCGTTGGCTTGTGGTTGGAAAGGAATGGGAAGACTTGCCGAGGCAGTTAAAATTCTGGAGGCTCTGAATCAGCATTTCAAACCGAGCCCTTTAAAGAGCCATAAGATCGTGATCACCGCAGGACCTACCTGGGAGCCTTTAGATCCCGTTCGACATCTTTCAAATCCTGCCTCCGGAAAAACGGGTTATGCCTTGGCACAAAAAGCGAAAGAACGAGGTGCCGAAGTCGTTTTGATCTCAGGTCCGACTCATCTCGAATCACCTCCAGGAGTTCACACGGTGCGTATTCAAACGGCAGACCAGATGGCTAGCGCGACTCATCAACATTTTCAAAATGCTACTGTCGCCATTTGTACAGCGGCCGTATCTGATTTTAGACCCAAGCACGTATTTTCTCAAAAAACCAAAAAGAATCAGATGCCTTCCATCATTGAACTTGAGCCAAATGAAGACATTTTGTTAGGTCTTGGAAAAAAGAAAACTTCTCATCAAATTTTGGTTGGATTTGCTGCAGAAACTGAAAACGTAGCCGAAGAAGCTCACAGAAAACTTAAAAGTAAAAATCTTGATCTCATTTGTGCGAATGATGTTTCGCGCGAAGCGCTTGGGTTTGCAACGAATGAAAATCAGCTAAATCTTTATTGGAGAGATGGAAGGTCGAATTCGCTTCCTGTACTTCAGAAAAATGAAATAGCCGATAAGATTCTGGATGAGATTGAGATCCTATTAAAAAAATAACCCCACCTACTCACCTAAAATCTGAACTGCGACTTTTCTTTTCCTGGGACCATCAAAATCAATCAGACAGAGCTTTTGCCAACGCCCAAATACAGGTTTACCTTCATGGACAATCATGGATTGAGTCGGCGATCCAAAAAGAAATGTTTTTAAATGGGCATCCGCATTACGGTCACACTGGAAGTCATCTTCACATAAATTGGCCGTACGAATTGAATTATTATTGTGAAGATAGGGTTTATCTCTGGGAAGCGTTTCACGAAGGTAGTGATTGATATCTCCTAACAAACACGGCTCATCCAACTCATTCATGCTTAATAAGCAAGTAGTATGCAGTACTTGCAAAGTCATCGTCCCATTTCGAATTTGACTTTCCTCCACCCAGGCGGAGCAATTTTGGGTAATATCGATCAGATAAAAAAGGTCAGCTCCCTGGACATAAGGTGCCAGTTTAGGCTCCAGCTTCAAAAGATTATTTTGTCCTGTATCAAAATCAATTGTTTTAAAATATGTTTTCATAAGGTGGCGAGACATAGCGATGTCTTGCTGGAATGACCAGCGAATTATAGATGATTGCTTTGATTCTTGATGTTACCCAATCTGAGAAAGGTAAAGTCTTCCCTGCCAGCGGTGAAATAGAGTTTCTTTCATTTTATTAGATTCTGGTTTTTGCAAATTCGGATCGCTTTCAATCCACGAAAAGGCTTCTTTGCGTGCCGCTTCAAGAATTTTCTGATCTCTTACCAAATTCGCGATTCTAAAATCAGGGACTCCCGCCTGCCGTGTTCCCAAAAAATCACCGGGCCCTCTTAAGTTAAGATCTGCTTCCGCGATCTTAAACCCATCGTTGGTTTCACATAAGACGTTCAACCTCTCCCAAGCTTTCTCTCCTTTGACCCAATCCACCACTAAAAAACAATAAGACTGATCAGATCCGCGCCCTACTCTTCCACGCAGTTGATGCAATTGTGAAAGTCCAAAACGGTCGGCATGTTCGATGATCATTAAGGTTGCATTCGATACATCGATTCCGACTTCGATCACCGTGGTGCTGATCAAGATTTGAATTTGCTGATGAAGAAAATTTTTCAGGATAAAATCCTTTTCTTCTCCCTTCATCTGACCATGGAGAAGTCCAATTTTAAGATCCGGAAAAACCTCATTTTTTAAATGTTCCGCCCATTCGGTTGCATTCTTAAGATCGAGGGCTTCGCTTTTTTCAACTAAAGGACACACCACATATGCCTGGCGTCCCAGTCGAATCTGATCACGAATAAACTGATTGAGTTTTACGCGGGATTTGGAGTGGACAATTTGAGTCGTCACCGGTTTTCGTTTGGGAGGAAGCTCATCCAGAATGGACGTGTCCAAATCACCATAGGCTGTTAGGGCCAAAGTTCTGGGAATAGGGGTTGCTGTCATGATGAGCAGATGAGGATTCTCTCCCTTCTTTTTAAGTTCACTGCGTTGAAGCACCCCAAAACGATGCTGTTCATCCACAACCGCAAGGCCAAGAGATTGAAACTCAACCTCCGATTGAATCAGGGCATGAGTTCCAATGACACACTGGACCTCCCCTTTTCGAATTGATTCGATCCGTTGTTTTTTTTCTGTCGAACTCAATTCGCTTTTTAAGAGGGTGAGCGAAATTCCAAACTTCGAAAAAAGCCCACCGATACTTTTAAAATGTTGCTCTGCCAGAATTTCAGTGGGGGCCATGAGACAGGCTTGGTAGCCCGATGATATGGCCGCCAGACAAGCATGGGCGGCAACGATCGTTTTGCCACTTCCAACATCTCCCTGGAGCAGACGATGCATCGGATGTATGTTTTTTAGATCCATTAAGATTTCATCTATCGCTCGATTTTGAGCTTGGGTGAGCTGAAAAGGAAGTAATTGTTGAAATCTTTCAAGGAGGTGTGGATCCCATTTCAAGGGAAGGCGGGTTTCTTTGAGAATCCCCTTTTTTTTTAGTGCAAGCCCCATTTCTAAAAAGAAGAACTCATCAAAAATAATCCTTTTATGAGCACGTGATTGCTGAGAGTTAAAAAGGGATAAATCAGCACCTGGAGAGGGTTGATGAATTTCTAATAAAGCGTTGGCAAAATCTGGAAGATGATATTTTTCAAGCAATGTTTGTGGGAGCGGGTCTTCAATGTGAGGAAGAATTTTTTCAAGGGCTGAACGAATGATTTGGAGGATTTTTTTTTGATGAAGCCCCTCGGTTAAAGGATAGAGGGGAACAATTCCAATTCCCTGCACAGACTCATTTTCTTCAGATTGCTGATTTTCGATCCATTCCACCTGAGGATGGATCATTTGTTTTTCCCCTCGAAAACGTTCGACTTTGCCAATCAAAAGTGCCCTGCGTCCTAGCTGAAAGGCTTTGTTAAAAGGACCCGCACGGTAATGAAACCACTTGGCTGATAGAGTTCCTGAGCGATCAGAAAAAATTGCTTCAAAAAATTTTTTACCTGATCTTCCTAATCGTGTTTCTCCCGCAGCCCTCAATTCTACAGACACCAAGGCTTCAGTCCCTTCGGTGAGCTCACGTATAAAAGTAACTTTTTGAAAATCAAGATAACGAACAGGGAGGTGGTAAAGCAGATCCTCGAGAGTTTCTACTCCCATTTTTTCCAGAAGCCCAGCCAGATAAGGACCTACTCCTTTAAGGTACTGGGGTTGTGTTTTAAGTAAGGAAAAAAGAGTGGAGCTCACAAAATTTAAGCAAAAAAAAACCTCCGCCCACATTCGTGAGCGGAGGTTTTTAGTGGAAACTACTTACAGTTTGGAGCTGTATTTTGCTCCGTGACTTTAAATTCTGTACGACGGTTTTTGGCACGGCCTTCAGCAGTGGCATTGTCCGCCAGGGGCTGGGATTCACCATAACCAATGGCTTCGAGACGGCTGGCTTCGATGCCTTTGTTGACCAGATAATCCTGAACGGCTTTGGCACGACGATCGGAAAGTTTCTGGTTGTAGGCGTCGCTACCCACTGAGTCGGTGTGTCCTTCAACACGAATGCGTGCGATATCCGGATGGGTTTTAAGAACCGAAGCGACGTCATCCAGGATTGAATAGGATTCGGGTTTAATAACCGACTTATCAAATGCAAACTGAATTTTCTGATCGATCACGATCTTGCCAGGAGTCGTGCAGACCTTTGCCGGAGGAGGAGCTTCTTCTTCCTGATGGCGGGTATAGTTGACTCCCAGGAAGGTTCTAAAATCTGGTGACCCCACACCCACACTTAAACCAGCTCCACCACCTGCGGTGATGTCGAGATTTTTAGTGGCGTGAATGCGAATGGCTCCATCTACTTCGGCCGGAGTCTGAACTTCAGATTTGAAGAAATCGCGGGCGACTGTTTCGATGTGACCTTCTGCAATCAAATCGATTTTGGAATGAGGTTTGAAATTAATGGCGGCTCCCAAAGTGACCATATCATCAATGCGAGCACCACGGACGGTAACGTCATCTTTCATCAGATAACCAGCATTTAAACCGACTCTGAATTTTTCGGAAGGGCCTACGTCCATTGCAAGCTTACCTCCACCACTCACACTCCCCTGCCCCATGAAGGTGGTAGAACGTCCAAGCGGTGCAGTGACGAAGGGAACGACGGCCATGTTGACGTATTCTGAATTGATCAGGCGGAATTTAAGATCGACG
Organism: Myxococcota bacterium; assembly: GCA_052034865.1. Taxonomy (GTDB): domain Bacteria; phylum UBA10199; class UBA10199; order JADFYH01; family JADFYH01; genus JBPOIC01. The sequence continues at coordinate 802 of JBPOIC010000022.1, read as the reverse complement.
CCGATATCACCCATAGAGAAATCATGCTCGGCATCGGGACGGGTAAAAGGATTTCCGGCAGCCTGGGCGAGACCTTTGAAGTTGTTGAAAGCAACGACGGGGACTCGAACGCCCGCTGTGAACCAGTTGGTCAAACCATAGCTACCATAAAGATTGGCGATAATGGTGTCATCAACCACACCTAAACGACGGGTTCCGATAGGAGCGGCAAGCTCAAGGGGGTGGTGGGCATAATCGAAATAGACACCCGCGTTCCATTCTCCACGAGGATGAAGACGTCCATCGTAGAGGGTTAAAAAATTAGTGGAATCAACCGCAGGCTTGAAATTGTTAGCATCGAAGGTGGACACAAGAGCTTGTGCCTTTTGACTGGGCGTAAAGGCCGCAGCGAGTGCGAGAAAAGTGAACAGCGCGAGTTTTCGTTTCATGATCGGATCCCCCTTTTATCACTGGATTTATCTACTGTTGGGCCTTATGCACAACATGGTTTTCTTATACATCAGTTACAGAAACAGATTTGGTTTTGTAAATGCAAATGGCTGAGGTGTCAACGAGGAAAACCCGTAACCTCATAAAACAAAAGGGCTTTTACAATTTATAACTTTTTCTGAACGGGTTTTACTTTTTTATCTTTATTCGCCGCTTTTTTCTTATCGACAGAAAGTGACTTGGGGTTGCTTGTTTTTTTGAACGATTTTTATCTTTCGACTTCAGCGAAAAAAATGAAACTTTTGACGTGATCAAATTTCTTTTCTTTAATTACATTTACGCGCATTAAATCCTTAATTTTTCTAAAGGGTAC
>JBPOIC010000018.1:0-162427 GCA_052034865.1 Myxococcota bacterium | reverse complement strand
ATTTTCCTTCTTCACAAATCACCGCCACATCGGTGTGCGTGTCGGCATTAAAATCGGCCAGGACAAAATCATTGGGAGAGCTGCAGGTCGCCACAGGGTCTAAGGCACTGAAGGTAAAATCTCCATTCCCCAGACCGACATTGATCGTATTGGCGGTTTTGTCAGAGACTAAAAGATCGGCCTTGCCGTCACCGTTTAGATCTGTGGAGCGGATTTGGGAAGGGACGGTGCCCGCAAATTGGGGAAAAATGTTTCCATTAGCAGATACAAAAACTCCTGTTCCATCACCTTGAAGCAGCGGAATGGTATTAGAGACAGCAGTTTCTATAATCCCAAGATCCAGATGCCCGTCACTATTGAGATCACTCATTGCTGTATGAAAAATTCCACTCGAATTATTACTGAAACCAGAAATTGCTGTAAATGTGCCATCACCTACCCCATACATAGGAGCCACAAAAATTCCGTCTGATATTACAACATCTAGATTATTATCTTCGGAAATTGAGCCAGTAACAAAACTCGCATCTGAAAAACTGGTCGTAATAGAAGCCCCAGACGAAAAGGTTAAAGGAGATGTATGGCTCAAACCTAAAAAGATTTTTATATCATTGTCCCCTTCTACAGACAGGACTAAATCTAAAATACCATCATTACTAAAATCTCCTGCTATGACTGCTGTCGGGGTCACTCCAACCGTTATCCCGGAACCAATTTCATCCCAGGAATTACTATCAAAATCCAGCTGCTGAATCTTTGTAGTTGAGGATTGAGCTACAAACGCAGTTTTGGATTCATCATTTTTAAAAGCTGCTATGGCTAGCCCTTTAGGATTCCCACTCACCGAGGTGGTAATTGTCGTAGGAAAAAGAGATACTGCCCCTGACTTAGGTGAAGTAGATAAAAACATAAGAATAGTTGCAGCAAGTGTGACGATAGGTCGAGATTGCATAGATTAGATCCTCCATTAATTCGGATGAAAGGCGTTTATTTCAGAATTACTATGGGAAATGGATTGTTACAGATGCTGATTCCTCCAAGGCTTTGGTTGTACTGTTCCCTATATCCACTGTACTTCTACAGGTAAGTTTAAAAGTCACATTCCCTGTTCCTGTGACGGAGGAACAACTATCTGTGACGGTATCTGGTGAATTCTTTTTTGGGAGATTGTTATTGCTTGATGTGCTCGCCAAATTACACACCACATTTCCAGGATTATCGCTGATCGACCAATCCCCATCTAAGGTAGGATATCCAGTTGCTCCGCTTGCCTCCGAATTTGTACAAACGCCACTTAAGGAAATCGAGTTAGATGTTTTTGTAGGTGTTGAAGTTGTCACCGTCGGCCTCACATGAGTTGGAAAATCCGTACTCACCCAACCATTATCCGTTTCATCTGATTCATAGATCTTATTCCCTGAATCAATCTTCACTTTCAGCTTATACGCCGTCCCTTTGGTAGAAGGCATTTTGATTGTGTATGTGTCATCTGGAGTCGATCCATTGATCAAAAGACCACCATAGGAAATAGTGTGTGAACTTCCTACGACGTCTGATTCAGTGCTCGAGCTTGTATCCACGAGCTTCATCGTGACATCGAAAGGACCCGCATCTTCTTCACTGTTGGCCTCATTCGTGACCTTGACTGTCACACTCACATCTTCACCCGTCACTCCAAACGGGCAAACTACTGAGTCAGTACATTTAGGGAAAGTCACCGCTCCCACATCCATTTTCAAATTCAATTTCTGATTCACTCTCACTTGAGCCACAGAACTCCCCATCAATGTCACGGGTTGGGAAGTGGATCGATTTTTTATTGGGCATGAGGAAATGGAAGTGAGTGAAGATAGTCTCTGAGTCTTTGAATAACCAAACAGGTTTGTGCGTACTGTTCCTCCTCAAGACATGCATGCTGAATTTTTTCTAGCTCATTACTAAAGTCATGAAGCTTAACGTAGATAGCTCTATCAACTCCATCTAGCTGTGCCCCATTCTCTTCTAAAGAAGCCTGCAAATCTGCGACCGAAATTTTATGGTCGAGATAATTTTGACAAGACTGAACAATCTGCATCGCTAATTGCTGGTTAAAGCTTCTCATAGAACCTCAGTGAGTAATGATTGTGAGGAACTACTCTCCCCTTCACACCTCCCGCCGCATACCCCAGAGCGCTTGGGTAAGTTCGTTCTATTGCATGCTGGGTATAGAGACGATTTCCGACCTTGGCATATTCTCTTCCATTTACAATTACTTTTTCGCACTGATTCCAGGTGAACCAGCCAGATTTTGAAACCGCTCCCTCTTCAACCAAATTGGAAGCTTTACCTCCAACTCGGCTCACCTCTCTCAGCAACTTAACGTTCACCTCTTTCGAAACCAGCGAGCCGCCACCATCAGCTCATTGATGCTCGCCCCTCCTCGGCGCACACTCTCATCCTCTAAGGCTGCAGGAAGATCAAACAGACACACCCCCGCATCCGAAGTGGGTTTGGAGAAGAGCTGAACTCCATTCGATAATGTATTGTTCTTCTTATCACTCTCAACGAGCACAGCAGGGTTATCTGAAACAATCTCTGCAGACCAACTTCCGTACACATTGGATGGAAGGTCAATTTTCTGTGACGTCACGGCATATGACCCTTGGCTGGAAAAACTCACGCATCTCCGTGCAGATCACCTCTTGAACTTCATCAAATAAAATCAGCGGGACATCACGAGACTTTACCTTCCGACATTCTCTTCAATCCCATACTTTTTGATTTTTTCATAAAGCGTCGATTTCGCAATTCCCAAGGCCTTGGCAGCAGCGCTTCTATTGCCCTCGTTAGAGCGCAACTCACGCAGAATGATTTCTTTTTGAAGATTTTCCAGGTTGGATGAGTTTGAAAATGGAAATGAGGCAGGAGTTTGAGATCTTGAAGAAGAAAATCCTGGAGAAGTCAGATCAGAAATCTCAAGGACATCGGATTTTGCCAACACCAGTGCCCGCTGAATGACATTCTTGAGCTCACGCACATTCCCACGCCATTCGAGAGATTCCAGATAATGGGCAGCCTCTGAACTCAACTGAATTTTTCGCCCGCGTGGAGCCATCGTTTTCAAAAAATGGTTTGCGATTAACAGAATATCTTCTCGGAGTTCACGTAAGGCAGGAAGATAAATCGGAAAAACATAGAGCCTGAAAAAAAGATCTTCCCGAAACAAACCTTCTTTTACTTTTTGCGCCAAATCGCGATGGGTTGCACAAATCACACGCACGTCCACTGATATTTCCTGATTTCCTCCCACCCTTCTGAATCGCCCCGTCTCTAACACCCTCAGGAGAGCAGGCTGCAAATTCAAAGAAAGCTCGCCAACTTCATCCAAAAAAAGCGTGCCACCATGGGCCTGCTCGAAAGCCCCTTTGCGCTGCTGATGGGCACCGGTGAACGCTCCTTTTTCATGGCCAAACAACTCACTTTCGATGAGCTCTCTGGAAATCGCCCCGCAATTCAATGCAATCCAGGGTTTCATGCTGCGTGTGGAGACGTCGTGGATACTCCGCGCGACGAGCTCCTTGCCGCTACCTGTTTCTCCAAGGATACACACCGTAGCATCGGTGGGGGCGATCTGTTGAATGACATGATACATCTCGCGCATGGGAATCGATTGACCGATGATGGGTCCAAAAGCATCCGCCTCAATCGGTTCAATTTTTCGATCCTCCGCTACCAACTCAATGCCGATTTTTGTTTTTCCAATCTGGATCTCCTGCCCTTCTTCAAGATCGGCCTCTCGAACACGCACTCCATTGATCAAACTTCCATTCGTCGAGTTTAGATCAAAAAGAAGAATCCGGTTTCCCCGAACCAGGATTTTACAATGAACATCAGACGCAAAACTGTCGGTCAGGGCAACATCGCAGGAAGGTGCTTTTCCCAGGGTGGTAACTTCCTGCTGGATCGGATACATGCGCACGGGCTTACACGGTTCACTGATTTTTAACTGAATCCGATCTGAATGCAAAATCCCCTGATCTAAGGATGAGTTGATAAGTTGTGTGCCCTCCCCACCTGCTTTCGAAACATAGGTTTCGTCGTAATTCCATTGGGGTGATTCCTCTGAAGAAAATACGATTTCCCATTCTTCGAGACTTACCCGATCTTCATTATGGAGCGGAGTCGATTCAAAAGGGTTTCCATGAATGAGAGCTTTCTGTTTACCGACATTTTTTAAAAGATAAGATCCTTCATATTCATAAAGGATGAACTGGATTCTCGAAATGGTTTCACCACCCAAGGTGATATCACATTCCGGGCTGCGGCCAATTTGTGTGCTGGATGAGCGGACGGGAAATCGAAAGAGCGCTTCTCCTTTTTGATAGAAGATCAACTCAGGCATGTTTCTTCTCCTTTGGGTAAGAGTCGATTGAAGGTGCAGTGAGGTTTATTCTCATGAGGACAAACAAGCAGTATTAGTGCCAGACAAGAATGGACTAAAAATATCGACTATTTGTCAAAAGATTGGATGGAATTTCATCCAATCAACCAGTCGGTCTTGGAGCAAGTGATGTAGAAAATTTGTCACTGAAAGGCAAGCTGTCCGAAAATCGGACGGTATAAAAATTTGAGCGTTCGATTTTCGGACACGAGTCCTTCTCCGGGATGACAGAGGCGGAGAAGAAATCAGAAGGTGTATTGAAGATAAAAGAACGCCATCCTGACTGTTTTTTAAAACAGCTCAGGATGGACCGAAGAGAAAACATGAAGGATCTGTTTAAGAGAACCTCTATTGAGGAGTTTTTAGAAGTTCCCTTAAGTTTTGTTCTGAACCACGACCCACACTTCGTCTCCAACGATCTCAACCGGAAACGAACGCGCCCGCAAGGCACGACCTACGTGACCGCATTTTCCGATCCGTACACAGCGTCCATCCCGAATATCAAAACGCCAATTGTGGGAATTGCACATGACGACATAGGGAGCGATGAGTTTACTTTTGGAAAGGGGATAATCGGCGTGAGGACAGGCGTCTTTAATGGCATAAAACCCATCCTCTACTCGAAAAATAGCGACCGTAAATCGATCAAGAGGATAGGTTTTGGCCTCGCCCGGTTTGAACTCGTGAGTTTTTCCCGCATAGATTTTTCCGTCGATGATCGGTGTACGACGGGACTTGGGGACGTAATCCACTCCAAAGGCCCCATGGCCCTGGAGGATATCCTGTTGAGGATCGTTTTCTTTCTTTTCTGTCGACTTCATGATCTATCTTTTCTTTGTTCAGAAAATGGTTTTCATAGAAGCCCTTGACGGGCCAGGATCGAATCACTACTTAGTTAATTCTTAAGTCCATTTTATGCTCACATAGAAGGAGATATCCCGATGCCAATGGATACTCAAGACATTCAAAAAATGATCGAGACTGCCCTTCCTGGGGCTCAGGTATTTGTCGAAGATCTGGTGGGCGATGGCGACCACCTTCAGGCCATCGTCATTTCTGAGCTTTTCCAAGGAAAAACCCTTCTTCAGCAACATCAAATGATTTACACCCCTCTTCGGGAAATCCTCAAAGAAAATCTGCATGCCCTTGGGCTAAAAACCTACACTCCTGAGCAATGGAGCAAAAACCAGGCAATTCGATCATAAAATTCAATGGACGAAAATCAAGAGCGGGCGTGGTCCTTGTAACTCTTTGAATTATCAGATGGACCTAAGTTCAGGTGCCCTTTGTGACAGATGGAAAAGCTGAGGGCAAATAAATCAAATCTATTCCTTGGGAGAAACCATGAATCAGGAAATTCAGAAAAAAATTAAAGAAATCGTCGATCAAAATAAAGTCGTGATTTTCATGAAAGGAAATCCTGACGCACCCATGTGTGGATTTTCTGCCCAGGCCGTTACTGTATTAAAACAGGCAGGCGCTTCCTCACTCGTTGGGATCGATATCCTCTCGAACCCGGAGATTCGACAGGGAGTCAAAGATTTCACCCAATGGCCAACGCTTCCCCAGATTTTCATCAACGGAGAATTTGTCGGCGGCTGTGACATCGTTACCGAAATGCACCAGCGTGGTGAGTTGAAGGGAATGATCGAGGCATAAAAAAACTCTCATTCTTTATTAAAGGATGAGAGTTTTTTAAATTCTTCTGTACAGATAGATTTCTATCTCAACGTTTAGAAGGTCTTATTCCTCGTCCTCCCCTACACGCTTCACTTCAATTTTCAATCGATCACCCGACTCTTTCCCTTTTGGGGTAAAAGAGAGAGTCGCATCGATGTGAATCTGTAAAGAGGTAAGCACTTTCGTAATTTCTTCGTGCACGTTGATCTTGGATAGAAATTTCGAGACCTCGGCGGCAACGATCGTTACCAGATCATCCTTCTGTTTTTTCGCCTGCTCAAAAACGTAACCCACAGCTTCTTTGGGGAGCTTCAAGTCGCTGATTGCGTTGCGGATCGACTCTTCCGTCATGAAGATGGCGCCTACACCGGTGAGCAAAAGCCGGCGCGCAATATCACTGATCGCGCTACCACCAGATTCGGTGGTGGATGAAGAAGAGGATGTCGTGTCTGTTTTTTTTCGCGTCATTCAATTCGCCCCCTGAACTCCTGCATCATTGCAGGAAGGTTTTTTTCAACCAACATGCTGGAAATTGACTTTGGAACAAGCAAACCAAAATCAATTTCAATTTCATAAGTCGCCTGGGTGAGATTTTTCTTCAACTCTTTCAATTTCCATCCTCCAGAATTTTTCTTCATGAATTCACCCTTGATAAGAGTCCAGGTAAATCCTTGAGTAGGATTGAGCTGCATATCGAGGGTGTAGGTAATCGTTTTGACCACATCGATTTTAAATTCGACCTGAAGATTTTTTCCGGATTTTTTAAGCACTTTTGCCTGTTTGCTATTGGATAAAAACTCTGGATAGCTTTCAAAGTCGGTGATCACTTCGTAAACTTTTTTAATCGGGGCTGCAAATTCAACGGTCGTAGTTGTCACTGGCATAGTAATTTTCCTTAAAATTATATGACTGGATCCGGCTTTTAAGCCCCATTGAACCCGCTTGAGGGCTTGAGGAGGATGGATGAAACAGAGTGATTTATCTGTTTACATTAATAGTTCGGCTTATATTCAAAATGATGAACTGCTTCAATAAAACGAACGGTTTTCGTTTTACTGCGCATCACCACTGAATGTGTCTCCGCCCCATGCGCAAAATAACGGACCCCTTTTAAAAAATCTCCGGTCGTCACGCCTGTGGCTGCAAACATGACATCTCCCGATGCTAACTCATCGATCTGAAAAACACGGTCCAAATCTTTAATTCCCATTTTAATTGCACGGGCTTTTTCTTCTTCATTTCTAAACTTCAGACGTCCCTGCATATCTCCATCAACACAACGCAAGGCCGCTGCCGCGATCACACCTTCGGGTGCGCCACCGATTCCCATGAGCAGATCCACACCGGTTTCTTCCTTACAGGTCGCAATCGCCGCCGAGACATCACCATCAGAGATTAACTTGATACGTGCGCCTGCGTCTCGGACTTCGCGAATCAGGGCCTCATGACGGGGCCGATCCAGGATGACAACCGTGAGATCATCGATATGACAGCCTTTGGCCTTGGCGACCTGATTTAAGTTCCAGGTGGGAGATTGGGTAATGTCGATCTTTCCTTTTCCAAAAGGACCGACCGCAATCTTTTCCATATAGGTATCTGGGGCATGCAAAAATTTTCCAGCCTCAGCCACAGCGACGACCGCGATGGCGTTGGGAGCTCCATAGGCGCAGAGATTGGTTCCTTCGAGAGGATCGAGCGCGATATCTGCCTTAAAGCCATCGCCCCTACCGACTTTTTCACCTATGTAGAGCATTGGAGCTTCATCGCGTTCTCCTTCTCCGATGACCACCGTTCCATCGAACGAAATCGAATTGAGGGCCTTACGCATCGAATCAACGGCAGCCTGATCGGCTGCGTGGTTATCTCCGCGACCCATCAAACGCGCACAAGACAAGGCGGCTGCTTCGGTCACACGTACCATTTCAAGGGCTAGGTTTCGATCCATGAGGAAATCTCCTAAAGACGTAAATTAAAATTGGACGACAAGTCATCCTCAACATTGTGATAAAAAAACTCGACGATATTTTCAGATACGAATTGTCCTTCCTAGGACAACAGACTTTTTAATTCTTCCAGATTGGCATTGATTAGCTTTGGTTGGGTAGAAATTTTGATCGCATTGTCCGGATCTTTTAAGCCATGGCCTGTCAGCGTACAAACAACGACATCCCCACTTTTGAAAAACTCATTTTTGGAAATTTTGATCAGACCCGCAATACTTGCTGCCGAGGCCGGTTCGCAGAAATAACCTTCGGTGCGAGCCACCAGCTGATAGGCTTCTAAAATCTCGTCATCGGTGACGCTATCGATCAGACCTCCTGAGCTATCTCGTGCTTCCGTCGCACCTTTCCAGCTGGCAGGATTTCCAATGCGGATGGCTGTTGCAACGGTTTCGGGTTTTTCTACAGGATGACCGAGAACAATTGGGGCCGCCCCTGCCGCCTGAAAGCCCAGCATTTTTGGAAGTCGTTTGGATTTTTTCTCGGAGAACAAGGTTTGATAACCAGCCCAATAGGCAGTGATATTTCCAGCATTTCCAACAGGAAGTGAATGATAGTGGGGGGCATCTCCCAGCTCTTCAACAATTTCGTACGCAGCGGTACGTTGCCCGAGAAGACGATAAGGATTAACGGAATTGACCAAGGTAACATCCCCACTCTGCGCAAAATCGCGCACCATGCGCAAGGCATCATCAAAATTCCCACGGATCTGAAACACCTGAGCCCCATGCATCATGGCTTGGGAGAGTTTTCCCAATGCAATTTTTCCTTCAGGGATGAGGACGATCGCCTTGATTTTTGCGCGCGCTGCATAGGCCGCCGCGGCAGCAGAGGTGTTTCCGGTCGAGGCACAAATAATGGCCTGAGAGCCGGACTCAATGGCCTTCGAAACTGCATAGGTCATGCCCCGATCTTTGAAAGATCCAGTCGGATTTAAACCTTCCAGTTTGAGATAGATCTCCATTCCTGGACAAATTTTTTCGGCCAGGCGAGGCGCGGAAAGCAAAGGAGTTTTTCCTTCGCACAGAGAGACAATCGATTTTTCATCGACGGGAAGATAGTTGCGATACTGATGAATAATACCTTGGTACATGCGTTTTACCTATATGAGAAACCTCTAAAAATTACCCTTCGATTCTGACAAACAGAGTTTCTTCTTTTACAGCCTTGAGTCGGTTGATCGCAGCGAGGGCTTTTCGCACATTCGCCTCCAGGGTTTTGTGTGTCAAGATGACAATCGGCACCTCCTGACCACCTCCCTCTCCTTGCTGATACACCGAAGAAATGCTGATCCTATTTTTCCCCAAAATACCCGTAATCTGCGCGAGCACTCCGGGCCGATCGTTCACCCGAAAACGCAAATAATAAGCACTCTCGAGTTTTTGTATGGGAATAAATTTCGCTTCTTTCAGACTGGGAGTCAGATGACCGAGTGGAGGAACAGTATGGCTCGTACCTCCGATGAGATTACGCGCCACTTCAACGATATCGCCAACCACCGCTGAGGCTGTGGGATTTTTCCCAGCCCCTCGCCCATAGAGCAGCGAAGGTCCGACGTAATCTCCTTCAATGAGAATGGCATTAAACGCATCGCGTACCGAAGCTAAAGGACTAGATGCAGCCACCATGCAAGGATGCACGCGGGCTTCAATCCCTCGCGCCGTTTTTTTGGCAATCGCTAAAAGTTTGATGACGTAGCCAAACTGACGTGCACAGGCAATGTCGAATGCGGTAATCCGCCGGATTCCTTCGACGTAAATTTGATCAGGATGGGCGTACACCCCGTAGGCGATAGAAAGAAGGATGACAAGTTTATGAGCAGCATCAATTCCATCGATGTCGAACGAGGGATCGCGCTCGGCATAACCCAACTCCTGGGCTTTTTTTAGAGTGGGCTCAAAATCTTCGCCCTTTTCACTCATCTCACTGAGGATGTAATTACAGGTTCCGTTGATGATCGCCGAAATGGAATAAATCTCGTTGGCTGCAAATCCTTCACGCAAGGCCCTTAGAATCGGAATCCCGCCCCCCACCGCCGCTTCAAAACAGACATCGAGCTGTTTTTGATGGGCCAAATCCAGAATTTCTTTTCCGTGGATGGCAAGCAAAGCCTTGTTGGCCGTCACAACATGTTTTCCATTTTTCAAAGCCGCGAGAACGATTTTTTTTGCGTCGGTTACTCCCCCAATGAGCTCGACGATCACCGAAATCGATGGATCTGCGACGATCTCTTCCCAGCTTTTGGCATAGAGAGTTTTATCTAAACCCAGCTTGCTCAGCTTTTTAGGATCGCGGACTGCAATTCTTTTAAGATGAATCTCTGCCCCCACTTTTTGGGAAATGCGACGGGCATGACGTGTGAGAATTTCGGCGACACCGCTACCGACGGTGCCTAAGCCGATGAGACCGATTGAGATGGATGGAATGGGCATTGGAAATAAATTGAAATGAGTTACTCGCCTCTTTGAACCCAATAGTCGGGTTTGCGATAAAGATGAGCGATTGCAATAATCAAAATATGATCTAATTCAATAGCGTACAAAAGTTTATAGGGGAATTTATGGAGCAAATATTTTCGAACCTCTTTTTTTCTTCAGGCCACGCTTTGGGATACTCGAGTATTTGGAAAGCTGCCTTTTTAGCCTCTTCTTTAAATTTCTTTCCTAATCTGTGATACTCCATCTCATAACAACGAATCGCATCCTCAAGCTCCTGAAGAGTCAATTGTGTCAATAAAACTTTCATTCTGATTTAAATACTTCATCCATTGAATAAGCCTTCATATTTCCATCTCGGTACGCCTTTAACCTAATCGATGCCTCTTCCGCCCAAATTTCATCGTGTTTTTTATCTGGCTCATCCAGGCTTTTCAATAAACTATCTACCAATCAGAATTTTTCCTCAGGCTTAAGTTTTAACAACTGTTTTAAAAGATTTTTGTGATACATTTGAAGCTCTCTTTGGCTATATTTAAGATAATCCAAAATTTTGATTAGCCTCCTCACCCCTTGAGCACCCTCTTTATTCCCCTCACCGCCTGCTTGATTCGCTTCTCATTCTCAACCAAGGCAAATCGGATATAACCTTCGCCGTATTCGCCAAAACCGACCCCAGGTGAAACCATCACCTTCGCCTCTTTTAAAAGAAGCTTGGCAAACTCAAGACTTCCCATCGCGGCATGGCTTTCAGGAATTTTCGCCCACACAAACATCGTGGCCTTGGGTTTTTCGATTGCCCAACCGGCCTTGTTTAAGCCATCGCAGAGGACATCGCGCCGGCGGCGATAAATCTCGGTAATCTCGCGCACACAGCTTTGAGATCCGTTAAGAGCCACGGTAGCTGCAATCTGTAAAGGTTGGAAGGATCCGTAATCGAAATAGCTCTTGAGTTTGGCAAGCGCTGCCAACATTTCTTTATTGCCACTGCAAAATCCAACTCTCCAACCAGGCATCGAGTAGCTTTTGGAAAGCGTGAAAAACTCCACCGCAATGTCCTTTGCCCCTTTGACCTGAAGAATGGAAGGCGCGACATAACCCTCGAAAACCAGATCGGCATAGGCGATATCATGAATGAGCAAAATTTTGTTTTCTTTGGCAAAAGCGACGATCTTTTCCAAAAAAGGAAGATCGACGGTCATTGTGGAAGGATTGGATGGAAATGAGCAGATCAGAAGTTTGGGTTTAGGCCAAATGCTTTTGGTGGCGCGCTCCAAATTCTCAAGAAATTTTTCCTGGGTTTGGGCATGGATGGAGCGAACATCGGCCCCTGCAATGACGACAGAATAAGTATGGATAGGATAAGTGGGCGCCTGAACGAAAACCACATCGCCCGGTCCACAAATGGAAAGAACCAGATGGCTGATTCCTTCTTTGGCACCGATGGTAGCGATGGTTTCGGTTTCAGGATCGAGAGAAACCGAGAAGCGGCGCTGATACCAATCGCAAATCGCCTTGCGCAGCTTGGGGATTCCCTTCGACATGGAATAGCGGTGATTGATGGGTTTTTGAGCCGCCTCGATGAGCTTGTTCACGATATGAGGGGGAGTCGCCAGATCCGGATTTCCCATCCCCAAATTGATGATGTCTTCTCCCTGACGACGGGCTTCCATCATGAGTTGAGTCACCACTCCGAGCACATAAGGAGGTAAACGTTGAATGCGTTCGAATTCCATAGGGCATTTTAGGTAGTCAATTAAGTTAAAAAATTGAGTTACGATCTAATCACAATGAGTGTCAAAAAGAAATATTCAGAATGGTTTCAGAGTCTTTATTTTTTTAATTCAGTGAAATATACAGTTCGGCATCTATGAAAAAAAGCCCCCTCTTCATTATCTTCCTCGTCGTCTTTATCGATCTTTTGGGTTTTGGGATTATCATTCCCAATCTTCCTCTTTACGCCAAATCCTACGGAGCCTCCGGGACCACCCTCGGATTTTTAATGGCCTCTTATTCCACCATGCAGTTTTTTTTCTCTCCGTTTTGGGGTCGACTTTCTGATCGATACGGACGACGCCCTATCATCCTCTTAAGTATTTTAGGCGTGGGACTTTCGATGTTTATTTTAGGACAGGCTTCTTCGCTACTTTGGCTTTTCATCGGAAGAACTCTCGCGGGAATTTTTGGGGCAAACATCTCGGCGGCCTCGGCCTATATCGCAGATGTCACTTCTCCTAAAGATCGCGCAAAAGGAATGGGACTTATTGGTGCCGGGTTTGGATTGGGATTTACAATGGGACCTTTTTTAGGTGCCGTGCTTTCGCAGTGGGGTTATGGGATGGCGGCTTATGCAGCGGGATGCCTGTCGATGGCGAATTTCATCTTCGCCTATCTTCGCCTGAAAGAGCCAGAAACCACCCATCAGATTCGCAAAGAACATCGTTCACATGCAAGCTGGGATCTTAAGCGGAAGATTCTTGGAAATCCTCAGGCAGGACTTGCGATCCTTATATTTTTCATTGTCACGTTTGCTTTCGGACAACTCGAAACCGCATTTGCATTTTATATGAAGGATTTTTTTGAGCTGGATGCCCGTGGCTCTGGCACGATTTTGGGAATGATGGGATTGATCATGGTTTTAATTCAGGGAGGGGGGATTCGCAAGCTCGTTCCCAAATATGGCGAAGTTCGACTGACGCTCATTGGAACCGGCCTCATGGCTATTACCCTTTTGCTTTCAACCTTTACTTTTTCACTTCAGACCTTCGTCATCATCCTTCTTTTTAATGGGATTGGATTTGCGATTACCAATCCTTCGATTTCCAGCCTTGCTTCGCGGAGCGTGAGTGAAGAAATTCAGGGAATCACGATGGGAACCTATCAATCCGCCGGCAGCCTCGCCCGCATTTTTGCCCCTGTCACCGCAGGTTTTCTCTACGATCATATAAAACCTGCGCCCTTCCGTGTGGCCGCCCTTCTTTTTGCACTGGCCTGCCTTTTGGTCGGCATGAAAGGAAAAGTCTGGGAGAGCCTTAAGATTAAGGGGTAAAGGGATTACCTTACGCGACTTTGTTATTTGGGATGGGTTTTGGATCGATTCCCTCCCTTTTGTAAGGGAGGGCCAGGGAGGGTAGAGCAAATTGGATGAGGTTTTATTTTCTACCCCACCGAACCTCCCCTTACAAAGGGGAGGAATTTCCTTCTAGATTCTGAATTCTGATTTTCGAAGGGCAACGCATGCGTTGCCCCTACAGGAAAATTGCACCTACGGGATTGCTTCGCTCCCTTCGGTCGCTCGCAAAGACGAAATTGTTGCCCTTCTGCCCTCCCTTTCACCGGAATCCTTAGCTCTCATAATCTGATTAACTTTTTTTTAAAAACTGCTCCCTCGCTAGCAACATTTTTTTTAACCTTCCGATAATACCCTTAGAACCGATTTGGGGAGATCGGTTTTCTTGAATCACAAACAAGGAGAAAGAAAATGTTTAAAGGGATTATAAAAGGCGGATTGGAAATTGCAGCTTATAATGCTTGCATCAAAGTCGCAGAAGTTAGCTGCACCATGGCAGGAAGAACAAAAGATGAAATCAAATCTGCCAACTATTGCTCAAAGTTTGCAACTAGTGTTGCTGCCAATAGCATAAGTCCTCTCACGGTTTTCTCTATGGGAAAGTACTTTTATAACAATACTGAGCTGGTATGCCGAGACAATGGAAGAATTACTGGAAATGGAGAACCTTCTCCTGCAGAAGAACCTGTAACTTCGGAAATACCTGACCCCTCCACAAAAGTCATTGCCACTGGTGTTGTCAGTGGAGCTGTTTATCAAGCGATCGCAAAAGATGCCTTAGTAAAAGTTGCAAAAAATTTTGTTGCTGCACTGGCTGCAGATCCTGTCTTCAGGGGTGCTGCCGTTTTTGTAGGTCTTTTCCGTCCGAAAGATCTGCAAACTCAGTCTTCTCCTCCAACCAGCTAAACTATATTTATTCGCACCCATAAAAAAAGGGACAGAATGATTCTGTCCCTTTTTTACTTTGAATAATGTTCGAATTAAATTCCGTACCTTTCCTGATCGACAGAATCGGTAATTCTAAAGTTTCTTGGCCATCCTAACTGTTTATAGGTTGGATCCTGAATGTCATCGTAGCGGAACTGAAGCGACAGGCGCATGCCGGGTCTTTCGGTGATAATCCCACTGCGATGCACCACCAGACTGTTAAACATCACAAAATCCCCAAAATTTAAATCCAGATCAATCTCCGGAAAAAGATGAATGCGACTATCGGTGATATCAAATTTATTTTTTCCGTAGCGATACACACCGTTGATGTGACTCCCCTTCTTAAAAACCAGCGTGCTGTTTTTTGTTTTTGCGCCTACTGGATTTAAAGGCACCCAACAGGTGATGTTATTGTCCGCAAAATTTTCATGGTATTTATCCTGATGCCAGGCAAACCAGCGATCGGGTGGATTGTTGGAAAGATCTAAACGCCAGGTGGGATAACTTGAGATGACCGGAGATTCAACGCCAATGGAATTTAATGCCTTTTTCAGATCAGGATGAGAACACGCAGAAAGCATTTCAAACGTGCGATCAAAGACATCATAAACCATTAAAACCTGATCGCGGTTTTTTTGATATTGGTCTGTGAGAAAATCCCCGAAGGCCTCACTCTCTTCAATCGAAGGAATATCGGGGAAGACATCCTGAAACAAGGATTCGAGTTTATCCCGAAGTGGAGCAAATATATGCTCATAGCCTCGGAACACTTTATAGCCGTCTTTTTCAAATTGCGTGTCCATCAGTTTTCTCCTTTCACAAAATAACAACGTAGGGGTTCAAAAGAGCATTTTTTTAACTTCCCGCTCTTTCCTAAAAAGAATTCCAAAAAGGCCTTGGTTTCTCCAGGCCACCCCGGGTTGTTCAGCTCGTCGAAAGCAATGATGCCGCCGGGGACGACACGTTCGTAAAGTTTTTCCAGAGCAAATTTTGTGGGTTCGTAAATATCCATGTCCAGATACAAAAGCGATAAAAGCAGGTGGGGATTTTTTTCGAGATAGGCAGGAAGTGTGTTGAAGATGTTTCCTTTTACAAATTCCAGTTTCTGGACATGACCAATGGGGCGATTCAAATCGAAAATTTCAGCGCATTCTTTCAGTTCTTCATACATCGAGTCGGAGACATAAAATCCTCCTTTTTGTAAAAGAGCCGAGTGGTCTTTGGTGACCACGTCGCTTGGAGCAATGTCGCCAAATCCTTCATAGGTATCAAAGCCAATGATTTTTCGCTGATAGTTGAAGGGTTCCAAAATAGAAGAGAAGGAAGCGAAGGAAAAAACTCCGGAGCCCATAAACACACCGAACTCCGCGATGGAACCGTGCACATTTAGAATCTCTTTAAACAATTCCCATTTGAATAAATAAATCGCCTGCTGCTGGCGGGAAACAAAGCGGGGAAAGCTTTGCATTTTTTGAGAGAAATTTCCGGAGCAGCGCTTGTAATGTTCCTCAACTTTCTCGGCGTATTTTAACTCAATGGAATTTCTGAGGTTGTCATCGTTTTTGGGGACGTGATCAAATTTGTCACTCATAATTCCTGCTTTCTATTTTAAAGGTGTGATGAATTGAAGGAGCGCGAATTGTACTGATATCCAAACTCTTTTGCCTAATTAAAAACGCACCATTCCCCATCCTCCGGGTAAAAATTCTCCCTTAGATGCAATAAAAGACGAAGGCTTTTCAAAATCCGGCAGAAGATACCCATACTTCTCATACATGCGACTGGCCTTGGGATCGTTCTCGATAAGGTCTCGCATTGTTTGCCGAATTTCATCCGCTTTTTCATGATTGTCCATCCCCTCGAAGGCAACCATGCGTCCCCACCATCCAAAAAGATGGAAAGGGTATTCGCGGGTAATTCCTTCAAACAACCGCTCGGCCTGAGCAAACTTCCCTTCGCGCAAATTGACGTTATTTAAAAAATTCACTTCCAGATTGGCTTTGTAGTGGATCTCGCACAGCTCGATAGCACTCACTTCTTTGGTATCGAACTGCCGCGCAATCATCGTGGAAATTTCACGATCTTTTCGATCCTTATCAAAATCTTTATCCCACATGATTTCATCGGGCGGCAGGACTTCCATGGTGGCAAACTGTTCGTACATTTCAGATCCCACCAAGGGAGCTGCAATGTTGATGTTGGACCAGTCTGCATCAATCTCGTGAATGTAGCGAATCGTTTCTTCAATCATCTCTTTAGTCTCACCCGGAAATCCAATGATAAAGCCCGTGCGCGTGATGATTCCCAAACTTCTCAAATACGCGACCATCTTTTTGGCCTTTCCCAAATGAACTCCTTTTTTCACGATGTGCTCCTGCACATAGGGTGAGCCAGACTCGATGGCGATATTCACCATTTTCATCCCGGCTTCTTTCATCAAATCGATGATCTCATGCGTGGTGGCGTTCACACTCAAGGCGTTGGGAAAGATAATCTCAAAGCCTTCGACTTCATTTTTTAATTTGATGAATTCACGCAAAAGCTCTTCGGCCTGTTTTCGACTGCACACGAACATGTCATCTTCGAAGGCAAAAACGTTGACCTTAAATTTTTTGTGGATGAGGCGCATTTCTTCCATCACGTTTTCAACAGATCGATAGCGCATGCTGCGCCCATGTACGGTGTGCGAGGCGCAAAACGTGCAACGGAAAGGACAGCCGCGTGAGGTCATCATAATGACGGCCCTCTTCTCGAAGAGCACGTCCTCATCATATTCAAACCGGCGCATGCGAGTTGCCTGACGGATGTAAGATTCCATGTCGAGCAAATCCCAATCAGGAAGCGGAACCTTATCTAAATCAGCAATGTAATCGGTGATAGGTTTTAGACCCGGTTGAGCGATTTGTTCTTTGTTATAAATCCCTTTGATCGCGTTTCTTTTTTCAGGTGAATGGAAGTGATCGACAAAGGCCGTAAAGGCCTCCTCCCCTTCTCCTTTGCAAACGTAATCGACGTTCGAATCTGCCAGCAGACGCTCGGCGGCATTGGAGGAATGCATCCCTCCGAAAATAATCACGGCATTCGGCCATTTTTGTTTGAGGTGGGCGGCAGCCTTGAGGGCGAAATAATGAGCGGTGGAAAACATGACTGAGAAGGCAATCACGTCGGGTTCAAAATCCAAAGAATTTTCAGCAACTTTAGAGATGTAATCCTCGCAACTTTCATAGTGGTAGGATTCACGCATGTGCGTTTGATAATCGATGCAGGCGACTTTTCCCAAACCTCCCTGATTGTATTTTTTAAGATAGGAAGAAAGATAGAGGATGCCTAAGGGAAGACCGAAAGGGATATCGAGAAGCTTACTTTCTTTGGTGATGTATTCTTCTTTGGCAATCCAACGGGCGGGCATGTTCACGAAGGCGACGTGAACAGGCTTTGAAGACGGGGTTGGTTTGGGATTTTGAAGGGATTTAGTTTGGATCGTAAGATTCATTCCATCTCCTTAAAAAGAGAATCATAGCTACGCTGGTGGATGAGAAATGTTGAGATCGGCCTATATCGTGCAATCGACATGCCTGTTCTGGGCTCAAAATTTCAGCCCATCTTTGCGAGCCATCAGGATGAGATAAGCTATTATGATCAAAGGGTTTATTTAATTTTTCTCAGGGATTTACCTGTCTAAAGGAGCTTTGAAGAGTTCAGGATTTTATAAAGATAATCCAAAATGTAGGAAAAAATTTCCGGCGGGATAAATATGAGTTGTGGAAAGAATGTCCATTAGAGGGAAAGGGTTGTAGAGGATGATGGGGGCACATGCAGCTGAACGTTATGAACAGGAAGCGATTTGAGAAAATCCTGGTAAGAATTCAATCGTCTCACCGAGACAGAAATATTTTTAGAGAGCCATAACCTTATAAAAAGTGTCTGATTAATACAGAGCTCTCTTCCCTTAAATTTTTCAGATTTATCTAAGTCCTGATTCGTCCGGAAATCGAACTCTCTCCGGATAAATGACCGCTTATCGGACCCTTCCTTTTTAATCTCTTCTTACTTTTTTTCTCGTTCATCCCCTCTGCGTTTCTTTCCATGAATGTTAAAATCACAAGCATGACTTCCGCTCTATTCCATTATAATTTTTTAATAATCTCAAATTGTTAGCTAATTTATCTTTCAGACGGAGGACTCCCACTCGAGAATCCTCCGTCTTCAACGGAGATCATCTCCGTCTGAACATTCAGACTGACAAATCAATCTTTTCATTCGTCTGAATTTCCGATGGCACTTTCTTTGCTTTTTCAAAGCCTCATGTCTTCGCTTTTAAGCCATGTCACCTCTGCAGGTCTGATCGGGATCAACGCCTATCCTATCGATGTTGAACTCCACATCAGTCTCGGGCTTCCGACCTGGAATCTGGTCGGGCTTCCCGAATCCGCCGTGAAAGAAAGTAAAGAGCGCGTTATCTCTGCCGTCCATACCTGTGGATACGAATTCCCCTATCGGCGAATCACCATCAATCTTGCTCCCGCCGATATTAAAAAAGAAGGAACGGCCTTCGATCTTCCGCTCGCCATTGGGCTCTTGTGCGCAGCTGGCCTCGTCTCACAGGAACAAATTAAAAATTATTTATTGGTAGGAGAGCTGTCTCTTACCGGAAAACTGCGTCGTATCCGCGGCGCTTTGTCGATTGCGATCCTTGCCCGAGATCTGAAAATGGCAGGTATCATTGTTCCGGCCGAAAATCATGCTGAGGCCTCGGTGATTTCTGATATAGAAGTTTTAGGTGCTCAAAATCTTCCGCAGGTCGTTGAGTTTTTTGCCCTGAGAAATCCCATTCCCAAACCCGAAATAAAACCTCGAAAAATAAAAACTCCGACTCACGATCTTCCCGATTACAGCGAAGTTCGCGGGCAAACCTTTGCCAAACGTGCGCTGGAGATTGCAGCGGCCGGATTTCACAACGTTCTTCTGGTCGGTCCGCCAGGCACTGGAAAAACCATGCTGGCCTCGCGTCTTCCAGGCATCATTCCTCCAATGACGTTTGAAGAATCCCTCACTACCACCAAGGTTTATAGTCTGATGGGACTTACTTCCAATACCTCTTCTTTAATCACAGATCGTCCCTTTCGTTCTCCCCATCATACGATTTCTGATGCCGGACTGATTGGCGGTGGAAGCCATCCCAAACCCGGCGAAGTTTCTCTGGCCCACAACGGGGTTTTGTTTCTGGATGAACTGACGGAGTTTCATCGCAGTGTTCTGGAATCGATGCGCCAGCCTTTGGAAAGCGGAGAGGTGACGATTTCGCGTGCCGCCCAAAGCATCACCTACCCCGCCCGCTTTTTACTTGCTGCAGCGATGAACCCTTGCCCGTGCGGACATTATGGCAACCCTCAATCCTCCTGCACATGCTCGCCGCTTCAGCTTCAAAAATATCGCACCAAGCTCTCAGGCCCACTGCTGGATCGCATCGATCTGCGCGTCGAAGTTCCCGCGGTTAAATTTGAGGATCTGATGGATAAGAAACAGGAGGAAAGCTCGAGTGCCATTCGTGATCGGGTCATGATGACCCATGCCAGGCAGCAGACAAGGCTTAAGACTTATGGCCTCTGTTTTAATTCCCAGATGGGGCCTCGTGCAATTCAGGAAACCTGTGCGCTGGATGAAAAAAATTTAAAGATCATGGAAGCGGCAATGCAGCGGCTAAAGCTCTCCGCCAGGGCATTCAATCGCACCTTGCGGGTAGCGAGAACCATCGCGGATCTTAATGAGGAAGAAATGATATCAACCCCCTCATTGACCGAGGCAATTCAATATCGGCTGGGATAAAGGAAGGAATGATTCAGAAATTCCGACTCAAATGTTCTGCCGCACGCGTGGCAAACGCCATGATGGTGACCTGAGGATTCACGCCCAGTGAGGTTGGAAAAACGCTTCCATCGGTAATGTAGAGATTTTGTGTTCCATGAACTTTTCCAAATTCATCGACCACAGAAGTTTTGGGATCCGCTCCCATCCGACAGGTTCCCAGAGGATGAAAGGCCTCCATCTCAATGTCTTTTGCCTCGAGATTCAAGGCATAGATCTTAGAAATTTCTTCGATAGAATTTAACTTTGGAAGACGATGTATCGGCAAATACACTTCACGGGCATTGGCTTCAAAAAATCCGCGCGCCAAAATGACAATGGAGTCGATAAACTTTTTCAGATCCGATTTTTTTAAAAAATATGTCACTAAAGGTTCGCCATCCATCTTTCTCCAGACGCGTCCCCGAGATTCATCGGTGATCAAAAACCCAAAATTGGCCAGATGCGAAAAATTCTCCATCACCCGTTTATGATCCATCCCTCTTAAAAGAACCATGGTAGAGGTAATGGAAGGTGGAGTGAAAACGCCTTCGAGATGGATTCCCTGTTCTTCAAAATGCATCGAGTGAAAACTTTGTGGGACTCCTTCCCAGCCGCGCACCTCTTCATCAAACAAGGCAAATACTTTTCCGGCGGGATGAATGGTCAGATTTTTTCCAACCTGACCTGAAGATAGACCGAGTTTTGATTTTTTTAATAAAAGTGGGGAATAAATCGATCCTGCCGCAATGACTACATACTTAGCCCGCACGCGCAACTTTCCACCCTTTTCTTTGGTGATCGGATGAATAAACTGCGCCTCGACTTCGCGCACAAGGTCGCCTTCTGAAATCAGATTCTGAACCCTGCAATGCCCATACAGTTTCGCCCCATGCTTTAAGGCGTTGGGAATATAGTTTAACTGAACGCTTTGCTTGGCGTCGGTTGGACATCCAAAACAACACAGGCTGCTCCCTTCACAACCTTTCATATTGCGCTTCAGGGGCTCACCCTGAATGCCCATTTTTTCAAGTCCTTTGCGGATGATGCGCGCGCTGTTCCCAAGTAACTCTTCCGGAATTTCCATGACGTTGATGATCTTTTCGACCTTGTCGTAATAAGGAGAAAGCATCGTGGAATTCCATCCTGCAAGCCCATAGCCTTTTTCCCATTTATGAAGGACAGTATCCGGTACACGAAAACAGGTTCCGGAGTTGATGGTCGTCGTTCCTCCAATCGTTTTCCCCAAAGGAATGAGAATAGGTGTGTTTCCGATCGTCGGTGTGATGCCAGCATCGCGATACATCCATTTCGTTCGATGAACGGCGTCCTCACGATAGTTGGAAAGATCAAACCTTCCCCCCTCCTCAAGAATCACAACCTTCAACCCTTTTTCAGAAAGCTCCGAAGCCATGGCAGCACCACCTGCTCCAGACCCAACGACACACACATCCGCATCAATGTTGCTGTTTTCTTTCATCCCAAGGATGACGTTCTCTCCATAAAGATCGACCGGAGGATTTTTAGCGGGGATTTTGGCCTGATAGCCAATGGATTGGGTGACCTTGGGATGGGCATAATAGGCAGTAAAAATGAGGGCCTGGAGCAAACGGAAAAGGGCATGTTTTGGGAGGCTGGTGGTCTCGGTCCAGGCATTGAGATATTGATTGCGGGTCGTTTCGTCCATCAGGGTGAAACGAGTCATCGAAAACTGAAAGAGCGAAGCCCCCCACTCGATCGCCTTTAAAGCAACATGGGCGGCTTGCACCATGGTTCCTGAAACATGTTCCAAAAATCCATTTACCTCCTGAGCCACCTGAAGTTCGGAGGGTTTATAGGGAATTTTAGGGCTGGATGGAATCAGGCAATCGGCAATGGCTTCCAGGATTTTTAATTCCTGAGGACTTAAAATCGACTTTTTCATTGGCTCCCTGCTTTCTAGATGACGGCCCTCAAAATTTTCGGAGGGCTTTGAGAACTCGTCAGTTTTTCGCCTGTTTTGTGAGTCTGTTTTCTCTGATTGAGAGATCTCTTTGGATAGGTCAAACGATTTACATCAAAAGAACCTAATCTTCACCCCACTCTTTCAGAAATAAAGACATCGTCCGAATCCCGAACACTGCACCGTCCGAAAATCGAACGTTTTAAAACCCCACCGCCACATCCCATCCATTTTAATAAAGTTAACCTCTTGAAATAAAAGGTTTTTACCCCGCTTCGGACCAAGCTCTTCCTTCTGGCACACCCCCTGCAATCTTTCCTGGCATGGAAAACACACCTGCCGACGAAGAAATTCAGGAAGCAATCGAAGAGATGCAGAAGGAACTGATCGAGGATTTAAAACTCGGTCAATTCTACGGTCTCGATCAAAAAATTCGAAACATCCAAAAAATGCTGAACCTGTCGATCCGAGTGTAACCGCACATTTTTAAGGAGAAGAAATCATGAATGTTCTCTCACTTCAAATTCGCCCAAATTCTTCCCACTTGGATTCTTATGGAATCCTCCCTCCGCCCCATCCGGACTTAAAGATGCCCACCGGCCAGCAAAATGGAGTTTCATCGAGGCCCGAAGTGTGGAGTATGACCGAACGCTACGAAAGCCTTATTAGAAAAGGAAGAGGAGAAATCGTTTTCCATACCCCTCTTCACTTTTTTGGCAATATTCCGACTCAACATTTTCAGATGAGTATGGGAGCCTTAGGATGTTATCAACCCAGCATTTCCTTCTCAGGGATATCCATTCGACTCTCCCATCAGACCTTCTTAAAATACCCACTCTTCCAGAAGTTTTTTCACTTATTGATTCAGCAGGGAAAACTGAATGTTCAGAAAACTGTGACTCAGAATCTTCTCGGCAGTTCCCTTAAAAATGTTGCGGATTCTGTTCAGACTCCCTCTGCCCAACCAACAGATCTGAAACTGATTTCCAAAACCCAATTAGATCTTCAGCAACGGATAGAGACGCTTGAACCGGAAAAACAGAATCGTTTGAATGATATTAATCACAAAAGAGCACTCGAAGGAAAAACACCCATTTCATTCCTGGAAACAACCCGACAGATTCAATCCATCCTCAATAACCCTGCCCTGAGCGACAAGGAAAAGCAGAAACAGATCGATCAAATTCGAAAGGATTTAGGCTTAAGTCAAAAGGTCATGAAAGAACTTTTTACAAAAAGATTAGCCAGTCTTTACAAAGAGTTCGCAAATAAAATTAAAGCTTATCTTAACAGCCTGAAAGAAGCGGCAAAAGACGCTGAAAGGACTTATGGCAAAGACAGTGCTCAGGCAAAAGCCGCGTTGGATCGTCTAAACCAGGCAACCCAGGCTTCGGAGCCCACCTTCAAAAATTTGGAAAGCAAATCAAAAGCCTTAGGAAGCATGTACAAAAAACGTGGGTTTTTCAGCAAGTTAGGTGGGGCTTTTAAATCGATTGGCAAAGGTATTTTGAAGGTTGGGAAAATAGCCGCCAAGGTAATCGATAAGCTTTCGCCCTTATTCAGATTAATCCCTGTCGTCGGGCAGGCTTTAAGTGTGGGATGGAACGTCGCCAAAGGTTTGTACCAGGTCGCCAAGGGAAATTTTAAAGGATTTTTAAACACTGCTCTCAACTTTGCCTCAAGCATACCCGGAATCGGTCCAGCCATTTCGTTCGGATCCAAACTCGCCAAGGGCGTCTATCAGGCTGCCAAAGGAAATTTCTCTTCCCTCTTTCAAACTGCAATCAGTTTTGCAGGAAAAATTCCTGGCGCAGGCCCCTTCATCTCCTGGGGATCTAAATTCGCCAAAGGGATTTACGCAGGGGCAAAAGGAAACTTCACAGGCATGATCGGAACTCTATTGGATGCTGGAGGAAAACTCCCAAAAGTTGGCTCGCTTTTCTCAAAGGCCAGCAGTCTTTATGGAAAGGTCATGAAACGGTACGAGCAAATTCACTCTCTCCTAAAAGGGAACATCAGCCCAGTCATACAAGAGCTTCAACAACACATCCCCATCGAAAAGGGATCGAAACTCATTGGTCAGTAAACTGGATTTTATTGATTTCACTCTCGGGCGTTACGAGATTGGCGTTCGAGGGATGGAAGGCGCAGAGAGCCCCTCCGCAAAGAGGGGCTTTTTGAATTTTGAATAGGAATGAAAATGAAGGGATCTAGAATTCAGGGGTCAGAAGAAAACCTTGAATTCATTTTTCCTGGATTGTCGCTTGTCCGACTCAGGCGAGCGTCGCTGCGCACCTCGCAAGACGCGCTGTCTTTGCAAGCGGAACGCCGGATAAGCGAAGTATCTATTGGTTCAATTGATATGTATGAGCGACTTCGCCATAGTCAGAATGCAATCCCAGGAATTTTACGTGCGTTGAAGATATCCCCTCCCTACCCCATCAATTTCTGGTTTTTCTTCTCAATTTCCTCTTCCAGTTTTTTTCGGTAATCCACGAGTTTTTGTTTTAAGGCAGGATTTTTCAAGGCGAGGATTTGTGTCGCAAGATAACCCGCATTTTTCGCTCCGGCTTTTCCAATGGCCACGCAAGCGACCGGAATTCCTCCCGGCATTTGAACGGTGGAAAGAAGGGCATCCAGTCCTTTTAAAGGAGATCCATCGAGAGGAACCCCAATCACAGGAAGCGTGGTAAGCGAGGCGAGAACACCAGCCAGATGCGCCGCCATTCCAGCGCCGGCAATAATCACTTCAACTCCGCGTTTTTCAGCCTCCAGCGCCCATTGGTGGGTTTTGTTAGGTGAACGATGCGCAGAACTCACAAGAATTTCATTCTCGATTCCAAATTCGTTTAATACTTTTGAAGCTTCTTTCATGGTTTCCAGATCAGAATCACTTCCCATGACAATGGATACCTGAGGCATGTCTTTCTCCTTATATCTTGCGATTGATTTTCATTGTTTAATAAATTTCCTTGGGCTTTTTTTCACAAATTTTGAGATTACATTCTCTATCCAGGGAGAGCCCCCATCCCCTTCTTTCCGATATCCTTTCGATATTGCATTCCCCTCCAATGGATCTTTCCAACGGCTTCATACGCTTTGGTAACAGCGGACTCCAGCGTATCTCCCAAAGCGGTTACCGCAAGCACGCGTCCTCCGGCGGTTAGCCACTGACTGTTTTTTCGTTCGGTCCCGGAATGAAAAACAAGAATATCCGGAAGTTTTTGGGCCTCTTCAATTCCTTCGATGACATCTCCTTTTTTAGGTGAGGAAGGATAACCTTCTGCGGCAAGAACAACGGTCACGCAAACACGCGCATCCCATTCAATCTGAAACTGATCTAGCTTACCCTGAACACAAGCCATCGCCAGCTCAACAAAGTCGGATTTCATTCGTGGCAACAACACCTGACATTCGGGGTCTCCAAAGCGTACATTGTATTCCAGCAGAGAAGGTTTTTCCTGGTCGATCATAAGACCTGCGTAGAGAATTCCGCGATAATCGATTCCTTCTTTTTGTAGTCCTTGCAGCGTGGGCCGAATGATTTCCTGAATGGTTCTTTGATGGACAGCTTGAGTGACGACAGGGGCAGGAGAATAGGCGCCCATGCCTCCGGTGTTGGGACCTTCGTCGTTATCGAGCAGGCGTTTATGGTCCTGGCTCGTCGCCAACGCAAGCACGTGACTGCCATCGAGTGCGACCATGAACGAGGCCTCTTCACCGATTAAAAAACTTTCGATCACGACTTGAGACTGATGTGCCCCGAGTTTTTTCGCGACGAGAATTTCATCGATCGCATCCACACCGTCTTGAAAGTTTTGACAGATGACAACTCCTTTACCTGCCGCAAGCCCATCGGCTTTGATCACACAAGGGTAGGTTTGGTTTTTTAGATATTCCTTGGCAAGGTGAGGATCTGAAAAATTTTTAAAAGAAGCGGTGGGAATTTTATGCTGATCCAGAAAGTTTTTTGTAAACGCTTTGGAAGCCTCAAGCCGGGCGCCGGCCGCCATCGGACCAAAAACAGGAACGCCCTGCTCTCTTGCAAGGTCGGCAAAGCCATCGACCAGAGGGGCTTCGGGACCGACGACCACCAAATCAATTTGTTGGGTCTTGATAAACTGAAGCAGTTGTTGTTGATCGCTTAAAGGGATTGAAACGCATTCGCCTTCGGAAGCCATACCAGCACTTCCAGGGGCAATCCAAAGTTTGTTGGTGTGTTTGCTGTTTTTGATTTTCCACGCAAGGGCGTGTTCACGGCCGCCGGAGCCTAATAGAAGTATTCGCATAAAAATCTCCTATGTAAGGGGATTTTAAAAGGCAAGATTTATTGGGAGGTAAAAAGAACTGGTCGAAAAAAAGAGGCCATGCTATTTCAGTGAACCTTAAAACTTATGCTTGAACCCCTTCCAACTCTCATCCTGTCGATAATCATTCATTTTAAAAATGGAGAACTTCATGGAAAATAAAATTTCCCAAGCGGTCGCCTTTCTTTCCCAACTCAATGAGCTTGATGAAGAAGAGTACACCCAGCTTCTTCAGGAAAAAATTGGCACCGAACTGATCGGATTGTTTGCCGAATATTGTGATGAATTGGCCCTCGATGAAGAAGAGGAAGAAAACGACGAAGCCTTGGCCGATTTGCTCGTTCATCTGATGATTACGGGTTATCTCATTCGCGAAAACGAAGAAAACCAGCCACCTACCGAAACAATTGTCATGTCTTCTTAAATTTTAAACCGCTCTCTTCAACAACTTCCCAATTCTGAACTTTTCTTATGACCTCACAATGGAATGATGAAGAAGATCTTACGATCATCGAAGACCGCAGGTCCCAGGCTCCTGAAACGGCACCGACCGTCGAGCTGCCTCCACCTCCGCTTCCCAGCGCACAGTCCCACTTTCCTTTCCAGCCTGCTCTTCCGCGAGATCGTTTTACTGCCTTTTTGATCGACCTTGTACTGCTTGCTTATCTTCTCTTCGGACTGCATCAGGTGATGACGCATTCCTTTTTTTCATCACCCGGTTTTGAAGGGCTTCGGAATTTCCAGAAACCTCTTCTGTATCTCACCTGCGCTCTCGGATTTTTTTTATATTTTGTGATTTTTGAGGCGATTGGGGGTGCCACGCCCGGCAAATTTTTATGTCGCCTCCGTGTGGTCGATCAGGAAGGGAAATCTCCGCGTTTAAACAATATTTTCTTAAGAAATTTGTGTCGTGCCTTTGATAATATTCCGCCGTTTCTCATTTCGGTTCTTTCGATGGAAAGCTCACCGCTCCATCAATCGCTGGGGGATAGGGCTGCAAGTACCGTCGTTGTTAAAAAAACCCGCAAACGACTGACTCCCATTGATTTAAAAACGGCGCCTTTAAGTTCCACCCTCATTCGCATCTTAAGTTGCATTCTGGATCTTGCCCTTTATTTCACTTTTCTATGGCTTTACGGAACCTGTCTTAATCCAGATCAGGAAACACTTTTCAAAGCCCTGCTCCTGGCCCTTCCATTTTTTGCCGCCTTTTATTTCTTTCTTTTTGAATTTTTTACTTCGACCACTCCTGGAAAGCTCTTATTTGGACGGGCCTGCGTACTGGAAAACGGGGAACCACTCGATGGCACCTCCTCTTTTTTAAGAAATCTCACTCGTCCTTTGGACCTTCTTTTGGGTTATCCGCTACTCGCCCTTACCCGTCGCAAGCAAAGATTGGGCGATCTTATTTCTGACTCGCTCGTGATCAAGCACCCACGAGCCAAAAAAGAGATTATCTCTTTGGTGAGCCTGATTTTGGTTCTGGCTGGACTCGCCTACCTTGGATCTCAAAATCCCAACAAGACCTGGTTTCGGTCTCAGCTTCAAACGCTTCTCAAAACGCGTCCTGAAATTTTTGCTCGAGTAAAGCCACCCCCTTCAAAACCTGTAACCCCCGCAGTGCTTCAGATCACCGAATTTTATTTCGCCTCCAAGCCCTCCCGCGACGCAGTAAGACCGGATGGAGTCTTTCGTCACGGAGATCAGATTTTTGTCTTTTTGAAACTGAAGGGATTTAGAGTGGATGCCGACCGCAGGGTTTCGGTCTCCCAGGATTTTGAAATCCTGGCACCCAACGGATCTACCCTCGCCGCAAAGCAGGATGTCGCCCTCTACTCAGACATTCTTCCCGCTGGCAGCGAGCAGATGATCAGCGGTACTCCTCTTTTGCTTTCGCCTTCTCTTCCTTCGGGAAGCTACACCTTGCGAATCACCCTTCATGACCATCTTGCGCAAGAAAAGTGGGTAGAAGATCGTGTGTTTAGCTTGAGGTGATTTATTTGAAGTTTGGCTTCAGCCGAATTTAGGACAAAACCTATCTTCTAGTGGCGAGTCAGGCTTCGCCTTTATTTTCGAATATTGTGCAAGATGAATGGATGGATGCTTTGAGGTTTGTGACAGGGGTTAAGCGCAACGCATGCGTTGCCCCTACGCCAAGATTGAAATCAAATTGAAATAATGCCTGTAGTGGCGAGGCATGCCTCGCCTTCTTCTCCAGACAAAATCCAATCGCTGTTATTTCTAAGAGCGTGTTTGGAAAGCGTCGCGAGCGGCCGGATGGCAAGGCGGGCGGGGCCCCAAAAACCCGGAGCGTATCCTGAACACGTGAGGATTTTTGTGGTGCCCAACAAAGCCAGCTGGCTGCGCAGCAGCTTTCAAAACATGCTCTAAGCATAAAAAAAGGCATCGAACCTTTCGGCTCGATGCCTTTTTAATTTTTTGTGGATGAAAGAGCTTAACCTCTTCTTCCGCCACCTCCACCGCCACGACCAATAATCGCCTGAGCCATCGAGAACTGCCCCTGCAGTCCCTGCCAAAGAGCACCAATTTGGGACATGGGAGAGTTTTGCTGCATGGTTTGGATCATAGCCTGGATGAACTGCATCATCGCTTGTTCTTTTTGCATTTTTATCTGATCTTCATGTTGTTTAGATCTGAGAGCAAAATCTCTCATATCCTTAACCTGGGCATAAAGAAACTGCTCATCTGCTGCTTCACGATCATGGATGTTTTTCATGGAGGCATCCAGTTGATCATTGATGGAATCCCGACTATTTTGATGCTGAAGGATAGGATCCATATTCACACCACCTTGAGTGGGTGTCTTATTATGCGGGGATTTAGGATCTTTTCTAAGGTGCTCAATTTCTGCTTCTGTTTCAGAAAGGTTGAGAAGCTGCCTTCCAAAAGTATCAAGCTCCAGTGTCGGATCAATCTTCATCGCCTCATCATGCAACTCTTTTCCCAAAGCAGTCATAGCCGCTTTATTTCCCTCTGCTTCTCTAATTCTCGAATTAAGATGGTTTAATTTCTCGAGTGCGGTGGGATCTTTTTGGAGCACAGCAGAGGGCTCACCAGCAAATGCCCCCAGCAATCTTGCCCGAATTCGGGGATCAAGCTGCAAATCAGGATTGGCAAGATTTTTGGCTGCCGTTCTCTGCTGTTGATACAAAGCAATTCCTTCAAATTTCTTTTTGGCACGATCGGTAATCAAAGTATGCAGGGCTTTCGCTGGGCCTTTATATTCTTCTGATTGAACTTCTTCGAGATCTCCAAATGCAGAAACTTTAGCCCTGGACTGATTAATCTCGTTTGCCACTGTCCTCATCTGGCTCAGATCGCAATTCGTGTTTGGGCTTCCATCTGACTGCAAAATCCCTTTGGCGATCAAAAGAGCCGTTGCTTTGTCTTTACTGTAAGAGAGGGGGGGAGTGGTGAGTTGATTCTCTGCAACATTGGCAAAAGCACCTGACATTAATTTTTTCACTTCCACCCTGGTGTAAGCATCGGCATTTTCAAGGCGTTGTTCAGTATGCTTAAAGAACTCATCGAACGAAAGCTCACCACGACTTGCCGCTCCGATATCATTCCCAAATTCTCTTACTATCGCTTGGCTAATCGTTTTTGGCTTCCCATTTTTATCGAATAGCTCTGCATCAAGCCTGGCGGGATCCATCTTCGAAGAAGATTTCGCCTTCAGGTGAGCTTCAGCTTCTTCTCTCCACTCAGGGTGGGGCTTCGCAGCTTTGAATTTTTCTTCAACAGCGGCTCGTTGTGAGGCAAGCCTTAACTCTCCAGGAGACATCTGGCTTTTGAGAATTTCTTTTGAATCTTCATCGAACCTCACCAAATCATCATCTGTTTTCACACGAGAAAGATCGATTGTAGGTGATTCTTTAGATCCGACCGGAACCTCTTTTCCATTTTTAATGGAAACGTATTCTCCTTTTCCATTTTTCTTAAGCGGCCAGCCTTTTGCTTTCGCTAAATAATCAGCAGCTTCTTGGGGAGTATTGCCACGGGAAATCAATTCATCCCATGCCGGCTGAACGGTTTCGCGAGCAAATTTTTCACGCACTTTTTCTGCATCGAGAGGCCCTTTAAAGAGGGGGTCCGCCTTGGCTTTTTTAGGATCGTTATAACGTGCGACATAAGCGTCGACGAATTTTGGGGAAAGTTTGCTTCCAACAGCGCGGCTTTTCTGCTGACTCAAAAGGCTCAGCTCATTTTTCATTCTCTGCTTCGCCTCCTGCACGTCCTTTAAATGTGTATCTCCATCCGCATCTACTTTAAGACCATACTTTTCAATGATCTGCGACTTGGCGATGTCTTTCGAAAGTCGGTGCTCGGCGGCATAATCGTCTGTCCATTTTTTAAATGCTTCATTTCCTAAAAATCTCTCACGCTGCTCTGGCGTACTTATCTCAATTTTTTGAGCCCACTGTTTAATATCTTCGGGCTTGGCATCAGAAAGCGACACTGCTTTTCCCTGGGATTCAAATCTTAAAGATTCTCGAATCTTTCTTCTTTGGATCGGATCGTTGTAACCCGCGGCTTTCAGTGTTTCGTTTAACTCCCGAATCGCATTCAAGCGACCCAGCTCCAGATCGAGTTCTCCAGCGGTAGCCGGACGAGCAGAACCATTCGTACCTTCCCTTCTTCCAAAACCCGCAGAAAAATCGTTATTGGAAATGCCAGGAAAGTATTTTTGCGAAACATCAATGGCTTCGAGTGATTTAACGTTTAGGGCTCTTTCTTCCGGAGGCAGTTTTTCAAGGTGCGCACGGTGCCCTTCGATCGTGTTGACACTCTGGATACCTAGAGATTTGTAGGTATTGAATCGTCTTTGTGACAAGTCATCATCCAGAACTCTTTGCAGATCTTTTGAGACATTCCAGCCTCCTGCAGCTCTAACAGCAGAATCTTGTGGAATGGTTTTTTTATAGGTTTCCAGCTTCTCCTGGGTTGATTTAAGCCAATCCATCCTCTGGCCTAAATCGTCTGGGGCTACACTCATGAAAACATTCACTTTTTCCTGGATATTATTTTTCCCAGAAGTATCGAAAGCGTATAGCTCCGCCAAGGTCTGTTTTAATTTCTCTTCACGCACAGAAAGGCCAGTCACATTTGCTAAATTTAATGTGGGATTGGGTGCGGACACTTCTTCTTCAATGAAGTAGCGCTGACGCACCGCTTGCTTTCTATCTGCCCAAACTGAATCGGTCGTAAGCTTCGCATTTCCTGTTCGATAAGCGGGCATTTTGGATTTCTCGTTCAGCTTATCATCTGAAAGATCTGCCGACAAAGATCCCATCCAACCCGCCACCTTAGCTTCTTCGCTTTTCCACTCGTTGCTTTCAGGCTGATTGAGATCGACGTTCGAACCATCTTTAGTTTTTTTCTTCAAGACCCCATGCGTCACCAGGTGTTGATAAAGAGATAGAGGAGTGAGTTTCGAATCGCGCGCGTTCTGAATCGCATTTTTTAAAATACGTTCTC
Organism: Myxococcota bacterium; assembly: GCA_052034865.1. Classification (GTDB taxonomy): domain Bacteria; phylum UBA10199; class UBA10199; order JADFYH01; family JADFYH01; genus JBPOIC01. Next base: position 130,300 of record JBPOIC010000018.1, on the reverse strand, counting down.
TTGTAGTCTGATTAATTTGCTCAGGAGTGAGATTTTCGAGGCGACGATTCTCGGGGCGTGAATCTGGTTGTCCCGGCTTTAAGGGAGTTTTTGCGGGTAAATACTGCGCCAGGGCCTCCTCTCGTTTGGGTCCTGAAGGTGGAAAGGTATTTAAAAAGGCCTTAACCTGAACCTCCGGCATTCCTTTTTCCTGAAGATAAACCACCACTTTTTCTTCATTCGTTTTGGCATTTGTCACTGCGCTACTTACACCGCCTGATTTTTCAAGATTTGCCTTGATATTGATTTGATCGGTGCTCATTGCGGGTAAACCAGGCCGGGGCGGCGGTGGTAAAGGGTTCGCTGTCGGCGCACCTGGGGCGGCGGGCGGAGATGCAGACACCCCTTTGGGTGCAGGTGCTTTTTGATCTGGTTTTGCACTTGATATTTTTGGAAAAGGCAAATTTATAGGTAACGGTGTTCCACCCCCAATCCCAACGGGCTTATCACCGTCAGCGGGAGTAGCAGCAGGAGGGGGCGCAGCAGGTGCAGGAGAAGTTGGAGGAGGAGCAGGTGGAGTTGGGCGTACTGGAGGAGCTGGATCCATCGAATATTTCCCCCTCACCTCTTCGCCATCTAATTTGAGAGATTCGGTAGCAGGGGTGGTTGAGGTGAGATCGTAGCCAAGTTCGTATCCTAAATCGTCGCTGTCATAATGAAAGGTCATAGGGGCCTCGGGTGAGGGCGATTTGTTGGGATCGCCCTGGATGTTCTGTTTTGTTTAATCGGGCGAGGCATGCCTCGCCCCTACAATTGGATTTATTTCAATTTAACTGTAGGGGCGATCCCACCGGGTCGCCCTCAAACAATCCTTTGTTTTTTGGTTGTCTCATTTCGGGATGCGCCGCTTTCATCGCCCATCGGGTAGGATTGGCGCGAATATATTCTCTTATTTTGTTGAGTGACTCATCGCTTCGAATAACATGATCATAGTAATTGCGCTGCCAAACTGGAGATCCTGGACTTGCCCGATATGCGTTGATCTGTTTTGCAGATGCAGATTTGAAAGATCCAATGATTGCGCCGATTGATCCTGAGACAGCACCACTTTCACTTTTTCTCTTCAGATCGTATTCACCCTTTTCTTCAGAAAACTTTCTTGTGACTGGACGATTTGAGGAAAGAAAGAAAATGCCATGCAAATGATTTGGCATCAAAATAAACTCATCTAAAATCACATTTTCAAAGTGCTCTGGAATAGCCATCCAACAGGATTCCACTATTTTTCCGAAACGATTTAAAATTACCAAATCTTCTTTTATTTCTCCAAACAACCCTTCGCCTTTCGCAGCAGTGACGGTGATGAAATATCCTCCTTCTCTAGAATAATCATAACTGCGTAACCGTAGCGATTTTCTATTTTTCATTATTTCGAAATGGCTATTGATGGGTGATCTGCCGAAGGGGCGCCACCCTGAATTTTCAGATCTAACGAATCGGGCGAGGCATGCCTCGCCCCTACAGACATATTATTTCAATTTGATTTCAATCTTGGCGTGGGGGCATCCGCCTGAGGCGGATGCCCTTTACCCATGCCGCAAACCTCAAACTATCACCCATTCATCAAATTAGGGCGAGGCATGCCTCGCCCCTACAACTGGACTTATTTCAATTTAACTGTAGGGGCGATCCAACTGGGCCCTCAAACAATATCTATCTCTCCCCCCTTATCGCCTCACAAAACCCTAAAGTTGTGCCTCAAGTTATGGAAATCTCTATTTATGTACCCTTTTTGGAACCTCTTAAAAACCCCCGTGGCAAGGCTCGCCAATGGGGAATTTTTGGAGACTCCCTCATGCCCGTCCGGCGCTATCTTCCATGAGGCCCAGGCAGGTGCGGTAAAAGCGGCCTTCGCGCATCGCTTCACGTAAATCCTGAATGACTTGATAAAGATCGGGGTTTTCCTGAATGAGGGCTTTTAATTTTTGTTCATCTTCGGGATTGGCGAGCTCAAAGCGTTGACCATTCACAAAAACCGTCTCGACACCCAACTGACCGATATCGCGCTCGAAACCGGCAACGACCTGGTCGCGACCGATATCTAAGGCTTCATCGCCGCTGGGAATGGGAAGGCCATGGTGGGAGGTTCCCGAGTAATTAAGACGTCCACCTTTCGTTTTCAGGTGAATCGCAGCCCCCATAATGACGGCCCCGGCGAAATTCGCCTGGGAAACGAGCTCGGCACTTTCGGCATTATCGGCCGCCACAAATAAAGCCGTGTGGCTCTCAATCGCTTCTCCGAATGTGCTCCAAAGCTGCTCCTGAACCTCGCCTTCTTCACCTTCTTTTCCCTTGGCTTTAAAAGCCTTGGCGCCCATCGCCCGTCTCAAAGCAGCCAACCCATCTTCACCCTCGCCGATTTCTTCGGCGCCTTCTTCTTCGGCCAGATTTAAAACCTCTTCGGCCTCATCGGTTTCTTTGCCACCGGTCATCCCCAACTGTTTGGCCATCTTTTTTTGGGCTTGTAAGGCCCCGGCCTGACCCTGTTTGGCCGTTTTTTGGGGAGAGCTGTCTTTTCCATCGGAATGCAAAGCCTCATGCAGGGCAGCATCTTCAGGACTCATCTCGCCCTGACCTTTTAAGGCCTGCTGGGTATTTAAAAAGAGAGTTTTTCCACGCGGCCCTCCTTCCATAAAGGCCTGATAACCTTTGGGAAGCTTGAGACCAAAGTTGGCTTTTTTCCAGTCGGCCCCGGAATAATCTTTTTGAAGTCGATCACCATTCGCCCTTAAAAATTTTTCGGCCTTTTTACCCTCTTTGACCTGTTTTTCCTGATGGACATCGTCGTGGCGTTTATCTTCTGTTTTTTGAGAGCGCTGTTCATTGGACATGAGAGCCTTAAAGCGCTGCTGCATGTCCATCATCCGATTATCATCCGCCCGCTGTTGCTGACGATCGGCTTGTCGGTTTTTTGCTTTTTCCTGCTCTTTGAGACTGGAGGGAGAATTGTCGGAACGGATATCGGAGGAAGAATCGCTCGTTAAGGCATCATCGGTACCAGCGGCATAGAGGTCGTTAGCTATGTTGATCAGCTCGGCCGAGTTGATCTGGGCGAAGGCCTGAACAAAGTCTTGGGCGCTATCCCCTGAACTGGAATGGGATTCTGCCTTCGCGGCCTCAGACGCGGCCGGGTTTTTGGGAGCTTCTGGTTTTTCTGATGAGGGTTTTTGGGCTTCACCAGTATCTTTGGCAGATGCAGGGGGTTTGGAATCTGGAGGAGGAGAGGAATCGACATGGGTCGGCTTGGGAGCACTCCCTCCAACACCTGGGGCCTGTTGTCTGAGCAATCGAATCCACATAAAAAAAATGATCTCCAGAAAATAGTCTTAAAAAACAACCACTTCCATCCAAACCAATTATCGGTCGATCTTTCAATTAAAGTTGCGAAAACCTTGAGGAAAACATCCTTTTTGCAGCCAAATCTACAAGTTTTTGATTGTTTTAGAACAGCCCTTCTCTTTAATCCTCGCGATCAAAAAGAGGCAAGAAGGGTACAGAAGCCTCTATGGAGTTTTGTTGCCCGCTCCTAGCGCCTACCATGTGTTTTAAAGAGGCCTACGTGAGCTTTTTCATCAAACACTCCACCCTGTCTAGAGAAGGCCTCAGCATTGCTTGAAAGTTTTTATCATCTTTCAACTTTTTCAAACCCTCATCAAGGATGGATTTGCAAATTTCCTGATAACGGCACACCAAAGCCAAATCCCCCCCTGCTTCCCAAAACCTCAAGGCAGCCTGGCCTAAGGGATAGCGATCGGCAATTGCCTTCATATTAAAATCATCGGAAATGATAACCCCATTGTAATCCATCTGAATTCTTAAAACATCGGTGATGATTTTTTTGGAAAGTGTCGCGGGATGCTCGGGATCAAGGGCAGGATAGACAACATGGGCGGTCATGAGCATTTCGATATTTGCCTGAATCGCCGCCTGAAACGGGACAAATTCGATAGACTGAAGGCGCTTAAGTGGCTGATCGACGACGGGTAAATCGAGATGAGAGTCGAGCGAGGTATCTCCATGACCGGGAAAGTGTTTGCCACAGGGAATGACGCTTTCGGAGCGCAGTCCTTCGATCATCTGCAAGGCAACTTCTGAAACCACTGAAGGATCGCGACTAAAAGCGCGATCGCCGATGATCGGGTTTGTGGGATGGGTATCGACATCAAGAACAGGAGCAAAATTTAGATTGAATCCGACCTCTTTTAATTCATGTCCCATGAGTGAACCGATCCGAAAAGGAAGGCTGGGCTTTGGTGAAGTGGAGGAGGATGAGGAGGAGTTGGTGGAAGCAGTGCGTTGATCTTCCAGAAACTGGCGGCCAATTTCCCGAGCCGTGGGGATGGAGGTGAAAGGAGCTGGTAGTCGAAATACTCGCCCGCCTTCATGATCGACGGAAATCAACACCGGTCGATCTTTTCGAACGCTTCGTATCTCTCGGTTCAACTCAGCAAGCTGCTCTTTCGATTCGATGTTGCGCTTGAATAAAATCACTCCAGCCAAATCCCAATCTTTTAAAAGAACACGTACCCAGTCGGGTAACGTAATTCCATCGAAACCAAATACACATAAGCGACCGACTGTTTTTTTAATTTCATCCAGGTTCATATGGCGCCCATCTTTCACCGGTTAAGAAAACTTCATCAAGGTTTTTGTCACAGGGTTCTTAAAAAATCGTCCTTAATGACAGCTAACTGAGACTGAGGTATGAAAAGATGACCGACTTATCTTACAAACTGATTTCACCCATGGATCTATTGTCATCATATGATCGATCTGATTGCCCAAAAACTTTCATCGCATCTAAAAACTCCCACCCCTCTTCAAAAATTCAAACCTTCGGCCGTTCTGATTCCAGTTCTTTCGCTCGAAGGGTCAGACGCTCTGCTGTTCACCGTACGCAACCATCTTGTTCGTGATCACAAAGGAGAAATCTGTTTTCCAGGAGGAGTGAAAGACGAAGGAGATCTTGATTTTTTAGAAACCGCCTTGCGCGAATGTGAAGAAGAAATTGGTCTGTTAAGAAAAGACATTCGCATTCTGGGTGAACTGGACGATATTTTTACTCCCACCTTTTATCGCATCACGCCTTTTGTCGGACGCATCCCTTACCCTTACCCTTTTAAAATCAATGAAGATGAAATTGACCAGGTGCTCAAAATTCCCCTCGATTTTTTTAGGGATGAAAAAAACCTGGGCGTGAAAAATGTGGAATATTTCGGTGAAATAAAACAGACCCCCTGTTATTTTTGGGAGCATCACAAGATTTGGGGAGCGACGGCACGGATGGTGAAGCAGTTGGTGGAGCTGATGTCTTGAGTGAAGGGGAAGAAAACAGAATTCAGGAGGAAGAAGAAAAGCATTAAAAACTTCTTGTAGGGGCGAAGCATGCCTCGCCCCTACATTACCTTTGTTTCAGATTGGAGGGGCGATCCTCCTACGTCGGACTTATCTCCGTCGAATAGCCCAACCATGAAGAATCAAGCTTGCCCCTTGCCTTCTCTCATCGACTTTGACTAAACGGTGGCTATGAAAAAACACCTCACTCTGTTTATGCTTCTTCCCCTCTTCTTGATATCCTGCGCGGGTCGTCTTCCCAGCCCTCAAAAGGCCGAGCATCTTTTGAAAAAACATTTTAAATCCTATGCCAAAAAATATCCGGATTCGGTTTTTGGTCAGCATCGGGTCGAGAAAGTCACGATCGAGGGCGCTGAAGAAATTCAGAAAAACCTCGCCCAAACTGCTACTCTCGTTCAGCTCGAAGACGGCTCGAAGATTCCGGTTCAGGCGGTTTTTCTCTACAAGGCTCCTTTAGGATGGCGCCTGCAGGGTTGGGAGAGAAAGGACGCCACACCTCTTCCCGGCCTTGGGCAGTAGAAATTTTAAGCTGACCTTCCTTCCATTCCAGATCGATTTCTCCATCCAGATCCGTTCTGAAAATTTTTGTCCCAATCTCCGCATAACGATCCAGCACCTTCTGTCTTGGGAAACGAAAGACATTATGAGCGCCCACACCAATCAGCCCAATCTCGGGACACACAGCCCTCACCCACGCGCTCGTGCTGGAGGTATCACTGCCATGGTGAGGAATTTTTAAAAGGATCGCTGGTTGAATCTTCCCACCCGCCAATAGAGCCCCTTCGGTTTCTTTTTGGATATCACCCGAAAGCAGAGCAGAAAATCCCTGATAGTCCAAACGGATCACAACCGAGTGATTGTTGATCGTTGCCGAATCCTTGCGCCCCTGGGCAAATGCCTCTGAAAGAGGATATAGAATTTCAAAACGCACACCTTCGATCTCAAAGGAAGGGCTGGAAAGATCGAGGCGTCTGGGCGAAATTCCACGCGCTTGCACTTCACGCATCAATTCCTGAAAAGAAAAAGACTCCACGTCTTCACCATTCCATAAAAATTCACGCGGATGAAAAACCTTCAGCAGGGCTTGAAATCCTCCATAGTGATCGGGGTGTGGGTGAGTGAGAAGAAAGGTGTCGATGTGTGTGATACCTCGAGAAAGAAACTCGGGAAGTAAAACTCGCTCACCGAGATCAAAAGACGATCGAATGAGGCCTCCCGCATCCACCAGCATTTTTTTACCATGTGGAAGCTCGATCAACAGACCATCCCCCTGCCCTACATCCATAAAATGCAGTCGCAAGGAATTATCGAAGCGATCGATGAGCGTGGGAGAAATCCAGGAAAAAAGATTGAGGAGGATAAGGAGAATTTGAATGGATAAGCGTTTTCGACCCATCCGAGGAAGAAAAAATGATCCAATCAGAATGAGATATAAACCAATCTGAATTGTTCCAAACCCGGCGACATAAGGAGCACTGAAGGGAATGGAACTCAAGAGTTTCAAGAGGATCAAAACCCAATCGAACACATGGGCTGCGATGGTAAAAAGAAAAACGGCAAAAGGAGGATAAACCCATGAGCACAAAAATCCCGCCATCCCCAGAGGCATGAGCCCAAAGCCAAAAAGAGGAACCAGGAGGAGATTGGCCGGCAGACTCACCAGACTGATTTGATGAAAACGGGAAACAATCAAAGGAAGGAGACCCATCTGAGCTGCTAAAGATGCAAAGAGAATTTGAGATCCAATTCGAAAAAGATGCGGAGGAGCAGAACCATAACGGGCTTCATATTTTTTCAGAAAGAAACGATTCCAGCGTGGGACGAAAAGCAGAATCGAAAAAAGAGACAGGAAGGAAAGCTGGAAAGACAGATCAAAAAGATCGAGGGGAGAAATCGCCAGGATGATAAAAGCCGCCAGGATGAGAAGGCCCAAAGAATCGTGCAAACGACGTAATCCCACGACAAAGACGATGGCCAGAAGGGTTAAAACCGAGCGCAATACCGAGGGTGTAAAACCCACCAGCACGGCATAAAGCCCCACGATCGGTATGGAAAAAAGCATGGCCCACCACGCGGCGCGAATTTTTAAAAGCAAAGGAGGCCAAAGTGAAAAAACAAGTCGCCAAAAGACGTAGAAAATCCCACCCACCAATGTGAGATGGAGACCGGAAACCACCAGCAGATGTGTGGTTCCTGTCAGGCGAAAGAGATCTTCAGTGTCAGGATCGAGACCTTTTTTTTGACCCAGAAGAAGAGCCGACAGGAGGTTTCGGGAAGCAGGATTTGTAACTTGAGAGAGACTGGCTTCGATTTTTTTGCGCAGATGGATGAGATACGTCGCGAGTGAAGATCTTTTCTCACCCACTTTCACTACCGCGAATTCATCTTCGACAAAAGCCGTTGCAAAGAGGCCCCGGGTTTTTAAAAAGAAAGGATAATCAAAAGAGTAACGATTTTTAAAAAATTCGGGTGAACGCAGGATGATCCAGGTCTGAATCACATCGCCGAGCTCAAAACGGCACTTCCCCTGCCCTACCTTTAAAAGAAATCCCCCTCCAAGCCTCTGCCAGTTTTCCTGAATTTTGATTGCCTGCGCCTGAACCGAAATCTGAAACCCTTCTCCTTTTACCTCGCAAGGCGACATCACTTGTCCAAGAAGATATTTCTTTTCTCCATTCATATGAGCCGAAAGGGTTGAGGTGGATTCCAGACGCTGAACAGACGAAGTACAAATGAGGGCGCCCACACCCAAAAAGATAAAAGCGGATCCTGAATGGATGAGAAAAGTCTTTTTAGAAAACAAAGCAATCAAGAGAAGAATGCAGGATAAAGTAAAAATTAAAGTATAGATGAAAACCGAGAAGGCAAACTCTTGAGAAAGCGCAATTCCAAAAAGAAGTCCCAACAAAGGCGCGGCCAGGGGGCGTTTCATGGAAGGGCCTCATGGCGGTGGCATGCGAAAGTAAGTGCAGCGAAGCAATCCATAAATTTTGCAACGACTCTGGGTCTTTGAAATTTACTGAATTCTTGAAACTCATCGAAAAGAAATATTTTTGCCAACAACAAACTATTGAAGAATAAATCGAAGGGAAGAGATGAAAAGGTAAAGAGTGAGGAAAGCTCAGCCCTTGGGGGGAGGCAGGAGAATAATGCCCGGCGGCGGTTTTCCGAGCTCCTGATCGATCTGATCGAACAGATCGTGCGCAATGGAACGAATCTTCTCATAATTCGGATTACCCAAACGATTGGTGAGCATAATGCCCAAGCGGTTTTTTAAACCCTTCAGAAAAATTTTGGCCTTTTGGGTGGGATTTTGTTTGGCCATTTCCAAAAAAGCATTCACGTTGATGCCATTGAGCAGAAGCTGACCGTCTTCTACTGAAAACGTGAGGGCATCGACGGTTTCATCGAGTTTGCGCTTTAAGCGACCGCTCAGCTTATGAAGCAAGGTTTGTACCAGAGCCGAAAAAATGGCGAGCTGATCGGGCTCCTGAATCCGCTTCATGACAAACTTGCGATAATTTTCGAGATGATAAGCGACGTTGGACCAATAAGAGGCAGGAAAGTGGGTGAGATTGTCGGAGATCAAACGGCTGATCTCCTGACGGTTCATCAAAAGGCGACCGCCCGAGTAATCAAACTCGATCCCATCAAACTGATAGAGCAACGATTCAGGCTGTTTCTCTTCCACCTGCTGCTCTGGAATATTGATCTTGGGAATAATCGGTGGAAGTGTGATTTTTTTAAGATCGTTCATGGTTTGGTCGTGATTTAAAGAAGATGTCTATTGTTCCGGACAAGTCCGTCGAAGTGAGGATAAGGATGCCCCAAAAATCTATTCAAATGCAAAATTTTATCTCTCAAAAAATAATTCAATGGGCAAAGCTTAAGTCACCTCTAGGTGAAATGATCGCGGCCTTTTCAGAACACAAGCTCTGTTATCTGTCTTTTGGCAGTGAAAGTTTCTTAAAAACCTGGGCAAAAAAATCAGGATATTGTTTGGAGAAGATAGTAGATCTTCCTCTCGAGTTTCAAAGAGAAATGTCCGATTATTGGACGGGAAAACGCATAAAATTCCGATTTCCGGTCACTTTTCTACAAGGGACGGCTTTCCAGAAAAAAATATGGTCCATTCTTGCAACCATTCATTATGGCGAAACCCAAAGCTACGCCTGGGTGGCCCGACAAGCCGGCAGCCCAAAGGCCTGCCGGGCTGTTGGTCAGGCAAATGGGAAGAACCCCATCTGTCTGGTAATCCCTTGCCACCGCGTGATTGCTTCAGATAAAAGCCTCGGGGGTTATTCGGGAGGGATTTCGCTTAAGAAAAAACTGCTCGCCCATGAAAGTTCTTGAAAGATTTTCTCAACCTCAAAATATCAAAAAACCAGGAATTAAACTGCTCCGTCTCTCTCTGAACTTTAGCAATTCCCTACGGAGAATCTCCTTATGAAAAAAATTCTACTCATCCTTCTTGCCCTTATCCTCCTCGCAACTGGCGGTCTTTTCTATCAGCGTTATCGTGCGAGCAAAACCCTCGCCGAGGTCGCTTCTGCCGCGGGTAAGACTTTTAAGTCTTACGGACTTAAACTGACCCTTCCTCCCAACCAGGCAAAAATCGAGGGTTGGCTTCAGCCTTCACTCCGACTGAATCAAATTGAGCTTGGATTTTCTCCCGAGTCCTCAATCTCTATTCCCAACGCAACACTCAAAGCCTCTCTCACTAATTCAGAAGAATTTGAAATTTCAGTCCCAAAACTGGGGCCCTACAGCAAAGGTCATGAAACCCTTAATTTTGATCAGGTCACCCTTCTCATCCATAAGGATGGAACCCTTCGTGGAGCAAAAGCCACGAAAATTTTACTCACAAGTGATCAGCCAGAATACTTACATTCTGTAGCGACCCTCATTGAACCCGCCTTTGAGATCGGCGACCAGACAACATTTATTCCCAGTCGCTTATCCTTTGTAATCAGGGGAATCGATTTCTCTGAAAAGAGAAAAAAACACGATTGGAGTGAAAACCCTGAAGATACACCCAAAGAGCTTAAATTCAGTTTCACGACTGCCCAGCTGAAAGAGATCAAACTCGAACTCACCTCTCAAAAATCGGGAGAAAATCGGGATTATACAGTTGTTTTTGAAGGTCAGGGCGGTGAGAAAAAAGATTTGCAAAAAGAAAACGACCCTGCCCCACCCGAGCACACTGTCATCAAACCCTGGAAGGTCAAGAGCTCGGGAAGCTCAAAAGAGATCAGCTACTCCGACGCCTTTGGCGAGATAGTAAAAATTAAGAACGGGATTGTGGAGCTAACTTCTCGTTCACATTCTCTTCCCTCAGAATCAAACCCTTCAAATCCTTTCGAAGCTGAAATGAATAAGGCCAAAAACATTTTCCAGGAGGTTCTCGCCTTTTTGAAACGCGTGGATTTGAAGGACAAAGGAAGCGAAATCAACTGGGAAGGACTTGAAACCCATGGCAAAGAGGGATCACATACCCTCGTAGGAAAGTTGCACGGAGCTTCAAGCTCGGAATCGAATGAACATCAGATGAAAGGAAGTGGAGAAATCATTCTGGATCAATTCACTTCGAACGAAAACAATGGAACCTTAAACATTAAAAATCTGAAGTTGAACTTTCATGGAACCTACCAGATCGGGATGAACGATTTTTTCAAGCTTTATTTTGAAATGCTATTTTCCCGTATCCCATTTGTTGGAAACAAAAGCCTGATCCAAACAGCCTTACAAACCCTCTCTATCTATCCTGATGATACGGGCTATGAGCTTTCGGCTGAAACCCTGGATTTCAAGTCATTAAATGAAAATATCCAACTTAAAAACCCTGTTTTCGGGTTCAAGGCCGATGCCAATGGAGCGGAGGTTTACCTCAAAGGTCTGTTTCAACATTATGAAGATTTAAAGAACCCGATGATTAAGTTTGACGGTGCCCAAACAGGTGTCAGTCTTGGATTCGTTTATCCTCATCAGGAATTACTCAAGCTTGCCCGCCAGACTGAAGGGGTTTCCGATGAAGAGTTACTTCAAAAACTTTCCAGGATTTTTTCAGGAAAACAATCGGGTGCTCAGATAAAGTTCGAGCAGGATATGGGAGCCAATGGCTGGAAAGGAATCCTCGAAGCACGGATGCTGACTGACTTTGGAAAGGCCCTTGATCTATCACCTGCAGAATCGCGCCCAGAAACGCAGAGCGAGAGCCTCAGTTATCCTGATGTAGCCAGAATTTCGTTGGATCATATGGAAAAGGTCAGAAAAAAACTGGCTGAAGCGATCTTAAAACCCGATAACTTTAAAATCAGCTTGAACTTAATGCCTCTTGAAAAATTCAAAAATCAGATTTCCGGATTTTTTCCTGGAGCAGGTTTGTTTTTACAGCAGATAAATCCTTACGCTGTCATCAATTCGAAAGAAGATAAATTGACGATCGATATCGAATACAAAGACGGGAAAATCCTCCTGAATGGCCAAAGCAATTCCGAAATCGACAAGATCTATCAAGGATTAAATGGAAAATTAAGTTCAGCAGAGGATCTGCCGTCTAAAGCAGAAGATCCGAAAGAAGGCCCAACGGAAAAGACTTCCAAACGGACGTTTCATTAAATTTCTATGACTCCACCCCTTCCCTTAAAAGAAACCGATCGTGGTGTTATTATTGGTGATGTTGAGTTTGTCTGGGCAAAAAACGCCAAGGAATTCTTTTTTTCAAATTCCATTGTCGTTCACGACACAGAATCTCTCGTTGTCGATCCTTCGGCTAACTTCAGTTATTTCGAAAAAATCGCTTCTCAGAAAAAAGTAACGACGGTTTTAAACACGCATTATCACATCGATCATCGCTCGCTGAATCACCTCTTCCCCGCGGCCCGTTTTCTTTGCCACGAAAAAGACAAGCCGATGATCCTCTCTTTTGATAATTACCTGAAGTACGCAGATCCCAACCCGGATTCTTCTTATGTCATGTGGCTCAAAGGAATCTTTTCGTCGCTGGAGATTCATGAGCAACCCATTCATCAAACCTTAAAAGACGGCGACCTGCTTCCGGTTAAAAACACCAAAATTCGTGTCCTGCACATTCCTGGTCATACTCCCGGTCATATCGGCCTTTTGTTCGAGGAATTAAATGCTCTCTACATCTCGGATATTGATCTCACGCCAATGGGGCCTTGGTATGCAAACATCTGCTCTGAAATCGATCCCTTTTTGACCTCGATCCAAAAGATCAGAAATCTAAAAGTAGATTACTACATCAGCTCTCATGGAGAGCGCGTGTACGATCCTCAGAAATTTATAGAGAAGCTGAACCGTTTTGAAGATGCTTTTTATAAAAGGGATGAAAGGATTCTGGATGCGCTGCAAGGCACATCGAAAACTTTTGAAGTACTCAATGAGATGGGCATCATTTACAAAACTTCACAACTGAACGATCCGCTCAAAAAAGCCTTCCAGGAACAGATGATTCGCAAGCACCTGGAGCGGCTGATCACCCAGAAAAAAATCCTTTTAGTGGATGAGCACTACAGCGTTGCCCCTTCTGGAGGCTAAGAAATCAGAAGATAGAATCCAGAAGTCAGAAGAAAAACATTGAATTCAATTATCTGGATTCAATTTTTTGTAGGGGCGAGGCATGCCTCGCCCTGAGTAAAGAAAACTCAGAATTTATATTTGCCCTTTCCCCCCTACAGGAAAGTCCGCCAGAAACAGGTAGACCTCCAGCAAAATCAAAACTGATCAGGATTTCATTTCAAAACCACAATCGGCACGACGACACCTGCCACTACTAACACTCCCAATAAAGCCCCAACCCAAATAGCGTGGCGCTTGTCGGATTTGGTCTCGGGGAGAATTCCGCTTTCATACTCCGTCGAGGCTAAAAGAAGAGGGGTTTTGGATGGATGCGCTGCGTCGTCGCTCAGACGAAGCGTGAGTTGAGGTTGAGGGTGGTTGGGCGCAAATCCGGAAACAGGACGTGCGGAAGGGGCCTGCATTAATCCAAAAGTGAAAAGTAAAAAGAGGGCGATTTTTTTCATGAAAAAACCGTAGAAAAACCCTCTTTCCTAGTCAAAACAAATTCGATTTTCGGTTAAAATGCGAAAAAAAAAACGTTCGAAAATCGGTCTATCTTTTTGAAACCTCTGAAGAAAAAAATCCTCTTCAAAATAAACTATTAAAATAAAACAAGTTTTTTTCACCCCCGTTGGGCATCAAGAAGATGGCACGTCTCCTGCTTTGTCAGAGGGTGTTCGTGACGTCCTCAATAGAAATCCCCCCTTTGGTAGCATCTTCAATTTTTCTGCAGTTTATCCAGCCCAATGAAAAAAGATTGGGAGACTCAAAGTCTCCCATCTTCCCCCACCTTTCTGTTTATTTAAAATCTCTTCACTCATTCTTCACAAACTTTTCTTTCAGACTTCATTCTCTATTCATCTCCTTGTTTCAAAAGACATCCAGCAGTGCACTTTACAAGGAGATAAAAATGAATCCCCAACCCCTTACTCCCTTAGAAACCATCAAACGTAAACTCAGCCTGCCATTCAAGATTACCTTGATTGGAATTCTCATGCTGATTCTTTTGATCCCGATTGAGATGATTATAAATCTGATTCATGAAAGACAATCGCGTGCCAACGAAGCAAAGCACGAGATTCTTACGAACGGAGGAAACACCCAAACCCTTCGTGGACCTTACCTGGTTATTCCCTACATTGAAAAGAACCTGAAATGGGACCCGCAGGTACAAGCGAAAGTTCAGGTTGATGAAACCTTTGAGAAATGGATTTCCCCAGAGGAACTAAAGATCGAAGGAAGTTTGACTCCGGACGTTCGAAGACGGGGAATATTCAGTGCCGTTCTTTATGGAGGAAGATTTGACCTGGAAGGAAAGTTTACGGGAATCAGTTTAAAAGAATGGGGACTCGAAGGAAAATCAATCGATTGGACAAAGGTTCATTTCCTTCTTTATCTGACCAATCCTCGGGGCCTTCAAAAAAATGCCGTCCTTCATTTTGGATCGGCAGAAATCAAATTCAAACCACAAGGCTTGGGAGAAAACGAGGCTTACCTCACGGCCCCTCTTCCAAACCTTGAAGAAAACCTGAATGCACAGGCCTGGACGTTTAAAATCCAGCTGGATCTCAAAGGAGGAGAAAGCCTGAATTTTCTACCCAGCGCCATCGAAAACCAGATTCATCTGACTTCTTCCTGGGCCCATCCCAAATTTATCGGCCGTCACCTCCCCTCACCCTCAGAAAGCAAAGTAACTGACAAAGGCTTTGATACCACCTGGCGTTTAACCAAACTTACCGACACTCCATCCGAAAGTTTTGGGGTTCAGCTCATCTTGCCGGTTGATGTTTATCAAATGGCGACCCGGTCAGCGAAATATGCCCTGCTTTTTATTCTACTCACTTACTCTACTTTCTTTTTATTCGAGATTTTAAACCACCTGCGCATTCATCCTATCCAATATCTTCTGGTCGGAATCTCTCTCTGTCTTTTCTATCTCACCCTGCTATCACTCTCGGAGCATTTCCCGTTCGGCATCTCCTACCTTATCGCCAGCCTGGCAAACATCGGCCTCATTTCTTTCTACAGTGCCTCCGTATTGAAAGCAAAATCGAAGGCCTTGATCATGACAGGGATTTTGAGTCTTCAATATGCCTATCTTTATCTTCTACTGCGCTCTGAAGATTTCTCCCTCCTGTTTGGATCGATCGCCCTCTTTCTGATTCTGGCTTTCACTATGTATCTGACTCGCAAAATTGATTGGTACTCTATTGGAGAGCCGAAAGAAGAAAATATTCCCACGCCGAGCTCGCCGAGGTCCTTATGAAAACCCTCCGGAATTATTCACATCTCCTGCTCTCTTTTGCCCTCGTCATTTTCGCCTGGAAATCACGAGGGCCTTTCCTGTTATTTCTCAGAGGATATGCTTTGCCCCTTGTACTGATCCTCTCCCTTTTTCTACTTTTTAAAAATGGACAAAAACTTCGCAGATCGCCCTTAAGGGCTCAGAAGCTCATGGCCATCGGATCCTCCATTCTTCTGTTTTTGAGTATGTGGATGGGAATCCGAGAGGAATTTTACTTCAGGGAGGTGAAAACGGATGTGTTGAGGAGCGATCCTGCCCTACTTCAAAAATGGGGAAAGCATTTTGTGGTGGGTTTTGAAAACTGGGAGGATCTGGAAGTCCTGGTTTCCAAAGGTGCGGTGGGTGGAATTTTTATTACGCGAAAAAATATCCAGAATTTTTCAAAGGATGAAATCCGGAAACGGGTTGAAAAACTTCAGACCTTTCAGCGAAATCTTCAATTGCCGCCGCTTTGGGTCACGACCGATCAGGAAGGAGGAAAAATCTCCAAATTATCCCCACCCCTTACCCTGCAACCTTCCCTGAACAGTTTGGTAGATTCAGGAACCGGAAAAGTGAATTCGGAAAAATCGATTAGGGATTACGCCTCACTGCAGGCGAGAGGGCTGAGTGAGTTGGGAATCAATCTTAATTTAAGCCCGGTCGTGGATTTAAAAATCGACCATGGAGTGAATCTTATAGATGGACGGTCCAGAATTTATGAACGCGCGATTTCAGGCGATCCGGAAACAATTACAGCGGTTGCCCTCCCATACATCGATACCCTGGAAAGCTTCGGTATCACCCCCACCCTTAAACATTTTCCAGGCCTGGGAGGAGTTGAAGAAGACACCCATATCCAGAACGCAAAAGTGGAGAAAGATCTTGAAACGCTTGAAAAATCGGACTGGAAGCCCTTTCTACACCTTCTTGAAAATACGCATGCTTTTTTAATGCTCAGCCACGCCTCGCTGGAGGCCCTCGATCCTGAAAATCCCTGCTCGGTCTCTAAAAAAGTCATCGAAGAGATTATTCGAAAGGAATGGAATTATCAGCGAGTCCTGATTACCGATGATTTCACTATGGGGCCGATTTATTCACGCTCCGGTGGGGTTGGTCAGGCGAGTGTGGATGCGTTGAATGCGAGCGTGGATTTAATCCTCATCTCGTATGATCCAGATCTTTACTATCAAGCTTTAGAGGCCGTGATTCATGCAGACACAGAGGGAAAAATGAATACAGTGAGAGAAAAAGAAAGCGAGGTGCGAATGCAGCAGGCGTTTGATGAGCAAAAACTCACTCAGCTTAAAACGATTGTATCTTTGTATTGAAACAGACAAAGCGTTATTTAGAACCTGTCTTTGAATGATTTTTGAAAGAGGCTCTCACCACCCATGCCTAAACAGCCGACTCTTCTTATCAAACCGGCAGACGCCGCTATTGTATTGGGAGCGAAAACCCATCGAAATTCTCCCACCCGCGCTTTTCAGGAAAGAATCGATTTTGGCATTGCGCTCTATCGGGCCCAAAAAGTCCGAAAAATTATTTTCACCGGCGGTCTTTTTCACACTTCCCAAAAAACCGAAGCTGAAATTGCTTTTGAAATCGCACTTCAGCAAAATATTCCTCATCACGATCTGATCCTCGAAAAGCAGTCGACCAACACATTTGAAAATCTCGCATATTCCAAAACCATTGCTGAAAATTTAAAGCTCCATCATTTCTTGATCGTCACTCAGGCCTTTCATATGAAACGGGCTTTAAAAATGGGAATGGATTTGCACCTAGATGTCCTTGCGGCCCCGGTGCCAGAGTCTGATCAAAAGAGTTTATGGGATGAATGGATTCGTCTGGGCAGAGAAGCCTTGGCTTACTGGTGGTATCTGCTAAAAAAATGGGCGGGCAAACAAGGGATTACTGCTCCCGATTCCGATAAATGGCCAGACCTATGAGGGTATAGTGTAAGCCGCTCGCAAGTGTAAACAGGACAGCAAGCACATTGGCTAAGATAAAAAAATCCTGCATCCAAGAGATTCCAAGAGAATGAAATGAATTGGATTTTGAGGTGACAAAGGCTCGGGCGAGAGAGAGGGCGAGAAGTGAAACCTGAAAAAAAGTCGTCGCTTTTGAAAGATATGTCGGGCGGATATAAATGCGTTTGCACTTTATCTTTAAAAATAAAGTCCCCAACACAATATAAAGATCTCTCAAAACAATCAACAAAACCACTATCCAAGAAATCTGCCTTGCCCATCCAAAGGTCAGAATCAAAACGAACATGAGAGTTTTATCTGCAGCGGGATCCAGAATGGCTCCCAGCTTTGAGCGCTGCCCCAAAATTCGGGCGAGGGCTCCATCCAGAAGATCGGAGATGGCGGCACACAGCAAAAAAAGTAGGGAGAGATCGTAACGGCCTTTCAAAAAGCTAAGCGAAATGAATGGAATCAGAATAAAGCGCAGGAGGGTGATGTAATTCGGAAGACCAAAAGATTTCATAATAATTCAAACCGTCAAAATCCTTTATCGATGAACTTCGTAGATGAGCATTCGTCTGATCAAAAAACCCTATTTTCGATCTGAAGAGGTCGCTCTTCAACTACAAAAGTCAGATATCTTTTGTGAGCGGAAAAAGCGTTACCAAGACTAAAGCTAAAGGCAAAGCCATTTCTTGACAATCCGTGTTGCTCTGTTAAAGTTTTTCATCCTTTTTTGTTTCAATTCACACATCCACTCTAACGAGGAGGCCATCATTTATGAAGAAAAAACTGATCACCGGGGCTTTAGCCCTTTCGGTAGGTATTTCCGGTTTCGTACTTTCCACCCCCGCCCACGCCAAAAAAGCAGAACCCTTTCCTGAATGCTCCAGCAAATTACAAGTCGCCGTTGACCGCTTCAAAACAGAAAACATTTCCATTGGTTGGTGGAACGATGATGTCGCCTTAAACTCCCGCGAAGTGGCTGTGGATGAGTTGGTTCAATCCGGATGTTTCACCGTGTTAGAGCGTGAAGAAGGCTCGATGGCCCCAACTGGTGTCATGAACGAAAAAATCCTCGCCCGCTCCGATGAAGCCGCTCCAGGCTCCAAGGCCGCCAAAAAGAGAAAAATGAAAGTCGCTGAAAACCTGGTCTCCTTTGCCTTAACCGGTGCGAAGAAAGACGGCAGTGGTTTCGGAATCGGTGGCGCTGGTGGCGCCGGCGGTGGTTTGGGTGGTTTGGGTCTGGGTGTCAAACAGTCCGAGCTGAATCTTTCCTGCAAAGTCATCAACACTTCCACCAGTGAAATTCTTGCTTCCTCTCGCGTAACCACCAAAGGCACCAGCTTTGGTATCGATGCTGGTGGCGGTGGATTGGGCGCTGGTAAATTCGGTGTGGGAGGCGTCAGCTTCTTTAAAGATTCCAAAGTCGGAAAAATGATGAGTGATGCCATTCATCAATGCACCGTCAATCTTGCAAAATCTGTCGCAAGATAATTAAAACTTGATCTATAAAAAAAAACGGGGGACCTGCATGGTCTCTCGTTTTTTTTTGTTTAAATCTTCCTTATGACTACGTTTCTTAAAAAACTCACCACCCCAGAATGGACACAACATGTCCTGAACCACTTCGATGAATTTCTGATCGATCATGCTGCCTGCGAACGCAAGGCTTCTGCAAGTGCACTCCATCTGGTTTCTCATTATCCTGATCGCAAAGAGCTGGTCCGCGCAATGATCTCACTCGCCCAGGAAGAACTCGATCACTTTGCCAAGGTCTACTTTTGGATGGAGAAAAGAAATCTCAAAATTGGAGCTGACACGAAGGATTTCTACATCAACACGCTGCAAGCCCAGGCAAGAAAAGGGGGAGAGTTTTATTTGTTGGATCGCCTGCTTTTGGCTGGAATTATCGAAGCTCGAGGATGTGAGCGCTTTGGCCTGGTAGCTGAAGCGCTTGAAGAGAAGAATTTAAAAGACTTTTATCAAAAACTCACCCGCTCGGAGGAAAGGCACCACGAGCTTTTTATTCAGCTCGCGAAAAC
Organism: Myxococcota bacterium; assembly: GCA_052034865.1. Lineage (GTDB taxonomy): Bacteria > UBA10199 > UBA10199 > JADFYH01 > JADFYH01 > JBPOIC01. Next base: position 111,023 of record JBPOIC010000018.1, on the reverse strand, counting down.
TTACTATCGTGAAGATATTCTTAACACTCGCCTTGAAGAACTTCTTACTTTTGAAGCCCATCTTATTTCAGCTCTCCCCTTAAAAGCCGCTGTTCACTAAAAACCATTCATTGCAATCCCCCTGAAGGAAAAAGATGCAAAGGATCCACACCCATTTCGCGCAGTAACAAATCCCAGGTTTTTGAAGATGTATATTCCAGAATGGGAGGAATTTTGGCAGGTATCATCAACCATGCGCCCTGTCTGATTTCTTCATCCAACTGCTCGGACGACCAACCCGCATATCCCAACATGACATGCAAGGCAGCGCCCCCACTTTGAAAAAGTTGTTTCATTGATGCAACTGAATTGCTTAAAAAAAGCCCGGGGAGGACAGGCTGAGATTCTGGAACTTCGGAATTCTGATGCAAAATCCATCCTTTTTCGGGGCTCACCGGCCCACCAAAATAGAGAGGAGTTTGATCATAATCGCGATGACAGCCAAGGCCCTGGCTGGCCGCAAAGGTCCCGAGCTGAATTTCGGTCGCTTTATTGATCACAAGCCCAAAAGCTCCCTGACGATCGTGCTCGAGGAGCAAAACAACCGATTTTGAAAATCGAGGATCCAGCAACTGGGGCATCGCAATCAAAAATAGAGGTTGTCTGAGAATATTCATGGGGGTTTAAAACTCATGACAAATCTTGGCCAAAATCACAAGCCCATACCTCTTCCTAAAATCGGGGAAAGGTGAGTGAAAAAGCGAGAGCGCCAAGCGCCATTTTTCTATCGCGGTAGGGAGTAACTCACCTTACGCAATTCTGTCATTGGTATGAATCTAGTAGGGGCGGCCCTGGGTGGCCGCCCCCCTCATAAAGATTCAAAGTACTACAGGGCATCCGCCTGAGGTGGATGCCCTATTCATCGGACTTTTAAAATCTCACAAGGTGAGTGGATAGAACAAACTGACAGAAACAAAACAGAAACATCGCTTGCCAAGCAAAACTGGAGTTATTAGTCTTAAATCAGATGCTTCATCTGATTCAAAAATTTCTTCTTGTTATGTTTTTGGGCCTTGTCCTTATAGTTTCGCCTTTGCCCATCACCTGTCAGGCCATGGCGAAAACCTCTTCAAAAGCCCACGCCTGCTGTCACGGTTCCACAACAAATCAAGTCCAGCTGACAAAAGCGATTTCGTGCTCCTATTGTGGTCAAACTCATTTTCAGGCGACAGAAGCTCCCTCTTTTCAAGATCATTTCGAAGCTTCATTTCTCTTAAAACCTCTTGTTCTCGCTTTCTTGCCTCATCAAAATCTAACCTTGGAAAAAAATCCACAGACTCTGAGATTAAACCTTTCTCCACCTCTCTATCTGAGAGTAGGCTCTTTCCTATCCTGACATCCCCATTTCATTTTCAATTCCCACGTTCTGCTTTTCCCTATTTTTATTTGATAAGCCTTAAGGTGTTTTTTCTATCTTGAGTCTTCCAATAACAATGGAGTGTCTATGCCGAAACGATATTTGGGCCTTCTCCTCCTGCTGAGTCTTTTTTTATTATTTTCTCTTCCAGTCGAGGCTGAAAATTCCAAACCTGAATCCTTCAGAAAAGAGTCCGGTCTTACTCTAGAGCGTCTTTTGGAAATGTCTTTGGAAAAAAATCCCGAGCTTCAGGCGATGCATAAAGATTCGGAGGCGGCTGCTGCCAAAATCCCGCAAGCCAAAGCCCTGGAGGATCCAGAAATTGGAGTGCGATTTTATCAGGTCCCTTTTGGAAAAAGACCAGATAAAGCCATGGATGTCGATTACCTGATTTCCCAAAAATTTTCTTTTCCAGGAAAGAAACAGGCTGAAGGCAAGATCGCAATCCATGAGCATTCTCATCATCTGGAACTCAAGAACAAACGGGAAAATGAAATTCTAAGGGATATCAAAACAACCTATTTTTCACTCTACGCCATCCACAAACAAAAAGAAGTTCTTCGGTCGGTGCAATCGATTTTAAAAACCGAGATCACGATGGCTCAAACAAAACTGGCGGCAAATCAGGCTGAAGTCCTGGAAATCAGCCGGGCCCAGGCGGAGCTTGCCCGTCTTTTTCTGGAGGACGAATCGCTCCGTGAAAAAGAGCAAATGCTTTTGGCCAAGCTAGAAAACCTCACGGGTGGAGAGCCCCTTCTCTCTTCTCTTTCTTTTCCCTCAACTCTCAAAATACCGACGCTGAATCTGAACCCAAGCGAGCTTTTGGAAATTAGCGTATTGAGAAATCCGGAAGTTAAAATGGCAGATCACAAGGTTGATCAAAAGGAATGGGAAATTAAAAAAGCAAAGCGGGCGAATCTGCCAGACGTAAATACACAGTGGGAATACATCCAGCGGCCTGGAGCCGAAGAGAACGCATGGACAGGAGAGCTGACCCTCAACCTTCCGATCTACAGAAAAAAATACAATAGCGGAGTGAAACAGGCGGAGGCTGAGTTTGCCAGCGCGCAGTTTTTTCAGAATGCTTCCAGAAACCAGGTTCAGGAAAAAATTCGCACCCTCTTTGCCCGAGTTGAAAGTAGTAGACGCCGTTATGCTCTCAATCAGACAACGCTGATTCCTCAAATCCGTCAGATGAAAGAAGTGATCGAAGCCAGTTACCGGGCCGGAAAGACAGATACGAGTGGATATTTCAGCGCCTTAAGATCGCTGATGACTGCCAAAAAAGAAGGTTGGGATCTTTTCGCCGAGATCGCTCAGGCAAGTTTTGAATTGGAAGAAACCCTTGGAGCGACTCTGGAAGAAATTCAGACACTCAAACACCCTTAATAAATTTTCTCATTTCGAAAGGATTTACTTATGAAAACATTTAAGAATGTGTTGCTTTTTCTCATCCTCGGTCTCATTTCAGCTTTTTGGATTCAAAGTTGTACCTCGAAAACTCCCAGCGAAAACCAGAAGATCAATCCTCCTGCAATTAAAAGCCCTCAGATCGACTATTACACCTGTTCGATGCATCCCTTTATCCATCAGGATCATCCAGGAAAATGCCCGATCTGCGGGATGGATCTGGTGCCCAAATATAAAAATTCCGAATCTCAACCGGGTGAAAAAAACTCAAGTTTCAACCTCTCTTTAGAAAAACAGCAGCTCATCGGAATTCAATCACGACCTACCACCCAAGAAAAAATCCATCGCAATTTTTGGATCCCGGCCCGAGTGGCGCGCGATCCCGACCTTTATGTTGCCCAACAGGAATACCTCACGTTTTTACACACCTCAGGAGGGCTTCTGGAAAATCAGCAACAAAACCTGATCCAGGCTGCAAAAAAAAGACTTCAGGTAATGGGAATGAGTGAAGCTCAAATCTTGAGCCTACGAAAAGAAAACCATGCCGAGGAAAGTCTTTTGGGGATTATGAGCAAAGCTCGCGTGCTCATTTATGGCTCTGTGTTTGAGTCCGACCTTGCCTGGATACACCCCGGAGATCCGGTGGAAATTTCGTTTCCTCAATCTTCCCATAAAATCTTGAGCGCCGTCGTAGAGTCCATCGATCCACAACTCAATCCAATCACTCGCACGGCCCAAATTCGCCTTTATGTCCAAGACCCCAATAGTCTGCTGAAAGCGGACAGCTACTTGAAAATCAAAGTCACCTCTCACTCTGACGAGGTTTTGAGTATCCCAACCAATGCCTTGATGGAGGATGGAAATAATTCCTTCGTCTTCATCGATCAGGGAGAGGGAAAATTCGAACCACGCGCCGTGCGTGTGGGAAGACGTGGGGATAGTAACCTGGAAATCCTGTCGGGTCTTCAAGAAGGAGAACGCGTCGTCACCCAGGCTAATTTCTTACTCGATTCCGAAGCGCATTTAAGATCGGTCGTCTCTGAAAACAAGACGCACGCAAAGGGAACGATTTGAAAATATTTCCGTCTCCACAGCATGAGTGAAAAAGGTTCCCGATCGAGCAGCGGCAATTCCAAAATGCAAAAGGAATAGCCACAATCGCGGGGAGAAAAATCCACTCAAAATCTTCTTACATTTTTATGATCCAACAACTTATCGAATGGTGTGCACGAAATCGTGCGATCACCCTCCTCCTCACCGGTGTGGCCCTGGTTGTGGGAATGTTCGCCTTTAAAAATGTTCCCCTCGATGCCATTCCTGATCTTTCAGATACCCAGGTCATTATCTATTCCCGCTGGGAGCAAAGTCCGGACATCATCGAAGATCAGGTCACCTACCCGATTGTCACCGCCATGCTGGGAGCCCCGAAGGTCAAAGCCGTGCGGGGATTTTCAGATTTTGGATATTCGTATGTCTATTTGATTTTTGAGGATGGAACTGACCTTTACTGGGCGCGCAGTCGCACGCTCGAATACTTAAGCAAGATCACGAATCGACTGCCTCCGGGAGTCGTTCCCGAACTTGGACCCGATGCTACGGCCGTTGGTTGGGTCTATCAATATGTTTTGGTGGATCGATCAGGTGCACACTCTTTATCGGATCTGAAATCCTATCAGGATTGGACCTTGAGATATCTTTTACAACAAGTGCCTGGTGTTTCAGAAGTCGCCACTGTGGGAGGTTTTACCCGCCAATATCAGGTGAATCTCGATCCTGCTGCCTTGCAAAGTTATGGGGTGACCCTTCAGGAAGTCAGCTTAGCACTCAGAAACAGTAATAGCGAAGTCGGCGGTCGCATCGTGGAGATGTCGGGCAGAGAATACATGGTGCGGGGTCGTGGCTATTTAAAATCACTTCAGGATTTGGAAAACATTGTTGTGAAAGTGGATCCTAAATCCGGAACGCCAATTCTGTTAAGTGCCTTGGCCCGGGTGGAGCTGGGCCCGGATCTGAAGCGCGGAATTGCCGAGTGGAATGGAGAAGGCGAAACCGTCGGTGGTATTATAGTCATGCGTCACGGGGAGAACGCCTTAGAAGTCATCGGGCGGATTCAAAATAAAATCGAAGAAATCAAACCCAGTCTTCCTGCCGGAATCGAAATTTTGACCAGCTATGATCGCTCGGAACTCATTTTAAAATCCATTGATACCTTGAAAATCACCATAACCGAAGAGCTGATCATCGTCAGTTTTATCATTCTCATTTTTCTCTGGCATATCCCCTCAGCCCTCATTCCCATCTTGACGATTCCAATTTCAGTTTTTCTGTCCTTCATCCCCTTTCAGGCCTTTCATTTGACAGCGAACATCTTGTCACTTTCAGGCATTGCCATCTCCATCGGCGTGCTCGTCGACGGAGCGATTGTGGAGGTTGAAAATGCTTATAAAAAACTCCAGCTTTGGGAAGCGGGAGGCCGCGTTGGCGATTTTCATGAAGTGCGACTGAAGGCCCTGAAAGAAGTGGGTCCTTCCGTTTTTTTCTCGCTGTTGGTGATTGCCGTTTCTTTCCTTCCAATCTTTACCTTGATGGATCAGGAAGGAAAGCTTTTCAAACCCCTGGCAATTTCCAAAACCCTCGCCATGGCAATTGCCGCCGTTTTGGCGATTACGTTGGATCCTGCCTTACGCATGCTTTTTTCCCGCATGGACTATGTCCATTTTAAACCTCGCTGGTTTTCTACCCTGATCAACCACGTAACTGTCGGCAAATATTATCCGGAAGAAAAACATCCCATCAGCAAACTTCTCTTTCGAATTTATGAACCGGTCTGTCGCGGCGTTCTTCGTCATCCTAAAAAAACAATTTTGGCGGCCAGCTTTCTTTTACTCACGACTCTCTATCCTTTTTTTCATCTGGGTTCCGAATTCATGCCTCCCCTGGATGAAGGAACGATTCTTTACATGCCCACCACCCTGCCTGGAATTTCTGCAACCGAGGCAGGAAAGCTTTTGCAAAAGCAGGATCAGATTTTAAAAAGTTTTCCCGAAGTGTTCAGCGTGTTTGGCAAGGCAGGAAGGGCCGAGACATCTACCGATCCGGCTCCGCTTTCGATGATGGAAACCACGATCGTTTTAAAACCCAAATCGGAGTGGAGAAAAATTTCCCGCTTTTACTCTCAATGGCCCAAACTTCTCCAACGCCCTCTCAGCCACTTCTGGCCAGACCATGTGTCGCTTGAAGATTTAACCAATGAGATGAATGAAAAACTGCAAATCCCGGGTGTCAGCAACGCCTGGACCCAACCGATTCAGGCACGCATCGGCATGCTCAGTACCGGTATTCGCACGCCTGTCGGAATTAAAATTCTCGGTCCCGATCCACAAAAAATTGAAGAGATCGGGATTCAGATCGAAGAAATTTTAAATACCATTCCCGGCCAGAAGGCTTTTGCGGATCGGGTTGCTCAAGGCTACTACCTTGATTTTGATTTAAAACGGGAGGCCCTCGCCCAGTACGGATTGAGCGTGGAGGAGGTAAGTTCGGTCATCCGCCAGGCCTTGGGGGGAGAGAGTTTGACCACAGTCATCAATGGACCTGAGCGCTACGGTGTGAATACCCGCTATGCCCGTGACTGGCGGGAAGACATTCCACAACTGAATCGTCTGTTGGTTTCAAGCCCGAGCGGAGCACAGATCCCGATCTCAGTAGTCGCCGAGGTGCAGGTGAGGGTTGGCCCTTCGATGATTCGAAATGAAAATGGAATGAAGGCAGGCTTTGTTTACGTGCAAGTCACCGATCGCGACGTCGGAGGTTATGTTGAAGAGGCCAAGCAAAAGATCGATGCCTTGCTTGCAAAAACAGAGGGCTATCACCTGGAGTGGAGTGGCCAATATGAAAACATGCTTCGGGTGCGCGAGCGCTTAAAAATCGTCCTCCCTCTCACCCTCTTTCTCATCCTGTTTCTTTTGTATCTCAACACCCGCTCACTGACGAAGGCACTGATCATTTTACTGGCCGTCCCTTTTTCTCTGATTGGAGCTATCTGGTTGCTTTATGTTTTGGGGTACCACCTTTCAATCGCCGTGTGGGTTGGGCTGATCGCCCTGATGGGACTGGACGCCGAAACCGGTGTTTTCATGCTGATGTATCTGGATATGGCCTACGCCGAGAAAAAAGAACGGGGTGAAATGCGAACACGAGAGGATCTCATTGAGAGCATTGTTCACGGGGCGGTCAAGCGCGTTCGTCCCAAGATGATGACCGTGATGGCCGCCTTCATGGGCCTCATCCCCATCCTTTATTCCACCGGTACTGGCTCGGATCTCATGAAGCGCATTGCCGCCCCCATGGTCGGAGGCCTGATCACCTCCTTCTTGCTGGAGTTGATCGTGTACCCTGCGATTTACTTTATCTGGAAAGAAAAATCCCTTCGCAAAACAGTCCCACTTTAGGATCTTCAGACGGAGGATCGGGATCAGACGGAGGACTCCCGATCGGGAATGAGTCAAGCGGCCAAGCCTTTGTTTTCTTTGACATTTATCTAAACTCTATCCTAACTGAATCTTCACGCCTTCCGCCGAACTCACCCATTGAATAGGAGATACAATATTGGAAGAAATCTCTCGTATCGCGAAGGCGGTTTTTGAAAAAAGACACAAACTTGGCCTCAGTCAAAATCAGGCACCCGATCTCTGCGACGTTGGGACCCGTTTTTTCCGAGCTGGAAAATGCCAAAGCCAGTCTTCAAATCTCAAAAGCTTTTCAAGTGCTTGAAAAACTGGGGATCTCGATAGAAATTAAACCCAGGTAAGTTTCTGACGGAGCATTCCTGATTGAGATAAAGGGTTCTTGATCCTTCGAAACCAATAGAAGATAAGTTCTCTCCTAAATTACTGATTTATAATAATTAAAATTCTATTCAAAAAAAACTCATGTCCTCCTTACTTGCCATTGATCCCATCTGTAAAATGAAAGTCGATCCCACGCAGGCACGCTGGAAATTCGACTATCAAAACACCTCCTATTATTTCTGTCGCGAAGGCTGTCTGGAAAAATTTAAGCTCGATCCCGAAAAATATTTGCACCCAACCCCTTCTTCCGAGTGCTGCCCCCCTCCCGGTTCCAAAGATCTGGAATACACCTGCCCAATGGATCCCCAAATTATTCAAAAAGGACCGGGCGACTGCCCGATTTGCGGGATGGCACTCGAGCCGATGGAAATCCGCCTGGAGACAGGTCCTTCCGAGCAACATCAGGACCTTTCCCGGCGTTTTTGGATCAGCCTTTTTTTCAGCTTGCCTCTTTGGTTTTTCAGCATGGGATCCATGCTAATCCCCACGTTTTTTGAAAATTTGATTCCCAGAAGCTGGGAGGGAACCCTTCAGGCCCTCCTCGCCACCCCTGTGGTTTTTTGGGCGGGCGCCCCCTTCTTTAAAAAAGGTTGGCTTTCGCTCAAGCAAAAAAGCTTAAACATGTTTACCCTTGTAAGCTTGGGAGTGGGAGTCTCCTACTTCTATAGCCTTGCCATCTTCATTTTTGGTCACCGCCTGACCACACTGATTCCTGGAATATCCGCACATCCTCCTCTTTACTTTGAATCGTCAGCTGTCATCACAACCCTGGTTCTTCTCGGACAGCTTCTGGAAACACGCGCCCGCGAAAAAACGGGCGATGCGCTACGCGCCCTTCTGGATTTGGCTCCTAAAACAGCTCAGCGACTTCTAGAGGATGGACATAGCGAAGAGGTTTCTGTCGATCGGATTCATCCTGGTGATCGAATTCGGGTGCGTCCAGGAGAGCGCATTCCGGTGGATGGAAAAATTGTGAATGGTCAAAGTGCGTTGGATGAATCGATGATGACGGGGGAGTCCCTTCCCATCGAAAAAACTGTCGGTGATCCCGTCGTCGCCGGAACTTTCAACAAAACCGGAAGCTTTGTCTTTATCGCTGAAAAGGTGGGAAGACACACCCTGCTAGCCCAGATTGTCGACCGCGTCGCCAAGGCCCAACGCAGCCGTGCTCCAATTCAAAGTCTGGCAGATAAAGTCTCATCGTGGTTTGTGCCAGCCGTGTTTGGGGTTGCGTGCCTTACGTTTTTTGCCTGGTGGTACTTTAGTACAACCGCTTCTGTCCTTGTCGGTTTTGTCCAGGCTGTCTCGGTTCTGTTAATTGCCTGTCCCTGCGCCCTGGGACTGGCAACCCCTCTTTCCATTATGGTGGGGATGGGAAAAGCCGCGCAATCGGGCATCCTGATTCGTAATGCCGAGGTACTGGAAAAAATGGCTGCTATCGACACCCTTGTCGTAGATAAAACCGGCACCCTCACCGAAGGACATCCGGCCCTTTTAAAGGTCTTTTCCACACAGGGTTTTGACGCCGCTCAAATATTAAGAATCGCTGGAAGCCTGGAAGTCCACAGTGAACATCCTCTTGCTGAGGCCTTCAAGCGGGCAATGGATGAAAAGAATCTGAGGGCAGATGCAGTGGATGGATTCAAATCGCTTCCAGGTTTTGGGGTCATGGGATGGATCGAGGGTCATTCCGTAGAGCTTGGAAATGCTGCGCTGATGGACACCCTGTCGATCGATTATTCGGCAGCAGATTCTCTTGAGAAGGACAAATCCTTAACAGGCACGACTCCTCTTTATCTATCGGTGGATGAAAAACTTGCTGGAGTCTTTTGGGTCGCCGATCCCATCAAGCCCTCCAGCTTAAAGGCCATTGAAGGTTTAAAAAAAGCAGGAATCGAAATCATCATGCTCAGTGGCGATCAGCAATCGACAGCTCAACCCGTGGGAGAGGCTTTGGGAATTGACCAAATTCACGCAGGCGTTCTTCCCCAAGATAAACAGCAGCATATTTTGGATCTTAAAAGTCAGGGACGATGCGTGGCCATGGCAGGCGATGGGATCAACGACGCCCCGGCGCTGGCACAGGCCGATGTTGGAATTGCAATGGGGGATGGAACCGATATTGCCATTGAAAGTGCGGGACTGACGCTTGTGAAAGGAGATCTGAACGGCATTTTAAGAGCACGGCGTTTGAGTGAAGCAACCTTGCGTAATATTCGTCAGAATCTGTTCTTTGCATTTCTCTACAACCTTCTTGGCGTTCCTGTCGCAGCCGGCGTCCTCTACCCTTTCTTTGGACTTCTTTTAAGTCCCATGCTCGCCAGTGCGGCGATGAGTTTAAGCTCGGTGTCGGTGATCTATAACGCCTTGCGCCTCAATCGCACGGAGTAAGGGGGATGTGGGAGAGATGCGGGAATGCAGAAGACAGGAGAAAAACCTCAAAAATCAATCTTCTTGAAGGTCCGTAGGATCACCCCACCATGACGAACACCTCTCCAAAGGAGGGGAATCAAAACAATATAAGCGTGCAGACGACATTTATCCCACCCGGAATAAGCCCCTCCCCTCTCACAGCACCCACATACAATCCCCATAACTGAACAATCGATACCGCTGGAAAAAAGCGTGTGCATAGGCTTTCAAGAGAAAGTCCTTTCCGGCAAAGGCACTGGTTAAAAACAAAGGGGTTGAACTGGGTTGATGAAAGTTGGTGAGAAAACGATCGATCACATTGAAGCGAAATCCCGGATAGATAAACAAACGCGTGGATTGTGGCCTATCGCAGGCTTCTGGCTTGATGTTCATACCTTCTCTAAAAAATGATTCGAGCGCCCGCACAGTTGTCGTGCCGACAGCGGTGATAGGACGTCCTTCCTGCTTGGCTCGCTGAATGGCTGTGGCGACAGATTCTGAAATCTCATAGTACTCCTCCTGCATGGGGTGATCTTCCACCTGTTCAGTTTCAACGGGTTGAAAAGTCCCGATTCCCACGTGCAAGGTAATCCACAAAACCTGAACCCCGTTATCTTTCAAACACTGAAGGATCGCAGGGGTGAAATGAAGTCCTGCCGTGGGGGCAGCGATCGCGCCCTCTTTGCTCGCAAAAGTGGTTTGATACCGCTCGTAATCAGAAAGGTCGGCTTTTCCCTTGCGGATGTAAGGAGGAAGTGGGGGTGCCCCCTGCTGACCCATTAAATCCCTGGCAGAAATTCCGGATGGAAATCGAAGAACACGTATTTTACCAGCGTCGGATTCCAGAGTAGCAGCAATCGTTTTGCCTAAAGATGAAAAGAGGATTTTGTGTCCACGCTGCAAACCTCTCCCTGGAAAAATCAGACATTCCCAAACTTCTTCTTCAGTTTTGGAAGGAATTGAGATGGAGGTAGAAGGTGAAGAAAAAACCTCCAGGGACGTTTGCAGTTTTTTGACAAAGAGGACTTCCAACTTTCCACCGGTCTCTTTTTGCGCCATGAGCCTTGCTGGCAGAACCTTGGTATTATTGAGGATGAGCAGATCTCCGCTTTTAAAATAAGATGGGAAATCGACAAAATGTGCATCCTGAATTGTCTGCATCTGACGATTCAGAACCAGCATGCGCGATCCATCGCGCGGACTGATTGGCTCCTGAGCCACCAACTCGGGGGGATAATCAAATGAAAAATCCTCTACACGCATCTCAACTTCCTTAAGATGAAATCATCAAAGCGATGATTTTTAGATTGATCTTGGAAAGCCAAACTCGTTATCGAGATATGAAGATCGCTTAAAAACTGATCTAAAGAATCAACGTAAGCCTTTGATCACAAACACAATCCATGGAAACTCTACTGGCCTATCTGGGCGATTTTCACTATCTTGGGCTCTTCGTCGCCCTTCTTATCTGCGGGTTCGGGGTTCCCATTCCTGAAGATATTGTCCTGATCACGGGTGGCTATCTGGCCCACCTGGGAAAAACACAGCTCATTCCTACCATTATTATCGTCTATTTTGGGGCCCTTTGCGGGGATATGATCATGTATTCGATTGGTCGCAAGTTCGGGCCCGACATCCTAAGTCATCACCGACTTACCTGGTTTTTTACGCCCAAACGCATTAAGGCCATCAACCATTATTTTCACCGCTACGGCAACCACACCCTCTTTTTTGCCCGCTTTCTTGTCGGTTTTCGCTCGGCCCTGTTTTTAAGCTCGGGCGCTTTGAAAATTCCCGCCAAAAAAGTTCTCTTTTGGGATGGCCTTGCAGCCCTGATTTCCATCCCTCTGATTACCACCGTCGCTTATTATCTGGGAGGAGAGTTGGATCTGTTAAGGTTTTGGGTGAAAAAAATAGAGCATGGAATTCTTTTAACGATCGGGGCCACAATTCTCTTTTTGATCTTCAGGCATTGGCGAAACAAAAAGAGAGTTCAGGAGGAAGCCGAGTTTGAAAAAGAAAGCGATACGCTGGAAATTCCAAAGGACTGATGGGGAAAGAACCCAGAAGTCAGAATTCATCTTTTATCCTCCATCACCACCCCGCACTTCCACAACTGTCTCAACACCTCCTCGGCCCCTTTTCGAATGGAAACCGCATCTTCATTTGGAAATTCTTTCTGTAACTTTTTCAGTGCACGTAAAAAATTTCGCGTTGAAAAAAGGAGATCGATCCAGCGATAAGAAAGTGGATTCAGTACCCAGAACTGAACCTCCCCTTTTAAATCACGAAATAAAAGATAATGAGAAGGCTCGGGTCTTAGACGACGGAGATCCTTGTGTACTCTATGGACCGGATAGAAAAAATCCAACCGCTTGAGTATGGGATTCAAAATCAGATTTTCTTTTAAAAGATTTTTGGAAGAACTTTTCACAAAGGGTTTTGAGCCGGAATCCATTACACTCAACTCAAGCTCCCACCACTCATACTGGGCGAGTTCGAAATAAAATAAAAATCGTGAAGAAAATCTTTTTTTCTGCTGACTGAAATAAGACAAAAACTCGTCCGGAATTTTCCGATACAGAGGAGTTTGGCAACTATGCTCCGAAAAAAAATCTTTCAGAAGTTTTTGCCAGGCACGGGGGCCCATCAATTCTGACAATTTTGGAAAACAGGATTTTAAAACCAGGCTGAAATTATTTCTTAAAAGCAGATGATAAATCTGCATCCGCTTTTTCTCGATCCCTCGAGGACACGGCGTCTTATGAGGATGGCGCAGGTGCTGGGTGAAGGCTTTTTGAAAGCTTTGAAAATCAGGCAAGGACTCCTCCGTCAATCATATCTGTGCCGTAATTCCTGCGCTTTAATGAAAAAGAGGAAAGTTTATTCTGAATTTTTCGAATCTTTCTCACCTCTTTCAGTAACTCCTGAAGATGAGGAAGATTGAAATCCCTCTCTAAAAGGGTCGGTAGGACACCCAACAACTCACAGGTTTTTTCAAAAAGATCCCAGACCGGATCGATGACAGCAGATCCATGCGTATCAATCAAAAGATCCGGTGCCCATCTTAAATGACCGGCGAGATGCAGATATGCAATTTTTTCAGAAGGCATGGAGCGAAGAAATTCAAGCGGATCGTAGCGATGGTTGATACTGTTGACGTAAACATTATTCACATCCAGCAACAGCAAACAATCGGCTTTCTGAAGAACTTCAATAATGAACTCACTCTCGGTCATCTCGGAACCTGGTGGAATGAGATAATAAGAAATATTTTCGATTGCGATTCTGCGCTTCAGCATGTCTTGAGTTTTTTGAACTCGGCGGGCAACATGGCGTGCAGCCTTGAGCGAGAAAGGCATGGGAAGAAGATCGTAGAGATAGCCGTGATCGCTGCAATAGCTCAGGTGTTCGGAGTAAAGTGGAGACTGAATCGCTTCAAGAAACTGTCTGATTTTTTTAAGAAATGAAATGTTGAGAGGGGAAAGTCCACCCAAAGACAAGCTGAGACCATGACAAATAATCGGATAGCGATCCGCAAGCTCTCTGATTTTTTTTTGGGAAGGACCTCCCAAATCAATCCAGTTTTCGGGAGCCACCTCTAAAAAATCGATTGGAGAGCTCGCTAATGAAAGGGCCTTCAGGGGATCGAGTAATTCCCGTCGAAGGCCCAAACCGGTTTTCATCGATGAAAGTAACATGAAAAAACGGCAGGAAATCAGGATTAATTTTTTCGATCTTTTTTCGGAGGAAGAGTCGCACCACACAAAAATTCAGGCGAATTTTTATTCATTGCCTTGTTCCCTGCCACACAATCTTTCGACCGAGACTCGCCCTGACAATCAGATTTTTTTACCGGATGCATATTGGCTCCACAAACCCCCTCCCCGCACTTTCCTTCTCTCACTTTAGAAGCCTTATCCTGATCACTACAGGTGCAATCTTTAGCATGGGATTCGGCCTGACAAGCGTTGCCACCAGGGTTGGATTCTGGAGACTTTTTCTGGGTTTTTGCAGAGGCCAGTAAAAATCCGCCTTTTATTGGCTGGACCTGGAACAAAGAGGAAGTAGAAGCATGGGCAGGAGTTGCTGCCATCGAAAAGGTGATAGCGGCGCTCATGGCCAGATGAGAAACTTTTTTTATAGAAGTCATAAATTCTCCTTTAAGTTATCGATTCTTAAAAAACACTTCCTTATGCCCAGGCAAAAACACATCTGGCAATTCATTTATGGAAAGATAGCGCATCCATCTCGTCAAAATGAAACCAGCAAACAGAAAACCTTTTAATTCTTATGGCCTGAAAAGTCACCGTAGACTCTTAAACACTGAAATCGCGGTCCTGCCTTGACCCCTATGAGACGGTATGTTAGCCCACCGGCTTCGAAATGACCCCCCTACGATAAAGGAGAAAACCTATGGCAACCGTTTATTATGATCAGGACGCAAACCTGGAAACCTTAAAAGGTAAAAACATTGTTGTGTTTGGCTTTGGATCTCAAGGTCACGCCCATGCCCTCAATTTAAAAGAAAGCGGACTGGAAGTTCGCGTCTCTCTCAAAGAAGGAAGCCCAAGTATCGCAAAGGCTCAAAGTGCCGGTCTCACGGTATTCACTAACAATTCTGAAGCCGCCAAATGGGCTGATGTCGCCATGATCGTTGTCCCTGATGAACATCAAAAAGATCTGTATGATAATCACTTAAAAGATAATCTCAAAAAGGGAGCGGCCCTGTTTTTTGCTCATGGCTTCAATATCCGTTTCCAGCGAATCGTCCCCCGTGCCGATCTCGACGTCATCCTTATCGCCCCCAAAGGTCCTGGACATCTGGTTCGCGATCAGTACCGCGAAGGAAAAGGCGTTCCCTGCCTAATCGCAGTCGAGCAAAACGCCTCTGGAAAAGCGAAAGAAGTTGGTTTGGCCTATGCCAAAGGAATTGGTGGCGCCAGAGCAGGCGTGATCGAAACCACTTTTAAGGAAGAATGCGAAACCGATCTTTTTGGTGAGCAGGTCGTCTTGTGCGGTGGCGTGAGTGCCCTGATCCAGAACGGTTTTGAGACACTGGTAGAAGCTGGCTATCAACCCGAAGTTGCTTACTTTGAATGTCTTCATGAAGTGAAACTGATCGTTGATCTCATCTATGCCGGCGGTATTTCCAACATGCGCTATTCGATTTCCGATACAGCCGAATATGGTGATTTGACCCGCGGCCCACGCATCATCGATTCACATGTCCGAAACAACATGAAGAAAATTTTGGGAGAGATTCAGTCCGGTGAGTTTGCGAAAGAATACATCGACGAAAATGAAAAAGGCCGTCCCAATTTTTCTCGTTTGCGCAAAAACGGAGAAAATCATCCCATCGAAAAAGTGGGCGCAAAGTTGCGCTCCATGATGCCCTGGCTGGGAGGGGGAATCGATCGATCCAAACGGTAACCGTTCTTGTCATCTAATGAAAAAAGGCTCCCGAAAACGAGGAGCCTTTTTTATTTGTTTACTCTTATGTCTCGAAGATTTTCCTTTAGAAGCTTTCAATGGCTAATACCCCTCTTTTTACTCCTGGCGGGAATCACCCATCAATGGCATCCTGACACTCTTTCTATCGATTCACATCCTTCTTCAATCTCCACCCATGAAAAAACCGCATGGGAAGTCTGTTTTACCCCAGGCCAAAACTGCGCAGGCGAGGTCGTAAAAGCCATTGAGGAAGCAAAAAAAACGGTCCTGGTTCAGGCTTATTCCTTCACCTCCTCGCCGATTGCCAGGGCTTTGGTTGAGGCTCATCAGCGCGGAGTGAAGATTCAGGTCATCCTCGATAAAAGCCAGAAAACCGAAAAATACTCAGTGGCCGATTTTTTGTCTCACGCAGGGATTGAAACCTACCTCGATACCGAACATGCCATTGCGCATAATAAGGTCATCATCCTCGATCAAATTACCGTTATCACCGGATCATTCAATTTTACGAAGGCAGCGCAGGAAAAAAATGCAGAGAATCTTTTGGTTCTCAATGACCCGCAGCTCGCCGCACTTTACGAAAGAAACTGGAAAACCCATCTTGAGCACGCTCAGGCCTACTGACAACGCATGAGTGATTCTATCAGGACGAGTCATTCGTTATATTTCGTTAAGTGGAGGAAACACTTCACCTCCGAACAAATTCCAGACTGACAGAGAATTTGATTCTCAAAGCATTCATGGAAGCCCTTCCTGAAATCTGAAAATTCATCTCCATTTCATCCAGACTTCATATAAAATCGCGTTTGTTGAAGTAAACGTCGGCGCCAGAGGTTCCCAACTTCATTTCCATGCACATCCATTTTATTAAAATCAAAAATTTCTTCCGAACCAGCATTATGGATTTTATCCTCATCGGACTCTGGCTTTTATGGAGTGCTCCCAGCCTGCGCTGGTTTTTAGAAAGCATTGTTTTGTCTCAATCTCTCCCTCACTTAACCCTGACCGCTTTTTTAATTCTATTTCTGTTCTTTCGATTTTTTAAGGCTCTTCAAACCCACCCTCCCAAACTCGACAAACCTTCAAGCTCCTGGCCGATTTATACCTTTATCTTTTCTCTGATCGGAGCGGTCATTGCCCGATACCGGATGAACCTGCATCTGATCTCCTGTCTTTTCACCCTGCTTGGGAGCTACAGCCTTCTGGGAATTTATCTTCCTTTCAAAAAATGGCGGCGTGGTTGGTTTGGCTGTCTGATCCTTATTCTTTTACTCCCTCTCGAATACCAGATGGATACCTACCTTGGTTTTCCCCTGCGTATGCTCAGTGTTTCCTGGACTCAGATCACCTTAAGATTTTTTAAAATCCCAGCTTTCACACACGAAACAATTCTGAACATTGAAAATTCTTTTTCACAGGTCAGCGCAGCATGCAGTGGGATGAAAGGATTATGGACGGGCGTGATTGTTTTTATCTTATGGACCTGGATTCGAGAGCGAAAAACCGGACTGGCATGGTTTGGATCCTTAAGTGTTTTTTTGGGCAGTCTTATTTCTTCAAATACCCTTCGTATCGTGATCCTGGTTATTTTGACTTCCGTTTTTCACTTCGATGGAATCGCTCAGGCAATTCATGCTCCCCTGGGAATCCTGGGATTTGTTTTTTCATGCGCGCTGGGGGGCATCCTCCTTGAAAAATGTCCCCCCATTATTGAGGAAGAAAAAGCCTCTCCACGTTCGGAGATCTCTCCATTTTTTGCTCGAGCAATTCTTTGTCTGGCCTTGATGATTTCCTGGATTCTCACTCCACATTCCCTGCCGGCCTCTACAAAAAACACTCCAACTCCTACATTCATCCTTCCTGCTTCGTGGAATCTGACGACATTACCTCTCACACCAGTGGAAGCCTCCTTTTTTAAAACCAATTCATCCGAGGTACTTCTCAAGGCCCATTTTGAAAAGGATCCATTGAATGGAAGCCTGCTCATTGTTCAAACAACTTCCTGGAAAGGCCATCATGATCCCAAAATCTGTCTTCAGGGAAATGGAATGAGCCTGGAGCCCTCCGAAACAAAACTTATCGATCCAGATTTTCCGATTCAATGGATCCCCTTCACGAACTCATCTCAGGCAGCGAGTTTCTGGTTTCAATCAACCTCCGAGATCACGGAAGATTTTTCGGCACGCATCTGGAAAGATCTTTTTGGAAAAGAGCAAGAGTGGGTGATGGTCTCCATCGTTTTTGAAAATGCACATGAGATGAAAGACCCAGTGATAATGAAAACATTTTTTGAGGATTTAAAAAATGAAGTGAAGGATTGGCTGAATTCTTCAGGAAAACCCTGGCTGTCGCTCAAGAATGAATCTCGTTTGGAAAAAATGCCCCTCTAAAAAATAAAAAGGGAAAATAATATGATGAAGCTGATGAAGACACTGATTCAAAAAGGTCTCATTCAATACCTTCTGTTTTGGTCCTGGAATATTGTCTTTGCAACCTATACGTGTTTCGCTCTCATTCCAGAGATATGGAAAGCTGTCTTTTATTCTCGTTCCGGAATCGCCTCCATCCCCTTTCATTTTCAGATTTTCGCTTATCTTATTTTAATCATTCCCTTCATCTGTATGACTTTAGGCATCACGATTTTCAGAAAAAATCCGAATTTGCTGATGCGGCTTTTTTATGGGGTTCAAAGTCCGCTGATTATTCTGGGCGTGACTCGCCTGATTTTATTTCGTGAAATCAATCCGGGTGTAGCTCATGTCTATCTGGTTCTCATGGGAGGTATTCTTTTTTATGGAATCGAAATCTTTTTCACCCATTACAAACTCGAATTGGAATGGATAAAAATCCGATATCTCGGGCATCTGGTTCTAGTCATTGGGGGAGGCTATCTCGTTCTCTCTATCGTGTTTTTTGCGATTCCCGTGGCCTATGAATTAATTAAATTCTTCATCCACTTTGAATGGATAAAGATACTAATACAGGAATTCCAATCCACCCTCAGCACCTTTGATTTCTTCGTAGGAGTTTTTAATCTTTTTGTGCTTTTAATTTTCACTTCATCCCTTTTTGCAACTCTCCCCTTTGTCATACCGATTCTCTATTCGATCTCAATTCGCAACACCTATCGAAATTTCAGGAGGATCCACTCGGTGAATCTCGCCTGGGCGCTGCTTGCGGGAATGATCCTTATGAATGCTGGAATTTTTTATTGGGCAAACCAGCAGCCTCAACAGACTGTCTTTCAAAAACTGGAGGAGGAAGAATTTTCGGAGGATGAGAAAAAGGAAATTCTCCTGCAGGAAACTACCCTCAAAAAAGGTCTGCTCAACGCCTACCTCTCTCCCTATCGCTATGTGACTTCCGAGAAAGAAAGCATGATGATTGAAGATCTTTATCGAAAGACCTTCAACCTCAGCGCTTCCACGTCACAAAAAATTCAAAGGGCCTTCAACTTTCTAGCGACTCCATTTCTCTATAACGGAAAATCCATGGGAGAGGATGTTGAGAAAGCCGAGAAACTTTATAAAAGGATTTTTGATACTCCGATTCAAAAAGGAGAAAGGGAAGAAATTCAGAAAGCCCTTCATGCTTCCTGGACTGAAATTCGAAATACGGCTGACCTGCTCAACAAGGACAAAAAATCGGTCTTTGTAGAGGAGCAAAATATCAAGCATCAGGATCAGGGAGACTGGGCCGAGATCGAAATTTCAGAGCTTTATCAAAATGAGGAAATCTCGGCCTCAGAAGTTTTCTATTCTTTTTCTCTCCCTGCAAATGCAGTCATGACTGGGCTCTGGCTGAGTGATGATCCTGCCAAAGATAAAAAAGATGTTTTTCAGATCTCTCCCCGAGGAGCTGCCCAAAAAATTTATCGACAGGAAGTGGACCAAGGTTCTGATCCTGCTCTTCTTGAGCAAACTGGTCCTCGGCAATACCGTTTGAGGATTTTTCCTATTCCACGAAAAGGTTTGGAGGATGAAAAGAAACCGTTAAAGATGCGCGTCTGGTTTTCTTACAAGGTGTTGAGATCGGAAGAGAACACCTGGCCCCTTCCACAACTTCTCGAAAAACGGAATGCCTTCTTTACTGAAAAAACCCGTCGTTTCATCAACGGCCAGGGTTTTCATCTTCCTTCAGATCAATGGCTTCCCAGGCAGCTTAAGGCCGAGGGCATGCGCGCGCGGATGACTCACTGGATTGCTCTGGATGAGACTCGCCAGATAGAGGTCAAACCTCTTGCGATCTCAATCCCACCCGTTAAGAATCTCTCCTTCGCGATTTTGGTGGATGATTCTTTCAGTATGAATGAACGCCGAAACGAATTGATCAAAACCCTTGAGCCCCTTTGGAAAGACGACCGCTTTCATGAAAATCATTTCGATCTCCACCTGGGCGATCTTGTCCTGAAAGATATTTTTAATTCTAATCCTCAAAAAACTTTTGATCTCCTTCAGGCCCACACATTTTTTGGATCCAAATCTCTTTCTGAAATTATCCATCGTTATGAAATCCAGGCTCTCAAACAGGCAGCGGGCAAAGCTTATGAGGCCGTATTTCTCCTGACGGATCAGGGTAGTGAAGATTTAGCAAGCCCCTCCTCTTCTCCTTTTATCATTCAAAGCCCCTTATGGTTCATCCATTTGGGAAATGAATTTCCAGGCGCCTATGAAGACGGGATTTTTGATTTAATCCAGAAAACCCGGGGCGGAGTCGAAACCAATTTTGAAAAGGCCTGGAATCAGCAACAGATTCAAGCGTACTACGCACACGAAGATCAGGTTCTCAGTACTGAAAATGGCTATCTCTGGAGCCTGTCTCCCTCCTCTGCAACACCCGTCATTCATTCAGGATTTTCCTCGCTGGCGATAAAACAATATCTTCTCTCTGCACTTTTCCAGCTTCCCGATCGCCAAAGAGAAACCCTACGTCCCCTGCACAATCTGGCTGTTCAGGAAAAAATCGTAACACCTGTCAGCTCGATGATTGTGCTCATTAACGAAAATCAGAAAAAGCGCCTGAAGGAGGCCGAATCACAGGGGGATGCCTTTGACAGGCAGTTTGAGGATGGAAACAAATTTCTCCCAAAACCCGACAATGTTTTCTCGGTAAATGGAACTCCGGAACCGGAAGAATGGATGTTGATGGGAATCGCGGGGATATTTTTGATTTACGGAATGTGGGTAAGAAAAAAGAAGATTTTTAAGGTAATCTAAAGGGCGAGCATAACTCGCCCTTCTCTCTTTGAATTTCAATCACTACAATTTTGGACCTTTCAGCATCTTTTCGACTTCTTCAATATGCTCCTGCTCTTCGCGGATCTGATCCCGAACGAGCTCTTCCAGAGCAATATTATTTTCACACAATGGAAGGATCTCAAGGTAATGTTTTAGGGCCTCTTTTTCAAAATCAAGACTTTCTTTTAGAATTTCAAGAACGGCATGTTGATTCGTTTCCGGAACCGGTGTCACCTTTAAGGATGGATGACCGCCAAGGGCCGTGATTTTTTCACCGATGATGGCTGCATGGGCAAATCCTTCATTGGCCTGATCTCTGAAGAATTTGACGATGGGAATCCGGTTGGGCCCTGTGATCATCAGGGAATAGTGCAGATAGCGAACGACTCCTGAGATTTCAATTTCTAAAACGGCATTCAGTTTTTCGACGAGCGCTGAGTTGGATACTTTTTGTGACATGTTTTTTCTCCTTATATAGACGAACCCATCCCAAAGAGATGAGAATCAAAAAAATCCATTTTAAATAAGACCGAAATACAGAGTACAGAATGCATTCTATCAGAATTTTTAACAGGGCAGATTGGCCCATGTCCTCATCAGGATATTTTATCTTCCCACAACCATCGGCAATTCATCTCCCACAAAACCCTCCTCCATCAAATCATCGCGTTTGAATTTCACATCGACAATATGGAGAAGCTTTTGACGATAGGCCTCCAGACTGGTGAAAGGTCGGGTCGCAACACCCGAATCAATGGCGGCCTGCGCCACAGCTGGAGCAACATAAAGCAGCACACGCGGATCCAGAGGTTTTGGGATAATGTAATCAGGACCAAATTGCAGTTCTTTTAACTGATAGGCCTGACAGACGGATAAGGGAACTTTTTCTTTGGCAAGTTTGGCCAGGGCCTTGGAGGCGGCGAGCTTCATGGCCTCGTTGATCTGGGTCGCACCGACGTCGAGGGCACCTCTAAAAATGAAGGGAAATCCAAGAACATTATTCACCTGGTTGGGATAATCGGAGCGACCGGTCGCCATCACAATATCTTTGCGAACAGAAGTGGCATCTTCGTAGGTAATTTCAGGATCAGGATTGGCCATGGCAAAGACAATCGCACGAGAAGCCATGGAGACCAGCATTTCCTTTGAGACCAGTCCCTTGCTGGAAAGACCTACAAAAACATCGGCTCCCTGCAGGGCATCCGCCAGGGTTTTGAGAGAAGTCTTTTGGGCGAAAAATCCTCTTTCTGGCTCAATGTGCGCACGCTCTTCGGTAATAATCCCCTGACGATCACATAAGAAGATATTTTCTTTACGAACTCCAATCGATATAAACATCTTGGCACAAGCAATCCCTGCGGCACCAGCACCTGAAAAAACCACTTTCACGTCTTCGGCTTTTTTCTGAACGACCTCCAAGGCATTGATCAAAGCGGCTGTAGAGATAATTGCCGTTCCATGCTGATCGTCGTGAAAGACCGGAATCTTCATTTCTTTCATCAGACGTTTTTCAATTTCAAAACACTCGGGCGCTTTTACATCTTCGAGATTAATGCCACCAAACGTCGGCTCGAGGGCTTTGACGATGGCCACGAATTTATCCGGATCATTCTCGGCAATTTCCAGATCGAAGACATCGATATCGGCAAATTCCTTGAACAAAACTCCTTTGCCTTCCATGACAGGCTTGGCTGCGTGAGGCCCGATATTTCCCAGACCCAAAACTGCTGTTCCGTTAGTAATGACGGCGACGAGATTTCCGCGGGCGGTGTAGGTATAACTGTCTTTTTCATTTTTCTGAATTTCCAGGCAGGGTTCGGCAACTCCAGGGGTATAGGCCAATGAAAGTTCCCGCTGAGTGGTACAGGGCTTTGTGGGAATCACCGAGATTTTTCCAGGACGTCCCTGGGCATGATATTCGAGTGCAGCTTTTTTATATGGCATAAATGGAACTCCTTGAATTGAAATAAGCCCCAATTTCAGGCGTTTAAGAGCAAGAACTCAGGCTTTAGCGAAGATGAAAATTGAAGTCAATTGAGATGGAAAAAGAAAAAGAGTGGGATTGAAAATCAAAAAACAAGAAGATCATTTTTTAAGAAGCTGAACATCGATACAAAATTCCTGAGTAACAGATTCAATGAGTTGTAGTTAGAATGACAGTTTTTTACTTTTCCAGATTTAGTCTAACTCTTAAACATCCATAAAACACCCAGAACCGATGAAGTAAACGCTCGACCCAAACCTCCAACAAAAGAGTTCGGCAAGAAACGTCTTGCCATCAGAAGCGCTCCTCCCCCAAATCCCAAAATTGTCTCGGGTTTTTGATCCGGTGACTTAAGCTCTTGGATCAAGATCTCAACTTCCTCCCGTCTCTCAGGTGAAAACAGGGAAACCAGCTCATAAAGATGCAGGGCTGTCTTGGTTGCCCCATTCTCCTCAATCTCGGAAATGCGCTTTAAAAGCCTGTCCGTCACTTCGGAAGACGGAGAAAGTTCTGAAACATAATCGATCAGAGAACCTAAAATACGACCGATCATCTGTCGATCACCAATCTTTAAATAAAATTCTGCTCTTTCTGAAATTGCCGGAAGGGTATTTTCATCTTCTTGCACCCGCTTCAGCGCTTCCAGAATCGTAAGCGTTTTTGTGCTGGCTTCTATTTTTTTTTCGACCGCCGCATGCAAGTCGCGCTCAACGACAACCGTATCGGGAGCAAATCCGTTTTCTTCTCTTTCCTCCTCACTCACCGCAAGATCCCAAACTTTTAAAGCCAGAACATTCGCCGTTTGAAGTTGATCGGAAAGATCCTGCGATAAAATGTCTTTTTTCATCTCTTCAGAAATCCAATCTTTGTAAGATGAAGAGCCAGGGCTCGAAATTCCGGCTTCTGCCGGTTTTTCTGCAAACAGAAAAGAAGCCCCGATGAGAAGAGGAAGAACGATTTTGAGCGGACCCGAATGAAAACCGGTGATTTTTGAGATGAGTGGTACAACATATCCAAACGTAACCCCTCCCAGAAAAAGACTTCCCAAAACACCAACCGTTCCTCTTAAAACCCAATTCTCATGCCAGGCAGGTTCATTGGAATGGAGCGTTTTCATTAGCTCCGCAATCTGATCTTCATTCAAAGGCTCACAGTTATTTTCAACGATCTCATCTCCAGCACATGCGCTGATAAGTTCAATCTCATTTCCATAAGATGAATTTGTCGCAACAGCTTTTTGCATCTGACATTCCGCGGTATTTTCTTTTTTCGTGCGACGCATACAGGAAAGGGGCAGAGAATATGTTTGAGGATTTTTTTGATATTCTTTCAGGCGCTGGATGGCCTCCTGAAGTCCGTTGTTTCTATCAAATGAACTTAAAAAATTTTGAGTCAGGGCGATATTCCCACGATGGGGAGAAGAAAGATTGAGACGGACGGCAGAGGTGTTGATGAGCAACCGTGCCATTTGAACCTGGGCGGGAGAAAAAATCGCTTTTTGGGAGAGTGGATGAAATCGCTCGCTATCGTGAGTTTGATAAGCGGGTAAGCCAGAATAATCTTCGGAAGGTGAAAGTTTCTTTTTGGCCACCAGAAGATTACTGGAAGGATCGGCAAGATCGCCTTCCTTGCGACAAAAATCTTCCTGATACGCTGGAGAATCGATGGGAGAGCAGGACATAAACTTCCTTTCAATTATTTACGGATGATTCTCCCTAATGTAACCGCACCAGGTCTTTCACTTCTTCCCCCAAGCACTTCTACTTGACCTGGCTCCCCTCCCCTTACCACCTTATAGCTTCCAGCATTTCCTGGAAGATCGGCCTTGCCATGGATGATCCTAGGAGGTTCAGTCCATTCAACTCTGTCTTTACCTTCACCGGGCAGCGGATCGCTTTGCTCGTTTCGAGCTAGAGGAGGAGATCGTTCGGCAGGATATTGTTTTTCCTGATTTTCCTGATCTGCAGCGTCCTTTAAAGCCTCAAGAGCTTTTTGGTGCCATCCTAACCTCAATTTCATGAGTCCCGAATCACTGATCCTGGTTGTTCTTAGAACTCTTTCTTCTTTTTCTCGATGCTCCTCAAACAGCTGATCATAAACAGATAAAAATCTTAACAAATTTTCTTGACGTGGGTTTTCTGCTTCCAAATCATCTTCAGTCATCAAGGCTTTTAGGATTAGATTCCTTGGGATGAAAATGGCGAGATGACGTGCATGAATCACAGCCGGATCATCAGGTTCTTCGGAGGCGATAATTCCAAAAAGGTAGAGGGCATCCGGTGATTCTGAATCGAGAACATGCTGGTATAAATGATACAACCTGCCAAGTCGGGTAGGAGATTTCAAAAGCTCTTCTCGAAGTGCCGGAGAAAGGCGAACTCCAGATGGATGTGTTTTGAGATAAGCAGTCACTGCAGAAGGGGGTCCTTCCGAAGAAATTTTACTTTGCAATTCTTGTTCAACCAAGCTCTCTAAAGATCGACATTGATTTCCTTTTTCCAGAATGGATTTGAGGAGATGAGCTGCCGCCTCATTTCCCTCTTCGGCTTTGGCATATAAAACCATCTGAAGCTTAAGCACAGCGCGAGGACGAATCGATTGGGCGCCCCGATCCGCGATTCTTGCCAGGACAACGAGGTCTTTCTTCTGACCTCCCTGGGCCGCCATTCTTACCCAATGGTCAAGGCCCCGCTCATTTCCTTCAATCGCCAATCCTTCCAGGGCCCCTGCACTCAAAGGATTTTCCTCGTTAAATGCAGGATCGAGATTCGTTAAATAATGATGGATTTCATCAACAAGCTGATAGAGAGGACTTTCCGGACCTGTCATGCTATCAGTCAAAATCAAACGACTTTGCAGGCGGGCGAGTTGGGCAGTGGCCATGGGCTGATACCTTGCATTTTCCTTCAGCAGATCCACCATGAATCTTGGACTAATGACTCCAATCGCTTCCTCCTCGTTCGTTTGCAGTAACTCCCCCGCAATAAAATCTGTCATCTGGTCTGCGCTCATTTCCTTAAGGTTAGACTGAACCCTTTGAGCAATCATATTTGCAAATTCTACTTCGGAGCGTAAGCCACCCATTTCCATCTTTCCATCTCTTAACCATTCAGAAATTATTTCAGCAATTCGTTCCTGTCCTCCAAGGATTTCCATGGCAGAAATCAAATTCCCTTCAGCCTTTAATTTAGAAAAACCCTGCCACTGGCTGATACGGGGAGGAGACTTCTGCACTCGTGGAAGTGGTGAGTCAGAATAAATCCGATCATTATCCTGAAAATATTTTTGAATGATTTGAGAAGGGGATACCCGTCCTTTTCTAGATTTGTCCTGTTGTAAAATGTGGCGCTGCACTTCTTCAGCGCAAACTCTGCCTGGCTGAGTAAAAACATGAACTTCATCAATTTCACGAAGGGTTGAGTAAAGTACCAACTCTGCCTCGAGTCGAAGATTGGGCTTTGCTTCATCATCAGCCAATTTAGCGATTACAAGCACTGCATCTTTACTTGCCGTGCTAACAGCAATTTTTTTCAATTCGAGAAGAGCCGAAGGGTTTTCTCTTTTGGCAAGAAACCCCAATACCTGGATCATTTTTCTTAAATGGGAAGGAGAAGTATCCTCATTGAAAACATAGGCTGGCCGGATTGCAAGACAGGCCTGGTGAGATTTGAACCCAAGTTCGACGTGTAGGTGAGCGAGGTCTCGCGGGGGTTTATCAGGCATCATCTCAGCAATCTTCTCTTCATATTTTCGGATGACATCAGATAAGGATGCCAAACTTAAGACAGCCTCTGGTTTCGTTGCTGCTTCTTCCTTTAAGAGATCCACACTCGCTATCAGTTCTTCATCAAAGGCCTGATCCACTTGTGCAAGAAGCGTGTCTTTTTCTATTGCAAAACCTTCCTGATACTCGAGAAATCCGGCTGTTAGTTTCCTGATTCCCTGCAATTGTTTCTCTGCCGCCCTTCCCGTTTTTGTGACACGAATGATTTCCATTCGAATCTCCAGAAACAAATCAACCGAGGTTGATGGAGCCCGAACCATATTTTCACGAGCCCTCTTAATTTTTTGCGAAACAATATCATCCCAGGCCGTATCCAACAGTCGAATCTGGACAGTAAGATTTCTGACCAGCATGGGCGTTGAAAATCCTGATGCCTGAGAACGGAGATTATTCATCGCATCAACCAGAGATGCACGAAGCTCCGTCAACAATGCAAAAGCAGCTGGTTCACTATAGGCCATCTGCTGAAGCAGAATGATCTGTTTTACTGCCGCGACAGCATCGCGCTCTCCCATACTTTTCTTAATATGGGGTGTGCTTAACAAGGAGCTTACCTTCTCACGCCATCTGGCCCGTTCCGTCCTGCTTTCAAAAAGACTCAAGTGAAGATGAATAGAAGGGTCATCATTTAAGACGGCACCTGTATCCATTTTTTTCCATGTATCCCGAACGATAAGTGCGAGTGCATCGCAAAACAGAACCGCTGCCAATTGAAGAGCATCGGAATCATCGGATGAAATGGAAGAGGAAGATAAATCCTGAGGAGGATTAAGAAGAAATCTGGAATTTCGTGGATCCCAAAGGCGAAAATGAAACGGCGGTAAAGACGGCTCTGGAATCAGGTGTGCAAATCGATCGCGCTCGGCAACAGTTGGGAAAGGATTGAAAGGAAGACCCTCATTCCTACTTTGGCTCATGGGAGGATGAGTTGTACTATACGGATCGAGAGCACCTGAGGAATCCGGACCTGGAACCTTCGCAGAAATAGGATCTGTCATAAGGGAGCTTCCAACTTACGTAAAATCTCAAATGAAAGTTATACTGCCCCATCCTGAAATCAAACCTGCATCAGTTTCGCCAATTGTGACTCATTTTCTGGATAAAAATATTCTAGTGAGAATCTAAAAATTCTTCCAGCAATACTTTTTGTTCTCAGTATTTTTTACGTAACATTGACTCTCTGTAACTTTTTTTCCTAAAGCGCACCCATGACCGATGTGATTCATCTTTTCTCGCCCCGCATCTTCACGCTTAAGGAAGCCAACGACCTTCTCCCTGTCATCCGTAAAATAACTAAAGACGCACTCGGAAAATTTTTGCTTCTTGAGCAAAAGCTCAAACACACTGAAGAAAATTCTGAAAAATGGAAACAGACGGAGATGGAAATTTCCATTCTTCTCAATCGCTGGGGAGAAAAGATTACACGACTGGGGTGTCATCCCAAAGGAATCTGGTTGGTAGATTTTGATAATGGGAAAGGATTTTACTGCTGGCGCTATGATGAAGAGAGCATTGAGTATCGACACTCCTATCAAGAGGGATTTTCATCCAGGATCCCAATTTCATAACGACCTTGTTTTTCTCTCCATTTCGATTCTTCAAAATGGATAAAAAAAATCCTGCCGAAGCAGGATTTATGTATTGGAACTGTTTGGGAGCGAGGCTCTATCTAAGAATAATCAGCTCGCCTTTTTTAACTGATCTTTCACCACTTTTTTTGCCAACTCCTTAAAAACTTCAAAAACTCCTTCTCCAGTGGTGGCGATCGATTCAAAATCGGGAAAGCCCCAGGGATTCATCAGCTTTCGAAGGGCATCAAGATTGGCGGCATTTGGCATATCGCGTTTGTTGTACTGAAAAACGATGGGAAGTTTTTCGAGGGCAATTCCTTCTTCAATGAGATTGATCTTCAGATTCTCAAGGCTCTTTAAATTTGCATCCATCTTTTCAATGAGCGAATCGACGACAAACACGATTCCATCAACTCCCTTGATGATGAGTTTTCGCGAATCGTCATATAAAACCTGGCCTGGGACTGTATAAAGATGAAAGCGGGTTTTAAAGCCGTTGACCTCGGAGAGAAAGAGAGGAACAAAATCAAAAAAAAGCGTGCGTTCATTCCCTGTATCAATGCTCAATTTGCGAACATCTTTTCCGTCTGCACGCTTGTGGATGAGCTGAAGGGAAGTGGTTTTTCCAGAGAGGGCTGCTCCGTAATAGATGAGTTTAAAGTTTATTTCTTTATCGTTGTAGTTAGTGAATGACATGGCGCGGATTTTAGGGAACGGACAAAGAATCTGTCAATATGTACTTCTGATCGACATCTTATTTTACTTCCTTCGTAAAAGGATAAAATAAACCCGAACCTTTTTGATCAGACAGAATTAATTTTTCTGGCAATGAAAATCCCCACCCCAACAAAGCTGGCCCCCAAGACCAAAAAAAGGATGGGAACAAGCCAGAGGCGCTTAGATGCATTAATTTCAGCCATTTTAGGGTTTGCGGAATTATAAATGACCTGAACGGACTCCCCCACCATGTAATCTGCTGGATAAGATCCCACTCCATCCAGAAAGCTCATTCTCTCTCCTTCCCGTGTTTTAAACTCCACTCTCGGGAATAAAGCCGAATCTGAGTAGTCGGATTGGTTCGCAACCACAACTCCAGAGACATGAATATAGGTTTTGAGTCTCTCCAGGTTTCGATAGAGACCATAGGCACCCATTCCAAGAAATGGAGCAGCTACAAAGATCAGAACCAGCATTACAAGGCCCCCAAATCCCTGAAAAATGTGTGAAGAACTTTTCATCCCATTCATCGCATGAGTCTCATAAGATTTTTTTGGAGCAGCATTCCATATTTTGAAGCCTAATCCAAAATCAGACTCACCTTATTCCTTCCTGGCTTTGCCCCTTGCCCCCATCTCAGGTGCGAACTACTTTGTAATTTAGGAAGAAAACCAAAAGGAGGATCTATGATGATTCATCAAGCTGCTATATTGACCCTTATGTCCATTTTCACTCTTTCATGGGTCTGGAATGGCTGTTCTCCCCGTCAACAAAACAATCCCCCACCTGAGATCCAAAGAACGGATATTCCCCCGACCTCTCCTACTTCTCCCATTCCCCCTACACCTCCAGTCTCACCTGCTGAAACTCAACCCCAAAGCGTTTCACTTGAAATTGGGACTTCAGGGGATAGTCTCACATTCGACAAAACAACCCTGGCCGCCAAGCCAGGACAGGCGGTCAAACTCACCTTCCACAACAATGCATCGAAAACCTCGGCTCTTCAGCACAACTGGGTATTGGTGAAAACAGGAACAGAAAATGATGTCGCTCAGGCAGCCATGCAGGCGGGTGCAGAGAAAGGATGGCTTCCGGATTCACCCAACATCCTCGCCCATACCAAAATGATCAATCCGGGAGAATCTGACGAAATCAGCTTCAGGGCTCCGTCCACATCGGGAAGTTATCCCTATCTTTGTAGTTTTCCGGGTCATGCGACGACGATGAAGGGAACGCTGGAGGTGAAGTAAGATTGCTACAGCTCGCGCCTACCCTCAATCGCGCGTTGCAAGGTCACCGAATCGATATATTCGAGATCCCCACCCACTGGGATTCCCATCGCAATTCGGGATATCTTGATCTGAAGGGGTTTAATCAGTCGGGTGAGATAAAGCGCGGTAGCTTCTCCTTCTACATTCGTATTTGTCGCCAGAATGATCTCTCGCACGGGAGCTTGCGAGAGCCGATGAATGAGATCTTTGATCTTAAGTTCTTCAGGTCCGATGCGGTCCAGGGGAGAAAGGGCTCCGTGGAGAATGTGATAAAGCCCGCGGTAAGATTTCCCCTGTTCAATCGTGCGCATCTCCTGAGGACCTTCGATAACCAGAATAACATCGCGATCGCGCCTGGGATCGGAGCAAATTGGACAAGGATCTGTCTCGGTAAAATTCTGACAGATACTGCAAAAATGCGTTTTCTGAACCAGAGCACGCAGGGCATGGGCCAGGTTCTCAGCGTAATTTTTAGGAGAGCGCAAAATATAAAACGCCAGACGCGTAGCTGTTTTTTCGCCCACCCCTGGCAAACGGGCGAGTTCCTGAATGAGTAAATCGAGTGAAGAAGACATAAGTAGAAGAGTTCTGGCTAAAACAGACCCGGAATCTTTCCCATCCCACCCATCAGACCGCTCATCTCTTTTTCCATCGCCTCTTTGGCCCGATGATTGGCTTCGTTGACGGCGGCCAAAACAAGATCCTGAAGCATCTCGATATCTTCAGGATTGACCACATCCTTCTCAATTTTCAATGAAACGACCTCATTTTTGCCATTGACCACGGCACTCACCATGCCTCCCCCGCTGGAGGCCTCGTAGGTCTGTTTGGCCAGCTCTTCTTGCTGTTTTAAAATCTGCTTTTGAAGATCTTGAGCCTGTTTCATCATTTTTTGAATATTCATGCTTTGTTCTCCTCAATTGTTGCGTTCAGGATCTGAATCGCAGAATGAATAATATTTTTTTCAGACGGTTTTGTATCTAAAGATTTGCTTTTTTTAAGAAGGTAGACTTCGGAGCTTTCAACCGAAATGGGAAGATTCTGAATCTGGACCTCGATCGGTCTTTTCCAGAAATCTGCTGCCATCTCTACAATCTGATTTTTTCTTTCCATCAGCAAATCCATCCAGATCCCTTCTTTTTCGCACTGTAAAATCAGTCGATTGCCATCGAGAGTGGCAGCTTCGAGGTGCTGGACGAGCGATCCAAGCTGCGGACGTTTTTGATTGGCGTAGCTGAAAAACTTTTCCACCTCATTTGAAAAATGTGCTGAAACTTTGACCGGATGAGGAGCTTCTTCAGAGACTGTCTGAAAAGATTGGGTACTTTCAGCGGACGAGCGACTCACAGAAGCAGCATTTTCTTTCTGAGAAAAAGAAGAGGGCCGTTGAGTAGTTCCCTGCCCCGAAGTGGCTGGAGGACTATTGGATGAATCCGCGGAAGATCCAGAATTTTCCAGAATACTTTCTAGTGTTTTAATATCGGATAAATGGCAAAGCCGAACCGCCAGCACATCAAGAATGAGTTTTTGGAATTCGCTGCGCGCGATTTCTTCAACGCCACGATAGAGAAAATGAAAGCCCAGATCAAGGGCGGGAAGCGAAACCCTTCCGCACTGACGCAAAATTTCCTGACGCTCTGACTCGGTTAAATCGTTCAGGATTTTCTCTTCCTGAGTACTTTGATAAACTAGCAGATTTCGCCAATAGTTCAGCCACTGAATCATGAGCTGCCGCAAGTCATGCCCTCGCTCATAAACCTCCTTTAAAATCTCAAGCGCGCCTAAAACATTTTTTCCCAAAACCTCATCGGTCAACCGATTCAAATATTGACTATTCACAAGACCAAGCATCTCGGAAACCTGAGCAACACGGATCTCACCGGATGAGTAAGAAATTGCCTGATCGAGCAGGCTTTGCGAATCGCGTAGCGAGCCTTCGGATTCACGGGCAATCAGCAGCAAGGCATCCTCATCGAAGCGTACTTTTTCTTTTTCACAGATGGAGGAAAGGGTGGAAAGGATTTGATCGGTTGAGAGTCGTCTTAAATCAAAGCGCTGACAGCGTGAGAGGATGGTCGCCGGAATTTTATGTGATTCGGTGGTGGCAAAGCAGAATAAAACATGGGCCGGCGGCTCTTCCAATGTTTTTAGCAAGGCATTGAAGGCGCTGGTGGAAAGCATGTGAACTTCATCGATGATATAAATCTTGTAGCGCCCGGATGCCGGCAGATATTTAAGCCCTTCGCGGAGCTCACGAACATCCTCAACCGAAGTATTGGATGCCCCGTCGATCTCCTGAACATCCAGCGAATTTCCTGAGGTAATCTCACGACATTGAGCACATTGATTGCAGGGTATCGGGCTCGGTCCCTGCTCACAATTCAAGGCCTTTGCAAAGATGCGAGCAAGTGAGGTTTTTCCAATTCCGCGCGCTCCTGAAAAAAGATAGGCATGGTGCACACGCCCCGACTGGATGGCCTGCTTAAGGGTCGTCACCACGGCCTGTTGTCCTACAACTTCTTCAAAATTCTGAGGACGGTATTTTCGAGCAATGACCTGATAAGACATAAGGAAAATTTAAGGGAAGAGTTCGATGAGAATTGAAAATCAAAAAGCCAGGCACCCCCTGCCCTTGCGAACAGGGGTTCCCCACGGCACAACAAGGTTCCTATTACCGTTGCTTCCTTCCGGACCTGGCGGGGTTCGTAGGTCTTGTTTGCGTAGGACCTGACTGAACAGCCTTTACCTATTTTCCAAAAGAGTGCGCAAGAAGAAGTTTTTGAAATGAGAGTGGAATTTCTTTTCAGGCAGAGATTGGAATTCCGTGAGAAGAATCCTCGGTTAGAATCTCAAAGGCGGCACATCTTTTGGCCACCAGCTTCTCAGTTTGAGAAGAAATTTTATGAGTGAGTTTCAGCTCGCAACTGGCAAGCTTTGAATTTAGACAGTATTTAAATCCCCCTGGAGGATTGAAATACCGAAGTCCCACAAAATCTTCGGCCTGGGCAAAAATTCTTCCGTCAATCTGAATTCCTTTTGTTTCGGCACAAAATTTCCAATCAAAATAGCGAAAGGACCCCTTAGACCAAAAGGCCTGCGACAGCGAGTTCAGCTCATACTCGCTCCCCTTGTGCCACAACACCAAAGGAGTTAATGCGGGCGTCCAGAGCGGCCCCACTTTCAGACGCGCGGTCGCAACTTCCAGAAAAGTATCGGGGGCATTTTCAAACCCTGCAACTTGACCCCACGCATAGTGATCGGTGTGACGGGATCCCCAGTTGTGGTTCTGACTGCCCACCCAGTTTTGAATCTCAATTTTTTCTCCATCGATTTTCATCTCTCCCTGAAAGTGAGCCAACGGAAGAGCGACAAGAACCTTGCCCGAGGGAAAGCGGGTTTTAAGGCGATTGAGTGGAGTAAAAAAAAGCGGTTTGGACTCTGAACGAAAGCGAAGATCCCAACTCAGCTGATGCGTTTCAGATTGAGCCGAACCCTGCATGGAAGAAGCGGATAAGGTAGCGTCCCCAACTCTCACTTCAAAACTTGAGGTGGAGAACTGGCAGTCTGCAAGGGGATATTCTTTTTTCACTACGCAATGCTGATGGGTCTCGCCGTTAAAAAAAATCGCCCACAACTCTCCCTTCGCAAGTTCCGGATGAGAGCGCGGACTGAAAATCGTATATCGAATCCAAAATGCCAAGGGCCGGTCAGGATGATTCGCCCTCTGGAAATAACTTTCGTAAAAACCATTTTGCTGTTGATGATACCGGCTGAGATTAACGGTATCGCGAAAGTGTTGGAGGTTTTGGAGCATGAGGATTGGGAAAAAATTGAAACGGAAGGAGTGGGATTCGAACCCACGATACCCGTTAAGATATACTCGCTTTCGAGGCGAGCGCCTTCAACCACTCGGCCATCCTTCCTGATATTTGACTTGAAACAGGGACGCGACAAGTAACCTTTGAATGAGTTGGGCGTCAAGCACGAGATCGAAGAGCAGGTTTGGAAAAAGTCGCAAGCCAAGGTGCGTGGGGCAAAAAAACCCCTCTTCCCAACCTTGTGTCATCAGGTTAAACACATCGCCCTCATGATTCCTGAAAAAATCGAAAATATCTTTGATACCTATCCTCAACCTCCTCTTTATGATTCGTTTTCTGATTGGGTGCTAGAGATTGGGCCTGGAAACGGAGCGTTTTTATCCTGGCTCGCCCCCCAACATCCGCATAAGCTCTTTATTGCCATCGAGCTTAAGCGCGGGCGATATTTTCGCATACGGGAAAAAATCGACACGATTCCGCTGGGCAATGTTCAACTCATACACGGGGATGCACGCTACAGCCTGCCAAAGATCCTTAAGCCTGAATGTTTATCGGAGGCCTATATTTTATTTCCGGATCCCTGGCCCAAGAGGCGGCACAACAAACATCGCCTGATCAATGAGGAGCGGGTTCGTCTGATCCATTCCTCTCTGAAACCCGGTGGAAGTTTGTGGATCGCCACGGATCATCCGGACTATTCCAGCCAGATTTCCTCAGTTTTCGATCCGAAGATGTGGAAACTTCAGGAAGGCAAATCCCTCTATCCCACCTATTTCGAAACCAAGTGGAAACGCATGGGGCTCAGCATTCATTATTTTTGTTTTGTGAAACAAAAACTGAAGTAGCAAAAGATATTTCGCAAGATCTCTTTTTCAAGAAAAACGCTCTTCAGCTTGAGTCTCCTGTATCTCTCCATCTTCTTCAACGGGGACGGAATATCCCCCAATGGCCCAGTTTCCAAGATCTCTGGTTTGACACCGTTCACTGCAAAAAGGACGGAAAGGATTATTTTCCCAGGTTGTTTCTTTTTTACAAATCGGACATTGAATTTTTTTAGACATGGCAACCTCCAGCTACTTTTTGCCCAAGAACAATCATCCATAGAAAAATGATTTGATTTTCGAAGATTCCGAAAGCTACGGTAACATCCTCATTTAAAAAACGAGCGGATCCAGCAGATGCCAGCCCGAGAGGGCATTAAATCCGCCACTGACCTTTAAAATAGGAGATCGAGCATGTCATCCTCTGTCCGTCATTATCAAATGTATATCAATGGAGAATTTGTAAACTCGGAATCCGGTGAAACCATCACCAGTGTTTGTCCGGGAGATGGTCAGGTCATCGCTGAGTTTCCACGAGGCAATCCGGAGGATGTGAATAAGGCGGTGGAAGCAGCGAAAATGGCGTTTGAAACAACAGAATGGTCCAACGTTCGAAATTCAGTCAACCGCGGAAATTATTTAAGGCAGATCGCCCACAAAATTCGCGAGAAAGTGGATTACCTGGCCGAGCTTGAAAGTCTGGACGCCGGCAAAACCATCACCGAAACCAATCTGGTTGATGTGCATATGGCCGCCGATTGTTTTGAATACTTTGCCGATCTTGCCAGCCAGATTGGCGGCGAAGTTCTTCCGGTTCCGATGGACGCTTTAGATTTTACCCTGCGCGAGCCGATCGGTGTTTGCGGAGCGATCGTTGCCTGGAATTTTCCCATCATGTTCGTTGCCTGGAAAGTCGCTCCCGCCCTCGCTGCCGGAAACACCGTCGTCTTAAAACCTGCCGAGCTCACCTCGATTTCAGCACTCGAAATGGCAAAAATTTTTGATGAAGTTTCACTTCCTCCCGGAGTCGTAAACATCGTGACGGGTGCGGGATCGGTTGTGGGTGAAGCGATTGCCGCGCATCCTGAAGTTCGAAAAATCAGTTTTACAGGATCAACTCGAGTCGGGCAGCGCATCATGGAACTGGCCGGAAAAAATTGTAAAAAAGTGACATTGGAGCTGGGGGGAAAATCTCCCAACATCGTTTTTCCGGATGCCGATTTTCACAAAGCGGTCAGCGGTGCCTTAAGCGCCATCTTTTATAATGCAGGACAGTGCTGCATTGCCGGATCCCGCCTATTTCTTCATGAAGAAATTCATGACTCCTTTATTCAGGAGCTGGTGCGCCGCACGAACCTGATCAAGGTTGCCCATCCCCTCGATTGGGAAGGGCGGATGGGAGCGATTATCACACCCAAACAAAAAGACAGCATCCTGCGCTACATTGAGCTTGGGAAAAAAGAAGGCGCCGAGCTTTTGTGCGGTGGTGGCGAACCAGATCCTTTACCCCATGCAAACGGAAACTACATCCAACCCACAATTTTTGCTGTCCCCAATAATGAGCTAACAATCTGCCGCGAAGAAATTTTCGGCCCCGTTCTTTCGGTCTTAAAATTTTCGGAAGAGGAAGAAGCCCTTCAATTGGCAAACGATACAGAGTACGGCCTGGCAAGCGCCGTCTGGACCCAGGATATCAAGCGTGGCTTGCGCATGGCCAAGGCCCTGAAAGCGGGTCAGGTGTGGGTGAACAATTATCTGATCATGTCCCCCTTCGCTCCGCACGGCGGATACAAACAAAGCGGTTTCGGCAAAGATCTCTCACGCCACGCCCTCGAAGAATACACTCAGCTTAAAAATGTTTTTGTCGATCTTTCGGAAGGAGAGTTTCTGACGGTATTTGAATAGTAAATGTAGGGGCGTCCGCCTCTGGGGGATCGCCCACAAGAATCCAGAAAACGGATCCTCTTTAAAACCAGATCAATCCCTTCTTGAAATTAAAAAGCCTCTTCTTTCCGAAGAGGCTTTTTGTTTTTCAGATACGTGAATTTTTAAAGGCTTTACCTGATGCGATTTTTTTATGCCGAAGGATATAGGGTTTTCAGAAATGTTCTTTCATTTTTGAACTTTAAAAGATGAATTTCAGATCGATCACTTCGAAATATTTTCACTCCTTTGAGTTTGAATCCCTTCATATTGATATTGCTTTCCCAGGCGGTTCATTTCGACGGCCGAATCCGGGCTCTGAGAAGCTTCCGTCACTTTTCGCTTAAGATTCCCAAGCTCGGATTTTTGGGATTGTAATGGCTGGGCCATCGCCGCAGGTGCAGCGGAAATCGCCTGATCCAGATTTTTTTCGTACTCTTTCATTTCCAACAAGGCCCCGGATGCATCCCCTTTGCTTACTTTCTCCGCGCTGCGCTTGAGCATTCCTCCATAATTACTTTGCGTCCAGGCATTGCGATAGACATCAGACTGAATCGCCCTCTGAACTTCATCGCGTTGGTGAAGCGGCAAACACGCAATTTGCAGGGAAGAAGAAATCAGAGGAATAGAATAGGCAATCCCATTGGTTCGATAGTCGAGACGAATATCTCCTAGAGATTTTTTGAAGGGGGCATAGGTGGGAAAACGAAGGGTCAAAAACAGGGTCTTTCTTTCTCCGAGGGATAGCACCCCTGGCCGAACCGTAAAACTTCTTCCTTCACGCACAATCGGGTAGCCCGAGGCATCAACAAGATCAATTTCCGGATGGAGCTGAAGCTTGAGATTCAAATCACTCGCCACCATCCGCGATGCTCCATCAAATTCCTGCGCGAGAACCTGATGGAGCGTCTGGAGATGCTCCAGAAAGTGATAACGCCCCGCCCCATAATCCGCCAAAGAGGAAAGAAGGGATTCATTAAACTCCAGGCCAACACCGATCGTGGAAATCGTGACGCCGTTTTGAGTAGCACTCGAGGCGATCTGATTCAGGGAGTAGGAATCGGTAATGCCCATATTGGCAATTCCATCGGAAATCAGAATCAACCGGCGTGCATGACCCAGGGAGGCAGAAGATTGCAGCATTTGAATGCCGGCCTGCAGGCCTCCACTGAGGTTCGTCGATCCTTGAGGGTGTATATTCCGGATGATGGATAGAAGGCTGGGGCGGTTCCAGGCGGTCAGATTTTGAAGGATGAAAGGCGTTTCAACCCAATCGCTGAAGGTGACAAGGGCAAAGCGATCTTGCGGACCTAACTGATTGACCAGTGACTGCAAGGCCTGACGTGCATAATCGATCTTTTTGGCAGCAGCCATACTTCCGCTTCGGTCCAGGACGACGACAAAGTCGGTGGGATTTCGAACAGGAAGAATGGAAGATCCGTGCGGAGATCCCGTGCCTTCGAGATCTACCTGAAGATAAACCAGGCCATCAGAGCCCTGGAGGATTTTGGTCTGTGAAAGATCTGCTTTTGCGCGAACCCCTGCCTGTTCTTTCCATCCTGTGGATGTACTTGTGTTTTTGCTCGTACGGGCGCAGGCGGTCAGTTGCAAAACAAGCATCAGCAACAAAAGATGCAGAATGATAAAAACCGGCATCAAGCCATAGCGCTTGCAAAGGGGAAATGTTTTCATAGAACTCTCCTGGGTTAAGGATGAATAACCACTTCTTTGAGTCTCAGTATGTGGGTTGAGGAGAGTTTAAATAAGGACGTAGTGTGTAAAATGAAGCGTAGGGAATTTACATTTGGTTTACATCATGGAACTTCTTCGATGGGATTATCTTTTAGACGAAGGATATCCCAAACAGATCCCACCCAGGTGAGAGTGAGAATCAATAATCCCACCCAAAGCCAGTATTTGGAAAATTCATAAGCCTTCAGAACCAGCTCCAAACTCATGACGCCCGACAACTGCACAGGTCTAATGTTTTCACTTGCCCATAAAATACCCATCATGAACTTGGCGAACATGACGATGAGGGCAGTAAGGGTGGAGAGCATCAATATCCATCCCTTCCCTTTCCTCCCCAAATAGATCTGTCCCAAACCCGGAATTAAAAAGGTCGAAAGAAATATGGCCACCCGTTTTCTGCCGAAAAGCAAAGTACTCATAAAACCTCCTGCCCAATCTTTATGCAAAGTGTTCCAGCTCTTTTCCAGATCGCATCAGAATGAGACTAATTGTTTTTTTTCACAGAGTCATCCACAGGTTTATCACAGGTTCTGTGGACAGATTGCACAGGAGAAAAAAATACAAAAATATTATATTTCATAATGTTAGGAGTTGTGAGCTTTCAGGCGGAGGAAAAATCCAGACGGAGCATTCCCGATCGGGATTAGACAGAGGACTCCCAATCGGGAATGTAAAACAGGCAAGACTAATTAAAAACCAATACAGATGAAGCGAATTCCGTGCGGGTAGATTTTCGAGATAAAAGATTGACTATCCTTTAGGCAGTTTTTATTTCGGATGAATCTCCATTCTCATTTAAACAATCTCCCCCAAATCTTATGAAGAAATCAAAATCGACTTCCCCAGCCCCTCTATGGATTACTTTTTTATATCTTTCTGAAGGTCTTCCTTTCACTTTCTTAAGAACCAGCGTCGTCCCTGCCTTTTTAAAACAGATGGGTGCCAGCAACATCACCGTAGGACTCACCTCCCTTTTGGGAATTCCTTACACCTTCAAATTTCTCTGGAGCCCTCTCATCGACATCTTTTGGAAAAAACGCAGCTGGGCCATGATGTTACAGTTTAATTTGGTACTGATGCTTTTTGTTTTGAGCTTTTTGGTTTTAATTCCAAATGCAAAATTCGCCTGGTGGACAGGGTTTGTGATCTGCGCTTTTTTAAGCGCCTCTCAGGATATTGCAATCGATGGCTATTATATGGATGCCCTCGATTCCAAAATGCAGGCAGCTTATGCAGGGTTTCGAAATTCGGTATATCGGGTTGCCATGATGATTGGCACTTCCATTCCTTTGATGGTTCAGGGAAAAACCCAAAGCTGGTTTTATGCTTTTCTATCCTGTGCTCTCCTTTTAAGCCTCGCTTTTTCTTACAATTTCTTCTTTTTACCCAAACTCCCTCCACCTCCACCTGTATCGACCGATCTAAAAAAGGATCCGAAAGAACAATTAAAAAAACATCTTCGAGAATATGGGGAAGCCTTTAAAAGCTATCTTCTCCAGGACCGCATTATTTTGATTCTGATTTTTATCCTCATCTATAAATTAGGAGATGCGCTCCTGTTTTCAATGAACACCCCTTTTCTCATGGATTTGGGAGTGACAACCTTTCAGCTGGGTTGGATCAGCGGAACGGCGGGAAAGATTTTTTCAATTTTAGGCTCGATTGGGGGCGGATGGTGGGTCTTTCGAAAAGGGCTTAAAAAGGGCTTATGGCAACTTGCCCTGTTTATGAATCTGGCGATTCTGGCCTATGCGTGGCTGGCAATTAGCGGAAAGAAGGATGAGAGTTCTTTTTATTTTTTAGGGGTTAACACTTTCATCCTGAAAGTATTTCTAATTCATTCTCTAGAGCAGTTTGCAGCAGGGGTCGGAACCACGGCCTTTGTTATTTTTCAGATGAGTACCTGTAAGTCCGAATACAAAGCCTCGCATTTTGCCATTACCTCATCGATCATTGCCTTTGGTCCGATGATCTCCGGCCCCATCGGCGGCTACCTCTCTTCCCATTTTGGTTATGCGGCCTTTTTTACGGTCTGCTTTCTGGTGTCGATTCCGGGGTTAAGTCTGATCCCGTTTCTTCCGATCCGGGAAAAGCAGGCGTATGTTCCTGAGTCGGCGGCACCGGAAGCGGCACAACCTCGGGCCATTCGATAAGCTCACCTTCCGTCCGTTTCGGATCGGTGTGGAGAACCTTTGAACTGGGATAGTAGTGATACGACAAAACCTTACCGTTCTCTGATAATGAGGACAATTCTTCAGCCCCAGTCCATTCCTGCTCATGCCCAAACCGATCGGAAAGAGCGACTGAACTTAAAACAAACTGCAGGCGTCTTCCTTTAAAACTGGAATCAGAGCGGGCATAAAGAAGAGAACAGTGGGCCGAATAAAAAGAAGAGAACCAGCATTTTGACTCGATTTCATCCACCAAAATCTCATCAATATAAACTTTAAAGAAAATTTGTAATTTATTGTATTCCAAAGGTTTATTTAGATTAGAAAACAAAACCTTAAAGCGAGGCTTAACGGCCAATCGTCGTCCCCATTGGCCCACCATTCGACGCGTGGATGTTTTGGATTGTATCGCCTTGACCGTCGGAACCTTGAGAGTTTTATCCGGATTTTCAATCTCTAAAACCCCCAGCACCATCTCTCTCAACCCTTCCCTAAGACTAAGAGATTTATTGGACAAAAGACCCAGGTCCAGCTCGGTGAGCGCATACTTTCCTGGCAGGATTTGATCGGTGATTTTTATCGTACCCCGAAAACACCCTTGCTCATCGGGAACCAGGATTCCTCTTTTGGAAACAATCGATCCTTTCAGAGTTTGGGGAAGATCCCCGGAGCTCTCCAGCGCCAAATCGATTTTTTTCAGGGAGAGAAAGGCGCGCTTCAGACGAGGATCCGAAGCATTCAGCCGGACACACAGGGCTACTTTTTCACGAGGACCGACATGAACGGAATTCAAGTCATGATTAGTAAAATCTGGGGTTAACGAAAACGAAACAGATCCTAACGCTTTCTCATTCTGGTCCTGAGAAATTGCGGAAGAGACAGAGGATGCATCGGAAGAAAGTTCTGAAGAAGAGCTGAGGGAAGACTCAGAAGAAGATTCGGAGGCCTGGGATCGCAAGGAAAAAACACCCGCTCCAATCGCATGGATCAGAAAACCGAACAGGATCAATCGCACCCACCTGATGTTTTGCATGGTCTGGCCATACTGAACCCATTTCCAATCGGCAAGAAAAAATCCGGCGAATAGGAAGGAGGGGAAGAGTTCAATATCTAGAAAATGGGAAAAGGCGTGAAGAGAAAGAATTCAGAAATCAGAACTCTGAATTCTTGTTTTTTCCCCTCCCCTACTTTCCCATTGCACAGCCTCAGATCCCCGTGGCATCCCAATAGACGTGTCCGTCTCTCCCATCGAAATTCTTACCTGCGATGATTTGAGAAAACCCGTCCGCGCCCTGCTAGATGCGATCATCACCCAGCATATCGGCCATCACCTGACAGATGATTTTTTAATCCTTACTCCTGACATGACGAGTGCCCAGGATTTAAGCCTGGAGTTATTAGAAGACCCAAGGCTTGGAGGAGTACTCACCGGATCGAGCCTCCTTTCCTTTCCGCAATGGATCCAACATCAGCTCAAGCAGATAAATCCAAAGGCTCGCATGGCCCCGCGCTGGGTGCACGAAAAAATTTTGTTATCCTGTTTGAATCCGAATCCCAAAAGCGATCTTCTTAAAAATCTTTCTCATGAGGCGATTGGAAAAAATCTGTTACGTCTTTTTACGGCCTTTCGAAATGAGGCCAAATCGCCCGCGCATCTTGGGGCATTCCTGAATGATCTCAGCCCTGACTTCGCCGAGGACTGTAACGCCCTGCTTCAACGTTATCAGAAGAAAATTGAAACCCATCCCCTGCTTATGGATCCGGCTGAAGCCTGCCACCAGACGATCCGGGCGATCTCATCTTCTCACTCAGGCACTTTAAATCCCATTCGCAAAATCTATTGGTTTGGTTTTCTTGAGCTCACGCCCTGGATTCTGAAAACCATGCAGGCCCTCACTCACCTGAAAGATCTCAAACAGATTGTACTGCTTCAGAAACCTCACGGAAAAAACATTCAGGATTTATCGCTGTGGGAAGTTTTTCAAGGCCCTGCCATCACCGATCTTCCTGCAACAGAGCGCACTCACAAGCCAAAACTTCTTAAGTTTCCCACTCCCTTTGCCGAGGCGGGTTTTGTCGTGCAGCAGATTTTAGACAAAGTGAAGGAAGGAATTGCGCCTGCTGAAATGGCACTCTTTCTCCCTCAGAATCCATTCTGGCGGGATTATTTCGAGACCCTTCTTTCTCAGGCGGGGATTGGATTTGCGCAAGGCGTAGAAAAACCATTAGCCTGTTTTTCACCCATTCGCTCAAGTTTTGGGATGAATATGGAGGAAGCCCTTTCAGGGCTTGAGAAATGCCAGGAAGAAATGGAGCTGCTCTATTCTGAAAAGCAGGCCATGGGTTATTTAAGGAACGAATCCTGGGCGGATATGCTCTCGCAAGAGTTGCGCGCGCTCTCATGTTGGAAGAATCTTTTGGAGGAAGCCCGTCTTTATCAACACGAATTTCCGCAAGCAATCGGTAGAATCTCTCTTTCGTCCCTCGCTCAGGGGCAAACTCTTCCTTCAATCCCCATGACACATAATGGAATCTGCCTGCGCTCGCATCGAATGCCCGGACTTAAAAAATTTAAATTCGCATGCCTTTTTGGATTGAATGCGGAAGCATTTCCGAAATCTCCAGATTATTTTTTGGGTCTGCCGCTCCCCTCACGCCACACTCGTAGATCAGAGAAGGCCATCCTTCAGCAGCTTCTGGATGCCGCAGAGAATGAAACGCTGATCAGTCACTCCAGCATCCTGATGAATGGAAAAGAAACCAGTCCCTCCTCTCTCCTGGCCGATTTTAACCTGAAAGAATGGAATCAGGAAAATCATCCGAGTCTTTATCCACATCACTGTGACCTTAAAGATCTTCAGGCTCGGCTCGAAATGGAAATTTTTCGTCAAAAAAATTCTGAAACTCCTCACCCGCACTCTGGCCAGATTCTGAATTCCTCTCATCTAAAAATCCTTTCAGATAAAATGCAGGACCATGTCTTCACCCCTTCTCAACTTCAGGACTACCAAACCTGTCCTTTTCGATTTTTTGCTTCTAATCTTTTGCATCTGAAAGTCGAACCGGAAGAAAGTCCGGAGGGCTCACATCTGGATCGTGGAAATTGGGTCCATCGTTTTCTGGAGGTTTTCTTTCAGTCAAACCAGGAGTCCATCCATCAATCCCTCTTTAAGACAGAGCTTCGCAAACCCCTGATTCACCAGATCGAACCGAAGCTTCGGGAATTTACCAAAGGGTTTCTCAAGGAAAAACCATGGATTGATGAAATGCTGTCGGAAGATTTTTGTGAAAAGATGAAGCGCATGATCGAGATGCTTCTGGAAACATTCTGGGAAAAAATGGCGCAGACAGCGAATCCTTATTTTCCAACCTATTTTGAATTCGCGTTTGGTCAGGAAGGAAAACCCCCGCTCGAAATCAAGGGAGAGGGAAAAGTTTCCTTAAAAATCCGGGGGCGTGTTGATCGGATCGATTTTTCGAAAGATCGCAAATCCTTCATTGTCTATGATTACAAGACAGGCTCGGTGGAGAGTCTGAACAGCGAAATTCGTACCGGCAAATACATTCAGCTCCCCGTGTATGTGTTGGCGATTCAAACCCTGCTGAAAGAATCAGTGGCTCTGGGCGGAATGCTTCTTGATCTGAAGGATTTTAAATTTAATCAGGGCCTGATTCAGAAAGGAAAGGACAATCCCCTCCTGGTAAATGGGAGATCCCAGATCTGGTACGACGAACAGGAGTGGGAGGACTGTTTTATTCAGCTAAAATCAAATCTGTTAAAAGCCTACGAAAACATTCTGAAGGGGAATTTCTCGCCAAAGCCAGATCCTTGCGATCCGTATTGCGACTACAAACCCATCTGCCGCTACCATGACACTCAAAAAACCAACACCTGAACAGCAGGAAGCCATTCTGAATATTGATCATCCCGTGTGTATCCTGTCAGGAGCGGGCTGCGGAAAGACGCAGGTTCTGGCTTCTCATTTTCTTGCCCTGATTCTGAAAGAA
Organism: Myxococcota bacterium; assembly: GCA_052034865.1. Classification (GTDB taxonomy): domain Bacteria; phylum UBA10199; class UBA10199; order JADFYH01; family JADFYH01; genus JBPOIC01. Next base: position 66,444 of record JBPOIC010000018.1, on the reverse strand, counting down.
AAATTTAAAACCTGCGAAATAGTCGCCGCCACTTTCACCGACAAGGCCGCAAGCGAGTTGCGCGAGCGCATTGAAGATCTGATTCAAAAGGCCAGATTTCATGGAACTGAAGCGGTGTTTGGTTATTCATCAAAATGGGTAGCGGCGGATTTTGACTGGATTCTTGAAGAGCTGACTTTTTCTCCGATCACGACCCTGCACTCCCTGGCGACGCGGATACTCAGAGAATCCGCCCTGTTTATCCATCTGGACCCCTCCTTTCAAGTAATGGATGAAAATGAGGCGGCCCTGCTTTCTCATGAAGCCCTGGAAAAAAATCTGGGCAGAATTCTGAAAGAAAAAAATGACGATCTCAAAACGCTGATTCGCGCCTATGGCTGGTCGAATCTTAAAGAGCAGCTCTTAGCCATGCTTAAAAACTGGCTCGACTGGAAAGAATTTCCGGACGATGCACTTTCTCAAGCCGGAACCCAGGTAGAAAAAGAGCTTTGGGAAAGCCTCAACAGGATTTTCAGATCAACCCTTCAGACTTACAGCGAGCTTAAAAAAGAAAAACAGGGACTTGATTTTAAAGATCTTGAGGACAAGGCCATTTTTCTTTTGAGTCATTTTCCACACATTCGCGCTCACTACCAAAAAATATGGAAGGCCTTTTTGGTGGATGAATTTCAGGATACCAATGCCGCTCAGGAAAAATTGCTTAAACTCCTGCTGGGCCTTCCGCTTGATAAAAATGAAAGTGCGGATGGAGCTGAAAAGATCAACGTCAGCGAAGCTTTGATCGCGCCAGGAAAACATCTGGCCATCGTCGGAGATCCTAAACAATCGATTTACGGATTTCGCGGAGCCAAACCTCACATCTTTGAGCATTTTCAGAAACTCATCGAAAATAGCGGTGGCAAAACCGTTTATCTCACCCAGAATTTCAGAAGCCCCAACTGTCAGATTGATTGGGTAAATTCTTTTTTCAGAAATCTTTTTCTGGATTATGTCCCGCTCCACTCCGAAAAAAACGAAGGAGGAATTGAGCGTCTTTGGGTGGAAGAGCTGGAAGAAGAAATTACATCGAAAAAAAACCGCGGGGAAAAATCGAAAAAGACATTAGGTGCCGAAGAAAAACGCCAGCGGGAGGCCGATGCCATGGCGTTGAGAGTGCAGAGTCTTATCCGGGAAGGATTCTCACCCAATGAGATTTATTTTTGTTTTCGCACCCTCAACCCTGCTTCAACCTATCGTCAGGCCTTACGTAGAACAGGAATTACTTCCAGAATTCAAAAAGGGGATTCGCTTCTTGCCCGACAGGAGATTCTTGATCTCATCCACGCCCTGAAACTGATTGCAAAACCAGACGACGCCCTCGCAGCCATTGGTATCCTGCGCTCTCCCCTCGCGGGGGTTCCAGATGAAGAGCTCATGGCCTTTGCTTTTCAGAAACACAGGGAGGAGACCTGGCATTCCCTCCATCCTTTTACCGAGTGGCTTAAAACCCTTTCAGCAAAAACCTCTCCTTATCTTTTGTTAAAAGAAATTTTATACCGCACTGGTCTTGTGACTCTTTACGAAACGGAATCTTTTCTTGCAGAAAAGGCAGGAAATATACTGCAGTTTCTAAACCTCACCCAGGAATGGGAAACGAAAAACCACGGAGCCCTTGAGGAATATCTTCATTATCTTCAAATGTTGCAGACCCAAACAGACAGAATCAAACCCTTCAGTGATTTTTCGCACACCGGTCCATCCGTAACCTTCATGACGATTCATCAAACCAAGGGACTCGATCTGCCAATCGTTTTTTTGCCGGATTTATCCTATCGGGATTCCAACAATTCCTTACCCATCGCCCAGGCTCTTGAAAAAATCCCCGCACTCTATCTTCCCAAACCCTACACGGGCCTGAAGGTGCAAAAAGAGGAATCAGGGATTTTAAAAGAATGGAAGGTGAGAAAAAAAATTACGGATGAAGAAGAAGCACGTCGGGTTTTTTATGTCGCCACAACCCGCGCCACACAAAAGCTGATCTTTGGTTTTTTACCGGAAGAAAATGAAAAGTCGGAAAGCTATAGAAATCATTTAAGAAAACATCTGCTTCCGATCTGGAATCCGGACGCTGCCGAAAAAGAGCAAAATGAGGCATCCGAAAGTACACTATTATTTTCAGCCCAGACTGAAGATTTTGAGAACAGAACAAAAACCAAACAAGCCGATTTATATTCCTTCAGACTGCATCAAACCGATTTTAGCGTCACTCAGCTCGAGTGTTTCATCCGCTCACCTAAAGATTTTTTTTCACGCTATCGGAGTTTTCTTCCTGTCGAAGCACGTCCACAGAAAAAGAATTCTTCAACCGATCTTTCATCTGCTTTAAATGCCGAGAACATCGATCCCATCGAAAAGGGAATTTTTCTCCATCAGTTTCTTTATGAGCTGAGCCAAAGCAAGAGCGAGAAAGACCTGCATCGATTGCTCGATCGATCGAATGATTTTCTGCCCGATCGTGCTCTGGATGAAAATGCCAGGCAAATTCTGATTCGATCCATTCAAAGAACACTGGAGGACGAAACCTTCAGAAAAATTCTTCAGGCTGAGGACGGTTATTCCGAGATCCCCTTTCTTTTGTCTTATCCACCCTATCGTCTTCGCGGAGCGATGGATCGTCTGATTCGACTGGACGATGATTGGGTCGTGATCGATTACAAAACCCACACCCATGTCGGAAGAGAGAACCTGAATATTTTGGCGCATGATTTTGAATTTCAGATAAAAACCTACTGCCTGGCGGCCTCGAAAATGCTCAATCACCCAGTTCTCAAAGCCCAGCTTTATTTTGTTCTGGCAAATCTGAAATATGATTTTGATTTTGATCAAAAGCAATTGTTTGAACACGAAACTTATTTGAAGAGGGTGATGGAGGATTGTTGCTCGCTGTAATGTTTTCTAAATGGGCGTCAATCTCAGGCGGACGACCTGAAGGACCAAGAATGAAAATAAAATTTATGAATCCAATTTCTAGGTTAGACTACTCCGCCCTGACGCCCCCTCCAAAGGAGGGGAAGAAGCAACAAACTCTATCATCTTGCCACTCAAATTCCATAAAGGTAGATTCACAGCCTCGGAGGTAAAATCACAATGAAGATCGATGCTCAAATCAGGCAAATCCTTGATTGGTCCGGCGAGCCGCAGCGCGCCTACGAAGACTTTCTGCTTTTCTCCCAAAAATACATCGACTTTGCTGGCAAGGACTTTGATCTGGAGCCAGTCAATGCCAAGCGTCTTTTAAGCATCTTTGGAAACTCCCATTTCCTAAGCCAGTTTTTGATTCGCTACCCTCTCGAGGCAGACAGCCTCGTTGCATCACCCTGCATCGAAACCGATAAGAAACTATCCGACTTTGAAGAAGACCTTTTGCTTGCGCCCGAAAGACTCGAGTCCTTCTCTGATGAAGAATTTGCTTCGCATCTGTGCCGCTACAAATATCGTGAGTTTTTGCGACTGACCGTTAAGGACCTCTCGCAGGCGGCAGGTCAGGAAACAGTTCTTTCCGAAATCTCAAATCTTGCGATTGCACTGGTTCGCGCGGCCCTCGCTTATGAGAAAATGAAGATGCGCTCCACTTGGGGTGAGGCCTTTCTTTCGAATCCCGGAGAATTTTGTGGTTTTTGTGTGATTGGAATGGGCAAGCTCAGTGGCAACGAGCTCAATTATTCTTCGGATATCGATCTTCAATATATCTATTCGACGGATGAAGGTCGTGTGCACGGGCCTCGTGATGTGAGTTTGCATGAGTATTTTATCAAGCTCTCCGAAAAACTGACTCGTCTGCTTTCACAAAATCGGCCGGAAGGATTTTTATATCGGGTGGATTTGAATTTGCGACCGGAAGGACGCAGTGGAACCCTCGCAAATTCTCTCAACGCCATTGAAAATTATTATGAGAGTTTCGGTGAAGAATGGGAACGTCAGGCCCTGATTCGTTCGGCACCGATCGCCGGTGATCTCGAATTGGGAGAAGAATTTGAAAAAATTCTAGAGCCATTTGTGTGGAGAAAGCATCTGGATCTGGGGGCGATCAACCGGATGAAAGAGATGAAGCGCAAGGCACATGAGTCGATCAAATCTTCTTCACTCAAAGGATTTAATGTAAAACTCGGAGAAGGCGGCATTCGCGATATCGAATTTTTTGTGCAGGCCCTGCAGATGCTTTATGGCGGATCCAAACCTCAATTGCGATCACCTTCGACTCTCAAAGCCCTTCAGGAGCTCACCAAACAGGAGATCGTTCCTGCCCAGGAAGCCCATCAGCTCAAAGATGCCTATCTTTTCCTAAGACGCCTGGAGCATCGTCTGCAGCTGGTGCAGGAGTCCCAAACGCAAACCCTTCCTTACACACCTGTCGATCAACAGGCGGTTGCCCGTCGCATGGGTTATTATGAAGAGGATCCCGAAGAAGCCCGCGAGCGTCTGCTCGATGATCTCACGCGTTTTACAACGATTGCAAAAAATACGTTTGATAGATTGTTTGAATAGAGGAATGAAGAATAACTTCGATAAGCCGTTCGTGGCGAGCCGCTAAAAAGCGTCCCTCCCTTGGATCTGTAGAGGCGGGGATCCTCCCACCCAGGATGGATGAGAAATTCAGGACTTAAGAGCTCCTCCCCTTTTTAAAACTTGTCCTGTTCACCCTTCGAAAGACCAAGCCCGCTGTAGGAGGATTAGGATGTCCCATTATAATGAGAGGGACATGGTGAGTTTGTCGAACCATGAGTCCTGAGCTCGTCGAAGGGTCAAACCATGAACACCAAAATAAACCTTTAAGCCCTCGGCACATCATCTTTCTTAAACGTAATCATCAATCCAAACGCCGCAGCAGGAGCAGACGCAACCGCCCTTACGGCAACACCCAAACCGGTCATGAGTTTTGCAAACAAGGTGGTTTTCGCTGTCACTGTTCCCACGACCGCGGCCGCAGCAACGGTGGGAACGGCAACTCCCACGGCCACACTGGCAGGGTCGGCATGGGCATCAGATACTCTCGAATCTTCAGGCTTAGGAAATCTAACTGGCATAGGATCTGGTGCTGCTGCAGGTGCTGGTTCATAGCCTGGAACATTCACTTCCGGGCAGGGCATACGAAGCAACTTATCGTTAACTCTTCCGCGGGTATTTTCCGCAGCACGATGCAGCAATGAATAACCATACATTTCCTCAGCCTTGGTGACAGCATAACCAAAGCCCAACACCGTGCCGACTAAGCCTGCGTAGATCATCCCCCCACGACTTTTCTCTTGAGACGTCTTTAGCAAATTGACCTGCTCTCTCAGAGTTGCATTTTCAGAAACCAGGCGGCGTTCAATGTTATGATATTCTGACTGGGCCTGATTCAATCGATCATAAATTTCACTCAATGCATTCAAATCTTTTGTTTTTAGTGTTTGATAGTCTGAAAGAGGAAGATCAGGCAGCGTAATCTGCATGTTCTTGAGCTGCTCTAAAGGTGAAGAAGAAGCGAGAGAAGTCGCCTGAATGCCCTTACTCGCCACATTGGGTCCGAAGAGATAAGGCTCCGCCTTATAAGCAGCGCCAATCGCTGCGGCCGCTAGAGGAGCTGTGATGAGTGCATTTCTAAGCTCCAACCTTCTGAGTTGTCTCAAGTTAAGCTTTCTCTCTTCATCACCTTCCTTAAAACACTTATCGATATACGCTCTCAAAAGACTGGCTTCACCGAACGGCTTGAACCCAAAACGAATCATGGTGTGAATATCTCTCGCACTAGGAATGAGCACACCGAAAGTAAATCCAGCCGAGGCTGCTCCCACAACTCCCTTTCCGGTCCAGGAGCTGAAAAAATGAATCGCTGAGCCATCAAGACCCTGGAGGCTTTTCAGTTCATCCTGAAGCCTTTTATTTTCTGTGGCGAGGTCGAGTATTTTATTTCGAGATCCAGAGGCTAGCTCAACGTGCTTACGTCCCAATGTATCGATAAGAAAGTTTCTAGCAACATTGTCAGGAAGTCCATCGGCCACCTTCTTTGGACCGTTGTTTCCACCCGATTCTTTTTTTGGGGGTCGTGAGTATTCTGGAAGTGAAGGGGATAATTCTTCAACCTGAGTGGTTGCAAAATAATACTTACCAACAGCGTGAGAAAAAGCGCGGCAGAATTTATCTGGAGGAATATTGAACCTGTTTCTAAGTTCCTCTGGATCTATATCTGGTGAAGCTTCGACGAGAGTGCGGGATTCACCTATGCAAACAGGGATTTCACTTGAGCTAGATGAGTAACTATTTGGGATTGAGGTATTGCTTTGAACTGTATCTCCCATATCAACCTCGAAGTATTGGTGAATTAAAACCTCTCAAACTCATTTGTGACACCTTCTCGTCACGCACACAAAAAGGTTGCGAGATTTCTGAGGTTTTCACAATTTCACTCACATCATTTATTATCTTCCTTTTCCTAAAAGAGGAAGTGGTTGGCGCTCCAATCCCCGGCCATGTTTATCTACCCCGCCCGATAAAGCTTCTGCGAGAGCACCTGTAACAGCAGCTCTCAAAGATAGCAGCTCCGAACTTACTTCTCTTTCTCCCGATTCGGGCATGAGACTCAAAGACTCCCAATGGATTTTTCCATCAGATCCAAAATCAGCCGTTATCAATGCCGCCATCATGGCTTGAGGCACCGCATCAGGATTTTCATCCTTTCTAAACAAAGTTCCCCACGCCTGAAGTTCAATGACCAGCCCTTGAATGGAGGGCGGGAATTCATCTGGCTCATCCGTTAAGACTCTCTCAAGAATTGCCTTAGCCATTTCTTCGGGTGGTGTTGGCAATAAGGACTTTCCTGGAAACAGCTTCCTCCATAAAAAACGTAAAGGAGTTTCCTGGGGGATCTTGATTTCGTAACCCTCAGCGACAGCCTGAACTATTATCTCTTCGATGATTGCCCCTAGAGGGTCCTCAAGCCCGGAGGGATCCATGTTCTTAAGGACACGATCCAGACAATCAAGAAGCATTCGCAAACCAGATTCTTTTGAATCAGGATCTAAAACAGGAGGGATCCCACGACCATAGAGGTTCGCTCCTACAGCACGCAGATACGCCAACACGCGAGGGGCATAAACTCCTAATTCAGGTTGTGGATGAGGAATCACGGCCACCGCCTGCCCGATCGCAAGTCTGTCGAGTAGGAGTTGGAGTTTAGGATCCTCTGAAGATCTCTCTTTTAACTTAAGAATAAGATCCCGTTTTGCCTGGAGAGAGAGTCCATGAAAAATTTTGGGAAGAAGAGTCGTAACCTCTGATCCATTCTCCATCACCAAATTGACCAGAACTTCGGTGACCCTATTCAAATAGTTTGGGATTTTTTGAACAAGACTCTGTAAAGCCAAAAGTAGTTTTTTGGAGTCTTCGTAGTCTGATTGATTGATGAGAGACGAGAGAGTGGAAGGATCTAAAAGTGCAGACAGTTGGAGTGTATTCGCATTTGAATTGCCCCTTACAAGCTCTATTACTTGAAATGCAGCCGCTCTTCTGGTTTGAGAAGAAAAAGAGCGATCTTGAATCATTCGATTCAGTTTAGGAATCAGGTAAGAAAAAATTTGATGATCGGGAGTAAACTGGAATTCTTGAGGCTGTTCTAAAAATCCTCTAAAATAAATCCCGGCAGCTTTTTCATACCACTCATGCTCTACATAAAATTGGTACATCCTATTCAACATTCCTCGAGCTAGCAGGGCGCTTTCACATTTTCTAAAACAGACCCGCTCACCAGATGAGCTGCTTCTCTTTTCAAGCCTGGCCGCAAGCTCTAAAAAAGCCAAACCACTCTCGGTATCACCACTCACATAATAGGCTGCACTCAAAATAAAACCCAACTGACCATCGTCTACATTCTCCCTTTGCTGCATGAAACTCTCAATAACGATATCCAAGCCAATGCCCATAGCCACATTAAAAAAATGCTGTGCCCCTTCTCCACCGTTTAAATGCCCCCTCACTGTGCCTTGTCTCTGTTTTTCACCCAGATGGTTATAGTAGGTCATCGCTCTTGCGAGAATTCCCATAGACTGCTCTGCATCAGTTTCCGAAAATCCGTTCTGAGTTAATACTTGAGCTGTAATTCGACTCTCCCCTCTGGCAATCAAACTCTCGATATCCGTCCCCATTTCCGCAACATATTCACGCAGCTCATTCTCAGAGGCACGAACTCTGCAATATTCTGGTAAATTTGGAGACTTGAGTAGTGCCCTGAACTGGCCGGCATCAGCAATCTCGACTGCCACTTCAGATTCATTCAGGTCGTATCGACTGCTCGCTAACCCCTCAGAACCCACAGGAAGAATTCTCGCAGCATCTACTTCAACCCCAGTTCTTTCCCACACCACTTTTCCTAAAGGGACCACCTTTTCCATAATTCACCTCTGCATCTAAAAAACACACTCTTATAAGAAACTACCGATCTTAAACTGCTCATCGTCACCCCATAAAAAAAGTTGCTAATTTTTTGATATTCTGGGAGTTTTTCACTATTGAACCTTCTGTTTTCCAGTCAATTTTCCAACCTTATGACCCTGGAACTAAACCCCCAAAACCTAAAAGAAAAAATCAAAACCTACCTCGAAGGTATCGACGATTTAGAGACCAAACTCGACCGTGTTCGACTGTTTAAAAAAGACCAGGTCGCCTTTCTTCAGAAAGCCGATCTCGAAGAAACCCTTCCCCTTCCCGATGTTTTTCAAGGGCTCACCTGGGTTGCCGAAACTGTACTGACCACTCTCTTTCAACTCGCGCAGGAAGACGTCGCCCGTGTGTATGGATATCCGATGTTTAAGGATCAGTCGGGTGGAATGATGCGCGCGGAGTTTACGATTATCGGAATGGGAAAATTGGGAGGACAGGAAATTCACTATGAATCCGATCTAGATCTGATCTTTGTCTTTTCAAGAAATGGAAAAACGGTGGGAAGATCGGAGATCACCAATCAGGAATTCTATGCCCGCCTGGCGCAAAAACTCATCTCCTATCTTTCGGTCTATACGCTTCAGGGTATCGCATATAAGATCGATACCCAACTCAGGGCTTCCGGCAATCAGGGGGCTTTAGTCACCTCACTTGACGCCTACGTCACCTATCAGCGTAATCAGGCACAAGCCTGGGAAAAACAGGCCTTGCTGAAGGCCCGTGCGGTTGCGGGTGATCCGGAATTTGTAAAAACTTTTCTCCCTCTCTTTCATCAACTGGTTTTCTCCTCTCCATATCCACTCGATTTAAATGAAGAGATTCATCGCTTGCGCCAGCGTATGGAAAAAGAGATTGGACGGGAAACCCCACGACGACTGCATTATAAGCAGGGCATGGGTGGTTTGATTGATATCGAGTTTACCATTCAGTATCTCCAAATGCGATTTGGAAAAATTTATGAACCAATTCTTCAAACAAATTCTTTATCTGCACTTGAAAAGATTCAGGAAAAAAACCTCATCCTGAAGGCCGAATCAGAGATTTTGAAAAATGCCTATCTTTTCTACCGAAAGTTAGAGACGCGTATGGAGCTTCTGTTTGGTTTAAAAGATGGCTATATCGATCCGGAAAGTCACTTACTTGAAAACCTCGCAGAAAAAATGGGCGAAAAATCGGCGGATGACTTTCTGGAATATTTTCATCAGTTGCGCCATGATGTACGAGAAGTCTACTTGAGAATTCTTCAAATCCGGGAATGAACTATGGAACTCCATGATATCCACGAGCGCTTTGTCGAAAACCTCATCGCTTTAGAGCGTTATTTCGAAGAGGAATTCTCCAAAACTCCTCCCCTGATTTATCTTTCGTGCGATATCCGCAATTCCAGCCACAAGCTGAGTGTTATCGATACCAATCTTTTTCCGGCAGGGTTTAATAACCTGTGCAAGGTTTACACCGAGCAGGCCGTCGCCACATTTAAAACCTATCTCAAAAAACATTTTCCCAACCTTCAAAATCTTCTAATCTTCTCCGAAGCCCATACCCGCAACCGTTTTTATTTCGAAAACCTTTTAAGACTGTCTGAAATTCTCCAATCGGCGGGTTATAACGTACGGATTGCGGCCAATACTCCAGACTTTACGGATGATCCGACTTTGATTCCGCTCAGCAATGAAAAAATCCTGCAGATATATCGTCTGCATCCCGGATCTCCTTTGAAACTGATCGACGGCTGGACCCCTGATCTGATCCTTTCAAATAACGATTTCTCCAACGGCCCTGAGCCTCTTCTGAAAGAAATTCAAATCCCTCTTCTTCCTCCACCTGATCTCGGCTGGTATCAGCGCCAAAAGCACCACCATTTCGACATATACAATCAGGTGGCCTCTGAAGTCGGAAACCTGCTCTCTCTCGACCCGTGGTTTCTCTCCTGTCTTTCAAACGTTCAGACAGACATCGATTTTAATGACTCTTCCTCAATCGAAAAACTGGCAAAAGCAGTGGATGATCTTTTAAATCAGATCCAGAAAAAATATGATGAGCACCAGATTGAAGGAAGTCCTTACGTATTTGTCAAAAGCAACTCTGGCACCTATGGGATGGGCGTGATGTCTGTTTCGAGTGGTGAAGAGATTCTGAACTTGAATCGAAAGACACGCAACAAACTCACCAGCACCAAAGGAGGAAACCGGGCGAGTGATTTCATGATTCAGGAAGGAATTGCCACCGCCGATTTTTACAGCGGATACCCGATGGAACCTGTGATTTACATGGTAGGCGAAAAACAAATCGGAGGTTTTTTCAGATTTAATGAAGAAAAAGATGAGTGGAGCTCGCTCAATTCACGCGGCATGTTTTTTTCATGTCTGTGCCTGCACAAGCTCGATCAACCCCATGAAGCCCCGTTTATTCGCTGTATCGAAAAATCAAACCTGGTCAAACTCTCCTATCAACTCGCACGCATTGCCTCGCTCGCAGCGGCCCGAGAGGCTGCGTTGTTGACGAACAATCTATAAAAAACGGGGCATTCGATTCGACTCGAATAGCCCCGTTTCATAAAACTATTTAAGATATTTTTTACTCCGCGTAACTTCTTTCCATACGCTCCTGTTCTTCTTTGCAACGAATACAAAGATCGGTGACAGGTCGCGCTTCGAGCCTTTTGGCTCCGATATCTTCTCCGCACGAGTCACACACACCATAATCTCCCCGCTCGATCTTGGCCAAAGCCTTATCGATTTTTTTCACCAACACACGTTCTCGATCTCTTAAAAGCAAATTCATGGATTGATCGGCTTCGGAGGAGGCCAGGTCGACTTCATCCGGAAGATCATCAGTGTCGAGAACCATTCCGCGTTCACGGGTGGCTTCAGCCGTGTGCAAAAGTTCTTTTCTTCTTTCCAAAAGGATTTCTTTAAAACGCTTGAGATCTTTTTTATTCATAAATCTTCTCCCTCTTCAAACACACCCGATCTTTTGGTGCGAATCTGTTGTTATCAAGTCATTAGAGAAAACGAGAGCCCGCGAGGGATGCCCTCCGGGCCTTAGGGTTTTTGAGCTTTGTTAAAAAGCCCAGAAACAAAAGTGTGAATCCAGCAAGCTGCTGGATTCACAGTAAATATCGATATCGACATTTTTATGATGGTTCAAGAATCGAGATCTTGTCAAACGTTCTTTTACCTGAGAAAGAAGTGCTTAAAGGCTTTGAATGGCTCAACGCAGCAAGAGCAAACGGCCATCAGAAATTCTCTCTTTGACTTGGCACAGTCCTATGTCCCGTTCCAAAATTCCAGAATCCATCTCCACGATCTTAAGTTCAACGCTCAAACACCTTCAGCTGGAAAAACCTATTCAGAAATATTCCGTGATGAACAATTGGGAAGATATTGTTGGAGAAAAAATAGCTGAAAAGACCAAGCCCAGTCATTTTTCCGGAGACACCTTGGTAGTCGGTGTGGATTCCCACGCCTGGATGACGGAGCTCAACTTTATGAAGCCTGCGATTCTTGAAAAAATCCGTCAGAAATCCCAGGGTCATCCCATCAAAAATTTAAGATTCGAGCTCTCCAAAATCCAGAGTCTTGCAGACAAAAGCTTCGCCAAAAAGAAAATCAATTCTTAATCTTTATCAGCTCATCTCTCTATATTCATTTTTTAATGGGCCTCAGAAAAACTCCAGTGGCAAGTCGCCCACAAACCCAGTATTAGGGGCGTATTGCAATACACCCTACATTAAATCGCAAGGTGCAGGTGAAGCGGGGAACGCCGCCAATGGGGAATTTTTAGAGGTCCCCGTCAGGAACCAATCTTACCGCCACCGACTTCGCCCTCTGAATAAACAATTCCATCTTCCTGTGATCCTTGATTCCTGGTTTTTTCTCAACCCCACTGGCCACATCCACACCAAAGGGCTGAACGCTGGCAATTGCCACCTGCACGTTGTCCGGATCCAACCCTCCCGCAAGAATGACTTGTCTGCAAGTCTCCTTTACCTGTCGTGCCAGACTCCAGTCGGCCTTTGCACCTGTTCCTCCATAAGAATTTTTCTGATAGGCATCGATCAAAACCCAATCACACTCATAGGAACGAATCTGCTGAAGAACCTCAGGACCGGAAAGACGAAACGCCTTGAACCACGGATGCCCCACCTCATTACAGAATTCGGGTGTCTCATCGCCGTGGAACTGAATATAATCCAGCCCTAGCTCGCAGGTGTAGTCGATCACTCCCTGCAAATTCGCATTCACAAACACACCCACCTTCGGAATATTGGTTGGAATTTCATCAAATATTTTTAAAGCCTTTTCCCACGAAAGATAGCGCGGAGAGTCGGGGTAAAAATTAAAACCCAGAAGATCGGCTCCGAGATCGATCGCAGCGAGGGTATCTTCGAGATTGGTTAAACCGCAAATTTTAATAAGAGGGGATGACACCTTGAAATTCCTTTTTGTTATAAGGATGAGCCTACCTTCCCAACAGCTCATCAAACTTCGCGCGAATATTTTTCTCTTTCATCAACACTTCACCAATCAAAAAACCACTCACGCCCTGAGAAAGATAATGCTCGATTTCCTTTCGGTTGGAAATCCCACTTTCCGCAATCACAGTTTTTTTGGAAGGAATCAGTTTTCGCAAACGCTCGGTCGTTTTCAAATCAATTTTAAGCGTTTTTAAATCGCGATTATTCACCCCCAAAAGCACTTGTGGCTGATCGACCTGAAGAGCAACACGCGTTTCTTCCTCGTTGTGAACTTCAATGAGCGAGGCCATTCCCAATTCATTCGCCAGGCCGCACAAATCAATCAACTGCTGTTTTTCAAGAATGGCCACGATCGCCAGAATACAATCCGCGCCATAAGCCCGCGCTTCATAAATCTGGTAAGGGTCGATCATGAAATCTTTTCTTAAAACCGGACGGGGGCTGACTTTGCGGACCGATTGTAAGTCGGAAAGCGATCCCTGAAAATAAACGGTATCGGTGAGGACGGAGATCGCGGCCGCCCCAGCGTCAACATACGTATGCGCGAGGCGAACCGGATCGAAATCGGGTCGAATGAGTCCAGCGGAGGGAGAAGCTTTTTTGATCTCGGCGATAATCCGCGTTTGAGGAAGTTCATGAGACAAAAAGGAAGGATCGAACATTTTGACAAAAGAGCGTGTGAGCTCTGCATCACGACAGCGATTGCGCAAGTCCTGAAGACTCTCACGCAATTTTCCAGAAGCGATTTCTTCTTTTTTGGTTTGAACGATTTTTTCAAGAAGGGTGTTTTGGTAGTTCATGCTGAGCTTTGAAGGATCGGAGTTTTTGTAAGGTTTCTAATGCTCTTCCGGAATCAACCGCTTCCTCTGCCATTTGAATCAGTTTCTTCAGCCGATCTGAGGGGGTCTGAATTTCATCGAATAGGGGAGAAACAGACAGAGCGATCGCAGCATTTAGAATGGAGACAGATCGGTAAGGAGAGCGATCTTTACCGCTCAACACCGCTTCGATGATCTGGGCATTGTGATAACGATCTTTGCCGGCGATCTCATGGGGCGCACAGAGAGAAAATCCCAAGTCGCGAGGGTTCAGTATAAAATCACTTTTTTGTCCTTTTCGAATTTCAACACATCGAGTGGATGCAATCAGTGAGACTTCATCGAGCCCATCCTCTCCCTGCACAATCAGGGCATGGTCGACATTCAAATCGCACAAGATTTCGGCATAAAGTAAAAGCAGCGTGGAATCAGAAACGCCCAGAACCTGACGTTTCACGCGGGCTGGATTGGCAAGGGGACCGATCAGATTAAAGATCGTGCGAATTCCTAAATTTCGACGCACCTGTGAAACAGCCGCCAGAACAGGATTGTACGCAGGAGCAAAAAGAAAAACAAAATTTGTTTGGCGCAAGCATTCCGCTGCGAGCTCAGGAGAAAGTTGAATCGGAATTCCCAAAACTTCGGCGACATCGGCGCTCCCGCAAGCAGAAGAAAAAGCCCGATTGCCGTGCTTTGCAACCAAAACACCAGCTGCCGCGGCAATGAGCGCCGCACAGGTGGAAACATTAAAAGTTTTTCCTCCGTCTCCTCCCGTACCACAAAGATCGATTACATTTGAAATTTGACGGATGGGTGAGGAAATTTGCTGCTCAAGGACAAATTGAAGGACCGAAAGAATTTCACTGCTTTTTTCTTTTCGAGTGGCAAGACCCATCAAAAAAGCACCTACCTGATCGGATGTTGCAGCTTCATTGCCTCCCAGTAAAATAGAACTCATCACGGCGGTCATTTCTTCACGCTCAATTTCCAGACCTTGTACAATTTTTTTAAGAGCTGCCTTGATCATGATATTTTAAATAAACCGATCCGAAACAAGCCTAGCCCCGCCTCAAAAAATTCTGAAGCAGCTTCTTTCCTTCGACTGTCAGGATAGACTCTGGATGGAACTGAACGCCCTCCACCAAAAATTCACGATGCCGAACGGCCATGATCTCGCCTTCTTTCGTCCACGCGCTCACTTCCAGACAGGCAGGGAGTGAAGGTGGATCGATAACTAGCGAATGATAACGTGTGGCTTCGAAGGGATTGGACAGATTCTGAAATATCGTTTTTCCATCGTGATGAATAGGCGAGGTTTTTCCATGCATGATGCGTGGGGCACGCACGATCTTACCACCAAAAACCTGACCAATGGTTTGATGTCCCAAACAAACACCCAATAGAGGAATTTTTCCGGCAAACTTCTCCACTAAACTTAAGGAAATCCCCGCTTCATTCGGAGTACAAGGGCCTGGTGAAATAACGATTTTGGCAGGATTTAAACGCTGGATTTCTTCGAGTATGATCTGATCATTTCGGTAGACGCGCACGTCTTCACCCAGCTCGGCAAGATACTGAACAAGGTTGTAGGTGAAGGAGTCGTAATTATCGATCATTAGAATCACAATCCACCTCCCACCACCTGCTTAACCGCTTCCATCATGGCTCGCGCCTTGTTTTGACATTCCTGGTATTCATTTTTTGGAACCGAATCGTAAACAATCCCGGCACCGGCCTGCAATGTCAGCTGTTTTTTATTCAGGGCGACAGAGCGAATGGTAATGGCCATATCCATATTTCCCGCAAAATCAATATAACCGACGCATCCTCCATAAGGCCCACGCTTAACAGGTTCAAGCTCCTCGATGATTTCCATTGCCCGAATCTTGGGGGAGCCACTCAAAGTGCCGGCCGGAAAAGATGCTCGCACCAAATCAAAGGCATCTTGATCTTTTCTGAGGATGCCTTCGACATTCGAAACGATATGCATGACATGCGAATAGCGCTCGACTTTCATAAGATCAGTCACCCGCACCGTACCTGGCTCACTCACCCGTCCAAGATCATTTCTTCCCAGATCGACGAGCATAATGTGCTCGGCACGCTCTTTGGGATCGGCGAGCATTTCTTTCTCGAGCTGGGCATCTTCATCTGAATTCTGACTGCGAGGCCTTGTCCCGGCAATCGGCCTGAGCGTCGCCTTGCGGCCTTCAAGTCGAACCATCACTTCGGGAGATGAGCCCACCAGCGCACGATCATCCATCTTTAAACAAAAAAGATACGGAGAAGGATTGAGTGCGCGCAATGCACGATAAAGCTGAAGAGGATTAAGGGTTACCTCAGCCTCCCAACGGGATGAAAGCACAACCTGAAAAACATCACCGGCCTTGATGTATTCTTGTGCCCGCAAAACAGCATCGCCATAAGCTTTTTCGGTCATCGAAGTTTTCCAGCGCAACGGTTTTGATTTTCTAGCTCTGGAAAGCAAAGAAGATCGCGACGGGACTTGATGAAACTGGCGCTTCATTTTTTCAAGCTGGCGAAGCGCCCTGTCATAACATTTTCGAAGACTTTCTTTTCCATCAAGATAAGAATTCACGACGACAAAAGCGCAATGTCGCAAGTTATCGAAGATGATCAAGTGATCATACAAAGCAAAATAACTTTCGGGAAAAGGATGGGCTGGGTGCTTGTAATCCGGGATTTTTTCGATATGTCGTATGGTGTCGTAACCCAGATACCCGACCGCACCTCCGCAAAGCTTGGGTAAAGAAGGATCGGGAACGAGTGTAAATCTCGCCATTTCCTCTTTCAGACGCAAAAGTAAATCTCCGGTCCCTGTTTCTATTTTTTTGCCTTCTCCCCGACGCTTAAGCGTCCATCGCTGGGCCTGGGATTGCAGCACAAAAAGCGGATTGGATCCTAAAAAACTGTAGCGGCCCCAACGCTCACCCCCCTCCATGCTTTCGAGCAAAAAAGAGTGAGTTTCTTTTTCTAGGCGCAGGTATGCGGAAACGGGCGTATCGAGATCGGCAGGGATCGGCTCACAAAGCGTGATGAGATTTCCCTGGAGACTGGCTTTTTTAAATTCAGAAAATGAGAGAGGCATGGGGAGATGTTTTCTCAGAGGCATTTCTCTGACAAAAATTTTGCATTACAATCCATTCAGTTTTTCGATGAATTCACACCCTTCGAGTTTTTGAGCGCTTTTGAGGGCTTCGCAGGGAGTTTTTTGAATACTTTTTACACACTGGGACACCTGGGCATTTTGAACCTCAGTTTTTTTATTTTCGGATAGTCCACGATAGATTTGCTCAAAAGCGTCCTGCATCTGAACCACACAATTTTTTTGGGAAATCTTTTCGGAAGAGCACTGATCCATCTTGTTACAAAAAGCAGCAGAAGTTTTTGAAAAGACTTCTGTAGGTTCAGGAGTTTTGGGCCTGGATTCAGCAAAACCCATCGATGAAACAAGCGCAAGAGATAGAAAGAGAAGAAAAGAAGGTCTCATCCGGACTCCCTGTGGATTTCTTTTAAAATTCATGTTCGTTTGTAAGTATGAGCTTGATTTCAAAAAGTCAAACAAACTGGAATTTGTCGATTCCAGCGGCCATCGAGCTGCAAAAAGAGCTTTCAAAACAATTGATTCTTGAAGATTCGGACACAGAAGTCAGGATGATTGCTGGAGCCGATGTTGCGTTGAGTCCAAATGGAGATGAAGCCGTGGCAGGGATTATTATGTATGAATTTCCAATCCTCAAAGAAATCGATCGAGTTTTTTCAACGGCCCCTCTTCGATTTCCTTATATTCCAGGTCTTCTTTCATTTCGGGAATGTCCCATCCTTTTGAAAGCCTTCGAAAAATTAAAGAAGTTTCCAGATCTGATTATTTTTGATGGCCAGGGCATTGCTCATCCCAGAAGATTGGGTATCGCCAGTCACATGGGACTGATTTTAAATCTTCCGACGATTGGATGTGCGAAATCTCTTCTTTGCGGAACCTACACCGAACCCGCTTTGGAAAATGGAAGCAGCTCTTCCTTAACCTACAAAGGCCAAGAAGTCGGCATTGCTTTAAGAATGCGCGAAGGGGTTAAACCGGTGTTTATTTCGCCAGGTCATAAAATTAGTTTAAAAACTGCAGTTGAGATCACTCGCCAATGTGACAGCGGATTTCGGATTCCAAAACCCACCCGTGAAGCCGACCGGTTTGTGGGGCAGCTCAAAAAGGAAATTTGGCCTCCCCCACCAAGCCTCTGAAATCACCCATATTTTTTCTACCGCCCGCTAATCCTCTATAAGACAATACTTGCCAACCCTTCACATTTTTTACGCAACATTTTTAAAACAAAAGTCGAAAAACACATCGGGTAGAAACTTTAACTCACAAACCATTCTCCAAGTTTTTTATTGTATCAGTTTCTTGGAAACGCACCCTCATGGGTATTTTTTGCCTGATTGTAGGGGTGCAATTTAAAGGAAAGAAAAGATGAGAAGTACCTCGAATGTTTTAGAAATTCCTCGTGAGAAAACAATTTTAGGCCAATTTACCTATGTGGAGGGATTTATCAAAGGCGCCTCAGAAAAATGCGTAGAAATGGATAGGGTACCCAAAACTGAGGAAATCCGTATTAAGGCACAAGAAAATTTGCAAACCTATCTTTTGTTACCATTTCCAAAAGATGAAATAAGGGCTTCACTGTTTATCATCGGAAACACAGATGGATCGAACATGGCAACGATGAGGCCTCACATACTCTGCTCCCATAAAAAAATACCTGTCTTCCCTAATCCCGCGCCTGCTTTTAAAGATCATTCCAAGCCCAAACATGCTCGCTTCTGGCCCTTGGTAGGCGCTGCCATGATGGTGATTGGCGTCCTGGGCATTCTACCCTCCCGCGGAGCCTCCTCCGCACTTATTTTGGGTGGCTACTCCTTATTTGCATCAAAAAAACCTTCGGACTCATCTTCAATTCCAAATTCGTAAAAACAGATAACTCTGGACGCCCATTCTTTAAGTCATCTAAATTACTAGAGCGAAGAAGTTGGATGATAATGGAGCGTCTTATGAAATCTTATCGCGAAGAAATCTGGATCGAGACCAAAACTCGCAGGGCTTTTATCAACCTAACCCCGCAGGTGGAGGCGGCGCTGAGTAAGAGCACCATTCAGGAAGGACTCTGTCTGGTCAATGCCATGCACATCAGCGCGAGCATTTTTATCAACGATGATGAGCGCGGCCTGCACCACGACTTTGAAGTCCTGCTTGAAAAACTCGCCCCCCACGAACCCATCTCGCAATACCGTCACAATGATACTGGTGAAGACAATGCCGACGGCCATTTAAAACGCCAGCTCATGGGTCGCGAGGTGGTGGTCGCCATCACTCAAGGCAAGCTCGACTTTGGTCCCTGGGAGCAGATTTTTTATGGAGAGTTTGACGGGAGAAGAAGAAAACGGGTGTTGGTGAAGATCATTGGGGAGTGAAACTCATCACTAAACATTTTTACTACCAGGTTTTATCAATATCCACATCGAACAAAACAAGTTGCTTCATTCAAGCCATGCACTCTCACAAACTCCTTCTCAACAACCTCACCTTCCATATCAACACCTGGGGAAATCCCAAAAAACCCAAGCTTTTTTTATTTCATGGCTGGCTGGATTCTGGCGCCAGTTTTGATTTTTTAGTCAAGCATCTACAGGATCGTTTTTATTGCATTGCTCCCGATCTGCGCGGATACGGAAAAAGCTCCCACCCTAAAAATCCTCTCGGTTCATTTTTTTTCGAGTACATTGCGGATGTTCACGCCCTGCTCAATGCCCTCGCACCGGATGAAAAAGTGAAGGTCCTGGCCCACTCCCTGGGCGGTGCTGTTCTTTCGATCTATGCAGGGATCTACCCTGAAAAAATAAGTCATTTGATCAATGTCGAAGGATTTATCTTAAGGCCTTACTCCTTTAAAGACGGTCCCGAGCGCTCCAGGCGATGGCTGGATGAAATTGGGCGTCCAAGCTTTCCGGTTCACAAAACACTTCAGGATTTTGCAAAGCGCCTGAGAGATTCAAATCCGCGCCTCACACCCGAACGCGCGCTCTTTTTAGCCAAACATCTTTCACGCAAGGTACGCGGGGGCTATCAAATGAGTGCGGATCCTACCCATAAACTCATTGAACCACACATCACGCCGCCTGAGTTCTTTGAGGCATTCTGGAATAAAATCGAGGCTAAAACCTTGCTGATTGCCGCCAAGGAAAGCCCCATGTTTAAGCGTCTGGCGGAAGGAAAATCTTTTCGAAAAGCGATCGCCCCACTTCAAAAGAAATTTCCGAAAGGTACAAAGGTCACTTTGATTGCGGAGAGTGGGCACATGCTCCACCATGAACAACCAGAAGCCCTGGCGAAAGAGGTTTTGAATTTTTTACGCTAGGCGAAACCCTGTCTGCCGGTATCCTTCATACAAAACAATCCCTACCGAGGTAGCAAGGTTAAGACTCCTCACAGGACCCCACATCGGAATCGTAAGGATGGATTCAGGATATTGCTTGAATACTTCTGATGGAAGACCTGAACCTTCCGAGCCAAAAACTAAGATATCTGAGGACTGAAACTGAACATGAGTGTAATCTTTTTTCCCTCGCGTGCTTAGATGCCAAAACCGGGAAGAAGGGTTTTGCGCACGGGCTTCGGAAAGTGAATCCAGGACGGTGAGATCAAGATTTTCCCAATAATCAAGACCTGAGCGGCGAATCTGTTTGGAATCCAAGAAAAATCCCAGCGGACGAATAAGTATAAGAGGGGTTTGAGTAGCCACACAAAGCCGACCGATATTTCCTGTGTTTTGCGGTATCTCAGGATTATGGAGTACAATTTTCATTTTAAAGACCACTGCTCATTGAAGTGAATCCTGGTGTAGTATTTTAAAGTTCCTAATGTATTTGAAAAATAAAAACTGGAGATTTTATATGACTCATACTCAATGGATTGAAAGCATCGGTTATATCTCTTCTATTGCCCTTCCACTGTTTAATATTCCGTTAATGATTCGCATCCTCAAGCGTAAATCCTCTCAGGACTTGAGCCTCGCATGGGTTCTGGGTGTCCTTTCCTGCCTGATCGGCATACAACCCGCCGCCTGGATTTCCCCCGATTTCGTATTCAAGGTTTATAACACGATCAATCTGATTTTATTTTCAGGGGTCGCTTTTCTGGTTTTGTTTTTCAGATGGAGACCTAACAACTGATTCTTTCTTACTGAATGATCTCCAACCTGTCTTCTACTTTCCTTTTTTTTCGATTCACACAATTGCCTGGCAATAATTCGATATTCAATCTTTTAAACCTTGGATATACAGGCTCTTCCATCCCTTAAACCATTCTGCATAGGAGAGACCTTCCATGTCTGAGGCCCTTCATTTTCGAAAAACCCATGAAGTTCTGAATCAGCCTCCTGCGCTGAGCAACACGAATCTGTTTACAAACGACCTAACCCTTCAGGAAGGAATTCGTCGAGAAGGGGCAGCCTGGGCATCAGAAAAACTTTCGCAGCTCGGGAAAAGACTGGGCAGTGAAGAGCTCCAGCGATGGGGATTTCAGGCCAATCAGTACACGCCGGTTTTAAAAACACACGATCGTTTTGGGCACCGCATCGACGAGGTCGAGTTTCATCCGGCCTGGCATGAGCTCATGCGACTTTCAGTCTCTTACGGACTCCACAGTGCTCCGTGGAGTGTCCCGCAAAAAGGCGCCCATGTAGCTCGCGCGGCGATGATGATGCTGGCAGGACAAAATGAATATGGTCATCTCTGCCCAATTTCAATGACGTATTCCATCGTTCCCCTTCTTCAAAAAGAACCCACCCTTGCCAAACACTGGATTCCAAAAATCTACTCCACCACCTACGACTCCAGCTTTCAGCCTTCATCCAAAAAACAGGGCGTGATTTTGGGAATGGCAATGACCGAAAAACAGGGAGGCTCGGATGTGCGCGCAAATACGAGCACTGCAGTTCCCTTGGATGGATCCACACACGAATATCGGGTCACCGGTCATAAATGGTTTTGCTCTGCCCCCATGTCGGATGGTTTTATGATTCTTGCGCAGGCTCCGGGAGGCCTCACCTGTTTTTTTCTTCCCCGATGGATGCCCGATGAGAAAAAGAATCATTTTTTTATCCAGCGTCTGAAGGATAAATTAGGAAATCGTTCGAATGCCTCTAGCGAAATCGAATTCGATAATGCCTGGGCTTACCGTGTCGGAGATGAGGGGCGCGGCGTTTCGACGATTATCGAGATGGTTAATCACACACGCCTCGACTGTGTGATCAGCTCAACGGGAATGATGCGTCATGCCTTGCTTCAGGCCTTTCACCACTGCACACACCGTCGTGCCTTTGGAAAAACACTCACCGATCACTCTCTCATGCAAAATGTATTGGCCGATCTCACCCTCGAATCGGAAGCCGCCACCCTGCTGATGTTAAGACTCGCTCGTGCTTATGACGCTCCTCAGGATTCAGAAGAATCCTCTTTTCGTCGGATCGCCACCGCGATTTCAAAATACTGGATCTGCAAACGCAATCCCGTCTTTGTAACCGAGGCTTTAGAATGTTTTGGAGGTAGCGGCATTGTCGAAGAAACCATTTTGGCGCGGCTTTATCGGGATGCGCCTGTCAATTCGATTTGGGAAGGATCAGGCAATGTCATTTGTCTGGATGTGGCGCGTGCCATGAAAAAAGAACCTGATTCTTTGGAAGCTTTGTGGAATGAAATTGCCTTGGCAAAAGGACAGTCTGGTGGCTTCGACAGGTTCATTTCAGCTCTCACCAAAGAGCTGAACGATAAGAACCTTATGGAATCGCAGTTTCGCGGTCTTGTGGAGAAACTCGTTCTGGCACTTCAGGCCTCGCTGCTGATCCGCTTTGCGCCCCCTACCCTTTCAGAAGGTTTTTGCCATTCAAGACTTGAAGGAAACTGGGGAAGAAGCTTTGGAAGTCTTTCTTCGCAGGTAGATACGAAATCCATTTTGGAACGAATACAGAATTAACCGAGTTCTTGATTGAAGGATGGTAGACTCAAATCGTTCTATTTACGATTTCATTACCAAAAAACTTTCCCCTTGAGATTCTTAAAACTTTTAGCCATTAGGATTTTCACTATGAAAACATCACCCATTTCCGATTTTATCAGATACCACTACCGTCATTTCAACGCTGCTGCCTTAGTCGATGCCGCCGAGGGCTATAAAACTCACCTGAATCAGGGTGGAAAAATGTTTCTCACACTCGCTGGTGCAATGAGCACGGCCGAGTTGGGGCTCTCGCTGGCTGAAATGATTCGTCAGGATAAGGTCCACGCCATCACCTGCACCGGTGCCAATTTAGAAGAAGATATTTTCAATCTTGTCGCCCACGATCATTATGCCCGAGTTCCCAACTATCGTGACTTAACCCCCGCCGATGAAAAAGCCCTCCTCGATCGTCACATGAACCGCGTAACAGACACCTGCATTCCAGAACATGAGGCTATGCGCCGGATTGAATCCGCCGTGCTAGAAGAATGGGTTGAAGCCGACAAAAAAGGTGAACGGTATTTTCCCCACGAGTTCATGTATAAAATTTTAAAAAGTGGAAAACTGAAAGGCTCTTATCAGATTGACCCAAAAAATAGCTGGATGGTGGCCGCGGCCGAAAAGAATCTTCCGATTTTTGTGCCAGGCTGGGAAGATGCCACCCTCGGAAACATGTATGCCGGACATTGCATCAGCCAAGATGTGAAAAACGTGCATACCGTGCGTACAGGGATTGAATACATGATGGAGCTCGCCGAGTGGTACACGAACACTGCTATGAAAAATCCGATCGGCTTTTTCCAGATTGGCGGAGGAATTGCCGGTGATTTCCCGATCTGTGTTGTTCCTATGCTGCATCAGGATCTCCAGCGCGACAATGTCCCACTGTGGGGCTATTTCTGCCAGATCAGCGATTCGACCACGAGCTACGGCTCTTATTCTGGCGCCGTTCCCAACGAAAAAATCACCTGGGGTAAACTCGGGATCGATACCCCCAAATTCATTATTGAGTCCGATGCCTCGATTGTTGCTCCCCTTGTGTTTGCGTATGTGATGGGGTGGTAAAAAATGAAAAAAAGGACAAAAAAAGGGCAGTGGATTTCTCCACCGCCCTTTAAGTCTGCTCTGATATTCTTTATTACAGATAACAGGTGACAGCTTCAGTTCCACCACCAACGTTCGTCATGCGGCAGCGAATAATACGTGAAGTATTAGCGTTGATGGAAGCATCTCCCACCAATGTCACATCCGACCCTGCTGAGATGGTTAGATCATTTCCTCCCTCAACCACCACCATAATTTCAAGGGTGTCTCCAACAGCAGCTCCGGTAACTGCTGCCACGATATTTGCTGCAGTGTCAGTTGTAACTCCAACTGCGGCTCCACTCGTATCTGAAGTCACGATCTTTCCTAACATTTTAGCCACAGTAAATGTATCGGCATCCACCAGGGTATTCACAGTCGTCTGAAAAACAACATTTCCACCCAACTTTGTCTGACCCGTTGTTTCCAATGTTGTCGCTTTCACAGAAGCTGGGGTTGAAGCACCGAGAGTGGTTCCATCGATTGCACCACCATTGATATCAACGGTAGTGGCGGTGAGGGTTCCTGAATTGGTGAGTTCACCCAACGTAACGCCACCATCCAGCAATGTCAGTTCAGCGGATGAAATCAGGGTCCCATTCACATCAAACACCTCATCCCAGTTCGCACCGATCCCAATCGCGTACTCATGAACAGTTCCATCTGCAGAGGTAACGTCATCGATATTCACACCGTAAACGACATCCGCATCACCTGTGTTGGCTGAGGTTACTGCCACCTGAAGACCAGCGACGGTATCGACATCGGCATCGCCACCCAAGGTCAGATTCACCTGCTGAATCGCCCCCGTTGCAGTGACGGTTGAAGTCCAGGATTGCTGACCCGTCCACGTGAAGGCCGTGGATTGATCTACGGCAACCGCGTTGGCAGAAACTGTAATTCCTGTTCCGGCTCCAATATCAAGCGTATCAGGAGAAGCAGAGGTTAAAACCAAACCATCTCCGGCAATATTTGAATTGATGTCATCACCGGTGATCGTTCCATCGGTAATATCAGCCGTATCGACGGCCGATCCGAAAGGATTGCTTACTTCGACCACCGAAGCCCCATCGCCGACATAGAGTCTATCGTTATCGCTATCCCACGAAATCTGTCCTTCCGCCGTCCCAGCACTGACGTTCGCGGCTTGAGGAAGAATCAAACCTTCCGATGTTCCTGAAGCATTGACAGCCGCCAGGTTAATCAAATCCCCATCTGCAAAGGTAAGTGCTGCAGCGAGGTTTGATGTTGTAATGGTATTGGCTGCTATGTCACCCGTCGCAATCGTCCCATCCGTAATATCTCCAGTCAAAATGCTTCCGGACAGGTTGAGTTTGCTGTAAGCAATCGCTGCAGAGCCACTGATATCTGCGTTAGCTATTGTCCCGTCCGTAATATCTCCGGTCACAATACTGCTGGAAAGGTTCAATTTGCTATAAGCGATCGCAGCGGAGGCACTGATATCTCCATTGACGATTTCACCATCCAAAATCTTCGCTGAAGTAACGGCGCCTGAAGCTAGATCAGCGGCCGCAATCGTGCCATCCGTAATATCTCCAGTCACAATACTTCCGGACAGGTTGAGTTTGCTGTAAGCAATCGCTGCAGAGCCACTGATATCTGCGTTGACGATCTCACCATCCAGAATTTTCGCTGATGTAACGGCATTGTTCGCAAGATCGGCGGTAGCAATCGTTCCATCCGTTATTTCGCTTGTTCCGATATCAGCTCCGAAAGGATTTCCAATGTTCACAACCGAAGAGCCCGTTCCGACATAAAGGGTATCATCATCAGAATCCCAGGAAATCTGACCTTCCGCCGTTGCAGCGCTCACGTTAGCGCCTTGAGGAAGAATGAGACCTTCGCCAGTTCCAGAGGAGTTGATGGCTGAAAAGTTTATTAGATCTGCATCTGCAAAAGTAAGGGTTGCAGAAAGATCGCCAGCAGTAATTGTATCTGCGGCAATTTTCGCAGAGGTCACTGCATCAGCAGCGATATCAGCAGTAGCAATTGTTCCGTCCAGAATTTTAGCTGTAGTCACGGAATCACTCGCCAAATCTGCTGCGGCAATGGTTCCATCCACGATATTGGCAGTAACAACAGAGTCGCTCGGCAAGGTCATCGATCCAGTCACACTTAAATCTCCGGCGATGGTGACATCTCCATTCCCATTTACAGAAAATTTATCGGTTCCGGAATTTTGCAGAGCAAAAAGCTTGGCATTGGCATCGGTAAGAGTCGGATTCACCAAAAGACTCGCATTAGCAGAAGTTGTATCACTAGGGGCTTTCGATAAAACGACCTGACCAGAGTAGCTTTGTGATCCAGACCAGGTATTGCTGGAAGTGGTATCGAGGGTAATCGTGCTTCCAGAAGCGGCAAGTCCGCTCCCCAAAATTCCGGAAAGGGCACTGGAATCGATCGACATGGCAACGGTTGCCACATCCGCCAAATCGGCGACTTGAGCAACACGGGCATAGGGTACCGTGCTGTATTCCATGCGAGGTGTCAGCTCAGTATCTCCATCCACCGCAACTCCCAGACAGAGGGTTTCACTTTGATTCATCGCAGTGACTTGTTCATCGGTAGCCGTACTTAAATCGAGGGACGTTTTGAAAAAGCCATCCGAATCGGTCGTGACGGATTGATCCGCTGTGAGTAAGACGGAAGCATCTTCACAGCTTGAATAAAGATTGAGGGTGATCGTGTGATCTCCAGAAAGGGCTGTTCCATTTTCATCTGTCAGAACACCTTGAACGGGAAATTCTGTTCGGGCGGCCATGGCAGGCGTTGACTGAATTGATAAAAAACTGACGAGAGATAGAAAACTCGTCATTAGGATTTTATTGCGCATGTTTTCCTCGCTTTCGCAAAAAGAGGTTCAATTTGATTTCAAAAAAAAGATAAGGTTAGTTGGGTTGGTGAGACTTAATCAGGGGATCCAGAATTTTATGATGATCACCGGTTAAGGTTCCCTGAAAACTGACAGGGGAGTTCATGAGAAAAAGACGATGATTGGCGGAAGTCATCTCAGTCGCCTGGCCTGGCAGCTGAGAGGTAAATGTTTGAGCCGATGGCCCTTGGGTGCTCGAGGTTGAATCATTACAGCCGAGCAAAACAAGGGGAAGAAACAGGAGAAGAAATATTTTTCTCAAGAGAACCTCCTTTAGATTTTATTTTTTTAATGAATGAAAAGAGTCCTCTTCAGCATTCAAAAATTGAGCCAAAAAAATATCTACTGAGGATTTCTTCAACCCTTTGAAATGATTTGTTTTTGAATATTCAGAAATGAGAGAGGAAAAACTTGGGGGAAAATAAAGAGGAAAAGATTTCCTACTTTTACTAACAAAAGGTGGCAAGTTTTAGCAAAGGCAGGAAATTTTTTCAGCCTGGATCGATCAGGTTTTTCTGCAGAAATCTTCACTCTTAAAAAAACGGCGAACCTTTATAACCTTACGGTTTAACCTCGAAGACAAAAGGCATTGGCATGTTTTGGGTTTCAGATCTTGAACAAATTCCTTTTTTAGAATCCTTTAATCTCCAGCGTTCGCTCAGGGAGAAAAGACTGGAAAATCAAATTCCAAACCTTCTTCTGCTTACCTCTCATCCCCCGGTTTTTACTCTTGGGCGTCGAGATTGTCGGGAAGATTTTTTGAGCCTGCCTGATGAAATTAAACGGGAGGGAATTGAGGTGATTGCCACCAATCGGGGAGGACGTGTGACGTATCACGGGCCTGGTCAGATCGTTGGTTATTTTATTGCCGATATCCGGGAGTTGAAATTAAGCATTCCGGAATTTGTCCATCGTGTAGAGGAAATCCTCATTCGAACCCTGAAGACCTTTGGCCTGAGCTCGCACCGGGATCTGAACCACCCAGGGGTATGGATCGCCGACAAAAAAATAGCGGCGATAGGCTTACACTTTGACCGTGGGGTATCGATGCATGGGTTCGCACTCAATGTGAATCCCAACCTGAATCATTACCGACACATCATTGCTTGTGGAATTCGCGACAGGCGGGTGAGCTCGATGGAAATGGAATTAAAACAGGAAATAGATCTTCGAAAAGTTCAGGAAGAAATCAAAAAAAATGTCGAAATTGTGTTTTATGAAAAGGGAGAATGGGTAGAGAAAGAAAAAATCTTATTTGCTTAGTAAAAACGTTTTTGAACCACCCACTCTCACTTTATTAAAAAGTACTCAGCGGATTTTGCGTTCACAACTTCCGATCAATAATTGTCGCTACCCCCATTCCGTAACCAATACATAAGGTTACACAGCCATAGCGCTTGTCCTGACGCTCCATCTCATCCAGCAGCGTGCTCAGCAAAATAGCTCCCGTAGCACCCAAAGGATGCCCCAGAGCAATCGCGCCACCATTCACATTCACCCGATCCAGGTTGATTTTAAGATCCTGAGCCACAGCTAAAGGAACTGGCGCAAAGGCCTCGTTGATTTCCCACAGATCAATGTCTTCGACTTTCAGATTCGCTTTTTGCAGGGCTTTTTGAACCGTAGGGATGGGACCTAGAAGCATGATGATAGGATCGCTCCCTACCACAGCAGTTGAGAGAATTCTCGCACGTGGCTTGAGGCCTAGCTGCTTTGCCTTTTGGGCCGATGCAAGGAGGACGGCCGCCGATCCATCGACAATACCACTGGAATTTCCAGCATGGATGACACCGTCTGGTTTAAAGGAAGTCTTGAGATTCGCAAGACTCTCCACGGTTGTGGTAGGACGAAAATGTTCATCCTTTGAAAATAGAAATTCCTGATCTTCCTGATTTTTGGCTTTTACAGGCACGATACTTTTCTGAAATCGCCCAGCATCCCAGGCCGCAGCAGCGAGCATCTGCGAGCGAACGGCAAATTCATCAAGGGTTTTGCGGGAATAACCATATTTTTCGGCAATCATCTCCGCAGAGATTCCCTGAGAGACAAGTTGAGGATAACGATCGGCCAGCTTTGTACCACTGGTATTAAAATCGATGCTCATGGGAACCCGTGTCATGTGCTCGACCCCTCCGCCGACCATCAGCTCCTCTTGACCGGATTGAATCGCATGAGCAGCCATGTTCACAGCGGTAAGGCCAGAGCCACAAAACCGATTCACCGTTACACCGGCGACCTCCAGAGGCCAGCCCGCAGCCAGTACCGCTTCGCGGGCGATCACATTGTCTTGCTCTCCCCGTTGTGACACACAACCATAAATCACATCACTCACTTCGGCTGGATCAAATTTGTTCCGCTGAACGAGAGCTTCTAGTGGCACAGTGGCAAGATCAATCGGGTGCAGAAGGGAAAGAGATCCATTCCTTTTTCCACGCGGCGTCCGAACGGCATCAATAATGAGGGCTTCCGTCATAAAATCTCCTTTTGATTGGGGGTGAGGGAATCTTTCTTTGTTCACTCCGAGCATGTGTGTCAACTGCTTCTGGTCATTAAATAGATGGGGTGGAAAGTGATTCTGATTTTTTAGAATCCGGAGCGCTCTCGGCATTTTTGGCAGGAAGGAAAAGAAGGGTTCCTGCCGGCCCCCGCTGCATCTTCATTTCTTTTTCCCCTCCTGAACATCTTTCTGAGATCGAACGAACCTTGAATTGAAAAGCAGAAAAATCCGGATTGAAATTCTCGACACAAACATTCTCGCCGGCCGCTTGGGTGTGGAATGAAAAATTTGCAAAAGAAAAAAGGAGTAGCAGGGTGTAAATGATTTTCGCTGAATGCTTCATAGATAATCGTTTTTGGAAGCAGATCTTAAATTTCATAGGGATGGAGAAGGATAATCCAGACAGGACTCCTCAAGATCATTTCCCCGAAATTCGTGGATGCAAATTTTAAGGGCGCGGGCGCGGGCGGTTTCGCAATCCTGTTTTTCGACAGACGAAGTCATTTCTGCATGAAAATGGCTCTGTGGAATTTCCAGTCCCAACACGGATTGAACGCTTTTGCTGACACAACTGAAATGCCAAAGATCTCCTGGAAATGAAGAATTTGAGGACCTAAATCTTCCTGATCGGAGATGGGGTCCAGGAACAGGCGCCAAAAGCCAGGCCGCAGGCGGATCTTTAGCCTGCATCCAGCGATAGCGATCTTCGGAAACCTGGCAAGACTCCTCTGGGGGAATTGATCGGATGCGCAGGAGATCACCTTTATTCTTCTCGATTGTTTTTAAAACACACACTGTTCGACGTGTAGAAACAGGTTTCAGACTCACCTCTTCATTCCAGGCAAAAGTTCCCGAAATTTCACCTAAGGCAAGTTGCAAAATAAATGTAAAAAAAACTATTTTGAACCCAAACTTAAAAGAGATAAGGGATTTACGAGGAGCCTTCATCCGTTTCATTGAATTTGTACCCTAGGTTTTATCAACCCGCAGATCGTCAAAGGTGTCTTCGCGAAAGGAACATTCATGTCTCACGCCGACATTCGACTGGATTATCGACGCGCCTTTCCTTCAAAGGCGGAAGACGAAAAAAAAGCAAGCCACAAAATCGAGACCCTTCAGGAAAGTCTCATCAAAACTCATCGTGGAATGCAAGCCATGAAGGAAATGGGACAGCTTCCTTTTTTGAACCTCCCCTATCAGGAAGAGGAAGCTCAAAAGATTTTAGAGTTCAGCCAAAACCTGCAGCAGAACTTTGATACTGTTGTCGTGTTAGGAATAGGCGGATCGGCTTTGGGAGCCAAAGCCTTGCAAACAGCGCTCAAAGGGCCACTGTATAATCTTTTATCTCCTTCTCAAAGAAATCAGCTTCCCCGCCTTTTTATTTGCGATAGTCTTGATCCTGACTTTCTAACCAGCCTCTTTGATCTCATCGATTTCAAAACAACTCTCTTTAATGTCATCAGCAAATCGGGCGAAACCCTGGAAGCCAATGTCCAATTCATCCTTATTGAAGAAAAACTGAAGGCGGCGCTGGGAGCGGGTTGGAAAAAACATGTCGTCATCACCACTGATCCTGAATACGGTTTTTTAAGAAAGCGGGTAAAAGAAGAAGGTTTTCAGTCTCTGACAATTCCGCCCGGGGTTGGAGGACGCTTTTCCGTTTTATCTGCAGTCGGACTTTTTCCTGCGGCCATGATCGGCATCAAAATCGAAGAGCTTCTTTCTGGAGCCAGACGGATGGACACCCTGTGTGCTGTCGAAGATCTCTGGCTCAATCCAGCTTTTACACTTGCGGCCCTTCAATACTTAATGGATCAGCAGAGAAAAAACATTCTTGTCCTGATGCCTTATTCTGATTTTCTGGAGCCCACCGCGGCCTGGTATGCCCAGCTATGGGCCGAAAGTGTTGGAAAACGTATTTCTCTTGCTGGGGAATTGGCTCACACAGGCTCTACACCGGTCATCGCGTGCGGCCCACGCGATCAGCACTCCCAGCTTCAGCTCTACATGGAAGGACCCGCTGATAAATTCATCCTTTTTTTAAGGATAGAAAATTTTCAGAAACCGCTTTTTCTTCCGGAAGCTCAAAAACTTTCTCTCGCACTTTCTTATCTTGGTTCCAAAAGCGTTGAGTACATTTTGCAAACCGAGGCAGAAGCAACCGCTCAGGCCCTGAAGGATGCCGGCCGAGCTTCAGCAACGCTTCTGATTCCTCATCTGAACGCATATGGGATGGGGCAGCTTTTATTTTTGCTCGAAATCACGACCGTTCTGGCTGGTGGGCTTTATAACATCAATCCCTTCGATCAACCCGGGGTTGAGATCGGAAAGAAAATCGCTCAGAAAGTTTTGGGGAAATAAGAAAACAGATTTTGGAAATCAGAAGAAAAATCAAATCGCTATTTCTTTTTTTGTCTTACCCAGAACAGGCTCACTCCTAAAAATACTGGAATAAATAGGAACATCCATTTTTTGTATTGTGGCCGAACAGGATGACCGTAGAGTGAATCTTTCGACTTGGATTCTGCTTGATTGGAAGGAGAGGCTTCGCTGGTTGATTTTCCGATTCTTTCCGAAGGATGTTTGAGACTTGAAGTTTCTAACGACGAAGGCGCTGTCCCTTTGTAACTAGATTTTGAAATCACGTCCGGTTTTCCATCTCCATTCCTGTCGGTGGTAAACGACAAAAGCCTTCCGTGCTCATCGTATTCATAAGTCGTGATTTCATCCGGTTGATTGCCACCCTCAAAGTGTGTGATCTCACGGATCACCCACCCTTGTTCATTATAAAAACTGGTAATGGTTTCAGAGAATTTTCCTTCCTGATTGAAATTTGATGATTGCTTCGACTGGATGAGAATCTTTCCGGTGGGGTCGTAAACTTTTTCTTCCTGAAAAATCACATCACCCTTGTCACTTTTGTTTACAGCAAGAACCACATTTCCCTGCTCATTCCGACTGAGAACAAAACTTCGATCGGGAGTCCCATCCCCTTCCCGATCATGAAGCGTTTCAAGCAACCGTCCCGCTTCGTCATAACGACTTTTGACAACCATGGACGGTTTTTCCGATCCATTTTCATAAACATTTTCCTGCAACACATGCCCTGCATCATCATGAATGTATTCGGTCACTGAAGATGTTTTTGTTCCATCCCCCAACGCTTCCTCTGAAGAATACTGCACAAGATTTCCACGATCATCGTAGGAATAGTTCAGGGTTTGATCCCATTTTCCATCATGGTTGTAATCGCTGTGCTCCGAGATGGGGTTTCCCTCGGCATCGCTTACCGATTCACGGACAATCGTAAAATTCCCATCCCCTTCCAGATCTCTTGAAAAAGTACTTTTTTCTCCTTGATCCCAAACTGTATGGTCCCATCTGGAATCGTTCTTTCCATCTCCATTGTTATCCTCGAACTCGGTCTTCAGATTTCCATTCTGATCGTACTCCATCGATATCACTATCTTTTCATGTTCATACTGCGACTGGTATTGGGAGGCAATCGAGACAGCTCGCCCCTGTGCATCGTAAACGTAAGCACTCTTTTCTTCATACTCTGGTTTGCCATCCCCATTACTGTCTAATGAATAGGAAATCTGATTATTGTACTGATCATATTCGGTAATTTGAATCCGATCCGGCTTTCCATCTCCATTGTAATCGGTCTCATCCTTCTCTACATAGGTTGAGGAGCCTGCGAAGACCGGAGAAAAGGTAAAGGAGAGAAAAAATAAACAGAGGATTAAAAATGGAAGGCGATAATTTGAGAAAGTAGAAAACAGAAAGGAGAACGGATCCATAAATTTATCCAAACCAGATGGAGCGACGTTTTTTAAGCCCTTCCCGGATCATCTCCTGAATCGTCTGCCGCACATCTTCGCTTAAACGATGAATGAGAAGTTCATCATTCAAAGCCGATTTTCCATGAATCGAAAGATCGATGGGTTTTCCAAAACAGATCGACCATTTGGCTGGAAGTCCAATGAGACCCAAGGGTCCGAGCCAGGGAAGCGTTGGGGTGATCGGGACGTAGGGCACTCCAAATGGTTTTGCCAAAAAATGGGTCCGATATAAAAGTGGATGGGTTTCTTCGGCACCAATGACCGTGCAGGGAATGATCGGCACACCGGCTCTTAGTGCCAGTTTGATAAAACCGCCACGACCAAAACGCTGGAGGTGATAGCGGTGGCTATAGCGTTTCCCGATTCCTTTTTCGCCTTCCGGAAAAACAGTCACCAAATGACCGTGATTGAGAAGACGTTCAGCATTTTCCTGTGAAGCACGCACACCGCCGATGCGATACATGAAGGTTCCAACAAAGGGCAGGTAATAGACAAAATCTTCCACGAGAAAACGAACATCCCGACGGGAAGGATGATCATTCGTCACCGCCATTCGGATCATGGAACCATCAAACGGCAACGTTCCGGAGTGATTGGCAACAATCAGGGCAGGACCTGTGTTTGGAATATGATGAAGACCCTCCACCGAAACGCGCCAATACTGATCGTAGAGAAACTGAAAAAAGGGCTGGACCTTTTTCTCAAACGCCGGATCTCGGCCAAACTCATCAAAATCCTCCCGATCCAGACGCGTCACTCCAAAAATCAGGCGTCTATAGGTTTTTAGAGAAGTCAGGCGGTGAAAATAATGGGTCAGAATTTTAAGAGGCTCAGCCTTTCGAGGTGTCGAAACAGAAAGACTTTTTTCAGAAATGGATCCTGTCGGAAAAATTTCATTTTGAAGGGGCGATTTTTTTTCAAGGAGTTTTGTAATTTTGGTGAGCTCCCGTTTGAGACGTTTCTCTCCCTTGTACTGCCTTCTTTCCATTTTGAGTTGATCTACTTGCTTCCTGAGCTCCTGGATGGACTCCTGATACTCGCGCTCGAGCAAGGCGAGTCTTTCTTCAAGCGTTTGTGGAAAATTGACGATTTTGTTTTCCCCCGATTTTAAATCGGAGGCAGAGGATTTAACGACACGTAGTCGGGCTTTTCCACGTGAGGGAGGGCGGGAGGCTGTCATAAGGATGTTCTCCTTTTGTAAACTGAAACGCCAACAGATCTTTAGAAAAACTCACACCAGATTTTCTTCTGTCTCCAGGTCGACTTCACGCAGGCGCTGAGCGCCTACAAAAGCCAGTAGAGCTTCACGGGTGGAATAGCGTGGTTCAAAGCCTAAAATCTTTTTGGAATTTTCTCCGTCCGCCACAGACATATATTTTAAAAAACTTAAAAAACTTGCCGGTGCGGGCGACATGTCCGCATACCAGAGAATCTGCGCCAAACGCTTTACCAGCATTTCCGGAAGCGGAAGCGGAAAACTTCCCAAAATGCGAATCACACGACTTAAGGGCAGAACCCCTTTCCCTACGATATTGAAAACCCCAGAGTAGTCCTTTTCGATCACGTGCATGAATGCCCGAATCACATCCGACTCGTGAACAAATTGAACCAAAGGATCATAGCCCAAAATCGTAACAATCACCGGACGGGCCAGATAGCGGGTTTTGTAGCTTTGGATGGTCGGTCCTAGAAGATGACAGGGACGCAGAATCGTTACCGTCGTCTCGGGATGTTTGCGCAAAAGTTTCTGGGCAGAGTTTTCGGCATCGATCTTATCGGCAATAAAGCGAATATTCCGCCCCCCCCGCTTAGGATGAGATTCCGTGAGATAATTTGGATTGTCCGGAAAAGCCCCATACACATCCGTCGTGGAGAGCATCACCAGTTTTTTAACTTTCGCATCTGCACAGGCATTACAGATGTACATGGTCCCAATCGAGACAATCTCGTGCGCCAAACTCTGATTGCGGGGAGGAGTCGTCGGAAAAGCCGTGTGGATAACAGTGTGCACTCCTTCTTTTTTGAAAATCTCGGACAGGCGGGCATCGGCCAGGGTCTCGGTGAGATCGACTTTATAATAGGTCGCTTTCTTAAGTTCGAACGGAGGTTTTAGACGATCAATAACGATGAGTTTTTTGACCCGAGTGTCCTTCTCTAAGGCAGCCAGAACTGAGCGACCAATAAATCCGGAAGTTCCGATCACTGCCAGAACGCGGTCCTTGAAAGGATAAGAAAGCTTTGAGGTCGATGCGCGGGAGGGCATATCGATTCAGTAAAATAGAACGGATTGAAAGATGAGATTCAGGTAAAACGCCTGCTAAATTTTCTGTCTCTACATCAAAAGCTGACTGCTACGAGTCGCCCTTTTATAGAGAAGAAAGGTTACGATAAAAATACTTCCATCCGTAAGGGCTCCCACCAGAAATCCAAAAGAGGGAAGGTAAATAAAATAATACAAAAGAAAAAACACAGTCGAGGTCAGCTTGCTAACAAGCAAACACACTACCATTTCTTTTTTTCGGCGGGGATCCTGTTGGGCATAAAAGCAAAGAGCCGAAATTGTCGCCATCATCGAAACGGTTAGAGCAAGCCAGAAATGCTCTCCTGTCACAGGAAGCAAAGGACTTTGAGGGGCTAATTTGATGGATACAAGATTGATGAGTCCAATGATCCAGTCTGAGGCGAAGGCAAAGCCAATACCAACAATTGAAAACACAAGACCCCAGAGCCGCAAGACCGATTGCAGTCGTTTTTCATCGTGTGTGAGCATAGTTTCAAAACGCTATAGAATCGATCTTATAAAGTCAATTTGCTTCCCGACCTGGTTTTAAAAGGAATCGGTTGATCTCCTGGAGCAGGATGGGTAAATCGATTGGTTATGACAACCTCACTTCAGGATTTCATTTCATTTCTAGAGCAAAAAAAGCAGCTGGTGCGCATCCGCGAAGAAATCGATCCCGTGCTGGAAATCGCCGAAATCGCCGATCGTGCCGTCAAACAAAATGGACCTGCCCTCTTGTTTGAAAACGTCAAGGGCTCAGCCTTTCCCGTCCTGATCAATCTCTATGGATCTTACCAGCGTATGTCCTGGGCCTTGGGCGTTGAAGACATGGAAGAGCACCCCAAACGTCTTCGCGAGCTTTTAAAAACCCACCCCCCTCAATCATTTTGGGACAAGCTAAAGATGGTTCCAAAACTCCTGGAGGTTGCCAGATCCCTTCCCAAAGAAGTGACCGATGCGCCCTGTCAGGAAGTGCGAATGAGCGAGCCCGATTTAAACCAACTTCCGATCTTAAAGTGCTGGCCCAAAGATGGTGGCCGGTTCATCACGCTACCGATGGTCATTACCCGCGATCCCGACACGGGCATTCGCAATGTCGGACTTTATCGAATGCAAGTACTCGACTCCAAAACCACGGCCATGCACTGGCAGATTCATAAAGTGGGTTCCCGCCATTATCAGCGCTATAAAGAAATCAAAGAAAAAATCCCCGTCTCCGTTGCGATTGGAGGAGATCCCACCCTTACCTACTGTGCGACAGCACCACTGCCAGATCAGGTGGATGAATTTTTATTCGCGGGCTATCTGCGAGGCACTCCCGTTCCGATGGTGCGCTGTTTGACAAATGATCTCAGGGTACCGGCAAGCGCGGATTTTATTTTGGAGGGGTATATTGATCCTCAAGAAGAATTGGCAGAGGAAGGTCCGTTTGGCGATCACACGGGCTATTACACCCCTGTCGAAAAATTTCCAAAATTTCACATCACGCAAATCACCCATCGGAAAAATCCGATTTATCTTACGACCGTCGTGGGCATTCCTCCGATGGAGGATGCCTATTTGGGAAAAGCCACCGAACGCCTTTTCTTACCTCTGGTTCAGATGACGTTCCCCGAGATCATCGACATGAATCTTCCGACGGAGGCCTGTTTTCATAACTTATGCATTTTAAGCATTAAGAAAAGCTACCCTGGCCATGCCCAAAAAATCATGCACGCGTTGTGGGGAATGGGGCAGATGATGTTCTGCAAATGCTTTATTGTGGTCGATCACGATGTAAATGTGCACGACGTGCGCGAAATCGTCTGGCGGGTGAGCAATAACATTGATGCCAAGCGCGATATCACTTTTGTCGACGGCCCCGTCGATCACCTGGATCACGCATCACCGATTCAGTTCATTGGCAGTAAAATGGGGATCGATGCCACCCGGAAATGGAAAGAGGAAGGTTACTTGCGCGAATGGCCTGAAGATCTGGAAATGGATACAGAAATCAAAAAGAAAGTGGATGCGATGTGGGAGCGTTTGGGAATTAGGTAGAAAATCTGAAACTTATTTCAGCGCTCGATAGTCTTCGACCACTTTCTTCCATGGATGGATTTCAACCCCCAACTCCAACTTGCGGTAACGGACGTCCGTCATCGAAACTACCCATAGCGGCACGTTAGGAAACTC
Organism: Myxococcota bacterium; assembly: GCA_052034865.1. GTDB lineage: Bacteria > UBA10199 > UBA10199 > JADFYH01 > JADFYH01 > JBPOIC01. Next base: position 28,848 of record JBPOIC010000018.1, on the reverse strand, counting down.
TGCTTTAAAAGCATTGAACGCCGAGGAATCGATATCCGTCTTGCCAGATTTGAACTCCAAAGCAAGAATTGGTTTTCCACTTTTTAAAATGAGCAGATCGACTTCGTATCTTCCTTTTCTCCACAAGCCGAACTCGTGTTCTTTTTCTTCATAATCCCGAATTCGAATGAGCTCTCGAATCATCCAGCTTTCAAACAGAATCCCTTTTTCTGAAGGAGTGGGAGGATCGTTCAGTCGGTTCTGCAAAGCGCGAATCACGCCGCAATCAAAAAAATAAAATTTTGGACGGGCCATTTTTCTTTCGCTACGATCGTAAGGCCATAAAAACTCACCCAACAAGGTATCTTCGAGGATCTGAAAATATTCTTTTACTGTACTGGAGGGCACGGAACATTCTCGGGAAAGATTGGCAAACTCGATCACCTGCCAATGACTCTGGCCAGCGATCAAAAGAAACCGCTGAAAAGCCGCCAGATTGCGGGTAAGCGCTTCGGTTTGGATCTCTTCTTTAATACTTGTTATTTATAACAAACTCATCCTTCTGTCCCCGCGCCTTTAAAACGATCTTCTTCTCGTTTAAACAGGATATTAAACGTGGTGAGACTTCCATAAATGCGGGTAATGTACTGTTGCATTTCCACTTTTTCGGCATCGGTGAGTTTGGGATGGGCATTTATTTTTTGCTCCAAAACACGGAGCCGATCACGCACCATGACGATCTTGTGGAAAAAACTTTCAAGCGGGATTTCCTTCGTCTGGAGGCTGGAAAGACCTGGTTTCAAAACGAGGCTTCCCCCTTCCCATTTATCGGCAATGCCGGAAATCGGCCGGTCCCACTCGGTAAATACCTCGTATAAAATTTCTTTGAGCTCTTCACGGTCCATAAAAACTCCTTTTTTTGATCGATGGATTTTTTCAAATCACTTGTGGCTAGAGTAAAGAAATAAAAATCGTCTCGTTGCACCTGATTGGAATAAAATCTCAGGATTATGTTCCGTCCATTTCCATATCAGGCAGAATTATGATCTTCATTTCCTTTTATCAATCCAGACCACAGAGACACAAACTCATTCTTCTTATCGCAGCTTTTCTGCTCATAATCTTTCTGAAACTGATCCAACACGCTGATGCAATCAAGGAAGTCCAGTCCAAGCTTACTTCCCTACCCCCGTTTTATGAATCCGATTCCCAAAAATTTCATCGCAATATAGTCACCTCTCGTCTTGCCATTTGTGAAAATGTAGGTCACATCCCTATGGAAGAAATTCCCAAAAAAACTGCTCGAGCTGTTTTGATTTTTTAAAAACCCCAATGAACTCAAAAGCCCAAACCATTCAGGAAATGTTTACGCGGATCGCACCACGCTACGATCTTTTAAATCGCACACTCAGCGGATCGACCGATCGACGCTGGCGAAAAAAAGCCGTACAGTCTCTGCCTCAGCATTCCAGCGCACATATCCTCGATTTATGTGCAGGCACGCTAGATCTTACGCTTGAAGTGCTCAAGCAAAATCCAGGCGCCCAGATCACGGCCCTCGATTTTTCGGAGGCCATGCTTAGAGCAGGTGAGCCCAAAATCCCTTCAGCGCAATGCGCCCAAGTTCAGCTCAAAGTGGGAGATGGGATGGATCTTCAGCTTTCCCATTCTTTTTTTGATGGAGTAGTTTGCGGTTTTGGCATGCGTAACATCGTGGATAATTTCAAAAGCCTTCAGGAAATTTATCAGGTTTTAAAGCCCGGCGGAACCTTGGTTGTCCTCGAATTTTTCAAACCCGAATCCTGGTTCTCACGCCTCTTTTATGCCACTTATGGCAAATGGATTATTCCAAAAATCGGCGGTTGGATTTCTAAAGATCCGGAGGCCTACGGCTATTTATTTCAGTCCATTCAGGGATATCACAGTGTGGAAACATTCACGAGACTGATGCAAAAAACAGGTTTTGTAGACGTGCATCACAAACCCCTCACCGGAGGAGTTGCAGAAATTGTTGTGGGGAAGAAAGATTAGTTTGAAACTATGAAACTCGTCATAGCTATTACCGGCGCCTCCGGCGCCCTCTATGCCAAAGAACTCCTGCAGGCGCTTAACCAGTCTGGGCATGAGATCTCAATCATTGCCAGCGACAATGCCAGAATCGTCTGGCACGAGGAGTTGAATGAGAATTTGAAGGATTGCGGTTTTAAGGTTTTTCTCAATCGGGATTTTACCGCCCCTTTTGCCAGCGGTTCTGCCCAATATGATCAAATGGTAATCATCCCCTGCAGCATGGGCATGCTCGGAAGAATCGCCCACGGAATTTCCAACGATTTGATCAGCCGGACAGCCGATGTCTTTCTTAAAGAAAAGCGTAAACTGATTCTTGTTCCACGCGAAACCCCGTATAATCTCATTCACATCGAAAACATGCGTCAGCTGATTTTAGCCGGTGCAACGATCTTGCCTGCCACCCCTTCTTTTTATTCAAAACCGCAAACAGTAACAGAGGTGGTGAGAACTGTCGTCTCGCGGGTTTTAGATCAAATGGGTATTTCTCATCATTTATCTGTTCGCTATGGCAATAGTTGATATGATCTTTCAAAAGCTCAAACACACCCTCGAACTGATCAAATTCTCTCACTCCATTTTCGCCCTCCCCTTTGCACTGGGATCGATGCTGGTTGCCGCACGAGGACTGCCCGATTTTAAAACCGTTACCCTGATCATCCTCGCTGTCGTCTGCGCGCGCACGGCTGCGATGAGTTTTAACCGTTGGGCCGATGCAGAAATCGATGCAAAAAATCCCCGCACCCAGGATCGTCATCTTCCCAAAAAAATTCTTTCCTCGCGCTTCACACTCGGCCTGTGCCTTGTAAGCTCGATCGGATTTATTCTGGTATCTTTCGGGTTGGGTAATCTCTGCATGATTCTTTCTCCCTTCGCCTTAAGCATTCTCTTTCTCTATTCCTATACCAAGCGCTTCACGCACTTCGCCCAGATTTTTTTGGGTCTTTCCTTAGGGATCGCGCCCATCGGTGCGTGGATTGCGATCACGAACCGCATGGACCTCGCTCCTCTTCTACTAGGTCTCGCCGTCCTTTTGTGGGTGGCAGGCTTTGACATTCTCTATGCCACTCAGGATTACGAGTTCGACAAAAAAGAAGGACTTCATTCCCTCGTGGTCAAATGGGGAATCCCCAAGGCTTTTGCCTTTGCGCGCCTCATGCACGTCCTTTCAATTCTGTTATTGATCTTTTTCGGAATCGCGACTCATTTACGAGGAGTATATTTTGCTGGGATTTTTCTGATGGGAGGACTTTTTTTCTACGAGCATACGCGCGTCAAGCCAAACGACCTGACTCAAATTAACGCGGCGTTTTTCACCGCCAACGGACTGATCAGCATCCTCTTTTTGATCTCGGTGGGAGTTTCTGTTTGAATGAAAATGCTTTGGATTGTGAGAATATAAACGCCTCCTTGTTATTTTTCTCCTCCCCGTAATAAAAAAATCTTATGTTTCTAAAATCCATCAATCCTTCCACCGAAGAAATCCTGGCGACTTACGCCGAACATACACCCGAGCAGATTCAAGACAAGCTGATCAAAAGCAAAGAAGCGTATGAGCTCTGGAAGCGCAGGTCTTTTCCCGAACGATCAACGCTTCTGATAAAAGCAGCCGATCTTTTAGAGACCCGCAAAGAATCTCTCGCAAGACTGATTGCCAAAGAGATGGGAAAACCCCTGGCACAGGGCATCGGCGAGATCGAGAAATGCGCGCTTAACTGCCGCTTCTATGCAGAACACGGGCCTCGTTTTTTAACTCCTGAGCAAATCGCGACAGACGCTTTTAAAAGCTATATTTCGTTTGAGCCCTTAGGTCCCCTGCTCGCCCTCATGCCCTGGAACTATCCGTTCTGGCAGGTCATCCGTTTTGCGGCTCCTGCTCTCCTGGCGGGAAACTCCGTCCTTTTAAAACATGCCTCCAATGTTTCAGGCTGTTCGCTGGCAATTGAGCAGATTTTTAAAGATGCAGGATTTCCGGAAAATCTTTTTCTCAGCCTGTTGATTCCTGCCAAGCACGTAGCTCCTCTCATTACTCATCCTTTTATTCAGGCTATTACTTTAACTGGCAGCACCGAGGTCGGACGGACGGTCGCCGCTCAGGCCGGACAGGCACTCAAGAAAGTGGTTTTGGAATTGGGAGGATCCGATCCTTTTATCATTCTGGAAGATGCCGATCTGGACAGCGCTGTTCAGGTGGCAATGGCCGCGCGTTTTGGAAATACCGGACAAAGCTGTATCGCTGCAAAGCGTTTTATCATCGTTGAGTCTTTGAAGAAATTGTTTGAGGATAAAATGCTTCAGGCCCTTCAGGGTTTGCGTATGGGAGATCCTCTGGATACTCAAACAACCCTGGGACCTTTGGCGCGCATCGACTTGCGCGATGCCCTGCATCGTCAGGTTGCTCAGAGTATTTCAAAAGGAGCCGTGTGTCTGAAAGGTGGGCAACTGCCGGAGTGTCGCGGCGCCTTTTATCCCGCCACTTTGCTATCCGATGTCAAACCCGGAATGGCAGTTTATGATGAAGAAACCTTTGGCCCTGTTGCGGCCATCATTCCAGTCTCAGATGAAGAGCAAGCCATTCGAGTCGCCAATGATACCCCGTTTGGGCTTGGGGCGACTGTGTTTACCCGCGATCTATCAAAAGGAGAATCGATCGCCGCGCATCGTCTGGAGGCCGGTTCGTGTTTTGTAAACCAGCAGGTTCGATCTGATCCGCGTCTTCCCTTTGGAGGGATCAAGGCCTCGGGTTATGGTCGGGAACTTTCTCATTTTGGTATTCGGGAATTTGTGAATATCAAGACCGTGGTCGTAGGAGGATGAATCCGCCTGCGGCGGACGCCCCTAGTAAAGATTGAGATCACAGATTTTCTCCTGCATTCTGTATTCTATATTCAGATTGTTTTTATTCCCCTCCATGGAGGGGTGCCCGTCAGGGCGGGATGGTCCTGCCGAGAAAGTGGATTAAGGTTATTCTTCTGGTTTCTACTGTCTCCTGAATTCTGTCCTCTAACTCTCCCCCTTCCCATTTTTCTTCACCCACGCTAAGCCTTTGTCATGTTTTCCTGGCAAACCCTTCCCAAACCGATTTTTGGCCTGGCACCGATGGATGGTATCACCGACTGTGTGTATCGCACCATGGTCTGGCGTCATGGGCCACCTGATGTAATGTTCACCGAGTTCGTCAGTGCCGAAGGCCTTTCGCGCAAAATCCCTGCCCTGCTCAGTGATTTAAGATTCTATTCTCCAGAGCGTCCGATGATTGCCCAGATTTACGGCCATGAGCCCGAGGCCTTTGCGCAGTGTGTGCCGATCATCGCCGAGCTCGGTTTCGATGGGCTCGACATCAATATGGGTTGCCCTTCCAAAAGTGTTGTTCATCATGGAGGAGGAGCGGCGCTCATCAAAGCCTGCTCTCACGCACAAACCCTGATTCGTGTTTGTGCTCAGGCACTGAATGAATGGCATGACAAAACCGGAAAGCGCATTCCGCTCTCGGTGAAAACAAGGTTGGGCTACGATAGAAATCAGGTGAAAGACTGGATAGGACAATTGCTCGAGTTTCGCGAGATCTCGAACATTTCCATTCATGGTCGTACGCTCAAGCAGCAATATTCTGGATCAGCCGATTGGGAGGCCATCGGCGAGGCCGCTCAGCTTGCGCGTGGAAGGGGAATCACAATTTTAGGCAATGGAGATCTTCAGAATCTTTCACAAGCTTTACAACGCATTCAGGAAACCGGCGTCGATGGAGTTCTCTTTGGTCGAGCGACTTATGGCGTTCCATGGTTTTTTAGAGAGAAAGAAAAATTCCGAAATGTCGGATTCTCCTCCGCAGGCGAACCGTCCAAACCCGAAATCCATCCTGACATCTCTCTTTCCTATCGTTTAAGCACTTTTCTCGAACATGCTCATCTTCTCTCCAAGCGCAAAGATCTGCGCCAATTTGTGCAAATCAGAAAACATGCAGGCTGGTATTTAAGAGGATTTCCAGGAGCTGCCGAGTTGCGATCGAAGCTTGTGCGGGTGAATGATTTGAAAGAGATGGAAAAAGTCTTGGAGGAGTTTGTAACCGAGCAAAAAATAACCGGTGAGGACTAGGATTGTGGATCACATCAGCTCCTGAATTCAGTATAATTCAGTCTGATATAAATCATGGCGATGAATCGTCTTAAATTTTAGAAATAAATTCCTCTGGATGAAGCTGAAATTTTTCGAAACCTCTTAATCAGGAGATCCTATGAAATCGATTCCACAAGTTCAAAAATACATGACCACCAGCCCGCACACCATCGGTGCCGAACAGCCACTCTCTCAGGCAAAAGAATTGATGACCAGCCTTGCCATCCGTCATCTGCCGGTGTTGCATGGCGGCAAAGTGGTTGGTCTTATTTCGGATCGAGATCTGAATTTAATTTCTTCATTCAGCGATGTGGATCTGCGATCCACAAAAGTCGAAGATGCGATGAGCACAGATCCTTACACCATTCATCCCGATGCATCCTTAGACGAAGTTGCCCTCGAGATGGCCGATAAAAAATACGGCTCTGCCGTGGTGGTTCAGAATGGTCATGTGGTGGGGATTTTTACCGTGGTGGATGCCTTACAGGCATTAGGAGAGTTATTGCAGGGAAGGTTGGGGAAGTAGAAAATCACTTATTTCTCCCGTCTGGCAAATCATCTCACAGGGATCAGTCGGGAGAAATGTTTAAAATTTCTGTTGTTTAGATTGAGGATTATAAACCCCCTTCAGAAGAGACTTTTCTTTGAGAATCGCCACTAAGGCTTCTTCATCGGTTTCCATATGAAATGCCCAGGTGGGCTCGATAATCCATTTGTCGCCTACTTCATTCCAAAGATGCCCCCCCGATTCTCGCTTCGACAGAACTTCTCCACGTTGCATCCGAACATTTCTGACTTCCATATCTGCTAAAAACCCCTGGGTCAGCATTCCAATATGCCTACAGACTGCAAAGCCACCATATTGATCAAAATCAGCAGGTTTAAAAAACTTTCCCAGCAAAACTTCTTCTCCTGAATTACTTTTACTAAAAGCATCCAGACGGGCCATCACTGTTGAAGAGCTCACTCCTGGTTTTTTAAATTCTGCCCTTAGCATTGTAATGTAAACTTTCATCACACTTGTAAAATCATTCTTGAAATTTGGATTACCTTCATTGAGAAGCCGCCGTTTTATGTTATCTCTCGCGGCTTTAACTACTTTTTTAAGAAAATCATCGATCACTCGATCTTGAGACCGATCCCACACCAAAACTTCTCGATCTTCTGTCCCTTCGATGAAACCTCCAATTTCAGCCACCCATTTAGCTCCACGCCCGGGCATCTTAAATCCATCGATCAAAGCCCCATCAAGAAAATGTTTTTGAGAAAACTGTCCTATTTGTCTGATTTCTGGATGAAGTCCTGCATAAGATGGAGCCAGTACCGTACCGACTCCGCTTTGATCTGAAAATTCATGAACGGGTTGTGTCCAAACGAAAACATTTGTCCCGATTGTGATTGTATCACCATTTGTTAAACGTCTCTTTTCTCCCGATCGAAGTCTAGCTCCATTGACGAAAGTACCTTTGGATGTATTGATCCATTGTCCATTGGCATTTGCTCCGTCCATGATCTCATACCCCCAGGCTCCTTCCTCACTTCGAGCAATCAGGGTTGCGTGAAGTTCCGAAGCTAATCGAGCCGGATCATCGATACGAACATCTCCATCTGTTCCAATCGTTAAGGTCCCATTCTCGATTAAATTCGGAATTAAAAAAACTTTTCCCCCTTTAGCTTGGGCACTTAATCGTCCTGGAATTGAAACTTGCGCCTGACTAGGACCCAAAATTGATATGGCATCACCATTGTAGCCTGGTTTATCTGACACAGTAACTGCGACGTCTTCAGGATTTTTCCAAATAAATTGATGTTCACCCAATTGGATCAAATCTCCACCATTTAAAACCTGAGGTGATGTAATCCTTGTTCGATTTACAAAGGTTCCATTATCTGAGGGAATCCTTCTTCCGTATTCATCCAGGGCACCATCTTCAATTAAAAATACCTCTATGCGTTGAGCGATGCCTCCCGGAACCACAATGTTTCTTTCCTGTCTAAATATGGTTGCGTGACGTCTGGAAGTAAGTGCGTGGGAGTTCTTATCTCCAATTTTCACATCCCCATCCCTACCTAAAACCACTTTATTTTGATTTTGGAAGCCGGTGATCCATACCCGACCTGAATTTTCTAAAATTTCAATGGAGGGTAATCGTCGATATTCCTGGTTTGCCGGCAAAAGTGGCACTGTCAGTACTGGAGCATGCTTTTCAACAGCATTCATTCTCTCATGCCTTGAAATCTTCCCTTCAGAATCTACACTTAAAACAACTGGCCCATTGGGAGTTGAAATCGCAAAAAAATTACACGGCATCATCCTTCCTTCAGGTGGGACTCCATCCCATATTCCATTGTGAGGATCCCAAACGGCAATCCATTGATCTGTTTCAAGCGAAGCTGGGTCGCGGCGGATTTTAAAGTTTCCATCTTGAGAAACTCTCACCTCCACACCACGTGGACTTACTCCTTCAACCTGGACATGATTTTCTGGCAAGTTCGTCGGTGATTTTTCTAAAAATCCACCGACAAAAACTGCCCATCGATCTGTGCCCAAATCATTTGGAGTAATCTTGGGACGGCGTCCTTGTTGAAGTGGAGTAGCGACAGGGAAGGCGCCTATTGGCACAGGAAAAGCGGTCTCGTCAGATCTCAATGCCTGAGTCTGATCGGTAGCAGATCCTCTCTCACCCATTTTTGAAACAAGCACCCCCATCACTCCAAACCCCAGACAGGCGGCTTGTGCCAAAAGGGAGCCATGATTGAGGACGGCGTCGATCAGGCCCGGAGAATGCAACACGGTCTGGACGGCGTGCTGTGAGTTGATTGCGGCGGATGAAGCTGAGTGGGCAACGCTCACCGCGGCCTCAGCGAGTCCGGAAATGGCGCTCACGGCAGAAGCCGCGAGAACAGCTAAGGGAAGTTTTGCAGCAGAGGAAAGAAAACGGCTACGTGTTTTGGGAGGTAGAGGTTTTTTGTCGGAAGGTTTTAAAATCTGAGCAGACGATGGTTTTTCTGCGGGAGCTATCGATGATTTTACGTCGGAGCCTCCTTCAAACCCTGCGGCTTGGGCAGCAGCGCGCCGCTGTTGACTTATGCGTCGAGCAAGATCTGCACGCAAATCCCCTTCGGGAGTTCTGGCGGAAAAAGATGTTTTTACTCCCGCATTAGATTCATTTGTTGCTTCCTGCGCCGGTCGAGAAACTGAATGAGATGGCTCAACCGCTGCACGCGCTTCGCTGGCACCCAAAACGGTGGCACCCATGAGAGCGGCAGCGCCGAGGCCACCAGGGCCATACCGGCCTGTGCGAGATCCGCGGGTTGTCGTCGGGGGTGGCTCCGAAGGAGGTGGAGGGGGTTCCGCTTTTCTGAAGTAATACCAGGCTCCATCCAAATCGACAGTAATCGCAACTTCAGAATCGCCACTTTTACTCTGCAAAACCAAAACATCATTTGGGAGAAAGCGTAAGGGTTTACCTGCCTCCAATTTGAAGGCATTTAACTCAGTATCGATTAGAAACACCTTGCCAACTTCACTCATACGAGTGACATGCATACGTCCTCGTGTATTTCTCTCTACTTGAAGATGTCTCCTGCTGATTACCCTATCTGGATCTGGAACTGGGATATGTGTTGGACCACTCGAAGAAGAATTTCTACCAATAGTAAAAACAGCTTTTCCATGAGCAGGTGTTTCTAACATTGGTGCATTTGGAATTAGGACCCTGTTTTCTAGGGATGTATAAGGCCTCCATTGATGCAAAACACGACTTTGATTTTCTATTTTAGTTTGAATGAAGTCGAGCATTTCCCGAACTTCTTCAGGCAACTGCCCAGAAAGCACTTTATACGAAAAAGCTAAATCTAACCCTTTCCTCTCAAGAGCGAAATGGCATCTTGCAGAGTGTACTGATTTTTGATCTTTGGCTGGAACAATCGAATATCCAGTCAAAGTTTTTGTCAGATCATAGATCCTATCGCCATCAATTAAAGGCTGACTATTGCTTTCACCGTAACAAAGCTTCAGAAAAAGTTTTCCTAAAGGGTCACCTTCAATCACATGACGCCAATAAGGATCTTTCGTGAAAGTTCTCTCAACTTCTGGTCTTGATAATCCAATCAAGGCGTTTACTGTCGCTTTTTGAACTTCATTTAATTCATGCATATTGTCAGAGATCACCTGGATGGGCTCTTTTGCTTCGGTCAAATATGCACGGATGCGCGTGCCTTCTTCACAAATCCCGATAAAATATTTCGTTTCTCCAAAATGATTCCAATAGGGTTGAGATATGGAGGCTCCGGTCACAACCCCACTCGAATCCAGATAAAGATCTGCGACAAAAACAGGGGCTCCCATGGCCAGAGACAAGTGACTCAGATGAACCGTCATGTTTGATGAGTCTTGAGTCTTCTCCAAAAGCATTAAGGCTGCTTGTGCCTTTTCAACAGCTTTGGCGTTGGCATGCGGAAGTCGAACAATATCGCCAATTCTTTTACCCTCAAATGATTTAATCGCGGCAACGACGGCCCTTTGATAATCACTAAGATTCTGTAGAGTACTCAGTAGACTTAGGGATTTGGAGTCTAACTGAGCACGTCCATCTCGAGACAGATTCAACTGCAACTCATCAATTCCAGGGAGACCCGCTTTAAAAAAAACAGGCGCAAAAGCCGCTGGATCACTGAGGGTAGGGTCTCTCCTGCCGCTCATAAAATACGCTCCACGTGAAGGAGTTTCCATAACAGCCCGATGAACCGCTGTACGGATGCGTGCGATTTGATCGGCGACCCCCCCAGTAAGATGTGAGGCAATTTCAAAAAAAACTATTGGGGGTTCGACAAGCTGGGAATCATTCACTTTGTGATTGCCGTAATCAGTTTTCACTTGAAGATCCGCAACGCTGAGATCCCATACTTTAAATGTTATCTCATTCCCTAAAGTGACTTCATCCCCGTGGAAAACAGGAATAACATCAGTTCTTTTAGATAGTGAAAGAGCCGTTCCATCGGTTCTGCAAATTTCTGTTGGTTTATCTGCTAACTGGCGCAGAAAGATCCCATCCTCAGTTCGCTCTATTCTGCAATGAGTGTTCGCAATATTAGCAGAGCTTGACCCCAAAGCCGCTTTTCCCAAAACGATGTATGCTTTAGGATCATTACCAACCGCTGCAAAATAAGAAAATTCGGGTCTATCTCTAGATCCTTTTCCAATTCCTGATCCCGCCATCGCAACGGCACCTGCGATTCCAAACAACTCCAGAACAGAGCGGAAAATGTTATTGGTTTGTTTATGAGTTGCGGCCTCAAGACGGGCCTTCGCTTGGTCAGCTCGGCGACCTTGTCTAGCTCTCGCTTCATTTCTTTGAACTATCGAAGGAGTAAGAGGAGCCTCATTCGTATCTACCACTTCAGCCGCTACAGGATGCGCACGCTCAGGCGTGGCGGCTCTTGCTTCACCCGCGCCAAACAACGTGGCAATGCCGATGGCAATGGCGGAAACGGTGGCAGCAAGTGCTGAAAGTTTAGGAGGTTGAGCCGGTGAAGGTTTGGTGGAACGAGGTCGAGTTGCGGGAATTGTTTGTAATTTACCCGAATCTGGAGCTTCCGATTGAATAAAAGCCGGATCTGCTGACGGTGCTTGGACTGTCTTAGCTGTACCTGCGGTAGCTCGCAGTATTTCATCAGCTACTTTAGATGCAGTTCTTGTTGGACGCTGACTTGCAGACTGAGGAGCCGGATGAGTTGCCGCATATTCAAGACTGGCAGGAGCAGTTTTAGAACTTTGCATTTCGAAGAGCGCCTGAGCAGGCCGATCCACAAAGAATCTTGCAAGCCCTTTAAGAACTTCATGTTCGATTAAATACTGAACATAAGGTTTATCAAGTGTTGTAAATAAGCCGATCACAAAGTGAGTCAACCGATCCTTTTTCTTTAGGTCATCCTGATATTCCGGGTCCTGTCGCATGACTTCCTGAATCACGGAAGCGACAGCCTCGAAGGTTGCAGCGCTTGCGTCTGGGCTCCCGTGGCGATCCTTAAGAACATGAGAAAGATTGTTTTCCGTTATTTGTTTTGCGGCATCCGAGCAGAGCTCTGCTTTTTTATCTGTGCTAATTTCTGAGCCACCTGCCATACCTATTGTTGTTACCATGCGACCGACCAAAGCTTCTGTCGTGTTGACCGCTCGGTATCGATTCACAAAATCAGATGGATTACTTACAAAATCTGTCACCCACTCCGCGCTAGCGCGTCCCATCTGCCATTCATACCAGGCCCTGCGTGATTGGCCAGGTGAACTCATGGGATTACCCATATCAAAACTTACCAAAGTACCAACAAGATCAAGACAGGCCCTCACTTCATCCCGAGACTTCACTTTCTCACTCCAATACTTTGCAAACTCTCGGGCACTGCTCTCATCGACATATCCGCTCGCCACCGCCTTCAAAAGCATGCGTCGCATCTGAGGCAAATCGGCATTGGTGGCATGTTTACTATCCACTTTGTGATTGAGTGCCTGATCGAGAATTTCCAAAACAGGGCTCAGCGACTCTGGCTGACGAACACCTCGACGGATTAATGAGCCTTCCAAATCCTGAATAACAGCATCTCTTTTGTTTGTTTCTCCTACAAATTTATCAACCAGTTTTATTGTTTCTCTACGAACGTAGGAAAGTGGTGTGCTTGGTTTGGAAGTAGGTGGTTTGGAAGAAGGGGCATCTCCAGGAATTTCAGCATCAGACAAACCATGAGATGCGGCATGTGCCGTTAAGTCGAAGTGATTTCTTCCACTAGATCGCGCACTGTCTAGTGCTTCCGCAATATCAGAGGGATCCTCAAATCTTTCGGGAGATCTTGCAGGGGGTACAAAACTTACCTCCTGTTTTGCTTCACCCACAGGTTTTACTTTAGGTGGAGCGGATGATTGATAAACAAAACCCTCCTCCCCACGGCCCTGAGCTGTGACATCCTGATATACAGCTCTTCCATCTATTGGCCCCTTCAATGCCTGGTCTGTACCGGTTCGAGTGCGCAAGGTTGAAGGAGCGTTTTCTCCAATTAAAACTCCTTCTGCCCCTGCCACTTCCGGCGAAGCAGGAGATCCTACCCCTCCAACCTGATCAGCACTTGCACCACCAACATCCGTAGACTGACGATCAACATCAACTCTTGAGCGTTCGGTGTTTGGTGCGGGTTCAACAGGAGAGGGAGAAGGTGAATGCTCTGGAGAAGCAGAACTTGCTTCCGAAAATTCAGCAGCTGGGCTGAGAGGTTTTGCCCCTTTTCGAGATCTGAGCGAAACTGGAATTACATCGGTAGAAAGAGGAGCCGGGCGATCAGATTCATCAATAGCTAAATGATTATTCAACGCTTTTTCTAATCTTGCTTTACAGCCATTCAAAGCCTCCTCGACAGCTCTTCTTTTGACATCGCCTGGACGGGATATGGTTACAACTGCTGCATGGATAAGATCTGCCACGGTAAGGTTATACAGATTTCCTATAAGCTCAACATTCATCCCCTGTCTGTTTGCATCTTTGTGAAACTTGCCCCAGAAAGAAACATCATCCAGCAAATCAGCCTCATACATACGGCTTCTTAATTCTTCATGGATCATAGTTTCAGCAATATTTCTGTTATTGATCCATTGTATTGTTTTAAGAACCTCATCGGCGAGGAAAAAGCTTGTCTCTTCATTGATTCCCGCAAGCTTGTACTTTGAAGCTACCTCCTTAACGATGGGGTGATTCACTGCCATTTCAACAGGTTTTGCTGTGTGCGCATTACTTGCACCCGCCACAAGCACAGGCACCATCGCACCAATAGCAGATCTCACTGCAAATGCTCGGGCAGATTGAGCTACCGTTGCTTTCTTATCTTCCAAAAAAGTTATCAAATGAGTGGCCGTCTCATCTCCCAAAGCCTTAAGTAAGCTTAACAGTCTTGGAGAGGTCTTAATGACTTCAATGGCCGATTTTAAAGACCTAAGGGCCACAGCGTGGGCAGAGTGCCATAGGCGAAAAACCACGGAATTGGCAGACCCTCTTGGACTTATATTTTGGGCAAAGAAATCAAGCTGATTCCACCTGCTCAAATCCGCAGGGTTGGGGCTGCCCAAATATGATTTTGCAGAGTCTTCATTTCCAGAACTTTCTCCCTTCCCTTTCCCAGGCAAAGGTGGAGCAGCTTCAGGATCCGCAATCCCAAAAGGATGATTTTCGCCATCTGGTTCAATCGTTCCATAGAATTTCAGGTTTGCGAGCTGTGTTTCCCGCTCTTCAATCACGTCACGCAGAGCCTCGGCTTGTGTTTGATAAAGTTTTCCAAGACCTTCTTTCCCCTGCTCCTTCGCACGAGTCGCAAGGGCTTCTAAACCTTCTGCGCGTTCTCGTATGAGAATGGTTTCTGCATCTTTTGCCCAAGCAATCGTCTTTTGAATAACATTCATCTCATCAATGCGTCTCAATCCTTCTGCTTCATCTCGACTTACTCCGTAGATCTCTTCTCCGGTTTTCAAAACTGCTGATCGCTCTGATGCCTTTTGAGGAACAGGAGGTTCTCTGAGTTCGCTTTTGTAATTTGTGGCAAATTTAAAAAGCTCGTCACGAAGTTCGGCTTCATCCACCTCTGGGTGATCCCATCGCTTTGCATGCTCGATTAATTCTGCATCCCTATTTTGGGAAATCTGTTCTCGCGCACGAGAAGGTTCCAAATGTTCGGAGAGTGGAGGTGGAACGTCGGCAGGTTTCACAACTTCGGCAGAAGAAGCTGGCTCTTGCGCAGTGGATTGTGCCGCCACCCAAGGAGAACCAGACGTAGCCTCTGGTTGAGATAAAACTTCTTCTACCGCTGGAGGCCGTAGTGTCTGCCCTGTAGCAGGTGTCGAGTTTTCTCTTCGAAAAGCTGAAATATTTTTTTTGATATTATTTCCATGCAGTGAGGGATGAAGTGATTCCAGATCGGAATGCGGTTTTTGGCAAACCTCGATCAACCTTCTCACATCTCCGAGCTTGACCTTGCCTTCCAGAATGCTTGTCGCTGCTACTTTTGCCAAAGACTTTACGTTGCGATTATCTGCACCCAGACTTACAACCTCGTAATACGCCCTGACAGCAGTGAGTTGGACATTTTGAATCCGACGCAATTCACGTCGACCTTCTGGAGTACGGGAATCGAGGCCTGTATTACCAATCATCTGATTCTTGAATACCTGTACTTTTCGCCAGGCTTGAATAAACTGCCGAACTGACGCCAGACGCTCCGGAATTTTTGCCTTTGCCTCTACCCATCTTCCGACACACCGATCCACTTGGTCATAGCCGCGCTTAATTTCTTTCGCTGCTCGAATCATCATTTCCACCGTTTCCCGTGGGTTTTTTACTGCTTTAGTCATTGCAGCGCTGACTGTTCTGATTCGATGAGGAGCTGAAGTTTCGGCAGGTGGTTCATTTCCCGCAATTGTAGATCCAGAAGTAGAATCAACCACCAGACTCTCTCCATCACTCTTCGCCCCTCCCCCTGACGACTGACCTCCTGTATCAGCTTGTGACCGACGCAAACCGCGGACTTTCTCACCCATATGCTCGACAACGCCTCCTAACTTCTCACCAACTCCATGGATGGCGGCACGAACACGAGCGTTTCGACGAACAAAGCTGATTCCCAACCCAAGAGCCAATGCAGCTGCTGCTAAAGTAGGAGCGGAGGATACATTTGGAGAAGAGTGATCACCTGCGAGCGCATGAAGAGGATGGGCCATCACCCCCACCAATGCGGCGGCACCCACGGCTAACCTATAGGGGGCTCTGCGCGCGGAAGTTTGAGGAGGAGGATTTGCATCTGGTGCAGACGCTACGCCAGCGGGGGACAAAATTTCATGGGATCCACTTAAGGGCGAGGCAGGCTTCGCACCTACAACAGCAGGATTTTGTAATGCAGAAAACTTACCTGAGGCGGACGGTTGAGGGCTTTGAAATTCTTGTAGGGGCGACGCATGCGTCGCCCGTTCGAAAGAGCCGTTGTCGGATACGAGGTGAGTGGCAGCGCCCACCGCCCTTCCGTTATCTTCAGTTACGTGTGCCGGCTCGGCAGATGGCCGACGCAACAGCACTTCATCCTCTTTCAGCAAT
Organism: Myxococcota bacterium; assembly: GCA_052034865.1. GTDB lineage: Bacteria > UBA10199 > UBA10199 > JADFYH01 > JADFYH01 > JBPOIC01. Next base: position 12,562 of record JBPOIC010000018.1, on the reverse strand, counting down.
CCACGCATCGATTTTTTAAATATCTGCGGATCGCCTTTGGCTTTCTGAATGGCCTCACCAATTTTTTCGGCGATTTGCTCTCTCGTTTCAACCTTTTCGAGTGCTGCATCGCCAGACCGTTCGGCAAATTCACGAATCGGTTTTTGAAGATCGTGCAGGCCTTGGCCGTAGGCCTCAAGGGCTGCGGGCGAAACAGGGTTTTCGAAAATCGCGCGGGCCAGGAAACGCTCGGCAAGTGTAAATTGATTTTCGGCAGAGCGATCACTGGCGCGATAAACCCCCGGAGCAGATTTTAAAGGATCTAAAGAAATGCTCTCCAGCGTTTTAAAACCGGCCTTTTCAAACAGGCCGAGGGCACCCTGATGAGCCTGAAAATGGCGCCACTCAACATGCGAAACTGACACGCGGCGATAGCCTGAAATATTTTTAGTGAGAGGATCGTGCTCGGGCGTATGCAGCTCAAAAACCGGCTCGCCTTTTTCACCCATGCGCACACTCGCCTGGGCCTTCTCTTGAACCGCACGCTCAACCCTTTCAATTCCCTCATGAGTGAGTTCGACGGGTTTTTCAGTAGGAGGAAGCCCACGTGCCTGCTCGTGCGACCACATCTGATACTGGGCATAAACCTCAGGAGAGATGGGCCTTTTCTCGTGGGTATAAATATCGATCTCAAAGTGCTGGATTTTTCCTGCAGGATCCTTTTCGGAAATCGCACGCAGACGTCCGGTCGCATAACCGCTAAAAGCAAGATCGCCCAACATCTCGCGCGCATTCACCCATTCGTCAGCGGCGGGAAGGGATAAGCCCTGTGCCTTCGCCCCGGCCATGAGCTGATCGCCCATCTGCATTAAACCCTGGGCCTTCAAGCGATTCTCAGGCGTCATTTCAAAATTCGATTTTGCGAGGGTTTTTCCAAACTGTTCGGCGAGTTTTTGAAACTCCGCGACCTCTTTTTGCAGATGCGTCGCCTGCGCACGTTTGCTGGCCATCAGTTGCTGAAAAGGATGTCCTAAGCGACCCGTGAGTTTTAAGGCAAGAAGGTTGGCAAAACCGTGAACAGTCGCCTCGAGGGTGTTCGCCTCTTCGATCACGTGAAGAGTTTCTTTCGCAAGCGAGCTTGCCTTACGCCCTTCACGAAGCCCGTTGAACCAATGCCCCGCTACGCCAGCCGGCATTTCCCAGGCATGCATGACGGCCCCTTCGAAAACAATATCGCCGCCCTTAAAGGCGAGCCACTTCGCAAAATTCTGGGCACGCTGCAACCTGGATATCCCGCGGGTTCCTTCCAGAGACCATTGGGCAACGTGCTGTTCAATCGCCTTGAGCTTGATATTTTTGGCAGCGTGACTGGAAACCTTTGTCGCTTCATCAACCAACACCCGCGTAGCTTCCTTGCGCATCACCGTTTTTCCCATCGTCTGCAAGGCAAAAGCCTCATGCCCCCAGCGAAGCACCTTCATCATCGCGGCGTTCTTGACGACATCGAAGGCAAAATCTAGGGTATCGTAATCACGGAGTGTGCCATCCGATTTACGCACTTCGAAAGGATTTTCACCATAGCGGGCCGTCTTCCAAAGGCTGTAGTTCACCACTTTTTCAGTCGCAATAAAAGCAACGCTATCAACCGCCAGAGTAAGCCCCCCCGCCGCAAGACCTCCGACCTCCAGACCCAACTCACCCACCATCCACGCAGCTGCACCGCTTCCGATACCGCCAGAAATCATCATCGTTCCCGTCGTGATCACCGCACCGATCGCCATGTTCACGTAGGTGAGACGATGATGAAAATCATCGAGATGTTGATCGACGCGTTTGGTGAGCACACTTTGAGTGCCCAAGTGATACAGCGACAAAGCTTCGGCGGTGTCACCGCGATCGAGGGCCTCCTTCGCGCGGGCATAGAGAGCGTGGAGCTTTTCCAGTTCCTGGGTCTGATCGGGCGTGATGTATTTCCATTCCAGACCGGGCAGGATATTCAGATTATCGTATTTTAAAGTTTCAAACTGCGCCTTCTCAAGCTGCTCTAGACGCAGCTCAATCCCATCGCGGATTGATTCGGACGCGCCTTTAAACACCTCGGGCAGTTGGCCGCGCATCCAGGTTTGGGTGTTTTGAATCGACTGCTCAATCAACTCAGGGCGGATTTTTTCATCCATCCCAAACTCAAAGGCCTGATGAAACTCTGCGATTTGTTTTCCCCATTCGCGATCGAAACCGTGCTCTGTACGATGGAGATTTTCCGATCCGTCCCCCGCAAGCTCTGCGGCCATTTTTCCGCTGATCGCTTTCTCGGAAGAAATCTTTTCTGGAAGCGGAGACCAGTTTTTTGCCAGGGAAATCTGCGAAAAACTCAAGGTCTTTGTAAGGCGAATCTGCGCGGTCGAAAGTTTCTTGAGCTGATCGGTGAGGGTGTCGATCTGGGCAAAAGGATCTTGAGAAGGATCGGCCGATTCAAGCTCCACCTGCAAGGCGGTCATCGCTCCTACCTGGGCGTCGAGCTCGGCCTGAAAAGGCACGCGACCCTTCGCATCTTTCAAATGCGCCGCGGGAGATAAAATTTTTCCGTGGGCATCGCGCACCTCGGGTCTGTCGGATTGTTTAAGCAGGGTGAGATAGTCTTCGCTAAACTGCCTGTTTCCTTCTTTCAAGGCCTCGCGAATTTGTTTGGTGACTTCACCCAACTGCTCCCGCAGCTGGGCTTCCTGTTTTTCAAGCTGGGCAATTTTAGGGGCATCTTTGGCCTGAGTGGCCTGGGCTTTTTTATCTTGGATTTCTTTCAGTTGAGTTTTTGCATTCGCAAGTACCTCCATCATTTTTTTGGAGGCAGCCAGTCCCTGCTGATATTCGCCCAGGGTATTTTGAAACCACGTAGCAGGCGTTGATTCGGATTGAACCTTTTTTTCAAGCAACATCAAGGCCTGCAAGGCAGATGAAAGCTGAAGAATCTTATCCTGCTGGGCTGGATCCAGCGGTAATTCACCCGTTTTGGGATCGACTTCGAAAAAGAGTTTTTCAAGCGATGAGATTTCGGCGGTGAAGCTCGAAAGATCTTCAGAAGAATTCTGAATCAGATCGCGGGCTGAAATCACCTGCATCATCTTCTCGATCTGCGAGGCACGCACGCGATCGATTGGATCGGCGCTGTCTTTCAATTTGGTGTAGGCCTTGAGAAGGGCATTTCCTTCCTGCTCTTTCGGATCGAGGTTTTTAAAATTCCAACCTTTGACTTCATCGTTTTGTGGAAGCTTTGACTTGTCAGAATAATCCAGACGCACAACCGACCAGTCGCCCGTCTTTTTCACATAGCGCTGAATTTCTTCGGGATATTTCTCCAGGATTTTTTCGCGAATCTGAGAAAGACGTTGAAGTGAGGTTGCGGCCTGCTGAAAGGTTTTTATTTCATTCGAAAATTTTTCAGGATCAAACGCACTGGGATTTTTCAAGGCATTGATCAAGCTTTCGCGAAAGGCTTGAAAGGCCCTGGGATCCTGCGCTCCCGAAAAGGAAAGGGCATTGAGTTGACTGAGTTGATCCAGCCCTTTCTTCATTCTCTCCAGTTCTGACTTTTTCTCAGGCGAAAATCCCTTTTCTTTTTTCTCAATCTCCAGCTCTTTTAAGTGCGCGTAAAATTCTTTTCCTAAAGTTTTCTGGGTCTCGATCTGACGCTGGGTAAAACCCATCGCCTCCTTGAGCTCACTCCTCATCCCGCTTTTTTGATAGACGAACACGTAAGCCTGCATGGCCTCACGCAAACACCCGGCCTCACGAAGCCCGTTTCCAAGCATCATCAAGGCCTCCGGATCCGAAGCCAATTGCTGATCGGCGGAAAGCAGATTCAAACTCTTTAAACTCTCAACCCCTTTTAAAAACAAATCGCGCGCCTGAGTTTCATCGCCTTTTTTAAGAGCAAGAGCACCCGCGGCATAAAAACATTGAGCCGCCAGTTCGGCATCGGCCGGATGTTGAGTCAGCAGAAAACTTTTTTGATAAAGGGCCGCAGCTTTTTCATAGGCCTGGCTTGCGGCGCTCAACTCATCATTTTTCTTGGCTTTCCTGGCGGAAGCGGCCGCACGCCCCATCTCGGAGCTCGCCATCAACCGTGTATAGGCAATCGCTTTTTCTTTCAGGCTGGAGTTTGGATTCAGCAGGCGCACGCATTCGCGAAACTCAAGAGATTTGCCGGATTCGATGCGAAAGGCATTTCTGAATTCTTCGGATTTTGGCTTCAAGCCCTGTTCGATCAGGCGTTGCTGGATTTCATATGCCTCGGAAGATAAGGTCTGCTCAATCGCCTGTTTGAATTGGGGAGAAAGGCTGCCATCGTCATTAAAAGGAAGACGTCCAAAACTTTTTTCGATTTCTGCGCGATGCTCGGCAAAATGATTAAAGGCATAAGTCACAAAATCGAGCGGCGTCACCGGACGTCCCAGATCGGCACGTAGTTTCTCTTCGCTCACTCCTTTATTTTTCAAAAGATCGACGAGGGTTTGATCGAATGCTTTCTCCAAAGCCCCGAATTCGGCACGCGTGACATCCGCCTCGGCGATATCTTCCATGCGCACCAAAACCCCTTCGGCATTCAGACGCTCGATGGTTTTCTGAAACCCAATCATTTCTTTGGGAAGGGCATCGCGTCCCAGCATCTGCTGAACATCGTAGGCCGAGCTGTCTTTTTCATTCGCGGCATGCTGGGCGTTTTGAGCTGCCTTGAGATGGTTTGCGAGTTGGGTGTTGATTTGTTCGTTGGTAAGAACTCCTTCGAGAAGGGCGGTTTCAACTCGCCCCTCACGGCATTCGCGCAAACGACTTTGAGCATCAAAAAACTCGCCCCACGCCTTGGCCGGCTGATGTAGACCCATCAGGGCTTCACCCCGAATCTGATGCGATTTCCAATGGCCTCCGGGAGCAAGATCATACGCACGACGATAAAGATTTTCGGCAACCCACACATTACCGTGTTGAGTTTCTTTTTGAGCCCACCGAAGATAGGCCTCAGCGGCTTTTTGTTTTAAGGATTCTGATTGCGGATTAAAACGCGTGGCCTGTTCATACGCCCGCGCGGCGCCTTCGAGCTCGCCGGCGCCTTCAAATTCGGCGGCCTTCAGTTCAACTGATTTTGCAAAACGTGCAAAATCCCCCCACGTCGATTTTTCGCCTTCGAGTTTTTCAGTAATATCGGAGACCTCGACCTCACTGAATCGTACCGGAAGCTGAAAGCCCTGATCGGCCGAGAGTTCAGTGAGAAAGCGATTCACTTCACATGGCGGAAGCAAAGACAGCTCCGTGCGATCCCGCAGATAATTCACAATCGCATCTTTTAAAATTTTTGTCCGAAGCAAAACTGACTTTTCCTCGAAAGTGTCGCTCCCAACCGTTAGGCCTAAGGTTTTGCCTAATCGTGCCCTGCCAGCTTCGGTACCAATAAAATCCTGAATGGACTTGAACTCAGCGGAGGAAAGGTAAGCCCTTAAAGACTGACGGACTTTCGTGTGCAGAGGATGAGGTGTGGAATCACTCAAACCTTGCGGAGAATTTTTTAAAAACCCGCTTTCATCGAGATGATCCAGATGAATGCCCAAAGGGCTGACTTCAGCGATGATCGTTTTGAGCTGCTCTGCGGAAAGACCCAATTGATAGTTCAGATCCTGAACGGGAACCTCATGAGCAGGAGACGGTGGGGGAGTTGAAGCGGATGCTGGAGAGGCGCCTGCTACAGGCAAAGCTGAAGGAACAGACCTTGGATCAAAAGTGAGAGGCGGTGTCATGAATTTTTAAAGAATGAGTGGTTAAGAAAGTGTGAAAACCCAGAAAATCTAATCGCTACCAGATCATTATATCGTCACTTTCCGCAAAAGGGTTGCGTAAATATCGCTTAAAACTGCTGATTTTTTGACACCTTCCGGTAGGTGGGTCGGGGGAGGCAGGAGGGAGAAAATGGAAAAACAGATGCGACATCCTGAGCTTGTCGAAGGATGTTCAATTGAAAACTGACAATTCAATTATCTCCCCCCTGCCTGCGGCAAGCCCCTCTCTCGTTTTTCGGAGGAAGACCATTTCTCTTGCACATCTCCCCGCGCGCGAGCCGAAAAGAGTGACTCGATCCGGGTGGTAAGTGGAAACAATGAGATTTGTTAAAAGAGGGAGGGGGACATAAAATAAAATACTAAACTCGAAATCACTAAGCCTTAGAGGTCAAACTTTATCTGCGAGCATTCAAATTCACTCATTAGTAGATTTAGCCACCCGTTCAAGTCGCCCGCTATTTAAGTCCAAATCCCAAATCTCCTGATCGCTGTGAATAGGCTGCGATGATCGAAGGTTTAACCCCATACTTTTGATCATGTCTTCAATGGCTTTTCCCGGCTGTTCACCATTATCTTTTGTCCCATAGAGGAGATCCACCTTGATATTCACCAAATCTGCTTTACAGACATTTCGAAGATAAGAGACCAGTCGGGCAAAATCCTTCTTAAAGACACTAAGGTCTTCGGCATCTACTGGAACATGAGAATCAACAGTAATATCGAAAATAGGTTTATTTTCATCTCTGATGGTAAGAACAACTCTTGAGCAGTAGTAAAACCCTTTTCCACGAATACGGCCGATCTTATCGGTTGTTATATTAAATCCAAATCCATCCAGATGATAAAGCCCTTTTCTGGATTCATCTTTTCTTAAGTTTGGTTCACGCCTAACCTTAGCAAATTCAGGCTTGTTCCATACTTTTGCGATTCCATACCTATTTAGACTAAGAGGAAAAACCTCATCAGATCCGTAAATGCCAGGACCTTCTTCAACAATCCAATGTTTTGAGATGACTTTCATCTCACCAGGATGATCTGAATCATTTTCTATTAACAGCCTTGAACTGGCGAATTTTCTTTCAACGATTATTCTTATTAGATCCTGATCTAATTCGCCCGATTCATTTCCCCAAGTACGGCTGCAAAGAATTTCTACAGTGCGATCTTCAACATTTATTATTTGAAGAGGTGTTAAAACAATCTGTCCTAACCCAAAAACATTACGATTTAATTGATTACCCCGAGAAACTAGAGTGATCCGATTATCGCCCAATTTCACTTTTACACAGTCTCGTCTACGTTCCACAGCCCCAGCCACAAAAATCAACGCCAAAGCCCCTTCCATAAATCCAAAAGCTGTTTTCAAGGCAGAATCATTTGGCGAATGAACGACTGCATATTCTGCTTGTTGATTGCGCGTTGGCGTCGAGGCCTGAGTCCCTGTCGAGATAAACATACCTGCCAATCCCACGATAATTCCTGCGACTGTTTTTCGAAACATTCCCATCGCGGGGACAAGAGTGGGACGTGAACTTTCAGAAGGCGTGCTCGAAACCACAGGAGTTTTATGGGGCGCTGGTTGTGTCGGTCGATCAGAAAAACTTTCTTGCTGTGCCTCAAAAAAATCAGATTCTCCCCTATCCCACTGATCCAAAGCATCGTTTAAATACTGATCCGTTTGCTGAGCTTCAGGAGAGGTGGCTCCAAAAATTCTTCCAAAATCCGGAATGCCGTCTGGAATTGCTTCGTCTCTAACAATCAGCGCAGGTCTTACCTCTATGGTTCTACCATCCCGCACACTCAGCGCACCCAGGGTTGAGAGCTGCGAAGATGGACACATCGCATTTCCCACACCTATCATCAACGCCACGGCGCCAATCATTCCGGTGGCAGGGCCAGTGGAGGCGGAATCGTCAGGGTCTGGACGAGTTGAATAATGCTGAACATTCGGGAGAACGATATTATGTATCTCTTCACCCTGATCCTCAGGAGAAGCATCATACTGGACATTAAGAACAAAGTTACCCTGCTCAGTAATTCGAGCAATGAGTTGTCCATCGAGATAGTAAAGATCAATCTCACTCTGAGCCTCATAAATCATTTGTAAGACGACTTCTGGCGTTACTGTTCTCGCAATCGTGATCACAATGGGTTGGTCAGAAGACTCATGATCCACATGGAGTCCGATTGCCTTATTGCCAAAACTACTACGTAAGGTATCCGCCAAATCGGCTCTTGCGACATTTAGATCAACTGGAATGGGCTCTTCTGTAAAACCTCTTACGGCAATCGAAGGATCCGTTTTTGCTGAGGGAGGGAGTGTCGAAATCTCAGCCTGAGGTTTAGCTTTGATCTTTGGAACTTCTCTTTTCTTTTTAGCTTCATCCTCGAGCTGATTTTCTCTTTTTAATTTTAGATTTGCCCAGAAAGCATAACCTAAAAGCGCGATACTCACGGCACCAATGACAACAGCTACCGTCATCACGCCATTTATGCCGGTTTGAATCTGCTGATCTGCAAAAGTTTGAGCATCCGCAAGTCTTTCTCCCAAAAGTGTTGCGATTCCTACTCCCAAAGCAATGAAACCAGCAGTGCCTGGCGTTGGGAGCGTTGTACGAAGGGTCGGGATTTCATCGCTTGCAGGAGGACCTGAACTTTGATGCGAAGGCGCGACGGAAGCAAATCCAGGGCTTTTCTCATCGGTCGGTCTATCGTCAGAAGGTGGTAAGGTTTTGTCAGCTACCGCTACGGTAGCTGGTATTTTTCCAGTGCCAGTTTCTGGCTCGCCCATTTTTCTGGAGCGTTGGGTAGTGGGAGGAGGACTATCAGCACCGGCATCGGTGCCTTCGATTGCCTTAGGAAAAGAAGGAACAGATGGAGTAGCAATCGCTCCACGTACATAAACAGCACCATAAGGATCTAACAACGGATCTAAAGATCTGTTATTGCCAGAGGTAGGTGTAAGCTGAGCTGCTCGCATCGTACCACTTGAAGTATAGGTGACAGAAGATAAAGGAGCAGATGGAATGGGATCAGGCGAAACAGGTAAGGGTTCAGCCACAGTTCGACCGGGCTCTGGAGGTGGCATTGCCACCCTATCTGTTACTGAGGCTGAAGATTCGGGCTCAGTTGGAGTGACTGAACTGACGTACCTTTTAGGTAACTTCGGATCTTCAAGCTGTGCCAGCCTACTTCCTAGCATACGTGCCAAGGCATCTTCATACCCCAGCATGTTTCCGTATCTTAAAGCGTTTTCAGCCAATCTCTGACAATCCCCATCTGAAGTCTCCCGATTATTCCGACCATCTTCAAACTCGATCAAAAGTTCAAAAATACGGGCATCTCTTGGGTTCTGGGCCTTTCGTGCTTCTATTGCTTTAGCTCTAAAATAATTGGCGTCTATGCGATCTGTGACATTCATATACCTGTCTGGCAGCTCAGACAAAATCTGATCGGATGCGCGCTTGGCACGAACGAGTGCGAGTTCCATTTTGCAAACTTCACGGTTTCCTGTGAATTTTGGATTATCCAGTTTTGCCTCGTATGCGCGTAATAAATGATCTAAGCCTTCTCCCTCCGTCTCAACGATTCGATTGAGCGCTTCAAAAGAAAGCTCCTCGGCAGGATTAAATTCCAGGTGGCTCTTTCGACTCTCCGGTGCGAGTTTAGAAGCGTGAGATCTCTTAATTGTATCAGGGGGATATTCTTCTCCTGTCCCGTCACTTTCTGGCTGAAATTGAGCTGCGGTTTCCTTGCGGGGTTCTCCATCTTCAGGAGCTCCACCAGCAATGGCTACAGCGAGTGCCGCTGGCATGGCGCCTTTGGCAGCCGCTCCTACCGAAGAACCGACGGCACCAACTGTGCCCTCCACAACTCTTTCTGCAAGGCCTACCGCTTCTTCTCCACCTGCTTTTACGGATTTTCCAACTCCGCGCAGGGGCTGAAAAAGATCACTCAACGTCGCCTGCATACCTTCCCAAATACCACTCATCACCCGATGCAAGTCCGCGACCGAGCGCACGCGACCAGATTGAATAAGATACGCAACGCTCAAAACAGCCGTGGCACTCACCATAGCAACGGTGGTGATGAGGTTGCCAGAAATCGAAGTTAAATTTTCGATGGGGAAAAGGAAGGCGATCCCTTTGAGAGGATCCTGAATGAAAGAGCCGGCGCGCCGTTCTTCTCGAAGTGGATTAAAATCGGGCTCTGCCCTCTCCGCTTCTTCTTCCGCCAAAGCCGCCGCTTCTGCGGCTAAAACTTCCGCAATGCGCACTTTCGTTGGTTCTTCTTTAATATTCTCATCGATTCTTACACGTGCAGGGGGAGTCGATATTACGGGCAGGATGGGGGTTTCGGGTTCGTGATCATTGGACCGAGTTATAACGACCCATAAAGAAGCTATAAAAGCTTGTGCTGCTGGATAACCTGGAATTCTTTGTGGAAGGGACAAAAGCCAACGAAGACCTTGGCTGATCCATGCGAGTGGGCCGTTCTGGGGAAGAGATCTTTCCTCGATAAAATATTTATCTAGAAAGGCGTTATTATCGGCAATAGCTCGATCATGTGCATGTAAAATTGCTTTAATAGCAGCAATGAATGCATCTCCATCAAACTGATAAAGTTTACCACTAAAATTGAGTAAACCCTGGGCATGTTGAGCAGCTAAATTTATTTTATTATCTAAGGCATCGCCTTCACAACCAGCACCTATCATTAAATTCCTGATCGACAAATAAGCTCTATCTATATTCTGAGCAGATTCTGAACCCGTACTTATGCGAATTCTCTTTTTTAGTAACTTCAGAGCTCTTAAATAATAGATGCAGACAGGCTCCAATTCTGGCGTGAGGGTAGAAGATCCACCTACTTCAATTTCACGTGAAATAAGTTGCTTTAACAAGTTCGCCAATGCGTTCGATAATGTTAATTCTAATTCGGTTTTTACATCCAACCATCCATCCATCACTCCAATAAGAACTCTTAAGAGAGCCAGATTTTCTTTCGTTTTGCCCTCAACTTTGATCAGGTTACAAACCAACTCCAAAGCCTTCGATCGTATTTTTTCTAACGAAGCCTGACCTAAACCTCTGTGATACACACTCAAGAGTTTATCTTTTACTCGCCTACTCACCATACTCGCTGGCCCGCACCCCCTTGCCAACGCTTCAAGAAGATTAAGCGAAACAGCAGCATTCCTGGATTGAATCGCTTGATCCAAACCTTGGTTAATGGCGGCCTCAAGACGTAAAAGCTCCTCACTATCGCGACGAAGACGGGAGGCGATAACTCGCACCACATCATCAATATCGTGAGCAGATTCACGGTTTTTCAATTGAAGACGAATCATCGCCAGTACGGTATCCACCTCTCCAGCGACCTCTACACATCCCTCTGGAAGACCATCCACCGCATTTATATAGCCAGTTAAATTTTCAGAATTTGCTAACCATTTTTGTAAACTTTTCTCACTCGCAATATTCAATCCCGCCTTCGCTGCGTCCAACGCCGCTCGTTGATATTCACTCGCCGAAACACGCGCCGCATCTCGGTAGCCACCATCATGACCTACCTGACCAGAACTCGCATAGGCGACATTCGCCCCAATCGCTTCTTCAACACTGGAAGGAATACCGACGCCCATTCCATCAGAAGCATGTAAGTGAGTAGGACCAAATTCAATGGGATTTCGATCGCCAGTGCCAACCACCGAACCTAGGGCAGATTCGGAACCAAAGCCATTGGCATGATGATCAAATTTGGATGTCGCACGAGGGGAGTTTGCAGGTGGAATAATGGGATCTGTTGGTGCGGAGTCAGCCTTATTCGAAGGAGTAAACAAATAGAAATTTTGTTCTTTAAAGCGCCTTGCATCCGCGGCAGAGAGTTTTACTGTACCATAACTCAGATCACCTAAAGGACTTCTAAGTGTAACTTGAAGAGTCTTCGATCTACCAGGATCCCCATTTTTCTCATCTACCAAAAGACACCACTTACCCGTTTGATGATTATCAAGAGGGACTTCTTCTCCTAAATCTCCTTGGAGAATCTTAGGGTTACCTTCTTCATCCTCACCAAAATTAAGATCAACAGGAATTGCGTTTTGAATCTTAACAGCCTTTGGAACAACAATCCCAAAGCTTTGAAGAGGATCTCTCTTAGGCTGATTTACTTCAGGTTCTGTGAGGGGCGGCTTAAATACAAATTCAACATATCGATGACCCTCTCTAAGATCTGGAAAACCGATACGATCTCCTGCTCTGATCGTGAAGCGTCCTTCATTTAACTTTATCCCATTTAAATAAACAGCATGATGGGTTGCTGATTTTCTTCCATTAGCATCGCCCGAAATCAAAACCCATCCATGAGCTGCTTTTTCAATAACGCAGTGACGTCGGGAAATATGACGATCGAGAATACGCAAACCACAATCTTTACCTCTGCCAATCACTAGCGGACTCCCATCCGCATTCGGCACAATGGCTCGACCTATATTTCCATCAAGAAAAGTTCCTGATTGAAATGCGATTGTTGGTAGTGATGAGGGCGCAGTCGATATATGGGCTACAGAAGGATCTCGTGGAGTTGGGGTCACAGAGTCTGCAGAATCTTCCACCCTATCCCCCGCATTCGAATACCTGGGCCCAAGGCCATCTCTTGCACCAAATGCAGACGGACTTCCGCGAAGATTGGATCTTGTTCCATCTTCATCAATACCCAACCCTCGGGTGACGTTTTGTTTTTCTGCTTCAGAAGAT